>CAKSFN010000009.1 GCA_934454405.1 uncultured Eubacteriales bacterium | reverse complement strand
AGGCATCCGTTGTAGCCTTTCAGGCGTACACCGCGTCCGAAAAGCTGAATGGCCTGCGATCCCTCGCCTTTTGCAAAGTTGATCAAGCCCATGGTGGAAACGCGCCAGCTGTTCCAGCCCTCCGTAAACTTGCGGGAGCCAATCAGCATGTTGATATTGGAATTCGGCGTATTAATATTTCGGAACAGCGATTCTGAAACAAATTCTTCATTACCGACGATGATGCCCTTCTGCTCACAGTTTTTCAGCAGACCGGACGTGTCGCCAATGTTGATAACACCGAAATAATCGCCGTATTCGCCCACCTTCAAGCCGATCTCACCGGCGACATGCCGAATATTTTCCATCCGCAGGCGCGGTTCGTCAGCGTTTCCGTCGGTGTTGAAAACGATGCGGAGGACGTCTGCGAAAATAACCGCCGGATCCAGCTCCAAACCGAAAATATCCTGCAGCGCGCGGAAATCCTGATAGAACAGCTCTTTGCCGCTGGCTTCGATTAGTCCGGTATCTTCGTTCAGCACGGCAAGGATATGCTCGATCGATTGTGCGCGGTTGCTCAGGAATTTGTTGAAGAAGAGCAGCACTTCTTCCACATCCGTGAGCAGATCCTTTTCCGCCTGTGTTAGGTTACTGCTTTTGACTGGCGCGGTAACACGGTTGCCCACGAATACCAGCAGCGGCTTTTCGATCCGGAATTCCCGCAGCGCATCTGCCTTTACCTCAAACAGTTTCATCTGCTGATAGAAGGACATCAGGCATCCGACCAAATACAAATGCTTCTGCTCCGAATCCACGGTGCTTTGCAGATTGTAAATGCGATAGTCCTTGCCGTACCCATCGCTGTAGAAATACTTGTAGGAATAATCCATAATGATGGATTTCCCATATTCCTCCATTAGTGTCCGAGCTTCTCTGACCTGCTGGGTATTGCCGGTGGCATTGGCTTTCAGCGCCTGTTTGAAGGTGGCGGAATACTCAAAGGCAAAACCTTCTTCGGAAAGGCGGGTACGGTAATCGTACCACACGTCGCCGGACAGGCCGCGATGCCCCTCATCCACCAGCACCAGATTGTTCTGTTCGAAGCTGTCGACGGAGACGGTCTTGACCTTGCCTTCTTCCTTCAGCTTGTTCATATCGATTACGATTACGTCATCCTGCTGTCTGACAAAACCGCGATCCTTCTCGAACATCGCCGCCGAAATAGACGACAAGGAGAGCTCATCCAAGTGCTGTTTGCTCATGCCCTCGTTGGGCGCCAGCACGATAACCTTGTTGATGGACAATCTGCCGTTGATCCGTTTGGCCCGCTTGAAATAATGCAGGAACTGCAGCATGTTCATGTGCATGATCAGCGTTTTGCCGCTGCCGGTGGCGCACATGAAAGCCAGCTTATTCAGTTTATCCGCCGTATACGGCTGAAAATCTATAAGGCCGAGAGACAGGCTCTTTACCTGCCCAAGCCATGCATTGAGATCTGCACAGAAGGCGTCCGCGTCGGAAAAATACCGATCCAGATACATTTCCGTGAAGAGAAGGGCGACATACTGGAAATACTTCCATTGCAGACCGCCGCGTTTTTCTCCGATCTGGCGGGTATGACGGCAAATATTCTCATCATACAGACGCAGTTTTTCGGACGTGACGGCTGCGCCTCGCATCTGGCAGATGCGGGCGATACAGGTGTAGAAATATGTGTTGCCGCTTTCGTTGATGCCCTCGTATTCGCTGCTGTTCAGCTTTTCACTGAGAGCACTGATGGAGTCAATTTTTAGCTCATGCAGGAAATATCGGAACAGTACGAGCTGATCGTCGAAAGAGGCCTGCGGGGCGGTTCTTCTTGCCATACTCACGCCTCCTCGAACATACGGTTTTTGAATTCGATCTCCGTCATCCGCACCGTCCAGCCTTCACTGCTGCCGCGGAGGTTTTCAAGGTTGCTGTCGCCGTTAACGAAGATCACATCATACCTGCGATCGTCGGCATTCTTGCGATAGGTGGTGAAATAGGCATCCAGCGCCGCATTGGAGGCAACAATGTCATCCGTCACGGTGCGCCAGATCACCAAAGCGCGGCGACCGTCGGGTAAGGTGCCTTCGATCTGCCGGAAAGCGTACTGCCCGCTGATATCGCTGACCAGCTCCACAGCTCCTTCGTAAGCAGGCTGCTCAGCGGGCTTACTGAGCCAGTAGGAGATCGCGCTCTGACGGGAGACATTCAGACCGATCAGGTAGTTGAAGGTCTCCACCAGATCCACCGGGCGTTCCCTGCACTCGTTCTTTTCGGTGATCTTCATAGTATAGGCGAAGGGATTGGAGAACGCCTCCACGTCCAGAAGGCTGCCGCGGCTCTCCAGATCCACCATGTAGTGGATCATGTAATCTTCGCCCAACAGCGCCTTGAGCTGGCCGCCGTTGTCGGAGAGTTCAATGTTGGAGAGCGCATCCTCGTAGCTCTCAAGACGCATGTATTTGATAATTTGTGAGATACCGGTATTACGATTCTGAGGTTTGCCATCTTTCCAAGCAGCAGAATACACCACCTTCTTCATGCGAGGCAGTGCAACGGAATAGAATTGATCTCCCATTTCAACCAAACAGTATTTTCGCTTCTCCCCGTCTGCTCTATTCAGATTGACTGTGGCATGTCCCGTAGTACCGGATCCTGCAAAGAAATCCAAAATTGAGTACCCGTGGTTTGCGGAAATGAGTGTTTCATATAACGACACTGGGTGTGCATACGGAAAATCCAATCCCAGTTTATCCAAGTCTGCTTTTCCGCTTTTTCCATCTTCTATTACTGATGATATTTGCCTTTCTCCTGAGATTGAAAGAATGACTTTTTTCTGGGGCTGAGTAGTCTCATCTTTTCCAAAAATTATCGTGCCATCTTCTAACATTTTTGCCATGGTTTCCGGCTTTCTCGACCAGCCGTTCGAGGGCACAGGACACGGTTTGCCAGTAACGGGATGTATTAGTGGAATAAAGTACTTTGGATCTGTACGGCGTTCCGGTGCTCCCATAGCGACAAGACGATAGATATTTCCATCATCATCTATAAAATTGTATGCTCTGTCACCGCCGGAGAGTTTCTCGTCAGCAGTAAGCCTTGCAGCAAACGCCCTCCGACTTGCCTCATTTATTCCACCGTTATTCTTGATCTCTTTCTCTGCATAAGCGAAAATCTTTCCGATGTTGTCATTTCGGGCATAAATGGATCTATCAGAATTTGTTCTAAAAATCACATATTCATGCTGTGTTGCAACGCCCTTCCGTCCAAGCATCGGGTTAAGCTTGTCCCAGACAATTGTCCCTGCGTTTTGCCGATGGAGAGAATTGAAAACATTGAAAAGGAGCTCATATTCGTTTTCGTCTATATGACACTGGAATACGCCTTCCTCATCCTCAAGTAACTGGTCTGACTCACACAATCTGTCGATCATCATACTCGCCCAGCTTGAATGACGATAGTTGTTTTTATATAAAAATCCGCTCGTATCGGTGTTATAAGGTGGATCTATATGAATATGATCATATTGTTTTTCACATTTTAGTCTCAGCAAACTTAACGCTTGGAAGTTTTCCGAATTGATCATTACACCGTCCGTATGCCCATCCAAATCCGGGATGCTCTCCAGCAGCGCGAATTTAAACGTATTGGAGAAGTGCTTGGTGTCGATGATCAGATTTTTATTCCGGCGCAGGAAATCGACGGACGGCGGGTTCGTCCAGCCTTCCGCTTCGTCGATGGCGTACATTGCGATCCATTCATCAATCTGCGCCTTGTTCCCGATGATCTCCGGCCAGAAGGATTCGTCAATCTTATCCAACGTGATGCACCAGTTGGTCTCCACCACGAATTTCTTTTTCAGCCACAGCTTTTTCTGGAAATCTTCGATCTGGGCAAGGAAATCGATGATAATCTTGCCGACGCGCTTAATGGCTTTTACTTTGGCAAGATAAGTCTCCACACGGGTCTCGCTGCCGGTGTCCAGATCCTCCAGATGCATGACCTCGCTCTTAATGAAGAAATCCAGCTCACGCGTCAAGAAGCCATGCAGATCTTTGTGGATGAAATAATCGAATGTGTTCTTCGCCACATAACCCTTTAGGTGTTTTTCCAGAAGTGTGGTTGTCTCCCGTCCTTTGCCGGTGGGGATCGGTGCGATCAGCGGATTAAGTTCCGCCCTCCGCAGCGACAGCAGCCAAGCCGTGATAGCGGCATAGTTTTCCTCGGCATATTTCTTTTTTCTATCTTCCGGGACATCATACACGAAGCGGATAACGATTTCCGCCGCATCCGGATCATATTCAAAACGCTTGATGCCCGGGTAATTTTCTTCATCCTCCGTAAAGAGCATGAAGGTGCGCTTGCTGTCCTTGCTCTCTTTGTTATTGTTCTGCTCCGTGGTAGCGTCCACCAAATGGAAATGGACGGTGATCCCGTCGAATACGAATGTGTAATCCTTGAAGTTTTCGCTGGTTTTGATATAGTACTGATCTTGATTCGCCCAGTAGAGCTTTACTTCCTCGCCCTCGTAGGGGATGGCATACACGCCTTCCTTGTACCGGCGCTTGGAAATGAAATCGCCATCCTCATAGTACCTGTTGAAGAAGGAATACAGCGCGGAGTACACGTCTGTCTCCAGCGCGGCCAGATCTGCGCCTTCCGCGAGTTGCTTCTGGAACTGCAAATACTGCTGCTTCTTCTGAGCCGTGTCGGGGAGAGCATCCACCGTCATGCCCATTTCTGCCACACTATCTTCGATCTGCTTCATTTTTGCGCGGATTTCTTCCTTGCTGCCCTGTGCGAATGGGGCAAGGGTCTCCTGCACCATCTGCGGCAGACGCTCCGTCAGGAATTGCTCGATCTGGGTTTTGCGGAGATTCATCACGCGATAAATACCAAAATCGAGGTCGGATTTATCGAGCTCGAAAATCTCCTTCAACAATTTCGTGAAACGATCTAATCTTTCGTTCATTGCCTGTTCTCCTTATTTACTCGATTCGAGCATGGTCTGCAGCGTCGTGCGCAAGCTATTCCAACACTCCGGGTTTCCAATGATCTTTTCGCTGATATCGCAGGGGATCTCGCCTCTGCTGATCGCCGCGCGGTTTATGAATTCCGCGCGGCGCTTTTCGTCCGGCGGGAGCCGTTTCTCCAGCACATCCATCATACGTTCAAGTGTCTCCCGCGGAGAAGGATTCGTCCTGCCGCTGAGCATATCGTAAAAATACGGCCATCTCATCGGCGTAACGCTTCTCCCCGCTTATCGTCTGAAATCCGTGGAACATTTCGTGCACGATTTTCGAGGTGAGAACATCTGAATCCGTCGGTTCGGAAACATTCCATATAGCAATAACTTCTCCGTTAAACTCTATCGCCGTGTTAGCGAAGAAATCATCGGTTTTTTCGATGTATTGTCCGTCAAAGAAGCATTTTTCATCGTTATACAGCGCAAATTTCAAAGGTTTGAAGTCTTTCCACAGAGCGTCAAAGTCAATTTTTTCTATGCGGCTGTTTATTTCGGAATAATATTCGTGCAGTTCCATATTTTCCCATTCTATTGGTCGGAGAACACGTCGGCATAGAGATTGTAGAGTTTGTAATACTCCCCTTTTTTCTCCATAAGTTCTCGGTGCGTGCCTGTTTCTTCAATTCCGTTTTCGGTCAAAACGATTATAATGTCGGCGTTTCTTATTGTGGACAGTCTGTGCGCAATAATAAACGTGGTTCTGCCTTTTGAAAGTTTTTCGAGAGAGGTCTGAACAACAAGTTCGCTTTCGTTGTCGAGTGCTGACGTCGCCTCGTCAAAAATGAGAACAGACGGATCGCGCAGAAATACGCGGGCGATGCAGATGCGTTGTTTCTGACCGCCCGACAGGCGCACGCCGCGCTGTCCGACATGGGTGTCGTAGCCGTTTTCGAGAGCCATAATGAAATCGTGAGCGCCCGCAAGTTTTGCGGCATTGATTATCTCTTCATCGGTTGCGCCGGGTTTGCCGTAAGCGATATTGTCGCGAACCGTGCCGACAAATATGTAAACATCCTGCTGAACTATGCCGATATTCTCTCTCAAAGATTTTTGCGTTACGCTTCTGACGTCTTTTCCGTCAACAAGCACTCTGCCCTCGGTAACATCGTAAAAACGCGGGATAAGGCTGCAAAGCGTTGTTTTTCCGCCGCCCGAAGGTCCGACAACAGCGACATTCGTGCCGGCTTTAACCTCAAGATTTATGTGATTGAGAACTTTTCCGAGATCTTTTCCGTATGAGAAACCGACATTTTCAAAAGTGACATCGCCCTTAACCTTGCCGATATCGACGGCATCGGGGGAGTCTTTGAGCGCAACGGGAGTATCCATTATTTCAACATATCGATCAAAGCCCGTCATACCCTGCTGAAACTGTTCCGTAAACTGAACTATTCGGCTTATGGCGGTCAAAAGCAAGGAAATATAAAGAACAAATGCTACAAGGTCGGACGGGTCGATTTTTCCGAGAGCGATAAACGTAGCGCCGAAAACGACGACCGCCAGATACATAAAGGCGTCGAAAAAGCGTATGCCGCTGTGAAAGATACCGAAATAATGGTAACTCAACTTCTTTGCGGACAGAAAATCGTCGGAGGTTTTATCAAATTTATCACGCTCGACATTCTCGTTCGCGAAAGACTTGACAACGCGGACACCGCTCAGGCAATCTTCGATGTTGGCATTGATATTTCCTATTTTTTCGCGGCGAAGCTTTGCGGCTCGACGCATTTTTTTATTGTATATGAACGCGAAAAGAATCATAAACGGCAGGATAGCAAAGATTATCAGGGTCAACGGCACGCTGACGGTGCACAGAATGATAAACGCGCCGATTATCTTTAATCCGGCAAGGTAGAATTCTTCGGGACAATGGTGCGCAAACTCCGTTATATCAAAAAGATCGGTGGTGATACGGGACATTATCTGACCGACTTCGGTTTTATCATAATATGAAAACGAAAGGCTCATAAGCTTGTCGAAAAGCTTCATTCGCATATCCGTTTCCATATACGCGCCCATAATATGACCGCGGGACTCGATATAGTAATTCGCAAACACGTCCAGCACGCGCATAAGCAATATGGCAAGCCCCGTCAGCCAGATAAAGCGAAGACTTGCTTGCGTTTCCGTGCTTACGGAGCTGTTCAAAAGTATGCGGACGAGAAGAGGAAAAACAAGTTCGACAGCCGCGACCACGGTTGCGCAGCCGAGATCGCGGGCGAAAATCTTTCCGTACGGTTTATAATAAGGTAAAAATCGCCTTAATTGAGATTTTTTCTTTTCCTTTTTCATCAGAGATTGCCGTCTTTCAAAATCGATTTCAATTCTTCCATAAACGTGTTGATATCCTTGAACTGTCTGTAAACGGACGCAAAGCGGACGTATGCGACATCGTCGATATCGCGAAGTTTTTCCATAGCAAGTTCACCGATACGGCAGGACGGCACTTCCCTTTCGAGTTCGTTGAGAAGAGTGCTTTCTATCGAATCGACCGCCTTTTCGATAGTCTCATAAGAAACGGGACGTTTGTTGCAGGCGCGAAGAAGGCTGTTAAACAGTTTTTCCCTGTCAAATTCCTGACGCGCGCCGTCTTTTTTGACAACGACAATAGGCGCGTGCTCAACCGCCTCAAAGGTGGTGAACCGTTTCTCGCATTTGAGACATTCACGACGACGCCTTATTCTGTCCTCGGCGGGACGGGAGTCTATTACCTTGCTGTCATCAAAACCGCAATAAGGGCATTTCATATATTTTTACTTCCTTTCAAAAAGTCGGCTGAGTTTGTGATATGAATCAAGAATTTCGCTTCGGTCGGAATAGTTTTGCGAATAGACCTCTATCGTGAACATTCCGTTATATCCGTTTTCCGAAAGCCTGTTTCGGAAAAGAGACAGGTCGAACGAACCGCGGAACGGAAGCAGACAATCGCAGCTTTCGTTATAATCGTTGCAGTGAACGAGCTTGAGTTTGCCTTTTGTTGCGTCAATAAAAGAAAAGGGGTCAAAACAGGCTCTGTGCGCCTGTTTTATATCAAGCGTAAAGCGAACGTCGTCACCGCAGTTTTCGGACATATAACGAATAAATTCGGGGCTGCGGCTGTGACAGCGGCTGACGTTTTCCTGACAGAAATAAACGCCCTCTTTGCGAGCCTCGCGATAATACCGTGTATAAACTTCGCAATACCTTTCGGGAGAAACCGCCTGTTCACGACGGGGGCCGTGAAAGTTGACGACTTCGGCGCCGAGCAGAGCCGCGACCTCGAAAAAACGGCGGTACTTGTCAAGCGCGTCAGCCTGGCGGCGCGGATATTCGCAGAAAAGATAATAATAATCGCTGCTTGACATAAACGGATGTAACGAATATACCCGAACGCCGTTCGACGTCGCGATATTTTTCAGTTCGGCGACAAAGGACGGCGAAAGTTCGGAGTCCGTATTGAAAAAGATCTCCGTATTTTTTACGCCGTTTTCCGCAAGGTATTCAAAAGCCTTTTCGGTTTCGAGAGGATAAAGGCAAGCGGTCGAAACGCCAATCATTTTGCAAATTCTGTCCTTTACAACAAATTTATTTTTTTAAGCGATGAAAACTCACTTTTTCCTTTTTTCTTTGATTTTGACCGCAAAAAAGAAGCAGACAACGGCTATTGTCGCCGTCATACAGCCTCCGCCGAATATCTCGACGGTCGCGGTGTGATTCTGCGGATAAAAGGAAACGGAATAAACCATTTGAAAAATCGCGAGAATCGAAAGTGTTTTTAACATGTAAAGCGCGCCGTTTTCGGTGTTGAAAACAGCGTCCGAAAGTTTTTTAAGCGCTTTTTCGAACATAATGCATCATCTCCGTAAATTTGAAAGATCAGGGGTTCACGGATATATGATACCATACCGAAGCATCGGTTTCAATGCACAAATTTCAGCAATCGCGGGAAATCTTCCCTGCGACGGGCTTTCTGCTCTCCTCAAAACGCAGAACCGCAATAAGAGGAAGGTAGGTCAGAACGCCGCAGGCAACCGAAACGCACGCATACAAAGGAAGCAAGCCGAGAACAGAAAAGGTCTGCGTCACAACCGCGGCGGCGAGGAGCTGTCCTAAAACGTGAAAAACGGAGCCTGAAACGTTAACGCCGAGAGGCGAAAAACGCCCACTTTTTTCAGCTGCGCCCATAGCAAGGACGGCAAGAGCCATACCCGTGAGCGAAAATATCGCGGACGAAAGCCTGCCGAGAAAAAGCATGGACAGAAAGCTTCGCGTCAACCCGAAGCCCGCGGCGGTCGAAAAGCCGTATTCATAAAGGACATAAGTGAGAAGTACGTTTCCTATGCCTATCTTTACACCGGGAACAACAAGGCTTAACTCCAAAACGCTTTCCACATAGGAAAGGATGAGAGCTGTCGCCATAAGAAGCGCAAGCCGAACGGTTTTTTGAACTCTAACCGACAACGGCGTCAACCTCCCCTCCCGCGTCAACGACAACGGCAAGCCGATTTGGCAGACAGACAACGGAATTCCCCGAAGAACTTATTTTTCCCATTTTTTCGCATATTTTGTCGGGACAGGTCATATCGCAAACAAACGCTTTTCCGTTTTTTATAACGACCTTTCCTATTCCGTCTATCGAAAACTCCCCGTCCCTGTCGAGCGGCATTTCGCGAACGGTTTCGCCGTTCAATATCACAAAAACGCTCTTTGCCGGTTTTCCGCGCAAAAACAGCCACGGAACAAACGCCGCCGCAATAAATGCGGCTATCAGGACAAAGTCGGCGACGCGAATACGGTACGAACGCCGTTGTTTCGAGGCTTCGTCCGTATGCATATCCGCGTTTTGCTCCGACCTTTGAAAAAGTTTATTCATCTTTAACAAAGTCGCCGGATGTCAATTCAAAATTTATATCGCCGAAAACTCTGACGCGGCAACGGTTGCTTACGAGAACAACGCCTTTTATATAGCCGTTTTCGATTGCGGATAAGATATAAGTCGCGCTCTTTTCATACCCGAGAACGACAAAAGCGGTTGCAAGAGCGTCGGCATACGCGCCGTCATCGGCAACGACGGTCGCGCTCAACACGTCGGTGTCGGCGGGATAACCCGTGGACGGGTCAATAATATGATGATAGCGCTTTCCTTCATATTCGAAATATCTTCCGTAAGTTCCCGAAGTTACTATACAGGCATCTTTGCATTTGATTTCGCCGAGGTATTCGGATGTATGTTCGGATGAAAGAGGATTCTTTATCGCAACCGTAAAATCCGAGCCGTCCGGCTTTTCGCCCCAAACGATAACATTTCCGCCGAGGGAAAGAACCCCGTCCGCACACCCCGCTTTTTTCAAGGCGTCGGCGGCGAAATTTCCGGCAAAGCCTTTTGCGATGCCTCCGACGTCAAAACCGCCGAAGGACTCAAACGTAACGGAACGATCGGCGTCGTTGAATTTAATGCCAGATGTTCCGGAGAAAGCAAGCATCGCGGCGATCGCGCCCTCATCGGGAGGAGTTTTTGAGTCCGGAATATTCCAAAGCCGCGTCAAAGGAGCAATGGTCAAGTCAAACGCCCCGTCGGTAAACCTGCTTATTTCAAGCCCTTTTTTCAGCAGCGAATAGGTCTTTTCATCAAAAGTCAGCGTCTCTCCTTTGTCTGCGAGCACATAATTCTTTCCGTCGGGAAACGTCTTGTTCACTTCGTCGACCGCGTCGGCGGCGATTTTAGCAAAGGAATCGTTATCGCCGTAAACGGTCAGCGAGCAATCCGTATCAAGCGAATAAAAAGTATATCTTTTTGCGGTTTTTGTTTTCGAAATGTCCGAATTATTTTCGCCGCAGGAAGAAAGAAGCATAAAAGAAAAAACCAAAACAAGAACGGCGGATACTGTTTTTTTCATCATTCGTTATCACCTATCCTCCAATCGACGGGCTCAAGCCCCTGTGAAACAAGAAAACGGTTTGCCGCAGAAAACGGTCGGCTTCCGAAAAAGCCGTTATACGCCGAAAGAGGCGAAGGATGCGCGGATTTGATAATGAGATGCCTTTTTTCGGTTATAAGGCCGGCCTTTGCTTTTGCGTTCGCGCCCCAAAGCATAAAAACCATCGGCGAACGACGCTCGTTAAGTCTGCGGATTATATTGTCGGTAAAAATCTCCCAGCCCTGTCCCTTATGACTGTTCGGGCTTCCCGCCCGCACCGTCAGCACCGTATTAAGAAGCAAAACGCCGTTATCCGCCCATTTTTGCAGACAACCGTGAGAGGGAGGATCAAAGCCGAGATCGTCTTTCAGCTCTTTGAAAATATTTACAAGAGAGGGAGGCGGTTCGACGCCCCTGCGAACGGAAAAGCACATCCCGTGCGCCTGTCCGGCGCCGTGATACGGGTCCTGTCCGAGAATTACGACGCGGACGGAGGAATACGGAGTCGCTTTCAACGCGTTGAATATATCGTTCATCGGCGGATATACCGTCCGCGAAAAATACTCCTTTTTCAGAAACTGACGAAGTTTCAGATAGTATTCGCTTGAAAACTCGTCCTTCAGGATATCATCCCAATCGTTGCCGATATTAACCACGCTTGTTTTCCTTTCCGCTTCTGTATACGGCGCTGTAAATGACGGCGACGGAAACTCCGCCGACAATGTTCCCGAGCGTTACGGGCAACAGATTATGTATAAAGAAGTTTTTCCATGACAGCATTCCGAGATTGACGACGGACGCCGCCTGTTCAAGTCCGAGCGAGGACTGCGCAAAAATCCCCGCGGGAATATAGTACATATTCGCTATGCTGTGCTCGAAACAGCAGACAACAAAGACCATTATCGGAAAAAACAAGCCCGAGATCTTGCCGCCGACGGAATCAGCACCAAAGCTTATCCACACGGCGGTGCATACAAGAATATTGCAGAGTATTCCGAGAACGAACGCCTGCCCGAAGCCGAGCGCGCACTTATTTGCGGCGACGGTAACGGTTGTCAGCGCAACTTTTCCGCCGAACATCCCGAATTGACCCGAAAGGGAAACGAGAGCCGCGGTAAGAACGCTTCCGACGTAATTCCCGATATATACGAACACCCAGTTTTTCAAAAGACCGCGAAGTTTAATTCTTTTGTCCAGAAGCGCAACCGTCATAAGGCTGTTTCCTGTGAAAAGTTCGCTTCCCGCACAAAGAACCATCGTCAATCCTGCGGGAAAGATGCAGCCGCTGACGATTTTTGCAACGCTTGCGTTCGAAATGAGCGCGGAAGCGGTGTTTGACGCCGCGCCGGCGAGGGCTATGAACAAGCCTGCAAGAAATCCGAGAGCTGTCATTCTGGGGATACTCAATTTTGCTTTTGCGACACCGATATCGGATGTAAATGCCGCAATTTCGGAGGGTGTTTTCATTGTCTTATTTCCTTTAATTTATTTATATAGGTTATTATAGCACATTATCAAACGATTTTCAATAAGAAAAAACGATAAAAATGTATCAAACCCGATTTCCGCGAATATATATCGAAGGAAGAGGTGAGCGAATGAGCGAGGGATTGAAAAGAAAGCTGTTCAGAAGAACCGTCTGCATACTCACGTCAATCTGTCTGATATGTCTTCTTGCGGTTCGCGACCCTGCCTTTTCGGCAAAAGAACCGAAAAAAGCTACTGTCATCATACTTATGTATCATTCGATACTGAAAGATCCGGAAAGACAGGGAAAATACGTTGTGTCGCCGAGCCTTTTCGAGAGCGATTTGAAATACTTAAAAGAAAACGGATATTCATTTGCAGGAATGCAGGATCTGATAAATTTCGTATACTCCGATTCTCCCCTTCCCGAAAAAAGCGTTGTGATAACCTTTGACGACGGTTATTACAACAACTACCTTTACGCATATCCGCTGCTTGAAAAATACGATGCGAAAATGCTTATATCGTTTATCGGTGAATACACGGATTTATACGAAAATGAAAAACCGAACGCGTACTATTCGCACATAACTTGGGATATGATAAACGAAATGCTTGAAAGCGGTCGCGTTGAAATCGGAAACCACACATATTCGATGCATACCAACGGGAAGCGAAAAGGCTCAAAAAAGATCAGCGGAGAGACAGACGAACATTATACGCGGGTTTTACTTGAAGATATCGGAAAATTGCAGTCCGAAACATACGAACATACGGGCATATATCCCGCCGTTTATACATACCCTTTCGGCGCGATCAGCTCCGCATCGTTTGATGTTCTTTCCGATATGGGATTTCTGGCGACGCTGTCCTGCGCGGAAAAGCCGTGCGTCATCACGCAGGGTGACCCCGAAAGTCTGCGGTGTCTCGGACGGTTTTTGCGGCCTGCCGCGATGTCAAGCGTCAATTTTTTTGAAAATAAGATAAAAGCGGAGGAACTGTACAGATGAAACTGCCGAAGTTACTTAACGCGAAAAAACTGTTGAATGCATTAAAAAAACTCAAGCCGAGCGGAATTGAAGCCGTGATTGCCTGCGGTCTTATCGCGGCGACGGCGATAGCCGTTGCGGTCATTCCGAAAAAAGACGCCTCTGCTGTCGGCACTCTGGCGGAAATAACCGATTGGGGACTCAGTTTTTCAAACGGAAAAAACAAAACTCCGCGCGGAAACGTTTCACAAAAAGAACTTGACGGTTACGGGGCGTTTTATTACGACGACAGAGAGGAAAAGGTTATCTATCTGACCTTTGACGCAGGTTATGAAAACGGAAACGCGGACAAAATACTCGACGTTCTGAAAAACGAACAGGTTCCCGCCGCGTTTTTCCTTGTCGGCAATTATTTCAAGACCCAGCCGGAACTTGTGCGCAGAATGGTTGACGAGGGGCACATCGTCGGGAATCATACTGCCACGCACCCCGATATGAGTAAAATCAAGGAGCTTGCGGATTTGCGAAAGGAACTTGAACAAACGGAAAACCTATATCGGCAAACGACGGGCAAGGATATGCCGAAGTTTTACCGTCCGCCGCAGGGAAAATTCAGCGTATCAAATCTTCAGCAGGCGCAAATGCTCGGTTACACAACGGTTTTCTGGTCTCTCGCATACGCAGATTGGGACAACTCAAAACAGCCGACGAGAGAATACGCGCTTGAAAAACTCAATTCAAGAATACATAACGGCGCGATAGTTTTGCTTCATCTGACATCGAAAACAAACGCAGAAATTCTCGAAGAACTGATACGGGGCTGGAAAAATGAGGGGTATGAATTCAAACCGTTGACGGAATTGAAAAAATAGCGCAAAAAAGCGGAGGTCAACCCTCCGCATTTTGCTGTTTATTGTTTTTATGGAGATATGCAAGAGCCAAAACAACGGTTTTCGCGTCCGTTATCCGACCTTCGTCTATGCGGCGAATAACTTCGTCCACCGAAACGCGCTCGACGGTAAGAAACTCGCCGTCATCCAGATGCTGCATTCCTTCGATTTTGACTTTTGCAAAATATAAATGTATAATCTCCTCGCAGTACGCGGGGCTGACGGGCATGGGCATAAGATAACAAAGATCTTCGCACACCGCGCCTATTTCCTCTTCGCATTCGCGAACCGCGCATTCCTCACCCGTTTCGCCGGGATCGACTTTCCCCGCAGGAAACTCCTCCGAATACCTGCCTATCCCGTGGCGGTACTGACGGACAAGATACGTGTATCCGTCGTCGTCCACCGGCATAACGCACGCCGCCTCGCAATGTTCCACCACTTCGCGCAGGCACGCCCGACCGTTTTCCTCTATTGTGTCAACGCGGACGCCGACGATTTTTCCCGAATACTTTTTTTCGCTTGACAAAACTTTAATATCTTCCATTTTGCATTCTCCCCTCATTCAAGCTCCGCTATCGCGGAATCTGCTCTTCCGCGAAGAAGCTCGGAGGCGATGAACAAAACAAAAATTCTTATACAGCGATGAAGAAGTTCTTTTGCCTCCCGCGTCGGAGCGTTATAGTCGGCGATGGTCTCGGAAACGGTTTTGTCGATGTCGCTGCCCGGTTCGAGCTCGCCGTATTCAACGCGTTCGGAAGCGTCCACAAAATACTCATAAAAACGGGCGTCCGAAACTATCCCCTCACGCGAGCCGTCAACGCTGCCGCAAACCGTGTTCAGAACCTTTGAAATGTTTTCCATGCTTGTCACGGAGCGCAGGGCGTTGATAATCAGAATGCGCGCCAGATGATCAACCGAATATTTTTTATGTACGGGGCGTTTGACCCAGCCGCGATGAACCCAGTTTTGCAGCGTCGGCGTATCAAGTCCCGTTATGTTCCGAACCGTCATCAGCATAATGCCGTCCGAGCCGTCAAAAACGTCTTCAAAAAGTTCTTTTGCAGAACGTCCGTTTTTTTCAGTTACCGTTCCGGGAAAATATTGAAGCATTTTTTTCCTCCGAATGTTTGTTTTAATATTTTTCTCTTGATAAATATTTTAGCATACATTCGGAGGAAAGTCAAGGTCAAAACGCGTGTTTTGCGTCTTCCGCTATTTCAATATTTCTTCGGGGTCTATATACGCGCCGTCTCGAATAACGGCGAAATGAAGATGAATCCCCATATCGGCTTCCGCCGCGGCGGACGCTCCCGTCCGTCCCAGCAAATCACCGCAGAGAACGGTCTGTCCCCGAATAACCGCGGTATCTTCAAGGGACTGATAAACGGTTCTCGTTCCGTCCGAATGTTCCAGAACGACGCTTTTTCCCATTATGCCGTCGCTGTAAACGTCTTCAACTATACCGTCTGCCGCCGCCGTCACGTTTGCGGGAGTTTCGGTTCTGTAATCAACGCCCTGATGAAGCCGCCAATCGTTCATCGTTTCGGAAAAAACGGGAACCGTTCCCGAAAAAGGCTGTGAAACGGCGCACTCTATCGGAGCCTTGAAAACGGGATTTTTGGGAATGTTTTCCCCCGCGTCGGAGGTTTTCGGCTCCGTCGGGCTCGGCGGAAGCGTAATCTTCGGGATCGCCGCATTTTCCCGAGCCAAATTTACATCCTCCGGCGTTTCCTTGTCCGCTATCCTGAAATATGCGACCGAAACAACCCCTGCGAGCAATAAGATCATCGCAATATAAATACCCTTGCGGCGCATGAAAGATAAAAAAGCTCCGCTTCTGCTTCTGTAAAAATCAGACATGATGCCCTCCGCATTGTTTTATTCGTGAAAAGTTTTCCCCTGCCGAGTTTTTTTTATTCATTTTGGTGAACATCACGAAAATATATAGTAAATATGCACAATGCTGTCACATATAATTCGTACATATTTTACTGTGTCGGTATTGACAAAAAATAAACAATGTGATAAAATAAAGGCATAAATAATATGAAAGAAGTGGACTTTTGTATGCTGTACATTATTGATACCGCCAACGTTGACCAAATCAGAAGATGCAATGAATTCTTCCCCATTGCGGGCGTTACGACAAACCCGACTATCATTTCCAAGGAAAAAAGAGATTTTGTCGAACTTATCAAGGAAATCAGATCCATTATCGGTCCCGACAAAATGCTCCACGTTCAGACCACGCAGGAGAAGTGCGGCGATATAATCGCGGAAGCGGAGGCGCTCAGAGATATTGCCGGAGATAATTTTTATGTAAAAGTTCCCATAGGTCTCGAAGGACTCAAAGCGACCATGGCTCTTACGAAAAGAGGCATAAACGTTACCGTTACCGCAATTTTCACACAGCAGCAGGCAATGCTTGCGGCGAGCGCGGGCGCAAAATTCGTTGCTCCCTACGTCAACAGACTTGATAACCTTCTCAGTGACGGTATTCACGTTGTTGAAGAGATTGAGGAAATGTTCAGAATCAACCACGTTACGACAAAGGTGTTGGCGGCAAGCTTCAAAACCATCGAACAGGTTCATAAAATTGCGATGGTCGGCGGCGACGCTGTTACCATTAACCCCGAACTTTTCGACCATCTTATCTATCACCCGCTCACCCAGTACGCGATAGACGATTTCAACTGCGACTGGAAGAGTGTTTACGGGGACAAGAAAATTCTCGATTTCGTCAACGAATACGAGGGAAAACAATAATTTAAGAAAAATATCGCGGCGCAGTCGAAAAACGACTGCGCCGTATTTTTTATTTTATAAAAAAGAGATCAGCGGTTGCTCAACGCCGCACCGAAAGCCGTCGCGTACTCCGAAAACTCGGGAACGTGAAAACGAACGTCGTGAAGATCTTCGACCTGCTTGCAAAGCTCTCGTATATTGGGGAATTTAGAAAGATTACCGATAAGGACGATATCTTTAAGCCCGACGGTCTGCGCCGCAAAAACGCTCATCATACCAACGGTCTGAAAAACCATATTTACAAGCCCGGCCGCTATATCCTCTTTCGTGGAGAAGTCCGTAACCTTTCCGAAATTGGCGGCGGTTACTTTTGAGGGCATATATCCCTCTTCCGATTTTGAGAGCTCTCCGACATAAAGGTCAACCTTGTCCAAGTTTCCTTTCAGCGCCATTTCAACAATGCTTTCATAATTGCGAACGTCGAGAAGCTTGGAGCCGAGACCGAGCAAGGTTCCTCCGCCGACGCCCGTACCGCCCATGTGGCGGTTAACGCCGTTTCCGGCTTCGACAAACGCCGTACCCGTGCCCATACTGACGATTATTGCGTGGTCAAGCCCCGACATGGCAAGTCCGCCGAGACCGATGGACGTGAACTCGTTGACTTTTTCGGTCGGGATTCCGTAAAGTCCCTCGCGAATATACGTTGAGCCGACACCGGTAACCTTTATCATATCAATATCTTCAAGCGTCAAGCCCTTTTCGCTCAAATATTTCCCGAAAGCCCCGTAAACCGAGGTCAGAGGGTCGGTCGCTTTGACCTGCATCGGATCAAGCATTTTTCCGTTGCTGACACAAACTATTTTTGTTGTGCTTCCGCCGACGTCTATACCGATTACGTTCATCAGAATCAGCCTTCCTTTTTACGAATATTTATAAGACGAAGTATAATGGGGCTGCAAACCATATTGACACCGAGTTCAATCAGGAAATTGATACCTACAAACGACAAAATTATATAAGAACCTACATTTGGACTGCCTGCCGCTTCTGCCCAAGATGTGATAGTATCCATAAAGAACAGTTTGCAACCGAGCAAAAACACACCGGTGTTTACAATAGGAGCAACAACGGCAGAACAGAAAACGCCGAAATAACCGTTGACTTTTGAAGCAAGTTTATATATGAGACCCGCCGCAAGTCCCGCAAGCGTTCCTTTTGCAAGAACGGTTATGATAGTTCCCGGAATATTAACGGTCAGAAACGCCGCCGCATCGCCGGAAAGAAGCACGGTAACGCCGAATACAAAGCCGAGCCAAGAACTTGTTACGGGACCGCACAGCGCCGCGCCTATAACTATCGAAAAAAGCGAAAGCGTAATTGAAAAAGGAAGGAACGGTCTTGAAACAAGCGAAACAATCTGCAACACGACCGTGATTGCGGTCAGGATAGCGACCATCGTCAGATTCTTGGTAAAAATTTTTCCGCTTTTATTTGTGTTTGCCATAATATTTTTTCCTCATAATTGTATTATTTGAGAGACCGGTAAAACCGTATTTCCGTTATCATTTCCCGAATTACCGTTTTTTTTCGCAAAAAAGACTGTCTCACGCGATAAAGCATGAGACAGATAACCTTTTCGACTTGATTACGCGTTGAACTGAGCGGCAAGCTTTGCTTTTTTGTTGGCAGCGGTATTTTTGTGCATAATACCCTTTGCCGCCGCTTTGTCAAGAATCTTGTATGCTTCGTTGAGAGAAGCCGCGTCCTTTGCCTCAATGCCGACTTTAAGTTTTTTAAGATTCGTTCTCATTGCAGACTTGAAAACCTTGTTCTGCATATTCTTAGAGCTGGTAACCTTAACTCTCTTCTTTGCGGATTTAATGTTAGGCATAAATGTCACCTCCCGAAAAAAACACTATCGTACTGATTTATTATATCAGAACATTGATTAAAATGCAATACCAAAAACAAAATTTCCGTTTTTTTTCACTATTTTTCAATTACAAGCTTTTGGTCGCCGTTTTTCACCCAGCCGAGCTTACGCATAACCAGATCTATCGAAACCGTCAGAACGGCGGGAAGAACAATGCAAACAAGCAGCAGTCCGAGCCAGTCGAACCATGTTGCGGAATGTCCCGTGGAAATCCAGCCCTGCCACACGCCGATGGGTCCCACCAGACCGCAGGTGCCCATACCGGACGAAACCGCGGGGCCGTTCATTTCCATTTTGAAGACCATTGTGGAAATGGGACCGGTTATTGCGGATGCAAGCGTCGGGGCTATCCAGATACGGGGATTTTTCATTATGTTTCCGATCTGAAGCATACTTGTTCCGAGACCCTGAGCGACAAGACCTCCTATCTTGTTTTCGCGGAAGCTTGCGCACGCAAAGCCGACCATCTGCGCGCAGCAGCCCGCAACAGCAGCACCGCCGGCAAGTCCCGTAAGACCGATCGAAGCGCATATTGCCGCGCTGCTGACAGGCAGCGTCAGAAGTATTCCGACGATAACGGAAACGATGATACCCATAACAAACGGGTGCTGTGTTGTTGCCCACATTATAAGCTTGCCGAATTCATTCGCAAAACTGCCTATCGGGGGCGCGATGAATATGGCAAGCAGTCCGCCGACAAGAACCGTGACTGCAGGAGTAAGAATAATATCGACCTTTGTTTTTCCTGCAAGAAGGTTTGCGATAACGGAGGCGATAAGAGCGATAACGAAAACGGCAAGAGGTCCGCCCGCGCCGCCTTTGACATTCGCCGCATAGCCGACCGCTGCCATTGAAAATATAACAAGGGGCTGACATTTAAGAGAATACGCTATCGCCACGGCCATCGCAGGACCTGCCATAGCGGACGCAAAGCCGCCGATGTCGTTAAGAATGCTCCAACCGGTAAGCGTTCCCAAAGTATTGATTATCGTTCCTATCAGGAGCGATGCAAAAAGTCCCTGCGCCATCGCCGCCATGGGGTTGATAAAATACTTGTTGAAAAAGTTTTTCATACTTCTTCTCCCCTCGTTTCCCGTAATAAACAATATAATATTATTTTAATAATAACACATCATACAAAAAAAAGCAACCGTTTTGGTATAAACATCACAAAAAATTGCCAATACTTGCTATGAGGTGATTTCAATGCAGATACGCACGGATATGGCGGCGGAACTCACAAAAGAATACGATTCTGCTCAAACAAACGAAATACGGCAAAACGAATATGAAAAGAACGGTGTAAAAGTCAGCGTCACGGACATTTTATCGGACAGCGCGGAAGAAAAAACGGGAAAAGAAAAAGGTCGGTATATTACAATATCTTTCAGCAAAGACGACTACGACGACGCAAGCGTGGAAAGCACCGTAAACGCTGCAAAAGAAGAATTTGAAGAGATATTCGGAAACAGAAAATCGACACTTGTGGTAGGGCTCGGCAATCCCTCGCTTACAGCAGACGCGATAGGTCCGAAAACAGCGGAAAAACTCGTGGTCACACGTCATCTGAAAGGTCATGCCGGGTTTGATACACTCGGTCTCGGAGAGGTCTGCCAAATAACGCCGAATGTGTTGGGCAAGACGGGCATAGAGACGGCGGAACTTGTAAAATCCGTCGTCAGCGCGATTCACCCCGATGCGGTCGTGGTAATCGACGCGCTTGCCGCGCGGGAAAAATCACGGCTGTGCAAAAACATACAGTTGAGCAATACGGGAATTCGTCCGGGATCGGGGGTAGGAAATCACCGCAACGCACTTGACAGGCAAACGCTCGGTATTCCCGTATTTTCGATAGGCGTTCCGACAGTGATTGACCTGTCTGACGAAAAAAACGGCGGGCTTATAGTTACCCCGAAAGACATTGACCTTGCCGTTGAACGCTGTTCTGACGTGATATCGGGCTTTTTGAACAGGGTTTTTCACCCGAAGGCGGAAAAAGAAACTCTTTCGGTGTTCTTAAACAGCTGAAACGCGCATATACTTTTCTGAGGTGTTAAAAGTGCGGAAGTTTTTCAGCGTTATGAGAAATCCGAAAATCAATATTGCGGCAACAGCGGTCTGCTTTTCCGCGCTGTCCGCGTTATTGCTTGCAACATCGGGAATGGATATCGTTGCGGAAACGGAGATGAAGTTCAGGGAGTTTTCCGCAGATATTTCGAGAGATTATAAAGCATACGAAGGGACTGATGAAAACGCGAACAGGATCGACAGGTTTCGCTCGGAGCAAACTGATGAGAATGTCCCGTGGCTCGAGGGCGGCTATGTTACGGAGGAAGATGAAAAAAAAGGCGCGTATCCGATAGTCGCGCGGTTTTCAAAGGGAGCGGACTATATGGACAACGCGAAGGGGATTTATGTTATAAACGAGCATAAAATAAACTTTGACATCTCTTCCCTTTTGTCCGAAAAACCGCCTGCCGTCCCGAAAAAAGGAAGCGATGAGCCGCAGATACTGATTGTTCATACCCACACGACGGAATGTTATCACGAAGGAAGCGGGGAAAGTTACGACAAAAGCGAAACATTCAGAACGCAGGATCCCGAAAAAAATATGATAAGCATAGGCAATATCATCGAACGGAGGCTGTCGGCGGCGGGATATTCGGTGATTCATTCAACGACGATACACGACCTCGACTACAATCATTCTTATTCGAGTTCTTATGCGGATATAACCGCCTGCAAGCAAAAATATCCGTCGATAAAAGTGGTTTTGGACGTACACAGGGACTGTCTGCTTGCAAGCGACGGGACAAGGTATAAAACAGTCACAACGCTGAACGGAGAGACTTGCGCGCAGCTGATGTTTCTTGTCGGCGCGGGGAATGCGACGTATCAGTTTCCGACCTGGCAAAACAATTTTTGTCTGGCGATCCATTTGCAGGACACGGCGAACAGACTCTATCCGACGCTGATGAGACCGATGATAGTCAGCAACAGCAGATTCAACCAACATCTGACGGACGGCTCAATGCTGCTTGAAGTCGGCTCGGACGCCAACGCAAAGGAGGAGGCGGAGCGCGCCGCCGAATATTTTGCAGATGTTATGATAACATATTTCGACGGTGAACAGTAAAAAACACGGGGCTGTAAAAAAACGCAAGTTTTTTTACAGCCCCGTTGGGGATAGGAAAAAAGGTTCAGAATGGGTGAATCAAACCCATGGCTGATGATCTTCGAACTCTCATCGGTTTTAACGGGCGGATTTTCGCCCTGACTTTCGCAAAAGCCTTGCAAATACGACAGTATTCACGGCGGCTTCTTTGTCGTTATGACAAAAATCCGCACCGTAAAAACTGCACGCACCCGACACAGAAAAATTTTCGAGGAATTTTTTCTTTTTGAGACGCAGGCGGGCTGACGCCCGCCAAAACGAAAAGAGAGAAAATAACCGAAAATAGCCTGTGTCGGGCGATAAGAGTCCGGACATCATCAGCCTTGGTGTATGTTTATACATCGAGAGGTGAGATTCGCCCGTAGCAAAAAAGGCGTATTAAAACCTTATTTTATGGAAAAACACAAAAATTGCTGTTTTGAGTCGTTTTGTTTATCTTTTAAGCCATTGCTTTTTTTGTATTTTTCAGCCTTTTTTGCGGTCTGGGCTTTTTTTACATCCCTTTTGCTTCGTTATTTATTCTCATTTTCAACAGGCTTAATCAGACAATGCACAACGTATCTGCCGGAGGCGCGGCTGTATTCGCAGGTGGAAAGAGTCAGAATCTTGTCGCCGCGGGCATACTCGATATCGCACGAAAAATCGGAGCGTCCTTTCAATCCGTTGAAATATGCCGTCATATCGTCGTTCCGTTTGATATCCTTTTTGTAGCTTTCCGTGTCGGAATCCGTTGTTTTATAAGCGGAAAAGACTTCGAGCCGATAATTCACATCTTTCGTGAACAGATATATGTACGGATGTTCCTCATAATATCCGTTCTTTGAATAGTTTAGCAGGCACGCAAACATCGTTCCGTTTTTCATATTATGTCCGAAGATGAAAGAGTGCGCGTCCGAAAGATCCTTTGAATTTGAGGAGTCAAGAAAAAGCGTGCCGCTGTTGTTGTATCTGCCGTCTATCAGGTGACGCAGATACTGGTCATTGTTTTTGCCCTTGACCACGGGATAATTAAGAGGAGTGCCGTCGCAGAATATCCATGCGAAAATATCCTTGTTTTGTCTGTTGAGTTCTTCAAAATCGATCTCAACCGTCACTTCGGCTTCTTTGTCGTCCGAAGAGGGAACCTTGATCTTCTTAACTACAAGATCGGCAACGGCCTGAAACGCGTTCTTGCTCTCGTTATATTCATTTTGAATCGTTATAATATTATACACGCAATAACCGATAACGCCGAGAAGGACTATCATAATCAGAATGCAGATTATCCGCAATCCTTTTCCGCTTTTTTTTGCAGTTTTATCTTTCATATTAAGTCCTCCGTATCAGTCTTTGCGAAGCGAGCGCAGGAGCGCTATCTCTTTTTCGTAGCCGTCAAGCTCGTTCGGCGTTTCGAGACAAAATGTCAGATTTCGGAGCGCAGGGTGATTTATTATTCTTTTAAACGCTTTTTCGCCTATATGACCGAGCCCTATCTTTTCGTGCCTGTCCTTATGGCTTTCAAAACCGAATTTGGAGTCATTCAGATGCACGGCTTTCAGGCGGTCAAGCCCCACCGTTCGGTCAAACTCTTCAAGCACGCCGTCAAGGTCGTTGACTATATCATATCCGCCGTCGTAAACATGGCAGGTATCAAGGCAAACACCGAGCAATTCGGGATGTTTAACGCCGTCTGTGATGCGTTTCAATTCCTCGAATCTGCCTCCTATCTCACTGCCCTTGCCCGCCATCGTTTCAAGCAGAACCGTGGTTTTCTGTTCGGGGAAAAGCACTTCGTTCAAAAGGTCGCAGATAAGTTTTATACCAACATCCACGCCTTGTCCGACGTGGCTGCCCGGATGAAAGTTATAATAATTGCCCGGAACTTTTTCCATTCGCATCAAATCGTCCGCAAAGGTAATACGGGCAAACTCTCGTATTTTTTCATCTGCGGAACAGGGGTTGAGTGTATACGGCGAATGCGCAACTATCTTCCCTATCGAATATTCCGCGCAAAGCCGATGAAATTCAGCAACGTCCCCGTCCGAAATGTCTTTTGCCTTTCCGCCGCGCGGATTGCGGGTAAAGAACTGAAACGTGTTTGCGTTTATCGAATGAGCGGTCTTTGCCATAGAGGAAAACCCGCCCGAACTCGAAAGATGACAGCCTATATAAAAATCGGTCATATTATTCTCCGTCTTTTTCCACTTCGCCGTGAACGATTATCTTGCCTTCGGTGTCAAGCAGTTTTTTCATCGCTTTTTTTGTTCTGACCTCGCTGACGATATTCGTCACTCCGACAACGATTAGAAGTATACCCGAAAGTATGAATACGGCGTTCTTAAAGAGTTCGGGAACGACGGCAACGATTATTCCCGCGGCGATAAGGAGGACGGAAACCGTCAGTTCAAACCAGCCGGAGCGTTTTTTCAGGCGGAGAAGATCAACTCCCTGCTGAAAACGTATAATTCCGAAAACCGCGATGCCGAAGCCGATAACCATGCGGATAATGCGCACAAACTCAGCCGCTCTGAAACAGATTATAACTCCCGCACACAGCGCAACAAGTCCGAAAACAAGTCCGAAGCCGTTGCCCACAGGCGTTTTGATATAAATTATCACAGAAATAAGCGCATACATAAAAAGCGCGCCCGCGATAACGTAGCTGATTGCAACTTCCTTGATTATATTCGGGTTGACCGTGAACAAAACGCCGAAAACAACAAAAGCAAGCGACGCGATAAGAATGGGCTTATTCAGAGATCTGAAAAAATCTTTCATATTCAAACTCCTTTGTCAGACAGCATTTTATTGATATTATATTTATTATATACCATTTTTTCATTTTTTTCAATACCCCGCACAAGAAAAAACGACCCTCCGCCGAAACAGCGGAGGATATTCTCTGTTTTGTCGAAATACGCTAAACGGTAAGTTGCCTAAAACTCCTATGATTTAAACAGTATATTATTATCAAAGCCATTCCGTTCATTTCTATCATTCTTTGTTGATATGATTATAGCGAGACATTGCAACATCACATTTTCTGTCAACCATAAGTTCAATAGCCTTACAAGCATTTTCGATAACTTCAAAAAGCAGCGGTGCCATTTTATCTTCAAAGTCCGAAACAACCCATTTTTCCAAAGCAACACCTTCCGGTGGAATACCTGCACCGATTTTCACTCTGGCAAAATCTATGCTTCCGAGCGATTCGATGATACTGTTTAAACCTTTGTGTCCTCCTGACCTGCCGCTCAACCGTATTCTTAAACTTCCGATTGAAAGCGAAATGTCATCGGCAATAACAATTAAATCGGTGAGATGGAGTCCGAGTGCTTTTATTATTTGCGCAACAGCCTCCCCGCTTTTATTCATGTATGTTTGCGGTTTAACAAGCATACATGAAGCATCACCTATTTTGCCGTACCCTATCAGAGAATCAAATTTAGATTCATTTATTGCTATGGAATGTTTTGAAGCCAACCGATCCACACAAATAAAGCCTATATTATGTCGATTATTTAAATGCCTTTCTTCCGGATTTCCTAATCCGACAATAATCCATTCAACATTTTTCATATCACGTCTCCGGTTATAAAACGTCTAAATTACTCGGCACAAGTCCATGTCATAATATTTTATATAAAAACTCTCCTGTTTTTTAGCGAATTTGAACTGTAACTTCTCACTTTTATCAATCATAACAGCGGTTTTTAAGTTGTTTAACAAAAGCACATACGCTTCGCCGCAATCCGATTTTTGAATCGAATTTTTGTTGCCGCTATTGATAAGAATAAATCTTTCATATATTGATATTAAAACTATTATATACCATTTCCTCATTTTTTTCAATACCCCGGAGCAAGAAAAACGGTTCTCTTCCGAAACAGAGGAGAACCGTTCAATGAAAGAAAGATAAAAAACAAACAGGCGGTTTTATGACTGATCCGCCGTCGCCGCAAGAAATATCCGACAGACCTCTTCTACCGTGCCCGAACAAGAAACGAAAAGAGCAGAACCGAACGCGCACGCGACCGTAACGCACAAGACGATATTTCCGTAAACCATAAAATTACACGCGGATAAACGAAAAAAGCGCAGGCGCTGCGATAAAATCACGCAAAAGTTTCAAGATAAGCGTCCGCTATCGCGTTCCATAGAACGGGGCCGACAAGTCCGTCGGGGACAAATCCGTATTCGCTTTGAAAAGCGGAAACGGCGTGCTTTGTCTTTATGCCGAAATAACCCGTTACTTCCGTGGCGGGAACGCCTTTATCAAACTGCGCGATCCTGACGAGGTATTCCTGCAAAAGACGAACATACGGTCCCTCAAAGCCTTCTCTCAAGAAAGTGCCGGGAAAAAGCGCTGCTTCTCCGCTTTGGAACGTCGGCGGCGCGGCGGCGATTATATCGTTATAGGCGTCGCGCAAAGCGTTTCTTGTTGCCCTGCCGACTATTCCGTCCTCGGTCAAGCCTGAATAACGCTGAAACGCAAGCACCGCATTTTTCGTTGCGGCACCGAAATAGCCGTCTATGCTTATATTCGGGATATAATCGTTATAAAGACCTATCGTCGAAAGATAATACTGCAAAACCTTTACTTCAAGGCCTCTGTCCCCTTCGCGCAAAGTGTCCGAAAACGGCGTGAGAACGTCGTTCAGCGTCACGCCCTCGGAATCTATATCCGCAAGACGTTTGACCGCCGCCGCGGTGTAAGCGATTCTGTACCATGTGGCTTTTCCGACATATCCGACGGTTTCTATCGAAAAAATACGCTGAAACGCAAGCACCGCCTGTTCGGTTTCGGGACCGAATATGCCGTCCGGGTTGGGGATTCGCGGAATTGCGGGATAATTAACGGCAATTCGGTTCAATCGGACTTGAACGGCATAAACGTCGTTGCCGAGATCTCCGAGACGTAACGGTGAACCGGGGTAGGACGGGATATTAACCTTGACGGGAGCGTTTCGGACAATCTCAATATCGTCCCCGTAATAGTATTGAAGCATTTCATAAGGCGTATATCCCTTGTTGGCAAGCGTCACGGTGCCCCACTGAGAAAGTCCTCGGCAGGTAACAGTCGTTCCGTTGCAATACTGCGAAAAAAGAGGATCTATGTTGCCCTGCTTGCGAATATAGTCATTAAAAATCTCGTCTGCAATATCGCTGATGTTTCCGAAAATTTCCCTGTCCTTAAAAAAAGCCTGATCGTATTGCGTATTGCTTGTTATATCAAAATTATAACCCTGACTCCGATACCATTCGGTATATATACGGTTCAGCGTAAACGTCACGATAGCGTAAATGTTCGCGCGCAAAGCGGTTTCCGGCCACGTGGGATAAAGCTCGCTGGAAGCAACGTTTTTTATATAGTCGATAAAATCAACGGTCACGTTTTGAGCGTTTGAAGACGGCGAACCGAGATGAACAACGACCGTCTGGGGAACATAAGGTGTCAAAGATGCCATATCTGTCGCCTCCTTTACAACGGAAATCCCGGGGTATCGGTCGTGTTTTTGCCTCCGCCCGACATAGGAACCATTGAAACCGGCTGAATTGAGAGAATCCCCTCAAATACGGGAACCTCCGTGACATTGACCTCATCGTAACCGGGAAATTCCACGTCTATATTATATCTGTAATAAGGTCTGACGTTCCCTCCGGGAGACTGCGAAAGGTCGCGGCTCGGCGCGGGAACGGAAACAACGGGCGTATTGCCCGAAAGGTCGGTTTCATATTCGGCATAAAAATCAATCTGCGTTTCTCCGCTTGAAATCGCGACCTTACAGCCGGGCAGAGGAACCGCCTGCTGCGCAGTTGAAACGGCGACCTTGATAAAGCCCGTGCCTGTTCCCTGCTCCTGCGGCGGTCTGTTGTCGCGCTCCGTTTGAGTTGAAGACGAACCTCTTGAACGCATATTGTCTCCGCTTCCGTTTTCCGACGGCGGAATGTCCTCAATATCCGGCAAAGGGCTCATGGGAAGCGTCGGTTCGTCGGCAGGAGAATTTTCGGGCGGGATATTCTCTTCTTCAAGATGCACTATCTCTTCTTGCCGTTCGCCCGCCGCTTCATTTTCCGACAACACGGAAATGTCTGTTTTCGTTCCGATGCGGTGTTCGGATATCCTGTCTTTCTCAAATTCCGAAGGGTCAACGCTCCTCGTATTACCCGAATATGAAATAACGGTCGGAACGTGCTTGCGATAGTAATTCATCAATTCGCTTTCGTATTTTTCAGACAGTTTCTTAAACTCATCCTTTTCCTGCGCCATAAATATACCTCCGAAAACATTTTTCTCTGAAACATACTTATGCAAAAGAGCAAAAAAATAGCACACCGTATAAAAACGGTGCGCCTGAATTTATCCGAAATATCAAATCAACTTTTGAATAAATGACTGCAAGCTGATAGTCTCCGCTCTATTTTCTTCTCGGGCGGGTGCGTTTTGTATCCTTGAAATCGCTCAGTTTATCGCCGGACTCCTTCATAAATCTTGAAATCATATCGTCAAAGGACTGCGGCTCCGGCGCTTTTTTCTCACGGAAAAATGCCGGCGCGGGCGCGGACGTTCTCGGACGAGGAGAAGCCTCTTTCTGCGATTCGTCAGCCTTTTTTATCGAAAGATTGATACGGTTCTTTTCATCTATACCGATAATCTTTACGCGAACCTCCTGTCCGACGGTGAGCGCTTCGTTTATATCCTTGACAAATCCCGATGAAACTTCGGAAATATGAACAAGTCCGCTTTCACCGTTTTCAAGCCTGACAAACGCGCCGAAGGGCATAATTTTCGTCACTTTTCCGATCGCAACATCACCGACCGCAACTGCCATATAAGATAATTCCTCCGAATTCCGACGGGTTTTCCGTCACTTCCTTAATCTATTTTCCCGAATCGGGAGCAACGTAAACCTTTTCTCCGCCGTCGGCATAATCAAGTTCCTTTTCCGCGATGTCGCGATTGAAATCCGCTGCGTTTGTCGGGTCGAGAATCTCCGCCAGCTCCGCGTTTTTCATATTCTGCTCTCTGATAGCCGCGTCTTTTTCCTCACACGCCTTATTATCAACGGCAATTTCGGCAAGCATCGAAATAACCAGGGCGGAAAGACCGATAACGACGGCGGCGAGAACCAGCCTGACGAAAACATTCGATCTCGACTTTTTCGCCTTACGCTTATCTTCTTCGATTTTTACGGGTTCTTCGTTAAAACTCAACATCTCTTTTTACCTCTTATCGGGAAAAATTATGTTTTCTTCTTTTTCTTTTTTATAAGTCTTTTCACAAGGCTTCCCACCGTCAGATATTCGGCGAGCCAGCCGATAAAAACAGTCAACAGAACAAAAATCCGAATCTGTCCGTCGCAAAAAACAAACACAAACACAAAAAACGCAACGGCGGAAAACAAAAAATATAAAAAATCGGCAAAAAACAGCGCCGGCGCAGAGGGAGGCTTAAACAGACGAAAAGCGGACAGTCCCGTGTAAACAGCGCCGAGAGCGATTCCGAAAATCAAGGAATACAAAAACAGCAGCAACTGAAAAGAATTGTCAAATCCCATCAGCCGAAGACCTTTTCGCGAAAAGATTTTTTGCCTTTCGCCCTGCCCGTATAAACGACGCTCAAAAAAGAGCCGGTCGCGCTGACCTCTCCCGTCTCGGAAGAAAGGTCGGTAACGGTCATTCCTTTGCCCCTGACGCAAAGATGACCCAGACAGGTGTCAAGCTCTATCCTGTCCTCATTAAACGCCGTTATTTCGGTAACGCCGCTTACCGTCAGTTTTTCCCTGTTTTCAAGAACAACGGAGCTTGCAATATGTTCTTCCGTCATACGCATTCACCTCGATAAAGAGTATGACGCGGACGGAAATATTATTCGTTATTTTCTTTGACAACGCGATACATAGATGCGGCGTCGGACTTCAAAGCGTGTTCCGCCACGGAAACGACCTCGACGCCGACGGTTCTGTTGCCGAAGGTTATTTCTATCAGGTCTCCCTCCTTGACGTCGCACGAGGGTTTCGCGGTCTTGCCGTTGACCTTGACGCGCGCGCCGTCGGAAGCCTCCTTGGCGACGGTGCGCCGCTTTATAAGGCGCGAGACCTTCAAAAATTTATCCAATCTCATAGGTATACCGAAAAAAGACAGTTTCCTATGCACCCAATGCGGTGGGTGCATAGGAATTATCATACGTTAATAATTGATTACTTTACGCTGTCTTTAAGAACCTTGCCTGCCTTGAAAACGGGAACCTTGCAAGCGGGGATCTTGATGGTCGTTTCGGGATTCTGGGGATTTCTTCCCTCTCTCTCGGCTCTTTCACGAACTTCGAAGCATCCGAAGCCCACTATCTGAACCTTTTCGCCCTTTTTAAGAGACTCGGTGATGATGTCGAGGGTAGCTTCAACGACCTCGGCAGCTTCTTTCTTTGCGATACCGCACTTTTCGGCAACGGCAGCGATCAATCCATTCTTGTTCATAACAAAAATCTCCTTTGATATATTAAAAATTTTTTGTTTCAAAAATTCCCTTTATGCTTAATATTTTACACTAAATCTCCGCATTTTTCAAGGCTTTTTCTATTTTTTCTTCATAACTTGCTTGATTTCGTTGATTGTGACCAATTTTAAAATAAATAATAGTGCAACATACACAATCGCACCCGCCGCAATCGCAGGAAAAAGCGCGATTTTTTGGGATATTCCCCACATATCAAACAGTTTCAGCGCGCCCCATGCAGCTCCCCAGCAGGCAATTCCCGCGATAAACGGTTTGAGCAGGATATCAATAAAATTCGGAACAAAGCCGAGATACCTCTTAATATAGATCAGGTTGATTATAAACATAACCGGATATGCGATGTTCGTGGCGACCGGAGCGCCGTAAATACCGAGAGGTTCGAGGAGAAGAAAAGTCAATATGCTTTTAAGTATAACACCGATGACGGTCGAAACAACTGTCTGGTACGCCTTGCCTATCGCCTGCAGCATATAAGTGGTGACGTTTGTGAAGCCGACGGCGACAAGCGACAGCGAAAGGATGGCAAGCAGCTCGCCCGCAAGCGGAGTGGATCCCGAAAAGATGAGCTGCATTGTCGGCTGCGAAACGGCGCTTAAACCGAGCGCGCACGCGAAAGCGATTATCGACGAATATTTCAAGGCGAGGTTGCCGGTTCTTTTCACAAGGACGGAATCCTTCTTTGCAAACGCCGCGGAAATGGACGGTACAAGGCTGACGCCTATCGTTATTATGAAGAAAGAAGGAAGATTGAATATCGCGGTTGCCTTGGTCGAATACGCGCCGTATGCCGCCTGAGCGAGTTCCTCGTCCATAAAGCTTTTCAGTCGGTTGATAATAACGGTCGTGTCAATAAGCCCCATCAGCTGAACGGTTATCGACGAAAGCGCGACGGGAAGAGCTATCATCATAAACTCTTTCATCAGGCTTTTCGGGGGAGTGCCTTCGTCAGCCATAAACTGCGCGACGGTTATCCTGTAATCCTTGTTTCTGAAAACATAACGCAGAAACATATAAAGACACGAGCCGAGCGCGCCGAGAGAAACGCCCGCGATGGCGCCCGCGACTATTATGTGAGGTTGATAACCGTTTTTCTGCAGGTATGCCGCGATACCGACGCCCGCGATGAGCTTTATCATCGCGTCGACAAAATTCGACACCGAGGTGGGCTTCATATTATTATAGCCCTGAAAAAAGCCTCTGTAAACGGAAACGACGCTGATGAAGAATACCGACGGCATTATCAAAAGCATACAATAATAAGAATCGTCGTTGTTTATAAATCTCGCTATCGGCCCCGCGAAAATCATACCGAGAGCCGTAACGGCGCCGCCGAACGCGACAAAAATGACCGTTACATATTTGATAAGCTGTTTTACATCCTTGTATTTGCCGAGCGCAAGCGATTTTGAGACCATTGCGGAAATGGCGATCGGGATGCCCGAAGTCGCAAGAGACAGCAGAAAGGTATAAACGGAATATGCCGCGCTGAAATGGCTCATCGCGGCGTCGTTCTGGTCTACAAGCCCGGTTATTCCGACGCGAAAGACAAGTCCCGAGATCTTGACGAGCAAGCCCGAGAAGGAGAGCATCAGAGCACCTAAAAGAAAGCCCTCTCTTTTTGCCGGTTTTTCCATATCAAACGCCTCCTTTTTCAAGAAACCGTTTTATCAGCTTAACAGAATTTGCAACGGCAAATTCAAGAAAATCGCCGAAGCTGCCGAAGGCGGAGTCGTCCCCGTTGTCCGAAACGGCTCGAACGACGCCGAAAGGAATACCGTTGAGCAGACACGTCTGCCCTATCGCGGCGCTTTCCATTTCAACGACGGAAGCGCCGAATTCTTTGCGGATTCGCCGCGCCGTCGCGGTTGAGCTGACGAACTGATCGCCTGTTGCCACTATACCCTGCGTAACGGTTATCCCGTCGATTTCTTTTGCGCAGTCGAAAAGCTTTTCGCGGATCCCGTCGTCGCATTTCATCAACGGAGTTTCAAAGTTGCACACCTGCCCTTTTGCGTAACCGCGTTTTTCGCAATTGAAGTCATGCTGAACGACGGATGTCGCAACAACGACGTCGCCCGGCTTCAGAGACGGGTCTATGCCGCCGCCGACGCCGAGGTTGATAACCGCGTCCGGTTTATAAAGAAGAATGACCGATTGCGCGCACACCGCGGCGTTGACCTTGCCCTCGTAGCTGACAGCGCAGATAATTTCATTTTCCTTATATTTGCCCGAATATATATCCGAGCCGCCGATCTTTTTCTTTTCGGTTTTATCAAGAATATCTATAACAGCTTCGATTTCAGAACTCATTGCGCTTATAATTGCAATTCTCATTTCCGTTTCCCCCATAAATGCTTTTGCTATTATACCATAAATATATATAAATTGCAAGCCCGAAAATGTATTAAACTTCCGGAAGTGAAGATATAATACGAACGCGGCGATGCGGATTAACGGCGGCAGCGGTCTCCGAACGACCTTGAAAAGCGGTTTTTTCGCAATTTTTTTTCTCATACGTCTTGAAAAGCGCGTTGCAATATGCTAAAATGATTAAAAGCGGCAACGCATTTCGGAAGATGAAAAAACGGAGGTATCTGACAGATGAAAACATTTACACCCGCGGATATACTTTTGCCCGCAGACGGTCTTGAATATATGAAATGGGCGGTCGTCGCCTGCGACCAGTACACATCAGATGAAAACTACTGGAAAAGAACGAAAAAACTTGTCGGAAGCGCGCCCTCGACACTTTCCATGACGCTGCCGGAGATATATCTTTCGAAAAGAGGAAAGGAAAAAAGAACGGAAGCCGTAAACGCGACAATGAAAGAAAACCTTGAAACGGGAAAATTCAAAACCGTTGTCAACAGCTTTATTTACCTTGAAAGAACCCTTTCAAACGGGGCGGTAAGAAAAGGACTTATCGGAAAGCTGGATCTTGAAGATTATTCTTTTGAAAAAGGCGCGAAAACGCTTGTTCGGGCGACGGAAGGAACCGTTCTTGAACGTATCCCGCCGAGAGTGGAAATACGAAAAAACGCGCCGCTGGAATTTCCTCACGTTATGCTGCTCATCGACGATCCCGAAAAAACAGTTATCGAACCGCTCGCGGCAAAAAGCGCCGACTTTGCGCTTCTTTATGATTTTGACCTGATGCATCGGAGCGGTCACGTCAAAGGTCGGATAGTTCGAACCGACGCCGCGCAAAACGCGATGAAAGCGCTTGACAGGCTCGGAAGCAAATCCGTTTTCAATAAAAAATACGGTTTCAAAAGCAGAAAGCCGCTCGTATTCGCCGTCGGCGACGGAAATCATTCGCTCGCAACGGCAAAAACGTGCTGGAACGAAATAAAAAGCAATCTCACGCCCGAGGAAGCGGAAAGCCACCCCGCGCGCTACGCGCTTGTCGAGGTTGTGAATCTGCACGACGAATCGCTCAAATTCGAGCCCATTCACAGAGTTGTTTTCGGAGCGGACGCAACGAAAATAACCGTTGCTCTGGCAGGCTTTTTCAATGATATATCAATAACGCCGCAGCCGCCGAAAGACATTGAGGGCAGACAAGTTTTCGTAATGCTTTCAAACGGTAACAAACAGTACGTTTCCGTCACGGACGAAAAATCGAACCTTGCGGTCGGTTCACTTCAGGCTTTTCTTGACGATTATCTGAAAAAAGAAGCAGGAACGATTGATTATATTCACGGCGACGAAGAAGTTGAAAGGCTCTGCAAAAACCCCGAAAATATCGGATTTTTGGTTCCGACGATGACAAAAGACGAGCTTTTCAGAACAGTTGTTCTCGACGGCGCCCTTCCCCGAAAAACATTTTCAATGGGGCACGCGCAGGACAAAAGATTCTATCTTGAAGGAAGAAAGATAAGATAAAAGTCTCCGCAAAAATAAAAGCGCTTTCCGAACACGGAGCGCAGCAAAAAAATATCCCCGAAAACCTCGGTTTTCGGGGAATTTTTCTGTTTTTTCACTCAACCGTTGTTCCCGGTCTCGTCAGTATTCGACTCTTTCTTTTCTTCGGTATGTTCTTTATCATCCTCCGCAGCCCACTTTTCGGCGGCATCTATGCCCTTTGAAGCGGAACGAATGATGGTTTTGCCGAGGTTTTTGAAAGCATGGCCGAGATCTTTGCCGGTTTCTTTCCAATCATCTTTAAGCGCCATAATTCAAACTCCTTCCGTGATTTATCACACATACGCAAATATATGAAAGCAGCTTTTCCGAAAGAATTTTCGGACAAAACACCGTAAACTTATCTCTTTGAGAACTGCGGAGCTTTTCTTGCGGCTTTGAGTCCGTACTTCTTTCTTTCCTTCATTCTCGGGTCTCTTGTAAGAAGTCCAGCCTTCTTCAAGGTCGGACGCATATCGGCGTCAAGCTTGATAAGGGCTCTGGAAAGACCGTGTCTTATCGCGCCCGCCTGGCCGGAAACGCCGCCGCCGACAACGGTGGCAACGATGTCGTACTTGCCGAGAGTATCGGTGAGCATCATCGGCTGACGAACGATGAGTTTAAGAGTTTCAAGGCCGAAATAATCGTCGATATCTCTGCCGTTAATGGTTATTTTGCCGGTTCCCTCGTAAACTCTTACGCGAGCAACGGACTTCTTTCTTCTGCCTGTTCCGTAAAAATAGGGCTTTTTAGATTCGTACATTCTTCCGTTCCTCCTTAGTCGATGTTCCAAACTTCAGGCTGCTGAGCGGTGTGCGGATGAGCATCGCCCTTGTAGATGCGAAGTCTTCTGAGAGCGTTTCTTCCGAGAACATTGTTCGGAAGCATACCCTTAACGGCAAGCTCGTATGCGAACTCGGGGTTTTTGCTCATAAGAGTGGAGTATTTAACCTCTTTGAGGTGTCCCACCCAACCCGTGTGATGTCTGTAATATTTCTTTTCAAGCTTGTTACCGGTCAGAACCGCCTTGTCGGCGTTGATAACGATAACAAAATCTCCGCAATCGGCGTGCGGCGTATACGTCGCCTTGTGCTTGCCTCTGAGAAGGGTTGCCGCAACGGTTGCGGTTCTGCCCATCGGCTTGTTCGCGGCGTCGATAACATACCACTTGCGCTCGATGTTGGACGCGTTAGCCATAAATGTAGCCATTTGAGTTTCCTCCGTATAAGATAAATTAAAAAACACAACATATTAACGCGGATCTTCACCACGCTCAAATATTCTACCACAAAACCCTCGCCTTGTCAATACCCGATCTCGATTTAATTTAATTCTCCGAGCCAATACTCTTATTTTCGCCGTTTTTCTTCGATTTGCTCCGATTTGCTCACTTTTGATTTTATTTTTTTACAATTTGTTTGGATTTCAATGCCTCAAAACGCGTCCGAAACAATGTATTGACGGCTTTTTTACAGGATCGTCGCGCAAAAACGTCCGACCGGATCGGTGTTTAATCAAATCATAATGCGCTTGTAACGGATTATTCATATTATTTATTATACATAATACTTGAAAAAAACGGAAGTCTGTGATATAATAGGAAAGAACGGAAATATTCAACCACGTTGATAACGGAGGAATGTAAATGTCCGAAAGAGACAGATTAGACAGGAGCAGACCGAAAAGAAAAAAACGCGTGACTTCAAAAGACATCGCGCGTATGGAGCAAAAATACGGAATGCCGATGTACAAGAAAAACCCCGACAAATATGCGAAGAAGAAGCCTCTTCCCGTGCGTATCCTTTTGGGCTTTCTGAGTTTTTTCGCTCACGTGGGGCTTATCTGTGCGGTCGTCGGCATCATTGTTTTCGGTATCGCCGTCACTTTTATATATGCCTACACGGAGCCGGGCCTTCTCGAAAAATTCGAGGACAGGGATATAAACCAGTCCTCGGTTATATACGCGCTGGATGAAAACGGCGAATATGTCGAATATCAAAAGCTGTATTCATCCGAACACAGAACATGGGTCGGCTCGGACGAGATCTGCAAAAACATAAAGAACGCGATCGTTGCAATAGAAGACAAGCGTTTTTATGTGCACATGGGCGTTGACCCTATACGAACGACAAAAGCGGTTATCGGATATTCCGCGGCGAAACTGACGCATACGAGCACGGCGGGACTTGACGGAGGCTCGACGATAACGCAGCAGCTGATAAAGAACGTTACGGGCGACAACGAGAACTCCCCGACGCGAAAGATCAAGGAAATGCTTCGTGCGATGTATCTTGAACGCAATTATTCAAAAGAGCAAATTCTCGAATTTTATCTGAATACGGTTTATTTCGGAAACAATCAATACGGCGTTCAGACCGCGTCGCAGTATTATTTCGGCAAGGACGCCTCGGATCTTTCCGTTGTCGAAGCCGCGTCGCTGATAAGCATTACGAACGCGCCGAGCTATTACGACCCGTACACGAAGCCCGAAAACAATCTTGAAAGAAGAAATCTGACGCTTCATTATATGTTCGAGCAGGATATGATAACGGAGCGCGAATATAACGAATACAAAACCGCAAAGCTCGTCCTGCGTGACAGATCGCTGAAAACCGACGACAAGGACAGAGAAAGCTGGTCTTACGCGACGGATACAATCTTTGAAGAAGTCGTTTCGGATCTGATGTCGAAGAACAATTATTCGAGAAGCGAAGCCGTCAGTAAGATTTATACCGGCGGTTTGAAGATTTTTTCGACTATCCAGACCGACGTTCAGGATATTCTCGAGGATTATATCTCAAACCCCGACAATCTCGGAAACGAACGGTACTACAATAAAGAAAAAGACGAATACGAATATCCCGAAGTTGCGATGGTTATTATGAACCCGACGAACGGAGATATTGTCGCTCTTATCGGCGGCAGAGGCGAAAAAACAGGCAAACTCAGCTACAACCGAGCCACGCAGGCGGTGCGTCAGCCGGGTTCTGCTCTGAAGCCTCTTACGGTTTACGGCAGAGCGTTTGAAGAAAACCTCGTAACGCTCGGAACCATTATCGAAGACTCGCCCGTTATGAAATACGGCGGCAAGGACTGGCCCGCAAACGCGGACGGCAGATATCACGGAGATATGAGCATCTACAAGGCGCTCACGAACTCATACAACCCTCCTGCGGTACGCGTTTTGAAGCTTCAGCAGGACAGCGACGGCACGTTTTCCACCGTTTTGAATTTTGCGAAAGACACGCTTAAACTTTCGGGGCTTCAGGATAACGATAAAAGCGGTCTTGCGCCTCTCTCGCTCGGCGCGCTCAGCAAGGGCGTCACGGTGCTTGAAATGACAAGGGCGTTCTCCGTTTATGCGAACAAAGGGAACTTTACGGATTCCCGCTCCTATACGAGAGTGGAATCGTACAGCGGCAAGACCGTTCTGCAAAAAGACGTTTCCAAAAAATCGGTTTATTCCGAGCAGACGGCTTATCTGATGACTTACACGCTTCAAAACGTCGTTGCGGAAACATATTTCGGAAAATCAGCAAAGGTTTACGGAGTTGAGACCGCCGGCAAAACCGGAACGACGTCCTACTACAACGACCGCTGGTTTATCGGATATACGCCGTATTATCTTGCGGGTATCTGGTGGGGATACGATTACAATCATCCCGTTTCTTCAAGACGAGCCATGCAGACCGAGATATGGGGCGCGGTGATGACGAAAATCCATCAGGCGAAGGGCATAACCTCGGGCAAGTTCGAGCAGCCCGCAGGTCTTGTATGGGAGTCTTACTGCACTGTTACGGGCATGCTCCCCGGCGCGTATTGCGCGGGATGCACGGCGTTTACTTTCTATAAAGAAGGAACGCAGCCCTCAAGAATATGCACGGGACACGGAGGGGCAGAACCGACAACGGATCCGAATGAAGATCCCGAAGCACCGACGCAGCCGCCGAGCACCGAGCAGAATCCAACCGAACCGCCGACGGAGACCTCGCACGAACCGGAACCTCCGTCTCCCGATCCGGAGGGATAAATCCGATGACTGAAAAAGAAGGGGGTTTTTGATGAAAACAAAAGACGCGAGGCAGGGTTTTTTCCTTGCCGTGCTCCTGAATCTTATCCTTAACCTGACATGGCTGCTTCCGGCCGCGATACTTCTCGTTCTCCATTTTTGGATAAAACTGTCCGTGTGGTGGGCTGTCGGAGCTGTCGGAATATGGCTGTTCGGAATAATTTTTTGGACGTTTTTCATTTCATTTTCGGCAAGAGCGGGAAATGAACAGGATAAACCGAAAACGAACAGAAATCCGTATTCGGCAAAAGCGATATTCGGCAAAGCCATCGACCCGTTCTGCCCGAAAAACGCGCAGACGGTACGCGGCGGCGGAGCGGATAAAAAAAGCGAAGAATAATACTTTATTTAATATAAGGAGTGCATTTTTCATGACACTGATGCAAAAAGAGATCTTTGAGCAGCCGCGCGCGCTCAGAGAATGCTACGATTATAATAAGGAGACGCTCGAAAAACTCGTTGCGCAGCTGAAAGCATCGAACGTCAACAATGTTATCATCGCCGCAAGAGGAACTTCCGATCACGCGGGTATTTATTTCAAGTATCTGCTTGAATCCAAAGCGGGTATCCCCGTGGGTCTTTCGGCCTGCTCCACCGCTACCCTTTACGGCGGCAAAATCAATTACAAGGGCATGCTCGTAATCGGTATTTCGCAGTCGGGCGCGGCAGCGGACGTAAACGAAGTTATCAAGCAGGCAAAGGCAAGCGGAGCCGTTACCCTGACCGTAACAAACACGCTCGGCTCGTTACTTGCGAACGCGGCTGATTATCACCTTTACTGCGACGCGGGCGAAGAAAAGAGCGTTGCCGCAACAAAAACATTCGGCACTCAGCTTTACATACTTGCGAATCTCGCCTGCATGTGGGCGGGCGATGAAGAGGGGCTGAAAGTGCTTCAAACCGTTCCCGAATACGTTGAACAGGTGCTTGCGAAAAACGACGAGATTGCAGAGCTCACAAAGAGATACAGATTTATGAACGAGTGCTTCATTCTTTCGAGAGGTATTAACTATCCCCTCGCCCTTGAAGGCACTTTGAAAATCCAGGAAACGAACTATGTCCGCGCAAAGGGATATCCCATCTCCGACTTCCACCACGGTCCGTTCGCCATGGTTGACGACGGTATGCCCGTATTTATGTATATGCCCGGCGGTCCCGTTAAGGAAGACGCTAAAAAGATGATTGAAAAACTTCACGGTGCTGGAGCGGATCTGCTTATGGTTTCCGACGACGACGAGCTTCTCGCGGAAGGAACCGTAAGTTTCAAAATCCCCGATTCAAAAGGCAACGATATGATAGCGGCGTTCGGTTTTGCGACGTTTGCGCAGCTTTTTGCATCGAATCTGACAAACGTCAAGGGCAGAAATCCCGACGCTCCGAGAGGACTTAAAAAAGTAACCGTCACGAAGTAATTTCAGAAAAGAGAGTATAATTCAAATGGTAAAGGCAGTTTTAGACAAGCAGTTTCAGCCCATGGCTCTCGTTGTTCGCGATTTTCTTGCGTCAGCGGAAAAAGAAGGCGCGCAGGACATAGCGATAAGCGTGGAGAGAGATAACGGTCATATTTCGACCTTTAAGACAAAGATTTTCAAAGACGGAACGGGTCACGACGACGAGAACTTCAAGTTTATCGAAAGACTGACCAAGTCCCTGCTTTGGGTCAGAGGCGGTTGGAAGATAATTATCGGCGGCTCGAAGATTGTCGGAGAAAAGATTAAAGAGGCGTATACGAAGAACGGTCTGCGCGCGTTTGACGTTGACTTTATGAGCACGGTTTACGAGCGTCCGTTCTGCGTTGAAGTCGTTGATTTTGACAAAGTTCCCGAAACGCACGAAAATTCCGAGCCCGTAGGCAGACATCTTGACGGCTGCCGTATCGGTTTCGATGCGGGCGGTTCGGACAGAAAGGTCAGCGCGGTCATAGACGGCGAACCCGTTTATTCGGAGGAAGTCGTTTGGTTCCCGAAGACGAACTCCGACCCGGACTATCACTATCAGGGCATTCTTGACGCGATGAAAACAGCGGCGTCGCACATGCCGAGAGTTGACGCAATAGGCGTAAGCTCGGCGGGCGTTTATGTTGACAACCGCATAATGGTCGCTTCCCTGTTCCTCAAAGTTCCGAAAGAGGACTTTGATAAGAAAGTCAAGAATATGTACATCGACGTTGCAAAAGAAATAGGCGACGTTCCCGTAGTTGTTGCAAACGACGGCGACGTTACCGCTCTTGCAGGCGCGATGAACCTTGACGACAACGGCGTTCTCGGTATAGCGATGGGCACAAGCGAAGCGGGCGGATACGTTGACCTCAACGGCAACATTACGGGCTGGCTCAACGAACTTGCGTTCGTTCCCGCGGACTATTGCGAAGACGCTATGGTTGACGAGTGGTCGGGCGATTACGGCTGCGGCGTTAAATACTTCTCGCAGGACGCTGTCATCAAACTTGCTCCCGCGGCGGGTATTGAACTTGACCCGACGCTGTCCCCTGCCGAAAAACTCAAAGTTGTTCAGAAGCTTCATGCGGAGGGCGACAAGAGAGCGGCGCAGATTTACGAGACCATCGGCGTATATTTCGGCTATGCGATAGCATACTATTCGTTGTTCTACGACATTAAACACGTTCTTATACTCGGAAGAGTTACCTCGGGCGAGGGCGGAAACATCATCCTTGACAAGGCGAACGAAGTGCTTGACACGGATTTTGCCGACCTTGCGAAGACGTTGAAGCTTCACATTCCCGACGAATCGTCCAGACGTGTCGGACAATCCGTTGCGGCGGCAAGTCTTCCGAAACTTCATTAAAAAACAATCACGGACGACCGAAAGGAAAGGCTCTTTCCGAAAGGTCTCCCGCGAGAGGAGGAAAAATAATGATAGACAAGGATATGCTTATAGGCGAAGTTCTTGACGCTCATCCCGAAACCGCGCAGACGTTTATGGCTTTCGGCATGCATTGTCTCGGCTGTCCCTCCGCAAGAGGCGAAAGCATTGAGTGCGCAAGCGAAGTTCACGGCATCGACGTTGACGAGCTTGTTGAAGCGCTCAATAAAGTTATAGGCTAAAAGAAAAAACGGCGGGCAGAAAGCGTCTGTCCGCCGTTATTTTAATATGAAAGTTGCTTTGTTATGGAATTAAAGCCCATCGCATATATAAAAACCGATTTTCCCGAAAAATTCGGCATTCCCCGGCAAAGCGGAAGAGTGCCCGGATTAAAAGGGCGGATAATCTTCGAAAAAGAGTTCCGAGACCCCGATTTCATACGCGGAATAGAAGAGTTTTCACATCTTTGGCTGATTTGGGGTTTTTCGGAAAACGAGAGGGAAAAAATCAGTCCTACGGTGCGTCCTCCGAGGCTCGGCGGAAATGTCCGTGTCGGCGTTTTTGCGACGCGTTCACCGTTCAGACCGAATCCTATCGGACTTTCCTGCGTAAAACTTGAAAAAATCGAAAAAGATGAAAAGCTCGGAACTATCTTGACCGTCGGAGGCGTTGATATGAAGGACGGAACGCCTGTCTATGATATAAAACCGTATATACCGCACGCGGATATGGTTGAAAATGCCGTCGGAGGCTTTTCCGACAGAGAGAAAGATCACGAACTTGCCGTACAAATACCCGAAGCCGCGAAAAAAGACATTGACCCCGAAATCCTTTCGGTTATAAAAGAAATCCTTGCGGAAGACCCGCGTCCGTCATATCAGGATGACGCTGCAAGAATTTACGGGTTCTCTTTCGCGGAATATGAGATAAGCTTTCGCGTCGAAAACAAAACGGCGACAGTGACCGAAATTTCAAAGGCGAAAAAATAAAGAAAGCGCCGCCTTTTGCGGCAAAACAGTTATGAAACCGACATTGACACCGAGACTTCAATGCATTGCGGATATGATAGAAAACCGTGGAACGGTTGCCGACATAGGCACGGATCACGCATATCTGCCAATATTTCTTATATCGGAAAACAAATGCAAAAAATGTATCGCCGCCGACATCGCAAAAGGTCCTTTGAGCAGGGCGGAAGAATACATAGAAAAGCACCTCGGAAAAACTGACAGGATAGCGACCGTTTTGAGCGACGGTCTGAAAAGCATAAACGAAAGCTGCGACGTCATAACGATTGCGGGAATGGGCGGCGAAACAATCGCGCAGATATTGCAGGAAAAACCCCTGCCCGTCGGGCAAACCGTGATACTGCAACCGATGTCAAAAGCGGAGGAATTGAGAAAGTTCCTTTACAACAACAATTTTTTTATCGAAGATGAAGTTGCGGTAAGCGAAGACAAGCGTATTTACAGCGTTATCAGAGCGGTAAAGTCGGAGCAAATACAGCCGACGGAAGCCGTTGAAATATATATTTCCGCTCCCCTGCTTGCAAAGAAGGATTCGGATGCGGTAAAATACAAAGAAAAGGTTCTGCAAGCGGTCAAAAAGAGGTTGAACGGACTTGAAAAAGCAGAGAACAAAGACGAAGAGTCCATAGCGGAACAAAGAAAAATATGCGAGAGGTTGGAAAAAGAGATATGAAAGCAAGAGAAATATACAAGGCGATAGATGAGATCGCGCCGTTTGAAGTTCACGCATCATACGATAATCCCGGATTTCTTGTCGGCGACGAAAATGCCGATATAAACTTTGCTCTTGTCAGCCTTGACATCACGCCCGAAGTCATAAACGAAGCGAAAGCGATAGGCGCACAGATGATAATTTCCCATCACCCCGTTATTTTCAGACCCCTGAAAAGCATTCACCCCGAAAACCCCGTTTACGGACTGATGAAAAACGGGCTTTGTGCGATTTGCGCTCACACAAACCTTGACTGCGCAAACGGCGGCGTCAACGACCTGCTTATACGGCTCGTCGGCGTCGAAGGCGATATTGAAATATTGTATGACGGAGAGGGACTTCCGATAGGCAGAATGGGAACACTTCCGAGGGCAACGGACATACACAATTATGCGATTAAAGTGAAACACGCGCTGACGGCAAACTGCGTCAGATACGCGGACGCGGAAAAAGCGGTCAAAAAAGTTGCTGTTATCGGCGGCGCGGGAGCGGACGACATTGAAAACGCGCTCAAAGCGGGCGCGGATACATTCGTGACGGGAGATGTGAAATATCATCAGTTCCTCGACGCGAAAAATATCGGAATAAACCTTATCGACGCAGGACACTTCGCAACGGAAAATCCCGTTGTACAGGCTCTTCGGGACAAACTCTCGGAAAGGCTTCCCGATGTAAAATTTGAAGTTTCCTCGGTTCACGGGGACAGCATTTTAACGGTGTAATATGGCTTTTGACGGAATAATGCTCCGCAGCATTTGCGCGGAATTGAACGAAAAACTTGAGGGCGGCAAGGTTGATAAGATAACCCAGCCCGAGCGCGACGAAATAAATATAAGATTCAGAGCGTTTGACAAGACAAACAAATGCAACGTCAACAGAACGCTTTTGATCTCCTCCAACCCCTCGCAGGCGCGAATACACCTGACGCAGACGAAAAAAGAGAATCCTCCTGTCGCGCCGAATTTCTGTATGCTTCTGCGCAAAAGGATGACGGGCGCGAAGTTTATCGGAGCGTCACAGCCGGGGCTTGAAAGAGTGCTTCATCTTGATTTTGAATGCAGCACGGAGCTTTACGAAACCGTGACCAACCGTCTCACGATAGAAATCATGGGGCGTTGCAGCAATATAGTTTTCACGGACGAGAACGGCAAAATTTACGATGCGGTTCATCAGGTGGATTTTTCGTCATCGGAGAAAAGACAGATTCTCCCGGGGCTGACTTATACGCTTCCGCCGTCACAGGACAAAGAAGATCTGCTTTCGGCAGACATCAAAAGCACGCTTGAAAGGGAACGTGCGGGGCGCATAGACAAGCGTATATGCGAAAAATTTCTCGGTGTCGCTCCCCTGCTCGGACGCGAAGCGGCGTTCAGGTGCAAGGGCGCGACGGACACGGACATCGCGTCTCTTTCGGACGGGGAGTTTGAAAAACTCGTCGGATTTTTGACCGAATTACGCGATAATATTAAAAGCGAGCGTTTTTCTCCCGTTTTTCTTTACTCCGACAAGCCGCTTGAATACTATTGTTTTGACATAGAGCAGTACGGTTCGGCGGCAAAAAAGATATGCGAAATAAGCGCGTCCGAAGCCGTGGAAAGATATTTTTCCGTCAAAGCGGCGGCGGAGCATATCAAGCGTTCGTCCTCGGATATGACAAGGCTTATAGCAACCGTCATTTCCCGTTTGAGCCGCAAGGTCGAAGCGCAGCGGGGCGAACTGAAAGAATGTGAAAAAGCCGACATATTCAAGCGTTACGGCGATATTATAACCTCGAATATGTATCTGCTTAAAGGCGGAGAAAAAACGGCGCGTCTTGTGGATTATTATGCGGAAGAGCCGACTGAATGCACCGTGGAGCTCGACCCGAGGCTTTCTCCCACCGCAAACGCGCAGAAGTATTATAAACTTTACAAAAAGGCGCAAACGGCAAAAAAAATGCTTGCGGAACAGATTCCCGAAGCGCTTTCGGAGATAGAATACCTCGAATCCGTCCGCAGTTCGGTGGAAAATGCCGATTCCGTTGCGGAACTCGGACAAATACGCAGAGAGTTGTCAGAACAGGGCTATGCAAAACAGCGAGGAAAGCAAAAATTTCAAAAGCAGAAAAAAACCGAGACCTGCAAACCTTCCGAATACAAGTCCACCGACGGCTTCACAATTCTTGTAGGCAAAAACAATCTCCAAAACGACGCTTTGACGCTGAAAATTGCAGACAAGCACGATATTTGGTTCCATATCAAAAACTATGCGGGAAGCCATGTAGTTGTGGTGACGGACGGAAAGACGCCGCCCGATTCAACGCTTGAAGAAGCAGCCGTGCTTGCTGCGACATTCAGTTCCGCAGATGCGGGCGCAAAGGTCGAAGTCGATTATACGGAAGTCAAAAACGTTAAAAAGCCGAGCGGCGCGCGCCCCGGAAAAGTTATATACGTAAACTACACAACTGCGGTTGTAACCGCAAAGGAAAAACCGAAAGAACAAAGATGAAAGCAACGGTCAAACATTTTAACGAACTCACCCCCGAAGAACTTTACGGCATACTTCAACTCCGAGAACGTGTTTTCACGTTTGAACAGAGATGTTCCGAACCCGACCTTGACGGATTTGATAAGGTTGCATATCACATTTTTCTGACCGACGAAAACGGCACGGAAGCGTGTCTGCGAATGTTGCCGAAAGGCGTTTTGCACGATGAAGTTTCTTTCGGACGCATCGTTGCGGCAAAACGCAGACAAGGACTCGGGGCGGCGGTGGTAAAAGCCGCGCTGCAAGCCGCAAAAGACGTCTTTGACGCCGACACGGTGGAAATAAGCGCGCAGGCGCACGCCCGTAAATTTTATGAAATCATGGGATTTGTCACAGAAGGCAATGTCTACGAAGAAGCGGGAATTGAACATATAAAAATGTTCAGGACACTGAAAAATGATTGAATTAAAAAAAATCACACAAGATTTGATAAGAGAGTATTTCAAAGACTTTGAGAGCGATTCCGATATTTATATGGATATGTCAAAGTTTTCCGAATACCGTTATGATGAAGAAAAAGTGAATGCATACTTTGAAAGGATATCTGCGGATACCACACGCAAAGCATTCATCATCACAGAAGCAGGACGCCCTATCGGAGAAATATGCATTAAGCATATAAATACAGCAGAAAAGCGCGGAGAATTGTCTGTTCACCTGCAAAACGACCGCTGTAAAAACAAAGGTTACGGAACTCTTGCGGAAAGACTTATGTTACAATATGCGTTCGGAGACCTCGGACTTGAAACAGTCTTCGCAGATGCTGTTTTGAAAAACAAACGAAGCCAACACGTTCTTGAAAAAGTCGGATTTGAATTCATAAAAGAAGAGGGCATTTTCCGATATTACAAAATATCAAAAGAAAGATTTGAGATGCTCGAAAGTCTTCGCAACATTGATATTCGGGTAAAAACGAATCGCCTTACGATAAGAAAAACCGCCGCAGACGATTGGCGCGACATTCGCGAAATATGGATTGACTTTTCAAAATCTCCGTACGCACAATACGATGTACCGCACTCAACGAACGAAGAAGATGTCAAACAAAGAATAGCGCGGTGGGCGCAGGCAAACAACAACGTCGAACATCAGTTTTTTTCAATACTTCTCGGTGAAAAAGTTATCGGTTATGCGGCGTTCAACGCTCGTGAAAACGGATATGAAATAGGATACGCTTTCAACTCCGCGTATCACGGCAATGGGTACGCAAAAGAAAGCCTCTCTGCCTTAATCAAGCAGTTCAAAGAACACGGTGTACGAACGTTTTTTGCTGGAACGGCAATAAACAACACGCCGTCCGTTCACCTGTTGTCCGCGCTCGGCTTCAAAAATGTCGGCACGGAAAAAGTGTCGTTTTATAAGGACGAAAACGGAGAACCGATATTTTTCGACGGCGGAATTTTTGAACTGAAATTCTGAACAGAGATTTCTTACAAATAAGCGCAAATCCCCGCCGCTCGTTTTGAGCGACGGGGGATTTTCTTATATATAAGCTGAAAAATACGCAGCCTACCCTTTTTAATTACTTATTCGGGAAAATTACGACCTTGATACCCTCTGCACGGTCGGCAACTCCGAACGCTTCTTTCCAATCATCCATTTTGAAACGATGGGTTATAAGAGCGTCACAGTTGAGTTTGCCCTGCTGCATAAGTTTGAGCGCAGTATCCCAACTCTGCCATTTATGACCGAATGTGCCGACAAGTTTGATTTGACGCGCCGTAAGAAGTGAGTATTCAATCTCAACATCTTTTGCTGTCAGACCTATCTGAACAAGCGCACCCATTCTCTTCAAAAGCGACATACCGAGACGGATACTTGCCTTTGCGCCGGAGCATTCGTAAACGATATCCGCTCCCATACCACCTGTAAGTTTGTCAACAAGCGCAGCAACATCCTCTTTTTGAATATCAACGGCATAGTCGATACCGAGTTTCTTGGCAGTTTCAAGGCGAAGAGCGTCATTTGTAAGTCCCGTTATGATAACGGTCGCACCGAAGCCCTTTACAAGCTGAGCAACAAGAAGACCTATCGCACCGCAGCCCTCTACAACGACAACATCGGTCGGGATAACGGGAACAGCGTCGTAAACGGCGTGAACGGAAACTGCGGCGGGCTCGCAAAGAGAACCTGCATCAAACGGAATGGAATCGGGAAGCTTATGTATAATAGCCTCACGGACAACGCAATACTGCGCCATACCGCCGTCACAGCCGTAGCCTATCGAAAGTCTGTCCTTACACATAAGGAAGTTACCGGTATTGCAATAGTAGCAATGTCCGCAAACAATGTTGCCGGTTTCGGTAACAACTCTGTCGCCGACTTTGACGCTTTTTACATCTTCGCCGACTTCCGCAACAACGCCGCTGAGTTCGTGACCGAGCGTTACGGGAGGATTCGACCATGTTGTGCCGTGTTCTATTTTAATGTCGGTTCCGCAGATTCCGACTGCTTCAACCTTTATTTTGACATCGGTTTTTCCGCATTTCGGCTCGGGAATATCGCACATTTCGACAAAGCCCGCGCCCTCTTTAAGTTTTCTTATGGCTTTCATACCGTTCATCTCTTTCTTATATAAATACGTTTACAGAACGGGTCTGTAAATCTCTGCCATTTGTTCTTCACTTGTCGGAACATACGCATTCGCAAGCAGTCTCTGTTGAGTTTTGACGACCTGTGCGGCAAACTCTTTGAGTTTTGCTTCGTCTGCGCCGTAAGCGGACAGCGGTTTTCTTTCTATCAGCGAATTGAAAAGCGTTTCAAATTCATTGAGCGCATCTTTTTCGTCGCAGCCGAGGATTTCGGCAAACAGCGAATAAAGGCTCTTTATATCGCCGTTCGGGAGCGCATTATCGTAATAATGAAGCACGCTCATAAGCATTTTGTGGTTTGCCTCGCCGTGCGCGATATGATACTCTCCGCTGAGCGGATAAGACATTGCATGAACAAGTCCGCACCCCGCGTTTCCGAATGCAACACCCGCATAGGTACTGCCAAGGACAAACGAATCCATGATTTCTTTTCTGTGTTCCGCGCCCTTCTCACGCATTTCAACATAACCGCCGAGAATACGTTTTATCGCCTCAACGGAGAAGAAACGCGAAATATCGCTTGCTTTCGGAGAAAGATAACTTTCTATCGCATGTATAAGCGCGTCAACGGAACTGAAAATAAATACTTTATACGGAAGCCCTTTCAGGAATTCGGGGCAAAGCACCGCCGTGTCCGCATAAAGTTCGTCTTTTGCAAGTCCGAACTTCGTGTTCAATTCCTCAAAAGCAACTATCGAAATATTCGTCACTTCGCTTCCCGTGCCGCAAGTGGTGGGAATAATAACGAGTTTTCTTTTTCTGACAGCGGGTTTTTCGCCCTTAAAAACGGCAAGCAGGTCGTCAACGCCGTCAAGCGAAAGTATTTTCGAAATATCTATCGCCGTGCCGCCGCCTATCGCGATAACGCGGTCATAATCAAACTTCGAAACCTCTTTCAATATGGCGTTCACTTTTGTTGAAGACGGCTCGCCTCCGCCGAAATCATCCTGCGCGACAACGTGACACGGCAGATTTTTCGGGGTAACGAAATTATCGCGAAGAAAACCGTCCGTCAAAATAAGGTCTCTTTCGTTAAGCCCGAAATTCGCGATAAACTCATCGAACGTATCGCACATCTTGATTTCGGGAACTATTCTGAAAGATTTCATACAGATTACCTCTTCGTTGATACAGCGTGTGACTCGGCACACGCTGTATCGTTATAATAAAATGCAGATTTATTTCTTGTTTGCAACCGCTTTTTCAGCAGCCTTGACAATAGCCTCGGCATTTATACCGAACTTTGCGGCAAGGAAGTCACGGCTGCCGACCTCACCGAACTTATCCTGAGAACCGAGTCTGATAAGCGGCGTCGGGCATTCTTCGCAGAGAACTTCCGCAACGGCGGAACCGAGACCGTTGTTGACATAGTGGTTTTCAACGGTAACGACAGTGCCGGTCTTCTTTGCGGCGTCGATAACAGCCTGTCTGTCAAGCGGCTTCAAAGTGAACATATCTATAACTGTCGCTTTGATACCCTTTTCTTCAAGCTCTTTTGCTGCGATAAGCGCCTGTCCCACACAGTAACCCATTGCGATAATTGCGACATCGTTACCCTCGCGCAGAACATTCGCTTTGCCTATTTCAAAGGTAGAACCCTCTTCGTATATAGCCTCGCAGGATTTTCTTACAAGACGCAGATAGTCAACGCCGGGCTTGGCTGCTATCTTCGGAAGAAGATCTTTGAGCATGGTTACGTCGGTCGGCTCGATAACGGTTACTTCGGGCATACCTCTCATTATTCCGAGGTCTTCAAACGGCATGTGAGTACCGCCGTTGAGAGCTGCGGTAACGCCGGGATCGGAGCCGATTATTTTAACGGTACGTCCCGCATAAGCGCAGGATACGAATATCTGGTCGCAGGCTCTTCTTGTTGCGAAGATACCGAACGTGTGAGCGAACGGGATTTTTCCCTCTGCGGAAAGACCTGCCGCAACACCTATCATATTTGCTTCCTGAATACCGCAGTCAACGGTTCTTTCGGGAAGTTCCTTTGCAAAGGGTTTTGTTCCCATTGCACCCATAAGGTCTGCGTCAAGAAGGCAGATCCTATCATCTTTCTTTGCCAGTTCGATAAGGGTCTGGCAGAAAGCGTCTCTCATTGCGGTCTTTTCCGCAACGACTTCATTTCTGACTTTGAATCCCATCTTATTTGCCCTCCTTAATTGCTTCTGCTTCCGCGTCAAGTTCCGCAACGTATTCGGCGCATTGCTCCGCGTTTATGTTTGCGTTATGGCAGCTTGCTTTGCCTTCAAGCGCGGAGATACCCTTGCCCTTTATCGTGTCAAGGATTATCATAGAGGGTTTGTCCTTTACGGTCTTTGCGGCTTCGATAGCGTCGTGAATGGCGGCAACGTCATGACCGTTTACCATTACGCAGTCCCAGCCGAAAGCCTTGTATTTCGCAACGATGTCGCCGAGAGAGCAAACATCGTCGGTCGCGCCGTCTATCTGCAATTTGTTGTAGTCGGTAAAGCCGATAAGGTTGCCGAGTTTTCTGTGAGCGGCAAACATAGCCATTTCCCAAACCTGACCTTCCTGGGACTCGCCGTCGCCGAGGATAAGATAGGTATAGGTGCCGTCTTTGCCGTCCATTTTATTGCCGAGCGCGATACCCGCGGCTGCGGAAGCGCCCTGACCGAGAGAACCTGTCGTCATGTCGATACCGGGAGTTTTTCTCATATCGCAGTGCGACGGAAGATTCGTGTTGGGCTTGTTGAGAGTGTACAGCATTTCTCTGTCAAAAAAACCTTTGATAGCAAGTGTGCTGTAAATTGCGGGACCGGAGTGTCCTTTGGAAACAACGAGCCAGTCTCTGCCGTCCCATTTCGGGTTCTTGGGGTCAACTTTCATCTCGTCAAAGTAAAGAACAGCCATAACGTCGGCAATGGAAAGAGAGCCGCCGATATGCCCTACGCCGATAGAAGCGATCGTTTTCACGGTCTCTTTTCTTATCTCGTTGGCTTTGAGTTTTAACTCAAGGATTTTTTCTGCGCTTAACAAAGCATTTCACCTCAAATATATTATTTATTTTTTTACACCTTAAAGCGTTGTCTTATTTCAGGCAATTCTTGATAACGATGGATTTTTCCTGCGTTACTTCATAAAGAGTATGGCTCGTGCCCTCTCTGCCTATACCGGTCTGCTTGTATCCGCCGAACGGCTGATGAACGGAGCGGTAGTTGCCCGAAGAGTTGATAACGCACGTTCCCGCCTGAACCTTGTTCGCGAACTTCATCGCAAGGTTGATGTCCTGCGTGATAACGCCGGAAGCAAGTCCGAACGAAGTCTGATTTGCTATCTCAACCGCCTCGTCAAATGTGTCGAAGCCGATTATCGGGAACACGGGTCCGAAGATTTCGAGGTCTTTTGCGACTTCGGAATCTCTCGAAACCTCAATAACGGTCGGTTCGATGAACGCGCCGTTGCGCTTGCCGCCGTAAAGAAGCTTGCCGCCGTCTGCGATAACCTTGTTTATTTCTTCCTCTATACCCTTTGCCGCCTTTTCGGAAACAAGACAGCCCATAGCGGTCGCCGGATCTGCGGGGTCGCCTATCTTAACATCTTTCAGCGCCGCGATAAGTTTTTCGGTAAATTCAGCCTTGACGGTATTTTGAATAATAAATCTCTTATTCGCACAGCAAGTTTGTCCGGCATTATAAACCCTGCCGCCGACAGCCTCTCTGACCGCGACTTCCATATCCGCGGAATCGAAAACGACATAGGGGTCGTTGCCGCCGAGTTCAAGGAAGACGTGCTGAAGATTATGTGCGCCGCCCTTCATAAGTTCTCTGCCGACGGGCGTCGAACCGGTGAAGCTTACGCCGTCAATGTTGGTCGTCTGTGCAAGCCAAGCGCCCACTTCTCTGCCGCTGCCCGTGATGAAATGGCAAACGCCTGCGGGAACGCCTGCTCTGAGAAGAAGTTCTGTGAGCATCATAGCCGCCATCGGGGTGTCGGACGCGGGTTTGATTATAACGGCGTTGCCTGTTATGATAACGGGCGCGACCTTATGAGCATAAAGTTCTATGGGAAAATTGAACGGGGTGATCGTGGCGAATACGCCGATAGGCTCCCTGACGGTAAAAATAATGTCGCCCTGAGTTCTCGGCTCCGCGTTAAGCGGTACGGAATTGCCGTAAAGATGACGCGCGGCTTCAAGAAACGACTCAAAAACCATGCAAAGGCACTCAAGTTCGCCTCTTGCGTCGGTTATCGTTTTTCCGCCCTCTGCGGTCACGACTTTTGCAATCTTTTCAAGGTCTTCACGGACGTAAGCGACAAATCTTTTGATTATCGCCGCTCTTTCGTAAAACGGGGTTGCCGCCCAAGCGGGTTGAGACGCTTTCGCAATCTTTGCGGCTTCCTCAAAATCCTCCGCGGTTCCGCTCGCGACTTTGCAAACAAGCTCGCCGGTATATGGGTTGATGTTGTCAAAAGTTTTGCCGGAGCGCGAATCTCTGTACTCGCCGTTGATTATCATCTGCATAATCGGACACCTCTCTGTTATTGTATTTTTCTTAAAACAACGCCCGAAATCCGCATTTTCGACGGTATTCGGGAATTGCCCTTCGGTCGGCGCAAACGGTCTGCGCGCGACATTTTTTTCTACTTTACATTATACAATATAATAACCCGTTTGTCAAGAAAAAAAGCGAATATCTCTTGACAAAACATATAATAAATGATAAGATAACAATATAATAAAAAACAATGAAAGAGGGCAGTTTTATGCTTAACTTTGAACTTTACAATCCCGTCCGCATCATCTTCGGCCCCGGAGAAGCCGAGAATATAGGAAAATACACGAAAGAGTACGGAACAAAGGCTATGCTTGTTACATACGACGTTCACGACTTTTTCAACGAATTGCTCGCAAAACTCGACAAGAGCTTCAAAGATGCGGGCGTTACCGTTACCGAATTTTTCAAGGTAAAACCGAACCCGCGTCTTTCCGACATCGAAGAAGCGATCGGTGTGTGCAGAAAAGAAGGCATTGAGGTTGTTGTGGCACTCGGCGGCGGCAGCGTTATGGACTCCGCGAAAGCGATAGCCGCAGGCGTTAAATACGATGGCGACCCGTGGAAAATGTTTGTTTCCCGTCACGATAAGGCGGTTGCGGTTCCCCCGACGGACACGCTTCCCACAATTATGATTCCGACAAAATCCGCGACGTCTTCCGAGACGAACAATGTGGCGGTTGCAACGAATGACAGAACGCACGAAAAGGCGTATATCTGGGCGCCCGTTCTTTATCCGAAGATCTGCGTAATGGATCCCTGCGTAACGGCAACTCTTCCCAAGTTCCCGATGGCTGCGGGCGCGGTTGACGCGATGTCCCACGTTCTTGAAGCGTATCTGAACGGCGACCAGAACTCCCCTGTTCAGGACAGATGCCACGAAGGACTTCTCATGGCGGTTATGGATCTTATCAGAAAGATCTTCAAAGACCCCGACGACATTCAGGCAAGAGCGTCGCTTCAATGGGCTTCCACTCTGACTTGGAACGGCTATCTGCAAGCGGGACTTGCAGCACCCACGCCCTGCCATCAGATAGGACACGTTCTCTCTGCGCTTTACGACATTGACCACGGCGTAACGCTTGCGGTTATCATGCCCGCGTTCTTCCGCTATACCGCGCACCTGAATGATGAAAGAGCGGCAAGATTTGCTGAACTCGGATACAGAATTTTCAGACTTGACAGAGAAGGAAGAAAAGATATCGACGTTGCTGACGAGTGCATAGACAAATTCGTTGCGTTTGTCAAAGAAGTCGGCGTTCCCGTCAATCTCAAATCCGTAAACGTTCCGAAAGAAGATCTTGACAAGATAGCCGACGAAGTTATCGCACACGGCTGCGACGCGGACGGCAATCTTCCGTCCATACCGAAGATAGGCAGAGACGGACTGATGACCATACTCAACATGGCTTACGATTTTGAATAAAGGACGCTTTGTATGACGACTGTAAAAGGCGAAAACAGATATTCTTTTCTGGCGACGGACACCGAGACGGAAGAACTTGTCGAAGTGAACGAAAGCGGAGAAGTTGTTTGGAAAATCGACACCGCACTGACCGTATTTGACCTTTGGCATCTTTCCGGTGACAGAATACTCTTCTGCCATTACGGCAAAAACGGAAGCGGAGCGAGAATTATCGACAGAAGCGGAAAAACGCTGTTTCAATACACAACCGAGCATGAAGTGTTCACCTGTCAGCCGCTTGAAAACGGCGGAGTTCTCGTCGGCGAATTGAGGCAGAAAAGAATCGTTGAGACAGACGATAAAGGAAATATCATAAAAACCGTTCCGTTCGACTATAAAGGCGACGACCCACACGAAACGATGCGCGCGGCAAGAAAACTCGAAAACGGAACATATATGATAGTGTCTCCCGGCTCGAAGAAGATAGTTTTTCTTGACGAAACGGGAAAAACGGTCAAAGAGTTTGATACCCGTCCCGACACTTTCGGAGCGGTTGTCCGCCCGAACGGAAACACTGTATATTCGTGTATGGAGGGACTTTTTGAACTTGACGCCGACGGAAACGAAGTTTGGACGCTGACGAACAAAGACATTCCCGAAATCAACATTTGCTGGCTGCTCGGAATACAACTCCGCAAAAACGGAAATATCGTCTGCACAAACTGGCTCGGACACGGGCATAACGGAGAGGGCGTTCCCGTTTTTGAAGTCACTCCCGACAAAAAGGTCGTTTGGCAATGCGATTGCAGAGAAAGGCTTCCCAATCTCGGAAACTTTTACCTGCTCGGCGAGGGCGACGAGGATGTTGCAAAAATCCCGAGACGGTAATGAAAATCAAACAGGCAAAAAATATGCAGACCGCAGGAAAAACCTGCGGTCTGTCTGTTGTTTTGATTGAAGAATAAACCACCGTATCGACTCAAATCAGTCCGGCAAAGCGGACAACGGCAACGGCAAGGCAGAATATTCCCACACCGATGAGTAAGCACGGAACGAGCATATTGACAGCCGTTTTGATATATACTGCGCGGAATTTTTTCTGAGCCTCTTCAAGTCGCGAGATGTCTTCTTCCGCAGCGTCTGCGGGGTCGAAATTCGTTGTTTCGACGGTTATTTTACGAGAGGCGAAAACATAAAGCGACAACCATAAAACGCCTGCGGCAATGAGCGCTGCGCCCGCAATTATATACGCAATCATAACAGTATCGCTTTCAGCTCGGCGACCGTATCGGCAACGGCGTCCGCTTTTTCAAATTCGTGCGGATTCTGCCGATATCCGTATCCGACGCCTATTGCGGAAAGCCCGTTTTCTTTTGCGCCGACGATGTCGTACTCGCGATCGCCGACCATTACGGCCTTGCTGCGATCGGTCAAGCCGAACTCTTCAATGGCATAGGCTATAACGCAGGCCTTATCCGTGCGGCTTCTGTCGTGCGTTGCGCCGTAAATGCCGTCAAAGTAGTCAATCAGCCCGAAGTGGTCGAGAATATCCTCTGCCATATCTTCGGGTTTTGAAGTTGCGAGCAGAACTTTTTTTCCGTTCTCCTTCAACGAAGTCAGAAGATCGGGAATATCGTCGTAAACCGTACATTCAAAAATGCCCTTCGGACGGTAATACTTCCTGTAAGAATCGACAAGCTTTTCCGCCTCGTCCTCGTCAACCCCGTAATACTTCATAAAAGATTCGTGAAGCGGGGGTCCGATGAACGGGCAAAGCTCGTCAAGATTTTCGGGGGCGGTGTAACCGCAGTGTTCAAGCGCGTAAGCAACGGCGGACGTGATACCGACTTTCGGGTCGGTCAGAGTTCCGTCGAGATCGAACAAAATATATTCTTTATCCATTTCCTCTTTAAGAACAGGGCAGACAAATAGGTCTGCCCTGCCGTATATTAAATTTCAAACGCTGAATTATTCGGACCCGGTCAAAGTCCTTTGTGTCAGTTGCCCTTGGTTATATCGTTGAGCAGTTTAAGAAACTCGTCATCGTCGTCCGTCGAAACGGGAGCAACGGGAGCCGCGGGAGCGACGGGTGCGGCGTTTACCGGAGCCGCCGGAGCGGGAATTTCGGGAGCCACTCTGGAAGGCGCGATATAAGCGGCGTTCGTTACGGGCTGTGTTCCGAAAGACTTGTCCTCATCCTCAAAACGAGTTGCGATAACGGTCACCTGAAGCTCGTCCTCAAGCGTATCGTCAAGGTTAACGCCCCAGATAATGTTCGCGTCGGGAGCGGCGTTTTCTCTGATTATCTGCGCTGCAAGCTCGATGTCTTCCATCGTAACTTCGGTGTCGGCATTAAAGTAAAGGATAACGCCTCTCGCGCCCTTGATGGAAGATTCAAGCAGCGGGGACTGAATAACCGCATTTGCAACGGTTTCAGCCTTATCCTTGCCTTTTGCGGACTGAACGCACCAGTGAGCCTTGCCCGCATCTTTAAGGATCGCGGTGATATCGTTGAAGTCAAGGTTGATTATACCCTGGCTCTGAATAAGCGTGGTGATGGACTCAACGCCTTCTTTAAGAACATTGTCCGCAATCTTGAACGCGTTGAGCATCGTAACTCTGCTTTCGGAAACAAGCTTGAGGTTCTCGTTCGGGATAACAACAAGAGTGTCAACCTGTTTGAGAAGGTCTTCAATACCTTTTTCCGCTTTTTCTATCTTGGTTTTTCCTTCAAAATTGAACGGTCTCGTTACTATGGCAACCGTCAGGATACCGGATTCCTTTGCGATCTGCGCAACGAGAGGAGAAGCACCCGTACCGGTTCCGCCGCCCATGCCGGCAGTCAGGAAAATCATATCCGCGCCTTTGATGGCGGACGCGATGGCGTCACGGCTTTCCTCGGCGGCTTTTCTGCCGACCTCGGGATCTGCGCCTGCGCCGAAACCGCGGGTAATCTTTTCGCCTATGGGAATCTTGACGGGAGCGAGAGAACGCTTTTCAAGCTGTTGGCAATCGGTGTTGATATCAATGAATTCAACGTCTCTGACTTCGGACTGAATCATTCCGTCAACGGCGTTGTTTCCGCCGCCGCCGACTCCGATAACCTTGATATTGACCAGCGTTTTATCTTCCAAACTTTTGAATGCCATTTGTCTACATCCTTTCATTATGTACGGTTATATACGAATATAATATAGCATATTTGACCGAGATAGTCAACACTTTTCATCGATTTTCTGCTTTGCGCGACATAAAATCTAAAAAAATTTCGTTTTTTGTCACAAGAAGCGAAGCGACTGACTATTTTCGGGGAAAAACTTACTTTATTTCCGAAATTACGGTTCGACGTCCGAATTGTATGATGTACCGTCGGGGACGGAAGGCTGTTCCGTCGATTCGGTTGCGGCCGAAGACGGCTCGACAACGGCTTCGGCCGAAAATATTTCCGAGCCGAGGGAGTATTTTCCGCGTTTGTAATTTTTGACGTTTATCGTTGCGATAACGGAGGGATCGTTTTCCCCGACGATATATTTAAGGGTGTCGAACTTCTTGTCCAAATCGGAAAAATCGCCGAGAATAACGGTCGTTTTGCCGTTCAGCAGAAACGCTATCCTGTATTTCTTGGTCAAATCTATCTTTGTCACGACACCCAGACCGTTTTTATCTGCCCGGTTTTTCAAATCCGAGATAAAATCGCCGTAAATAAAAACTTCCGTGTCCAGCGTTTTTCCTTTTTCATATTTTCCGATATCCGCGCCTGTCACGGTCAAAACGGAGCTGTCGGGCGTTTTCGTGATTTCAAGAACGCGAAGCCCCGCGTCCGTATAAACAAAATTTCCGTCCTTTTCAAACGCAAACGCCCTTTCGGCAACGCGGAAGGAGATATCTACTGTTGTCGGAAAATGCTTTTTAACTTCAACGGAGCCGACATACGGATAGACCGTTTTAAGCTTCGCGGCGATACTTTCCGCATTGAAGGAGAACAGAAAAGTTCCCTTTCCCTCGTCCATCGCCGCCAAAAGCTGCTCGTCGGAATAAGGGGTTTCGTTCGTCACGTTTATTGTTTTTGCGACGACGCAAACGCGAAAAACAATCACTCCGGCAATCAAAAGAAGAATTCCGACAAAGATCAGCCTGTTGCGAAGTATGCGTTTTTTTCGCGCCGCTTTTCGGCGGCTTCTGATTTGCGCCGAGGAAAGCTCTTCTTCCGAAGCCTCGTCTTCGAAGCGTTTTTGCTCTTTCATCGAAACTCCCCTTTCTTTTATTTTCAGTCCTCAAAAAATTCGATGTCCGCGCCGAGATCGCGAAGATCTTTTTCTATATGTTCGTAACCGCGAAGTATGTATTCCGCGTGATTTATCACGGTGGTGCCCTCCGCAGCAACGGCGGCGACGCAAAGCGCGGCTCCGCCGCGAAGGTCGTGAGCCTCGACGCTTGTTCCGAACAGTTTCTCCGCGCCGTCGATAACGGCTACCCTGCCTTCGGTTTTTATATCCGCGCCCATACGGAGCAGTTCTCCGACATATTTGAATCTGTTTTCGAAAACGGTTTCGACAAAAACCGTAGAGCCCTTCGCAAGTGACATCAGGGCAACGAAAGGAGAACCCGCGTCCGTCGGAAAACCGGGATACGGCATCGTCCGAACGGAATCAACGCCCCGTATTCTCTCCGTCTTTTCGCAATCGACGGAAACGCTGTCCCCGTAAACGGAGATTTTACAGCCGGCATCGCGCAGAAGCGCCGTCACGGACGAAAAATCGTCCGGTCTGACGTCCTTCAACAACGCGCAGCCGCGGCTTGCGGCAACGGCGCAGAGATAGGTTGAAGCCACGATTCTGTCCGGAATGATCCGATATGTCGCGCCGTGCAGACGTCTGACGCCGAGCACTTCTATTCTCGATGTTCCCGCGCCGCTGACCCTTCCGCCCATGGCGTTGATAAAGTTTTGAAGGTCAACTATCTCGGGCTCTCTCGCGGCGTTTTCGATAACGGTTTTTCCGTCCGCGCGGCAGGCGGCGAGCATAATGTTCTCCGTTGCGCCGACACTCGGAAAAGAAAGATTTATTTCCGCGCCTTTTATTCCGTCCGTTCTGCATTCGAGATAACCGCTTTTGCCGACGACGGATATGTTCATTTTTTCAAGCGAAGATATGTGAAGATCTATCGGACGGCAGCCGATATCGCAGCCGCCGGGAAAACTGACGCGCGCTCTGCCGCATTTTGAGACTATCGCGCCGAGAAACACGATCGAGGACCGCATTTTTCGCATAAGGCTGTCGGGGATAACGCATTTGAAGGCGTTTGACGCGTCCGTTTCAATTCTGTCCGAATACCTTTCCGCGCGAACTCCGAGAGCGTTGAGGATTTCAACGGCGGTGTCGGCATCGCTGATATGCGGACAGTTCGAGATCACACAGGGGTTTTCGGCGAGAAGCGAAGCAGCCAATATCGGAAGAACGCTGTTTTTCGCGCCCTGAACGCGAACCACGCCGCAAAGAGGTTTTCCCCCGTTTATTACAAGTCTTGACATCGTTTTTTCTTTCCTCTCATAGTTTTCGACATTAACATAATATGCGAAAACGCAGAGACGGTGCGGAAAAAACAGGTTGTCCGCCATCGGTCGTCAATTCGGAGAAGGCGCGTTATTTCTTTTTCGCGACGGCAAAAATCTCGTCCGCAATATCGGAAACGGAACTTTCGTTGAACAGCGATTTTGCGGCGCGTTCCATGGCATTCAGTTTATCCGAATCGAAAAGCACACCGTTTACGGCTTCGTAAAGGCTTTCGGGCGAAAGATCCTTTTCCTCAAGCAGAACAGCCGCGCCTGCGTCGCTGAAAGTTTTTGCGTTGAAATACTGGTGGTTTTCGGTCACGTTCGGAGACGGCACGAGAATGCTTGCGCGTCCGAGCGCCGAGATTTCGGTCAGAGATGTTGCGCCGGAACGGGAAACGATAAGATCCGCCGCAGCCATAAGCTCCGGCATATTGTATATATACTCAAAAACGTGTATTTTTTCTCTGTTTTCAACGTCCTTCAACGCGTCACAGACCGCCTGATAATCCCGTGACGCGCCGTGATAAAGGCTCATTGTGCCGTCGGCGGCAACCTTTTTTGCGAAGCCGACAAACGCCTCGTTCAGCGTTGTTGCGCCGAGGCTTCCGCCGCATGAAAGGACTACCATTTCGTTTTCGGAAATCCCGAGCTCCGCGCGCGCGGTTTTTCTGTCAAGCTCCAAAAACGCCCGTCTGACGGGATTTCCGACAAGACGCGTTTTTTCTTCAACGCCCTGTATCGGCTTTGCAAGCTTGAAACTCAGCAGTATTCTGTCAACTCTGCCCGCGAGCATCTTCGTTGCCACGCCTGCAAAGGCGTTCTGCTCGTGAATGACCGTGGGAATATGTTTTTCGCAGGCGGCGCGTATCGCCGGAGCGGAAACGTATCCGCCCGTTCCTATCGCGACGTTCGGATGAAACCCGTCGATTATCTTTTTTACCGCTCTTTTTGAAGCGAGAAATTTTTTTACCATCCGAATGTTGTGTCTCACGCCGGCAAAGCTTTTCTCGCGGCTGAGACCGGAGGTTTCGATAAACCTTATTTCATATCCGGCTCTCGGAACAAGCTCAGACTCGAGATTGCGCTTCATTCCGATAAAAATAAATTTTGCGTCCGGGTCGCGGCGGCGAAGCTCATCCGCTATCGCTATCGCGGGATTTATATGTCCGGAAGTGCCTCCGCAGGCAATAAGATAATTCATATATTACCCTCCTCCGCAGTCGCCGCTTCTTCCGCGCCGCTCGTTTTGTTCTCCTGCGCGGGCTCGCTTCCCTTCTCAACGGTAGCGAACCGTGAAATATACAAGACAAGGCCTATCTCCGCCAGCAGAACGGTCAAAGCCGTGCCTCCGAAGCTGAAAAACGGAAGAGGAACTCCCGTAACGGGAACGGAGCCTGTAACGACCGCGATGTTAAAGATGACCTGAACGGCGGTTTTGCCGATGATTCCCATAACGATAAGGGATGAAAAAGTGTTCGGTGCATGCATGGCGATGTAAATGCCGCGCCAGATGAAAAATGCGAACAGAGCGATAACGAACACGGCACCTATCCAGCCGAGCTCTTCGCAGACGATAGAAAAGATGAAGTCGTTCTGCGGCTCCGACATATAAAGATATTTTTGTCTCGATTTTCCGTAACCGAAGCCGAACAGACCGCCCGAGCCGATGGTGGTCAGCGACTGATAGACCTGCCAGCCGTCGCCGAGCAAGTCCGTTTCGGGGTTGAGCCATGTGTCTATTCTTGCCTTCATATAAGGAATGCTGAAAGCAAGCACGGTTCCCAGAACGCCCGCGCCTGCGGCAGGGGCGGCAAGAAAGACAAGGCGGCAGCCTCCGGCAATCATCATAATTATACCTATCGCGGCGATAAGTATCGCGCCCGAAAGGTGCGTTTCAACAGCGACGAGAAGACACGGAACGCCCCAGATTATGCAGGGAACGATTATGCCTTTCACAAACTGCTTCATATTGTCGCGGTTGCGCGCGATATAGTCGGCAAGCGCCATCACGACGGCGACCTTGGCAAGTTCGGAGGGCTGGAACTGAAAGCCGATGTTGAGCCAGCGCTTCTGCTCTCCTTTTCCGAATATCAAAACGGCGATGAGAAGCACAACGCAGACGCCGTAAAAAAGCCATGCGAACCGTCGGTAGAATTTATAAGAGATAAAAGAAGCGACAAGCATTGTTATAAGGCCTAACATAACGGCGAACAACTGACTTTTGATATAATGGTAGCTGTCTGCGTAACGGTTCAGCGCGTCCGCGTATCCCGCGGAAAAAAGCATGGCAAGCCCCGTAAAAAGCAGCGCGAAAACTCCGACAAGGAAAGGAATGTCGAACATGGGCAATCCTTTTTTTCGGAGCAACGGATTTTTTTTCTGCTGCGCTTTGTCTTTCATCAAAGACCTCCGGTCAGAATATACGCGACCGCGGCAAAAATGACGCCTATCGCAAAATATGTGAAAATAACGGTTTTTTCAGAAATTCCCGCGCTGCGCAGGAAAGAATCGAGCGGAGCGACGGGCAAAAGCCTGTGTCTGCCGCGGGTGATGAAGTACACCGCGCGGGAAAGAAAAAAACTTAAGCCCTGAACGAGCCATATAAAGCCGACGACAAAAATTATCGACGGGCATTTCATCAAAAAACAGAGCAAAACGGCGCAGGCGCCGCAGAACGACGTTCCCGAGCGCCCTTCAAAAATACGGGCGGGGCTTTTTCCGAAAATCAGAAAACCGAGAACGGCGCCGAGGAGCGAAAAGGAAACAAAGGCTCCGTTTGCGTCGCCGCTTCCCTGACGTCCGACCGCAAGAAGCGAAAGATAGGCAAAAACGGGGATGCAGGTCACGGCGTTTAAACCGTCCGAGCCGTTTGTGATCCGCGCGGAAAATGTAAAAAACAGAATGACGAGAGCGGCGATCGGAACATAGAAGACGCCTAAATCCGCACCGTCGGAAAAAACGAAAAATGAAACATAGCCGCCGTTGCGGTTATATGAGTAGAAGGCGAAACCGACCGCCAAAACCGCCCTGAGAGCGGAGCCGACGAAGCGCGGCAACGAAAATCTTCTGTTTTGAGTGAGCGTCAGCATATCGTCCGTGAACCCTATCGAGGCAAACAGGACCGCGACGACGAGCAAAAAGACGTATTCCGAAACGATGCCGCCTCCCGTAACCGCAGCGAGCAGGAAGCCGAGCGACGCCGAAGCGATGACTGCCACTCCGCCGACGGGAGGAATATCGTTTGCGCGTTTGCGCCACGAAGGATATTCGACAACGGAAATCTTGCGGCGCGACATAACCCGCTCCGCGGGACGCAGAAGCAGAAAGCAAATCAAAACGCAGAAAACGAATGAAACGGAAATTGCCGTAAGAGATGATGCCGACAGAGAAAAAGTCATTTTTGTTCCTTTATCTCAAAAAGTTTTTCGGCGATTTTTTCACCGCTCATACCGCGGCTCGCCTTTATAAGGATATAATCGCCGTCTTTTGCAATCTTTGAAAGTATGACAGCCGCTTCTTCGTTATTTTCGCACGAATAGCAGTTTTCGGGCGCAACGCCCGCGTTTTTTGCACCTGCAATGTAACTGTCGTTGAAATGTCCGAACGCGATAAGAGCGTCTATTCCGCCGAGCATCGCGCCGACTTTTTCGTGCATTTCATCGGAGAAAATACCGAGCTCGAGCATATCGCCGAGAACCGCGATTTTTCTGCCGTTTTTGCGGCGAAGAACGTCAAGCCCCGCCTTCATGGAAGAAGGGCTGGCGTTGTAGCAGTCTTCGATTATGTTCAGCCCGTCGCGCACGTATGTCTGCTGGCGGAGAGGAATGCCCTTGAACGAGGCAAGTCCCTCGCGGATATCTTCAAGCGAAACGCCCATACAGAGTCCAACGGAAACGGCGGCAAGCGAATTATAAACATTATGCACTCCCTCGCAGGGCATTATGACGGTCATATCGCCTTCGGGCGTTTTGACACAGAAGCGAAGGCTGTTGTCCTCCATAACTATCTCGGAGGCGACAACATCGCAATCGGGATTGTTTATACCGTAACGGATTATCTTCTGCGGAATTTTTCCGAGCAACAGGTCGTTATATGCGTGGCGGAGATATTCGTCATCGTAATTGAGAATAAGCGTTCCGTTTTTCGAAAGCCCCTCAAGAATTTCGAGCTTCGCAAGCATTATGTTTTCCTGAGAGCCGAGATGCTCGATGTGAGAAACGCCGATATTGGTGATGACCGCGACGTCGGGACGGGCAATATCCGTCAGAACGGAGATCTCGCCCTTTGCGGACATTCCCATTTCGGTAACGACGACCTCGTCCTCGGGAGAAACGGCAAGCAGCGTCAGCGGAACTCCCGTTTCGCTGTTTTTGTTGCCCTCTGTCTTGTGCGTTCCGTATCTGCGGCTCAAAACGGAAGAAATATATTCTTTTGTCGTGGTCTTTCCCACGCTGCCCGTGACCGCCACGACCTTTACGCCGAGAGCAAGACGGTATGCCCTTCCGAGATCCTGAAGTCCTTTGAGAGAATCGGGAACGATGCAGCACGGAAGCGAAGTGTCGAGAGGTCTTTCGCAAAGAAAGCAGGCGGCGCCGTTTTCTTCAGCCATCGCCGCAAAATCGTGACCGTCAACCCGTGCTCCGGGAAGACATACGAACATATTCCCCCTCTTGACGGCGCGGGAATCTATCGCAAAACCGTCAAATTCGCAGTCCCCTCTGCAAGTGACATTCAGCATTTTTCCTACATCTGAAAGCAACATAACTCTTTCTCCGTTCTTATCTCTTCATCTTTCATATTCATATTCGGCAACAGTCTTAACGTCGTCGAACGGCAATCTTTTTTTACCTGTTATCTGATATTTCTCGTGTCCTTTTCCGGCGATCAGAACCGTATCGCCCGCACGCGCCTTCGAAAGAGCGAGGTTTATCGCGGCGCGCCTGTCTGAAACGACCGAAAACCGGGTTCTGTCGGCGCCTGCGACGATATCGTTGATTATCGCCTCCGGGTCCTCCGTTCGGGGATTGTCGGAAGTCACTATGACGCAATCCGCAAAATTCGCGGCGTTTCTGCCCATAATCGGGCGTTTTTCTTTATCCCTGTCCCCTCCGCAGCCGAAAACGACAATAAGTCTGCCGCGGGTTATTTTTCTCAATGCGACAAGCGCGGAAGTCAGCGCCTGCGGCGTGTGCGCGTAATCCACATACACCGAAAACGGCGCTTTTACGGGAACGCGTTCCATTCTGCCGGGAATAACAACGGGAGTTTCAAGCGCCTTTGCGGCGTCCGTGAGAGGTATCCCGAGCTCCGAAGCGGCAGCAAGCGCGGCAAGCGCGTTATAAATGTTAAACATACCGATAAGTCCCGTCCGTATCGGAATTTCTTCGCCTTTGTGTTCAAGCAAAAACTCACTTCCGCTCTCTTGCAGAACAATGTTTTTTGCCGAATAATCCGCAAGTCCGAGCGCGGAAAAAGTTTTTACGCCGTCGGAAATCAGAGACGCTGTGCGACCGTCGTCGCCGTTCACTATAAATATATCGGACAGGCCTTTCAGCCTTTTTTTGCTTTCGAAATATTCCGCCAGCGTTTTGTGATAATCGAGATGATCTCTTCCGAAATTGAGAAATTCACCCACGCGAAAACGGCACGGGTCAACACGGCGCTGGGCAAGCCCCTGCGAAGACGCCTCGCAGATGACCGCTTGTGTTCCCCTGTCCTTCATTTCTCTCAGCGCGGGGTAAAAAATATGCGGTTCGGGGGTCGTGTTTTCAAAATTCACCGAACCGATGACCTCGGTTTTCACTCCCGCTCCGTTCATTATATGTGAAAGGATATACGACGCGCTCGTTTTTCCGTTCGTTCCCGTCAAGCCGACAAGAGTCAGCTCCTTTTGAGGGTCTCCGCTCTCCGCGGCGCAGATGCCAGACAGCGCGGACAGAGCGTTTTGACAGAGCAAAACCTTTTCTCCGACGGCGTTTTTTTCGGTAACAACAGCCTTTGCGCCTTTTTCAAAAGCTTCTTTTATATGCTCGGTCGCGTCGAATCTGCTTCCGCACACGGCAACAAAAAGACTTCCGTCAACACACTCGTCGAGGCGTGAACAAACATTTTCGATTTCCGTATCGGGATCATACCGTCCCTTGAATTCACCGTTTTTGAGAAGTTCGGAAAGTTTCATTAAAAACAACCCTTCAAGTTATTTTTCTTTCTCTTTCCGTTTTTTTCGCCGAAAAAACCGGCTTCGGGCAAAGCCTTTTCCGAAAACGCGTTTCGGAATCAGCTTTTAGCCGCTTTTTTGAATTTGACCTGAACGGTCGTCATTTTTTCAACAGTCTCGCCCGGCGATATGCTTTGATAATACGCAATTACGCCGGAGCCCGTAAGAGGCGTTACGTTTTCGTTTCCGCCCACGATCTCAATATTCAATCCGCTGTTTGTCAGCAGCTGATTGCATTCCGCGGGGGTTTTGCCCTCGAGATTCGGAACCACGGTCGTCGTATCGCGTTCGCCGTCCTCCGTGTAAAGCAGGACGGTGCTGCCCGAAGGAACCACGGTGTTTGCCGCGGGAAGCTGCGCAACGACCGTGCTGCCTTTGCCTTCCGTTTTAACGTGCAGGCCGTCAGCGACAATCTTCTTCGTTGCCTCCTCAACCGTCATTTCTGCGACATACGGAACGGTTGTTTTATCCGCGTTTTCGGCGGTCGAATAGATGCCGAGACGGTTGAGCGCCTGAACGATTATTGATGTTCCGAGAGGCGCGGCGATGTAAGAACCGTACTGAACCTCGGAATCAGGCTCGTCGACAACGACGAGAACCGCTATCTGCGGATCGTCCGCGGGCGCGAAGCAGATATACGACGCGATACGCTTATCGTTATCCTCCTGCCCCACTCTCGTATCAAGTTTCTGCGACGTACCGGTCTTTCCGCCTATGCGGTACCCGTCAACGTGGGATTTCACGGAAGAATCCGCCGTGAATTCAAGATATTTGCGCATAATCTCGGATGTTTCGTCCGAAACTGTCTGACGAACGACGGTGGGCTTGTTGGAAACGACCGTATTTCCGTCGGAATCCGTTATGCTGCGCACTATATAAGGCTGCATATAATTTCCGCCGTTGATGACGGAGCAAACGCCGCTGATAAGCTGCATCGGGGTTATTTTGAACGTTTGACCGAACGCGGATTCCGCAAGGTCGAGAGTCGTCATCGTTTTCAGAGAGTGATGGTAACCGGTCTGTTCGCCGGGGAGCCCCACGCCCGTTTTGTCGCGAAGTCCGAAAACCGTCAGATAATCATAGAATTTTTCCTGTCCGAGACGCATTCCGAGCGTCATAAAAACGGGGTTGCAGGAATTTGCAAGACCTTCTTTAAGATGTTCGGCGCCGTGGCCCGTTCTTTTGTGGCAGTTTACGCGGGTCGGGCCGATATCGAGATGCCCGCTGCAGAAGAAAGTTTCCTCAAGGCTGACAAGTTTTTCTTCAAGTGCCATAGACGCGGTGAAAATCTTGAAGGTAGAGCCCGGCTCGTAGGCTTCAAGACACTTGTTTTTTTTGTATTCCGCGAATTTTTCGTTATACGCCTTGTAGTACTCGGAGCTTCCGACCTCAAATTCGGCGGCAAGAGCTTCGAGCGTCAGCTCGTCGTTTATCACATAGTTTTCGTTGGGGTCAAAGTCGGGCTTTGACGTCATCGCAAGAATTTCGCCCGTGTTGACATCCATAATGATGCCCGCGATCCTGTTCTGAACGTTATGCTCTACCCTCGCTTCGTTTATCTTCGATTCAAGCATCGCCTGCATTTTCAGATCCACGGTCAGTTCAACCGTGCAGCCGTCCTTCGGGTCAACCTGTCTCTCGTAGGAAAACGGCATCGACGTGCCTATCGAAGTTTTTGTTGCGACAAGTTTGCCGGCAGTTCCCGTCAGATAATCGTCGTAAAGATATTCGAGGCCTTCAAGTCCCTGATTGTCAACCCCGACAAGCCCGAGAACCGTTGAAAGAGTGTTTCCGTTCGGATAATACCTTTTCGGGTCTTCCGTAACGGTTATTATTGCGGCATATTCTTTGTTTTCCGATATAAAATCGTTGACTTTGTCCGCGACGTCCTTTTCTATGCGGCGCGCGACCTCGACGCTTTGCACATTTTTAAGCGTCATTTCATAAATCTTGTCTCTGTCCGAAGAAAGCGCGGACGACAACCCGTCGCATATTTTTTCACGAAGATCCTCGCTGTCTATCAGCTTCGGAGCCATTACCACCTTGTATGCGGTTGCGCTTATGGCAAGGATATTGCCGTCTCTGTCCGTTATCGTGCCTCTTTTCGCCTCGATGGCTATATCCTGTGTCTGCTGTGAGACCGCTATACGCTCGTATTTCGAATGTTTTATTATCTGTATATAAAAAAGTCTTCCTATAAGGCAAATCAGGGCAATCATCGCTATTACCCTGATAACCGCATATCTTGTTTTACTGTTTGACTTAGGTCTTGACATTTTTTATTCCCCGTCAATTATTCCCGAGAAGCGTTCTCCGTATTATTTATGCGAACGTTATTTCAAATATTCGAGAACGATGGAAAACGTCTTTGAGAGCTTTTCCGCAAAGCTTTCGCCGGAAGAAACGACTCTCATCTCGTCGGTTTCCGTCGCGGGCATATAAATAACCTGATAGTCGCTGATTTTTTTCATACCGAGAACGGTTTCGGCATACTCCGAAACGCTGTTGTAATCCGTTCTCTTCTGATATTCCACTTTAAGTCTTTCGCCCTCGTTGTAAGCCTCACCGTATTTTCTTTCAAGCACCTCGGAGCGATAATTGATTTCATATTTTTTAATATAGCAGTTAACGCTGATTATCATCAATGCGGCTATTGCGATGCACGAAAGTATTTCAAACGCGCCGAAACTCTTTTTCGAAGCGTCTTTTCCCGTTCTCTTCTTCATTGATGCGTCCACCCTATTCCTTTATAAATATTCTGAGCCTCGATGAGCGGGCTCTCGGATTTTCTCTTATCTCTTCTTCCGTCGGAACTATCGGCTTCAAAGCCCGTCCGAGCGGTTTTTTTCCGCAGACGCAAACCGGAAAATCCGGAGGGCAGGTGCAGGGGTTCTGCGCTCTTGCGAATGCGGTTTTCACTATTCTGTCTTCAAGACTGTGAAATGTTATAACGCAAACTCTGCCGCCGCTTTTCATCTGCGGCATTATGTTATCCAGCAGGTCGCTTATCTGTTTCAGCTCGTCGTTGACTTCTATCCTTATCGCCTGAAAGACTCTTTTTGCCGGATGCTGCTTTTCGCGAAGCGCTTTCGGCGGCATCGCGCTTTTGATTATATCGACAAGTTCAAGAGTTGTTTCAACGGGCTTATATTTTCTGTATTCGACAATTGCCGAAGCCACGGAGCGCGAGTATCTCTCCTCGCCGTATTCGAAGAAGATTCTCTCCATATCTTCTTTTGAATAGGTATTCACGAGCTCCTTCGCAGTAAAACCGTCGTCCCTGTTCATTCTCATATCAAGCTCTGCATCAGCCATATATGAGAATCCCCTTTCCGCGGTGTCGAGCTGATACGACGAAACGCCGAGATCCACCAGCAGTCCGTCAAGCATTATTTCGTTTTTCCGCAGATATTCGGGCAACCTTGCGAAGTCCGCATGCAAGAGGGTCAAACCGCATTTTAACCCCGCGAGTTTTTCTCTGCACGCTCCGATAGCCTCTGTATCTCGATCAACGCAGATCAGCCTTCCTTTATCGGACAAGCGCTCTCCGACGGCTCGGGAATGATTTCCTCCGCCGGCGGTACCGTCCGCATAAACTCCGTCGGACTTGACCGCGAGACCTTCGATAGTCTGATTGAATAATACCGGGATATGTTCAAAATCACTCATTTTTCGCAGATTTCTTTTCGTTGATGTTTGCAAGAATCCTGTTTTCGATATTCTTGTCGTTGTTGAACGCTTCCCAGTCCTCGGTCTTCCAGATTTCAAGTCTTTGTCCCGCGCCGACTATCGTAACGTCCTTGCCTATTCCGAAGAACGAGCGAAGCGTTTGAGGAACGGTTATTCTTCCCTGAGAATCGACGTCTACCTCCTGCGCGTTACCGAGGAAATACAGCGTTTCCTCGTCGGATATAAAGTCGTTGTCGTTCTCAATGGCGGAAATGAAGTTCTCCCAGCCCTCGGCGGTATACATATAAAGACAGTTGCGAAGACCTCTTGTGAGGATAACGGTCGAACCGAGATAATCTCTCTGCTTTGCGGGCAGGAACAATCTGTTTTTGGAATCTATCGTATGATTGTAGCTGCCTATCAAACCGAATCTGCCGATTAAAAGCATATTGTTCCGCCTCCGTTTCCTCAAATATTTTTGGGAACGCAGTGTTATTTCAATCCTTTTTTCTCCACCTTCGCTCCACTTGACAATATTATAATATAAATCGAACACTTTTGCAAGGGGTTTAACAAAGTTTCTTGCCAAATATATCGTGATATTAACGCGTGATATTGTTTATTTTCAACAAATCAACGTGGGAATGCGCCCCATTTTACGATAAAATGCTCCGTCTTTCCCCACAATTCGCCCGAAACTGCGGTCGGAACGGCTCGGAAAGGCTTGCATTGTCCGAAAAGCGGATGTATTTCGTTGCAAAAAGCTTCGAATACGGCGTATTACCGCGCGGCGGAGGCTTTTATTCGGGGTTTTGCGGCGGAATACGCGCGACAAAGGTTTTGTTTGTAAATATTTGCTTGACAATTCAAAATAATAATGTTACTATAAATAATAAACATTTTTAAGAGGAAGAACAATGAAACTTCTCGTCATCGACGGCAACAGCATAATGAACCGCGCGTTTTACGGCATAAGAACGCTGACCAATTCGGAAGGCGTCAACACAAACGCGCTTTACGGCTTTCTGACAACGCTGCACAGACACATGAAAGAAGAGGGAGAGTGCCGCGTTGCGGCGGCGTTCGACCTGAAAGCGCCGACGTACAGACACGAGCTTTTCAGAGACTACAAGGCGGGACGCAAACCCATGCCGGAGGAGCTTCGAGAGCAGTTCCCGATAATCAAGCAGATGCTCGACGCGCTCGGAATAGTCAGAATAGAGCGAGAAGGACTTGAAGCGGACGATATTATAGGAATACTCAGCCGCGAATGCTCGGACGACGGCGAAAAATGCATAATAATAACCGGCGACCGCGACGCGTTCCAGCTTGCCGACGAAAACGTGACCGTCAAGCTTGCGACAACAAAACAGGGCGGAACGCAGGACGAGATATACACTCCCGCGGAAATCAGGGAAAAATACGGGCTTGGCACAGACAGCCTGATAGATCTCAAGGCGCTTATGGGCGACTCTTCGGACAATATACCGGGAGTTCCCGGCGTAGGAGAAAAAACGGCTGTATCGCTGCTGAAAGAGTACGGAACGCTTGATGGCGTTTACGACAATATCGAAAATATAAAGGGCGCGCTGAAAACGAAGCTCGAAAACGGAAGAGACAGCGCGTTTATGTCAAGAGAACTCGGACGGATAATCAGAAAAAGCGACCTGCTCGACATTACGGAAAAAGACATACAGCCGCCGAAAATGAACGAAGAAGAGTTTCTTGCGCTGCTTCGGAAATACGACCTGAAAAGGATAATCAGGCTTTACGGGCTGGACGAAAACGCGGCGGCCGCGGCGGAGGCGAAAAAAGAAATCAGAGCGTCGGCGGTTGAAGTATCGGCGGTCTCGGACACGGCCTGCCTCTCGGGAGAAAGGCTCTTTGTTCTTTGCGACGAACAGACGCTTGCCGTAAAAACGAACGGCGGGGTCTCCGTCACGGAGCTGAACGAAAGAACACTTAAAGCGTTAAACGGCAAACGGATAGTCACGCATGACGGAAAGCCGCTGCTGAAAAAGCTTCTTGCGGCGGGATACTCCGCAACGCTTGAATTCGACACTATGCTGGCGGGATATATTCTCAACCCGTCGCGTTCCGAATATCCGCTTTCGGAAATGATAGAGGAAAGCTCTTCGGTTTCCGCGCTCACCGCAGCGGAGCAATGCTACTATCTGCCCGAAGTCGAAGGATATCTCGAAGCAAGACTTGAACAAAACGGGCAAACAGCGCTTTACAGAGATATTGAACTTCCGCTCTGCTCCGTACTTGCAAACATGGAGCATGACGGTTTTGAGGTAAACACGGAGTTCCTGAAAAACTTCGGCGAAAAACTCGACACGGAGATAGCGGACTGTACGGCGGCGATATACCTTTACGCGGGACACGAATTCAATATCAATTCAACAAAGCAGCTTGCGGCGGTGCTGTTCGACGAGATGCGTCTGCCCTATCCGAAGGGCAAAAAGACGAAAACGGGATATTCAACGGCAAACGACATTCTCGAAAAGGTCAGAGACGCGTGCGAAGACCCGATAATCGACAATGTTATAGAATACAGAAAACTTTCAAAGCTCAAATCCACATATATAGACGGACTTCTGAAAAAAATCGGCGAGGACGGCAGAATACACACCGTTTTCACTCAGACGGTCACGCAAACGGGGAGGATCAGTTCGACAGAACCGAACCTGCAGAACATTCCCGTAAGAACGGAGCTCGGCAGACAGCTCAGAAAAGCGTTCGAGGCAAGGGACGGATATATTCTCATCGACGCCGACTATTCGCAGATTGAGCTGCGCGTGCTTGCGCATATAGCAAACGACGAAAATATGAAACGCGCGTTCATCGAAAACAGGGACATACACACGGCGACGGCGGCGCAGGTTTTCGGATTGCCCGAAGCGATGGTGACGCCCGAGCTCAGAAGACGCGCGAAGGCGGTCAATTTCGGCATAGTTTACGGCATAGGAGAATATTCCCTTTCGCAGGATATAGGAGTATCTTTCAGAGAAGCCAAAAACTATATCGAAAACTATTTCCGCACATACAGCGGCGTTAAAAAATATATGGACGGAATTATCGAAAGCGCAAAAGAAAAGGGCTATGTCGAAACAATGTTCGCAAGGCGCAGGTATGTTCCCGACATAAACGCCAAAAACAGGCAGCTGCAGGCGTTCGCTTCAAGAGTCTGCCGCAACACGCCCATTCAGGGCACCGCCGCAGATCTGATAAAGCTTGCGATGGTTCGCGTTTTCGACAGGCTCGAAAAATCGGGCACGGGGGCAAGGCTCATATTGCAGATACACGACGAACTGATAGTCGAAGCGCCCGTCGAAAAGGAAAAAGAAATAAGAGATCTGCTCAAATACGAAATGGAACACGCGGCAAAGCTTTCCGTTCCCCTGCTCGTTGACGTAAACGCGGGCAAAACATGGTACGAATCAAAATAATCGGAGATGTGAAATGAAAATTCTCTTTGTTTGCACGGGTAACACCTGTCGAAGCGCAATGGCGCAGGCACTTGCGGAAAAAATGATAAAGGACAACGGGCTTGATTTTGAAGTTGACAGCGCGGGGCTGTTCGCGGACGGACATTCGCCCGCAAGCGAAAACGCAAAAAAAGCGGTCGGGAAATACGGCGCGACGCTTGAAGGTCATATTTCAACGCCGCTGACGCTTAAAGCGGTTTCCGAAGCGGACAGAATATACGCGATGACGGCGGATCACTTAAAGCTGCTCGTTTTGAGCCGCCCCGAGCTTGAATCGAAAACGGAACTTTTCGATCCGAGCGGAAAAGACGTCCCCGACCCGTACGGCGGAGACGCCGAAGTCTATGAAAAATGCGCCGAAAGGATAAACGAATGTCTGAAAAAGAGATTCGGACTCGAAGAATAACCGAGGAAAGCGACCCGGCGATAAAACAGGTCGCAAAAACCGAAGCGGAAAACTTTTCGGAGCCGATGAGCGAAAAAATGATAAAAAACTCACTTGCCTCGACGCATTTCGGGCTTTACGTTTGCGAAAGGGGCGGTGAAGTTGTCTGCCATGTCGCAACGGCCGGAGTTTTTCCCGAATTGCAGATAAATTCGGTCGCCTCCGCCGAAAAAAGGAATGGCTACGCAAAAACGCTTCTCAAAGCGGTGCTTGCGGAGAAAAAAAGCGAGGGCGTCGAAAAAGTTTCGCTCGAAGTCAGGGCGTCAAACGTGGCGGCGATCGCACTTTATGAAAAGCTCGGTTTCAGGGCGGTCGGAACAAGAAAAAAACTATACGCAAAGCCTGTCGAGGACGGCTTGGAAATGATAACGGAGTTGCAGAAAAATGCTTGTCTTGGGGATTGAAAGTTCATGTGACGAAACGGCGGCGGCGGTCGTCGAAAACGGCGTGAAGGTCATATCAAACGAGGTCGTTTCGCAGATAGACATACATACGCTTTACGGAGGGGTCGTCCCGGAAATTGCGTCGAGGTGCCATGTCGAGGCGATCTCCTCGCTCGTCGCAAAGGCTCTGGAGCCGGTCGGCGGAATACAAAATATCGACGCGATAGCCGTCACCTATGCGCCGGGGCTTATCGGCGCGCTGCTCGTCGGCGTCAATTTCGGCAAAAGCCTCGCGCTCGCCGCAGGCAAGCCGATCGTGCCGGTTCATCATTTGCGGGGACATATCGCCGCAAACTATCTGACAAACCCCACTTTAACTCCACCTTTCACCGCGCTGGTGGTCTCGGGAGGGCACTCTCATATAGTAAACGTGGGAAACCGCACCACTTTTACGGTCGTGGGCAAGACACGCGACGACGCGGCGGGAGAGAGCTTTGACAAAGTGGCAAGAGTTATCGGACTCGGTTATCCGGGAGGTCCGAAAGTCGAAAAAGCGGCGGCGACGGGCAACCCGAACGCGATAAGATTTCCGCGCACGCATTTTGCGGATAACGAGTTTGATTTCAGTTTCAGCGGCATTAAAACGGCGGTTATAAACTATGTTCACAACGCGCAGCAGACGGGGACGGAAATAAACGTCCACGACGTGGCGGCTTCGTTTTCGGCGGCGGTCACGGAGGTGCTGGCGGACAATGCGACAAAGGCGGCGGCGCGTTTCAACAAAAAGCTGGTTCTTGCGGGCGGCGTCGCGGCAAACGGAACGTTGAGAAGGCGGCTTGAAAAAGAATGCGAAGAAAAAGGCGTCAGCCTTTTTATGCCCGATCTGCGCTACTGCGGAGACAATGCCGCGATGATAGCGTCGCAGGGGTATTTTGAGCTTCTTGCGGGGCATACCGCGGACGAAACGCTGAACGCGTTCGCGAATATGTCGATAGAAGAAAACCCGTTTGAAGAAAAACGGTAATCATACTCCGACACAGAGAGAACGCTTTTCCCGCGCGGCGGGGCTTAATCTCTTCAGTCACATCAAACGGGCGTCGCCCGAAGGCCTTAAACAGGTCTTCGGGCGACTTTTTTCCGTTTTTCAGCAGCAGGAATCGTTGCAGGAATTGCAGGTATTGCAGGCGTTGCAGCCGCAGTTGTCGGAGTTGACGCAGAAAATTATAAGCGCGGCGACTATGAGCGTCCAAAAATAGTAATTATTACGGAACATTCCATTTACCTCCTTATGTATTTTTTCGGGCGGCGTCCCGTTTTTTCGCCGTCCTCAGTTTCATACTATGCCCGAGCTCCCATTCGTGTCACGGCGCGGACGAACACGGCAAAATCCGAACGGGTTAACAGTCTTTCGCAGAAAAACATATTCTGATAATAAAGATGTTTAAACGGAAGGATTATGTGCAAAAATAGTGTTGCAGACAACACGAAGGGAGAGTGAAAACACTTGACGCAAATAAAACGCGGGGACATATATTATGCGGATCTGAGCCCCGTTGTCGGCTCGGAACAGGGGGGCGTCCGTCCCGTTCTGATAGTGCAGAACGATCTCGGGAACAAGCACAGCCCGACGGTTATCGCGGCGGCGATAACTTCAAAACTCGGCAAAACAGAGCTTCCCACGCATATTCGGGTCGACGCGGCGGACTACGGGCTGAGCCGGGACTCCGTAATACTTCTCGAACAGGTCAGAACGCTTGACAAGCGAAGACTTCGCGAAAAAATGGGACACCTCGATACTACGGCGATGAACGAGGTGGATCACGCGCTTTCGGTGAGCTTCGGGCTTGACGCGCAGTAAAACGGAATAATTCCGAACCAAATGAAACAAATCGGACGTATGTGCAAATTGCACCATACCGTAACCGATTGTTCAAAAAAATATAACCGTTTTGTTTGTCCGATGTACTTATTGCCTATTTACATCGGACACTTTTTCTGCTAAAATATAAGTGAAAAGAAAGAGAATCCGGAGGAGTTTTTTGTTTTGCGAAAAACGGCGGCTTTTATAATATGTACGGCAATTGTTTTTTCGTTGCTTGCTTCAGGGGCTTCCGCGGCGAAATCAAACATATACTATTGCCCGAAGGCGGAAACGATTCCGACGATAGACGGAAACATAACCGAAAAAGAATGGGAAGGCGCCCTGACAATCGAGCTTGATTCGCTTAATGCGAAAGCGTCGAACGGCTGGGCGATGAATCCTTTCGGCTCAAGCGACGCGAAGGCGACCGTCAGGGTTTTATGGAGCGACGACAAAACCCGCGGCGGACTTTACATATCGTGGAGCGTCACGGACGAGACGCAGTCGTTCGCGCTTGGCAAGGATTCGCCGTACCCCAACGCGATGGATTCGGTTCAGCTTGTTATCGACCCGATGTATCAGCGCAGAGCGAAAGCAAGAGATTCGGTAATGATATATACGTTCGACCCCTATACATCCAGATCCGGAAACGGGTTTGAGGTATACCCCGAAGACGGCGCGACGTGGTACGAGCATATATACTGGGTGGGAAGAAATGAGTCTCTCGGGGTTCGAGTTTCTTCAAAGCTCAACGCAGAAAAGGACGAGGACGGCGGACGCAGATGGTTAGTGAAAGGCTACGATATAGAGGCATATCTGCCATGGAAAGCGCTGGCGATACTGACGGGCAGACCCGAAGCAAAGATAGGCACAAAAATCGGAATAGGCTTTTTGCTTGTCGATTACGACTTCAACTATTCGGAATATATATCGGATTATAAAAAGGACGCGCTCAAAGACACCTCGGAGTATCAGACTCTGGTAAACGTGACAACGGATTTTTCAAACGGCACGAGAACCACAAACGAAAATATCTGCGCCTATCCGCGAAATTATAACACGCTTATTCTTGCGGATTTTTCGGGCGCGACGACGTCCGATAACGACACGGACACCACGGAAAAGCCCGACGATGTTATCGCGAACCCTTCTGAGACGCTTGAGGAGCTGATGAAAAAAGACGAAATGCTCAACAGCGCGGATTACACAGCCGAAACGTGGAAAATATACAGCGAGGCGTTTTTGGCGGCAAAGGATTTTCTTAAGGGAAATTCAAAAAAAAGCGAGGATGAAATAAAAGAAGCACTGATATCCGCGATACGGGGGCTTAAACTGAATTACGACCTCGGTTCTTCGTCGGAGCAGACGGACACGACCGACGAAATGGCAAAGCTGACGGAATTGATAAACAGCACGAAAAATCTGTCAAATAAGTATTCGGAGGAGCAGCTTGCGGAGGTCAACAGATTAACGGAGCTGGCAACGGAGATCCTTTCCGGTCAAAACCCGAAGAAAGACCGCATCAAAAAGGCGTATGACGAGCTTAACGAGGCGATAAAGAATCTTCCCGAAGACAAACACGCGTCGCCCGCGTCGGAATACGGAACAAAAGAATATCTCGTTATAGGCATCGTTGCGGTCTGCGGAACGATCTGCGTTCTGATAATCCTGTTTATCGCAATCTCACTTGTAAAACATTCGTCCCGAAAGAACGGCGGCGAGGCAAAAAACAAAGTGAACAAATAACGCTTTTAAGAATTGGTAAAAATACCACAAAAATGAATAATATGTAATTAATCTGTTATTTATCGGCAAAAAGGCTTTACATCGTCAAACTTTTTTGCTATATTATATTTTGTAAATATAGAAAGGTGGTAAACCACATGAAAAAAACAATACTCAGCCTTGTGATGGTTGTTGCGGTTGTATTCAGTATGTTTACGTTCGTCTTCGCTTCCGAAGCGGCGACTCCTTCGTACAACATTCCCCTTGCAACAACAGCGCCCAAGGTAGACGGCAGCGCGAATGACGCGGCTTGGAAAAAAGCTCTCACAATCGACCTCTCCCCCTCTGCGGTGAAGAAAAACGGCGGTTGGGCGCAGAGTTCTTCCAACGGCGCAACAGGCACGGTTAAAGTCGTTTGGACAGAAGGAAACGGCGGCGGTTTTTATTTCCTTTGGGAAATCAAGGACTCAACGCAATCCTTTGCATTTCCCGTTGCCGCGAATGTTATCAACGCAATGGACTGTGTTCAGGTATGCTTTGACCCGATGAACGCACGTAAAGCGAAACTGACGGGCAAGGAATGTCAGGTTTATTCGTTTGCACCCTACACTGCGCGCTCCGGCAACGGCTTTAAGATCTTCCCCGAAGACGGCCCGACATGGTTTGAGCACTACTGCTGGGTTGCGATGAACAAATCCACGGGCGTAAAGCTTGCGGCTAAACTTCAGGGAAAAAAGGACTCTTCTAACGATGACAGAAACAGAGGCTTCCTTGTAACGGGCTACACGCTTGAAGCGTTCGTTCCCTTCAAGGCGCTCAAAGTAAACGCAGGTCAGATCGAAGGCAAGGTCGGCACCGCTCTCGGCATCGGCTTCCTGCTTGTTGACTACGATTTTGAGTTCACAAAGTTCGTTTCCGATAAAGCTCCGACCGCGCAGGCGGAAAAATATCAGAAGCTTCTTAACCTATCCTCTACATACACCAACGGTTCGGGCACAAACAGAAACAATATCTGCACCAAGCCCAAGAAATACAACACGGCTTATCTTGCGGACGCGGAAGGCAAACTTCCGGACAATGTAGAGACCACGAACCCTGACAATCAGGATGAAAATCCGACGACTGCGGCGATAGACGATTCGGAAAAGCTTTCCGAAATCATCGCAAAGATTGAAGCGACGGATCTTTCCCTTTATACGCAGGAATCCGTTAAGACCTTGTCCGCCGCTCTTGAAGAAGCAAAGAAGTTCAAGGATGACGACACCTCCGACGAGGCAAAGGCGGCAAAAGAAGTTCTTATCGCGGCTTATATGGGACTTGTTTTAAACGAGGAGCCGTCGAACACTACGGAAGATCCCACGAAAACCACTCCTACAGCGACCACTGCGGAAACGCCTGTTGAAAAAGAGGGCGGCTTCAAATGGTGGATAATCGTTATTATCGTTGCGGCGGTTGCCGTTGTTGCGGTTGCGGCGGTCGTTGTGATAAACGGAAAGAAAAAGAAACAGCAATAATCACAATATATAAACGCTTAATCGCTTACCTCCCGCGGAATTCCGCGGGAGGTTTTTCAAGAAAAGAATACTAACCGGTATTTTTTCAACTCAGGCAATCTTTTCAACGGGATTCATCTTTCATATAAACTATCCGAACCTTTTTCCCCTGTTTTTCGGCTTCTTTGATAACAAAAGACGTACCTTTGGATTTCCCGTCCCAAAAAGCAATTATTTCATCCGAATAAGCAACAATATCAATATTCCTTTTCAAAGGTGCAAACCTACCGTATTTATTATAATCGGGCAAAAACTCCGTAAGTTTAATTCCCGAAACAGATGCGTATGACGCAGCGCAAGCATCCACCCCTTTTGCGCCTCCTGAAACAATTTCCGTCGTATCTTCGGGCAAATACACGGAAAAATCACAAATATTCAAACTCCTTGAACCGATAATCGCAACACGCATAAAGCAACGCTCCAAAATAAACATATTGTAGATATATTTTATATCTATATTCGCATTATAGCATAAAAAGGATATAAAATAAATACATTACAATGTATTTAGGAGTTTTTTTTATGGCAATCAAAAGTTTATCAATCAGAATAGATGAGACAATGCTTGACAAACTGCATGTTGTTGCGGATTATGAGGGGCGAAGCGCAAACAGTCAGATAATTGTGCTTATCAGAGATGAGATCGAAAGATACGAAGAAAAACACGGAAAAATAGAAATATCAAGGAAATAAGACAGCCGAAAAAAAGAATATTCCGTCGAGAGAAACTCTCGGCGGTTTTTTTACGGAGCATAAATGACCTCTTCCGCAAAAATCTTAATAAAAAAAAGTTTACACGCATATTGAAATTCATTTTTTTATGTGATATAATAAATAAAAGAACTTAAAAGATGTTGCGGACGGCGCGGGAAAGAATAAAAACGCCGTTTCAAAAATAAGATATACCAAAAAGGACGAGCCGCAAAAACAGCGGCTGTGTCTTACGGAATTAAGGGGTGCGGAAAAATGCAGAAATGTTATGATTGCGGAAGAATATATTTCGGTTCGGCGCGTCATTGCCCGAAGTGCGGCGCTGACCAGTGGGAAGGAAAATTCGGTGTTTGCAGCCGTTATTCGCTTCAGAACACGTTGAAAAATATGGATATTGACGATTGCGACCTTGAAGAGTATATTTTTATCGGCGAAATGATAGTTCGCAAAATGCAGGAAGAAGAATCTTACAACGAATTCGGCTGGCGTCCCGTTGCAGCGCTGATAGACGCATATACACGGGACACGCCTTTCAAAGATTTCAAACGCGCGCTTGAGCTTTGCCCGATATACGGAAAATGCATGCACGCGGATTTCGGAGACGACGCAAGAATAATCGCGGAGCAGAAAGCCGAAGAAATATACGCAAAGCCCGGCTGCCCGTTCAAGCCGGAACCGAAAAAAAATCCGATAGTGACGCTTCTTACACGTCTGCTCAAAGACATCGAGGAGATGCCGAAAGCCGACGAATACGACTTTGTGGGCAGACCGATTTCGAGAAAAGACCTCGCGACAATGCTTTCAAGACTGAACAAGTTCGCGAACGGTGACGAGGAGATGCCCTCCGCGCCGAAATTCGTTTATTTCATCGGGCTTGCTTACGAACAGGGGCGTCCGTTCCCGCAGAACACGCAATATGCAAAAGCGTGGTATAAAGCGGCGGCCGATCTCGGCGACGAGGAAGCAAAAGCCAAAATCTGAAAGTAAAAAGGACAGCACAACAGACCGCAGGCAGAATTGCGGTCTGTTTTTTTTGCGTCCGAAAGAATATTTTCGTTAAAATGAGAAAAAATACATCCGAAAGGATGTGGGAGCTTGAACAAGAGCGATTACGCAAGACTGACGGACATCAAAACAAAAAACTCGCCCATTTTCAAGGACTGCTGCTTCGCGTTTCTTATCGGCGGCGCGATATGCTGCGTCGGACAGGGGCTGACAGACCTTTATACAAACGCGGTCGGGGTTGGCGAGGAGGACGCATTAACGCTGACAAGCGTCACTCTCGTTTTTTTGAGCGCGCTTTTCACGGGTATCGGGCTTTATCAGAAATTAGCGCGTATAGCGGGCGCGGGAACGCTTGTGCCGATAACGGGGTTTGCGAATGCGGTCGTCTCCCCCGCCCTTGAATTCAAATCCGAGGGCAGTATACTCGGAACGGGCGTCAAGCTGTTCTCGATAGCAGGTCCCGTTATCGTTTACGGAACGGCGGCGTCGGTTGCCTACGGGATAATATACTATATCGTAAAGCTGGTCTGCGGCGTATGAAAAAGACGGGAAAACGCACTTATCTACCCTCTTCGACGGTCACGGTCGGCGCGTGGCAGGCGATAGTCGGGCAGAAGGAAAAAGAGGGACCTCTCGGCAGATACTTTGATTTATATTCAAACGACGAATATTTCGGACAGAAGACATACGAAAAAGCGGAAGCGCAAATGCAGAAGGAGGCGATGAACCGTGTCTTCGAAAAAGCAAACCTGCGCGACGAAGATGTTGACTTCATTTTCGCAGGTGATCTGCTCAATCAGTGCGTCGGTTCGGCTTACGGCAGCCGTGATCGCGGGGCTGGTTATTTTGGACTGTACGGAGCGTGTTCTACGGTCATTGAAGCGGCGATAATCGCGTCAATGGCGATTGACGGAGGATTTGCAAAGCGAGCCGTGGCGATAACAAGCAGTCATTTCTGCGCGGCGGAAAGGCAGTACCGTTATCCGCTCAATTACGGCTCGGTGCGTCCGCCGTCGGCGCAATGGACGGTGACGGGCGCAGGCTGCCTGCTGCTGACGGACGAAGATACGCCGAATATGCCGAAAATCTCGGCGTTTTGCCCCGGAACAATAATTGATATGGGGATCAGCGATATAAACAATATGGGCGCGGCTATGGCGCCTGCGGCGGCAGACACGCTGAAAAGGTATTTCAAAGACACAAAAACATCGCCCGACAGTTATGATCTGATTCTGACGGGCGACCTCGGAAGCATCGGGCACGAGCTTGTAAAAACGCTTCTTGACAGAGAAAACATCACGCTCGGAGCAAATTATCTCGATTGCGGAATGATGATTTTTGATGCTGACAAGCAGGACGTTCACGCGGGCGGTTCGGGGTGCGGCTGCTGCGCAAGCGTGCTTGCGGCATACGTTTTGCCGATGATGCGAACGGGGCTTTACAAAAACGTTCTCGTGGCGGCTACGGGCGCGCTGATGAGTCCGACAACAAACCAGCAGGGCGAAAGCATTCCCGCGATTTCCCACCTGATAAGGCTGACGGTTTAGGAGCGTTAGAAATGGCTTATTTATGGACTTTTTTGTTCGGAGGGCTTCTGTGCGTCATAGGGCAGATACTTCTCGACAAAACAAAACTGACGCCCGCAAGAATCCTTGTCGGATATGTTGTAGCAGGCGTTTTCCTCGGCGCGGCAGGACTATATAAACCTTTTGCCGAATTTGCGAAAGCGGGCGCTCGGGTACCGCTGACAGGCTTCGGTTTTGCGCTTGCCGAGGGAGTAAAAAAGGCGGTTGACGAAAAAGGTCTGCCCGGCATCTTTACAGGAGGACTGACGGCGGCTTCCGCAGGAATCTGCGCGGCGATAGTTTTCGGGTGTCTTGTTGCATTGATATTCAAATCCCGAAAAAAATAAATTCGACAATGTATGTTTTTCCTTTTTCACAAAAATAAGAGCGACGGGACTTTGCCTGCCGCTCTTATTTACTATCAGTCTATGTTTATCTTAATTTTGAAGCCTTCACCGTAAATGCCCTGATTCGATTCGGGTTGAACGATGATGTAAAACTCGCCGTTGTGCGGCACTTCATATTCAAAAGTATTGCTTTCCGTCTGACCTATCATATTAAGATACGATGCGGATTCATCATATCCGACCTTGTAAATATTGTAGTGCCATACGTCGGACATATCGCCCGATATATTCAGCAGCAGCTTGCCGTTTTCATAGGTGCAGGTAACATTTTCGACCTTTGACGGAGCGTCGTCGCTTCTCATCTCGTAAGTCGAACCGAGGTCGCGTTTCTGCCACGACGAAAACGGAGAGCCTTCGCCCGCCTTATATACCTGCGCGCCCTCGTCTGCGTTAAGATTCTTTTTTACAGTTTTATCAAACACACGGAACGGACTGTCGGGAGACGTCGAATAAAACTTGTTTTCCGCGAATTTGTACCATTGAAGAGGCCTGTTTATGTTTATCCAATAGAAATTCGAGACATCTGTTTCCGACTTCAAAACAATATGATTTCCGACAAATTCGTTTTTCTCCCATTTAGGTATGCCGTTATCTGCAATACATCTGAAAACGCAAACATCGGGATTTGTGTGAAGAATAAGATTGTCATAGATGCGGCAGTTGATTACGGAGAAAACTTCTTCCGTCAAAGGCCAGTTTTTGTCAATATAGTTGCTGACGCCTATTGAGGCATTATGATTGGTCGCACCCTGACTGTCTTCTATCCTGTTATGCGCTATAATGCTGTTCTGGGTTGCCATTGTTCCGATTCCGTCACCGAGGCAATTATAGCAAAGATTGTATTCAACGGTTATGTTGTCGGTGTTCCAGTCCACATCTATACCCATCGCATCAAACCGCGAACCTGCTGCATATATATCATAAACGACATTGTATCGGCAGACGGAATATTCACTTGTGATATACATAATACCGCATTGACCGTCAATCCCGCCGCGCTCCGTTGCGATTCCTGTCTGATAAACAAGGTTTCTGTCCATGGTGCAATTCACACCGCCCATGATATACATACCTATCTGACCGATATGATGAACGGTATTGCCGTCTATGTGGATATCCGAAATCTTTTTGCGTGCCGTGCGGTTATAATCGTCATTGTCGGGAACTGTTCCGCTTGCAATTATACCGACACGTCCGAAGTAACTGACATCGTTTTTGAGAATATGTACGCCGGTAAGACTTTCTTTGACAGTACCGTCCCATCCGCCAACACTTATGCCGTATGCGTTCGAGTCCGCGTCGGGATATTCGCCGCTGAAATCATAGGCACGAAGAACATTGTTGACGATGTAAATGTCGTGATAACTTTCTTCTCTTGCCACTCCGACACCGTAACCTATGCCGGTCACGCACGTTCCGTTGTGTGCGGAACTTGACGCATAAGCATTCACCTGCAAATCTCTTATGACGACACCCGACGAGTTCTGAACATTTATAATGTTTCCTCCTCGCAGGATCTCGTTTCCGTTCGTTATAACGGGTCGTTCGTCACCGTCGCCGTATGATGCAAAAGTTATGGGGTTCTCTTTTGTCGCGTCAAGGTTTGAATAGGACAAACTACCTGTGAACGTATCGTCTTTTCTGAAAAGCACCGAATCGCCCGCTTTGAGTGAAAGCGAAGACGCCTTTGCAAGCGATTTTATCGGCGTTTCGGGCGTCAAACCGTTGTTTGCGTCGTCGCCCTCCGAGCTGACATAATACACGGTGCCGCCTTTTGACACGGGATACAACTGTTCTTCACCGAGGTTTTTATCCGTGAACGAATATGCGGCGGAAGCCTCTTTGCCCGCAAGGTCGGCGTAGGGGCTGTTTTTAACGATAACGGTACAGCCCGAAAGCAGCCCCGCCATACAGCAGACCGCAAGGATTGCGGCAATCAGAACTTTGAGTTTGCGTTTCATAGCGCCCTCCCGAATAAACAGGTCAAATGTGTGGGTATTATCATTCTGTCTTTAATACGAATTTAAATTTTTCAATTAACCTATGCTAATCTTTATTTTGAAGCCTTCACCGTAAATGCCCTGATTCGATTCAGGTTGAACGATGATGTAAAACTCGCCGTTGTGCGGCACTTCATATTCAAAAGTATTGCTTTCCGTCTGACCTATCATATTAAGATACGATGCGGATTCATCATATCCGACCTTGTAAATATTGTAGTGCCATACGTCGGACATATCGCCCGATATATTCAGCAGCAGCTTGCCGTTTTCATAGGTGCAGGTAACATTTTCGACCTTTGACGGAGCGTCGTCGCTTCTCATCTCGTAAGTCGAACCGAGGTCGCGTTTCTGCCACGACGAAAACGGAGAGCCTTCGCCCGCCTTGTAGGGTCGAGCGCCTTCTTCATAATTAAGCCTTTTCAGAGTGGTCTTGTCGAAAACATTAAACGAGCTGTCGGGGTCAACCGAATAAAACTTGTTTTCCGCGAACTTATACCAGTGAAGGGGTCGGGGTATTTTTATCCAAAAATAGCTCGAAACATCGGTATCCGCATTCAGAACAAGATGATTATCCGTAAACTCGTTGCCGAAATAGTCCGTGTTGCCGTTCGACGATATACAGCGAAAAACAGGAACGTTCGGGTTTGTATGAATTATCAGATTATCGTATATCCGGCAGTTCGTTATCGAGAACAAGTCTTCCGTCAGCGGATAACTGCGGTCCGTGAAATTGTCCAGAACAAGTGAGCCCGCATGGTTCGTCTCGCCTTTTGCGTTTTCTATTCTGTTATGCGCTATAATGCTGTTCTGGTTTGCCATTGTGCCTATGCCGTCACCCTGACAGTTATAGCAATGGTTGTACTCAACCGTTATATGGTCGGTGTTCCAGTCGATGTCTATGCCCATTGAGTCATGACCCGTGCCCGCATCGAACACATCATAAATAACATTGTATCGGCATAAAGAATATTCGCTCGAAATATACATAATGCCGCATTCGCCCTCGATGGCGTCCTTGTCCGTGGTAATACCGGTCTGATAAACAAGGTTTCTGTCCATCGTGCAGTTTTTGCCGCCCGAAATGTACATTCCCAGACCGCCGATATGATGAACCGTGTTGCCGTCCATGTGTATGCCGACAAATTTGTTTCTCGCCTTTTGGTTCGACCACCAACCTTCGCCGGCAACAGTACCGGCAACGCTCATACCCACACGTCCGAAATAACCGACATCATTATTCAGAATATATGCGTCGGTCAGGGTCTCTACGGGTTGACCGTCATGCGACGCTTCTACGGAAGAGACAGTTATTCCCAAAGCATTGGTGTCCTCGTCGATATATTCGCCGCTGAAATCGTGACCGCGAAGAACGTTGTTGACGATATAAATATCGCGGAACTTTTTATCTCCGACATGGTTATAACTCAAATTTATGCCCGTTGCGGAATATGTGCGTAAAACTCGGCTTGTTGTATAAACATCTATTTTCAGATCTCTTATAACAACGCCCGAAGAGTTAAAAAAGTTTATAACCGTTTCGTTTTTCAGCGTTTCGTTTCCGTTCGTTATAACGGGTCTTTCGTCACCGTCGCCATAGGACGCAAAAGTTATGGGGTTCTCTTTTGTCGCGTCAAGGTTTGAACAGGACAAATTTCCCGTGAACGTATCGCCTTTTCTGAAGAACACGGAGTCGCCCGCTTTGAGCGAAAGCGAAGACGCCTTTGCAAGCGATTTTATCGGCGTTTCGGGAGTAAGACCGTCGTTTAAGTCGTCGCCGTCCGCGCTGACAAAATACATCGCGCCGCCTTTTGACACGGGGTACAACTGTTCCTCCTCGAGAGTTTCATCAACAAATGAATACTCGGCGGAAGCGCCCCGCCCCGCAAGGTCTATGTACTCGACATTTCCGACGATTACGGAACAGCCCGAAAGCAGCCCCGCCATACAGCAGCCCGCAAGGATTGCGGTAATCAGAACTTTGAGCTTGCGTTTCATAGCGCCCTCCCGAATAAACAGGTCAAATGTGTGGGTATTATCATTCTGTCTTTAATACGAATTTAAATTTTTCAATTAACCTATGCTAATCTTTATTTTGAAGCCTTCACCGTAAATGCCCTGATTCGATTCGGGTTGAACGATGATGTAAAACTCGCCGCTGTGCGGCACTTCATATTCAAAAGTGTTGCTTTCCGTCTGACCTATCATATTAAGATACGATGCGGATTCATTATATCCCACTTTGTAAATATTGTAGTGCCATACGTCGGACATATCTCCCGCGATGTTCAACAGCAGCTTGCCGTTTTCATAGGTGCAGGTAACATTTTCGACTTTTGACGGAGCGTCGTCGCTTCTCATCTCATAAGTCGAACCGAGGTCGCGCTTCTGCCACGACGAAAACGGAGAGCCCGCGCCCGCCTTATACACCTGTGCGCCCTCTTCAAAATTCAAATACTTCTTTGCCGTTCGGTCGGAAGCCTTGAACGAAGTGTCAGGCGAAACGGAATAGTATTTGTTCTCGGCAATTTTATAAAATTGAACGGAAGAATTTATACTTACCCAGAAGTATGTCGAGGGATCGACGTCCGCTTTCAATACTATATGGTTACCGACAAATTCGCAGTCGGTGAATTTTTTATTGCCGCCCTCATGGAAAGCTCTGAATGCGGGAGCCGATTTGGTTGTCTGATATATAAGGTTATCATAAATACGGGCACCGAACACATCGCCTCCCAAATTACCCAATGTGAGTGACCCGGCATGGTTTGTGGCGCCGAGGTTGCCTTCCAATCGGTTATGCGCTATCGTACTGTTCAGATTTGACAGAGTTCCGATACCGCTGCCGAGGCAGTTTGATATGTAATTATATTCAAGCGTTATATAATCGGTCTTCCAGTCAATGTCAAATCCCATTCCGTCAATGGCTGCGCCCGCGTCATAAGCGTCGTATATAATATTGTACCTTGCGGAGGAATGTTCACTTTTTATATACATCATACCGCACTGACCGTCCATAAAAGCGCGTTCCTTAACTATACTTGTCTGATAAACAAGGTTTCTGTCCATTGTGCAGTTCTTGCCGCCGCAGATATACATGCCTATCTGACCGATATGGTGAACGGTATTACCGTCAAGATGAGCGCCCTTATAACATTTGCGGATGTTTTTGGAATAAGTGTCGTCATCATCGGAATCCTGTGAATAGTCACCTCTCATTTGGATACCGTTAAGTCCGACATAACTTACATCATTGTTAAGAATGTATATATCCGTCGCATAATCCAATGTTCTATTTGCCCAAACATAACCGGTAATTCCGTAAATGTAAGAATCCGTGTCGGGATATTCGCCCGTAATATCATGTCCCCGAATAATATTGTTTACGATATAAATATCAAGATTCGGATTGTCTATTGCTTTTTTGTATTCATAAGCAATACCTCTTACTGCAGGACTGCCATGAGCAGAACTTGACGCATAAGCCTCTATTTTAAAATCTCTTACAACAACGCCGCGGGAGTTATAAATGCCGACAATATCTCCGCCTCGCAAAGTTTCATTCCCGTTTGTAAATATGGGACGATTGTCACCCTCTCCGTAAGACGCTATCGTTATCGGATTCTCTTTTGAGCCTTCAAGATCCGAATAATGCAGGTTGCCGACAAACGTATCGCCTTTCCTGAAAAGCACGGAGTCGCCCGCTTTGAGCGAAAGCGAAGACGCTTTTGAAAGAGTCTTTATCGGCGTTTCGGGAGTAATACCGTCGTTTGCGTCGTCACCCTCCGCGCTGACATAATACACGGTGCCGCCTTTTGACACGGGATACAACTGTTCTTCACCGAGGTTTTTATCCGTGAACGCATATACGGCGGAAGCCTCTTTGCCTGCAAGGTCGGCGTAGGCTTTGTTGTTTTTCATCGTTACTTTAACCTTCTTTCCCTCGCCGTAAACGCCCTGATTTGATTCGGGTTGAACGATGATGTAAAACTCGCCGCTGTGCGGCACTTCATATTCAAAAGTATTGCTTTCCGTCTGACCTATCATATTAAGATACGATGCGGATTCATCATATCCGACCTTGTAAATATTGTAGTGCCATACGTCGGACATATCGCCCGATATATTCAGCAGCAGCTTGCCGTTTTCATAGGTGCAGGTAACATTTTCGACCTTTGACGGAGCGTCGTCGCTTCTCATCTCGTAAGTCGAACCGAGGTCGCGTTTCTGCCACGACGAAAACGGAGAGCCTTCGCCCGCCTTATATACCTGCGCGCCCTCGTCTGCGTTAAGATTCTTTTTTACAGTTTTATCAAACACACGGAACGGACTGTCGGGAGACGTCGAATAAAACTTGTTTTCCGCGAATTTGTACCATTGAAGAGGCCTGTTTATGCTTATCCAATAGTAATTCGAGACATCTGTTTCCGACTTCAAAACAATATGATTTCCGACAAATTCGCTGCCGGAATAATTCATCAACCCACCCTCATGAATGGTTCTGAAAGCGGGAATACTTTTTTCCGTCTGAATTATAAGGTTATCATAAATATGGCAGTCTGTCACCGCACGTGCGGAAAACCCGGGTTGAACCAAGTTACTCAACACGATCGAGCCTGTATGGTTAGATGCACCCAAATTGGCGTCAAGTCTGTTATGTGCTATTGTACTGTTTGAGTTTGCCATTGTTCCGATACCGTCGCCCTTACAATTATAGACATAATTATATTCAAGCGTTATATGGTCACAGTACCAGTCTATATCTATTCCCATACCGTCAAGAGAGGTTCCGGCATCGAAAACATCGTAAATAACATTGTATCTGGCGGAGGAATGTTCGCTCTGATAAAACATTATGCCACACTGTCCGTCAAATCCGCCACGTTTTGTTGCGATACATGTCTGATAAACAAGATTTCTGTCCATCGTACTGTCGGTACCGCCAATAACATACATACCTATCTGCCCGATATGGTGAACCGTGTTACCATCCAAATGCGCACCTCTGTACGATCTTCTGACAGTCTCTGTATATGTATTCTCATCATCGTCGTTTCTGTTGTAGCCGCCCGTTGTACGAATGCCGACACGACCGACGTAACTTACTTCATTTTTAAGAATATACATACCTATTGCATAGTCAGGTGTATTTCCCGCATAAACGCTTCCGGTTATCCCGTATATGTTTGAATCGGAGTCGGGATGCTCTCCGGTGATATCATGTCCCTGAACAACATTGTTTACGATATAAATGTCAAGGTTCGGTTTATCTATCGTTTTGCCGTAAGAATAGGTTATGCCTGTCACAACGGTTTCACTGTAAGCCGCGCTTGACGCATAAGCATCTATTTTCAAATCTCTTACAACAACGCCGCGGGAGTTATAAATACCGACAATATCTCCGCCTCGCAAAGTTTCGTTTCCGTTCGTTATAACGGGCCTTTCGTCACCGTCGCCGTAGGACGCTATCGTTATCGGATTCTCTTTTGAACCTTCAAGATCCGAATAACGCAGGTTGCCGACAAACGTATCGCCTTTTCTGAAAAGCACGGAGTCTCCCGCTTTGAGAGAAAGCGAAGACGCTTTCGAAAGGGTTTTTATCGGTGTTTCGGGAGTAAGACCGTCGTTTAAGTCGTCGCCGTCCGCGCTGACAAAATACATAGTACCGCCTTTTGACACGGGGTACAACTGTTCCGCCTCGAGACTTTCATCAACAAATGAATACTCGGCGGAAGCCACTTTGCCCGCAAGGTCGGCGTAGGGGCTGTTTTTAACGATAACGGTACAGCCCGAAAACAGTCCGACGATACAGCAGACGGCGAGCGCAGCAGCAGTTAAAACGGTAAGTCTTCTCTTCATGGTCTTTCTCCCGAACATAAAAGTTCCTGTAAAGTTTTGCTATTTATTGTTTTTATTGTTTTTTATCTTATATCGCCGCAGTTCCGCCTTGTGTTCAACGGTCACGCGGAAGCTTTCGGTCGCTTTTTGTATCGCTTTGTTATGCGTTTGCGCGTCAAGCCTGCCGTCCGTGATAAAAGGCAGCGTTTCGTCATAGTTTTTCGCGAGAGCGGTGGCAAAATACCACGCAACACCCATTCTGACGTAATATTCGTCGGAACGTATTGCGGCTATGCGTTCCGCATACGCCGCGTTGAAGTTTTCACCGAGAAAAAACTGCATAAACATATTAACGCCGAACCTGACCGTATATGTTTTTTCCGACGCAAGCCATTCAAGGGCTTTTTTCGCAAGCAGCTCTCGGTTTTTCGCAAGATGCTTCGGACTTATCGTGTCGCAGGTCGCCCAATTATCGACAAACGGCAGAAAAGCGTCGAGACGGTCAAGAATTTCGGCGGGGTCTTTCAAATTTGAAACGAGAAGCCCGTGAAGAGTGTTTTCTTCCAGATAAACGTGCGGAAGATCGTCAAAAAACTCCTTTTCCGCCGCGCTCGCAAACAATTCCTTCGCATAGGCACGGAGAAGCGGAGCGCGAACGCCGATAACCTTTTCGGGAGCGACGTTCGGAATGAGTTTTCGGGTAAATTCGGCGAATTTTTCATCTTTCAGCGCAAAAAGCCGCGCTCTGACATTTTCCGCTGCGGTCATAATACTACTCCCCGTACAAAGTATTATTATTATACAATAACGGTGCTGAATTGTCAATATCTTTACTGCATAATTAAATAAGGCAAAAGCATAAACATTATTAAAACAAAGGGAGACTTTTAAGATGAAAAAATACATATCTTTCATTCTCGCCGCGGCAGCGTTTCTCACGTTGCCCGGGAAAATGACAGCCGCAATCTCGGCACAGAGCGCGATAACCGTCAACGCGGTTACGGGAAGCGTCATATACGAAAAGAACGCGGACGCAAAACTTCCGCCGGCAAGCACGACAAAAATAATGACGGCAATAATCGCGATAGAAGAAGCCGACCCCGAAAAAGTCTGCGCGGTGTCGGAGCGCGCGGCGAACGAAGGCGGCTCGCAGCTCGGATTGATTAAAGGCGAAAAAATTAAAATGAAGGATCTGCTTTCCATGCTTATGCTCCGTTCCGCAAACGACGCGGCTGTCGTGATTGCGGAAAACGTCGCGGGCTCCTCGGAAAAGTTTGCCGAAAAAATGAACGAGAAGGCGGCGGCACTCGGGCTTTCGTCAACACACTTCGTCAACCCGAACGGAATGCCTGCGGACGGACATTACACAACGGCACGGGAGTTGGCAAAGATAGCCGTTTATGCATTAGGCAACACAGCGTTCAGAGATCTTGTTTCGTCGAAGAGCAGACACATTGAATACGGAAATATGACGATAACGAACTCAAACAGGCTGCTTTCGTCTTACGACGGCGCGATAGGCGTCAAAACGGGTTTCACCAAGGCGGCGGGGCGCTGTCTTGTTTCCGCGGCGGAAAGGGACGGCACGGTGCTTGTAAACGTCACGCTGAACGACCCGAACGACTGGCGCGACCATGCGGCGATGTTTGACCTCGGATTTTCGGTTTCAGGCAGATACGTTCTTTACAGGCAGGGGGAATACCTTGTTCGCAGGAACGCGTTGAACGGCGACGGTCAGATAGTTTTTACCAATGCGGAAACGATCTGCGCTTACACTTGCGCAGGAAAAACGGTCGAGCCGAAAATAACGGAAAATCTGCTTCCCTGCTACTTTGCGCCTTACGAAAAAGGAACAAAGGGAGGCGAGCTCGTTCTCGATTACGGCGGAAGCGTTCGCAAAATCGGGCTTTACGCCGTCAACGACGTCGGAGAATGCGAAGAAGAAATATCGGGAACGGAAAGATATATTTATTATCTTTCGCAACTTTTCAAAAAGGTCTTGCCATAACGAAAATTTTGGTGTATAATGTAAGTTGTGATTGAAAGCATTAAAAGTCATCACGGAAAAGGAAATACGAACTTGAGGATTCATAAATTTATTGCCGAAAGCGGCTACTGTTCGCGCCGCGCGGCGGAGGAACTTGTTCGCGAGGGCAAGGTCTTCGTCAACAAAAAGCCCGCGTTTATCGGGCAGGACGTTGACCCCGAACGGGACAGCGTTTTCTGCGACGGACACAGGCTTCATCTGAAAACCGCGAACAAAAGATACTTTATGTTCTATAAGCCGAGAGGCGTTATAACCGCGATGAAGGCACAGGACGACAGAAGCGTTGTGGCGGATCTCATCGGCGGCATAAAGGGACGCGTTTACCCCGTCGGAAGGCTTGACAGGGATTCCGAGGGGCTGTTGCTTTTGACGGACGACGGCGAGGCGGCGCAGAAGCTGACGCACCCGTCGCACGAGATAAGCAAAACGTACAGAGTTACGGTCAAGGGCGACCCGACGGACGAACAGCTGACCACGCTTCGCAGCGGCGTTAAGCTTGACGACGGCGATGTGACGCAGCCCGCGCAGGTCGAGATACAGGCGCAGAAAGACGGAAAAACGGTTCTTCACATAACCATTCACGAGGGCAAAAACAGGCAGATAAGAAGAATGTGCGACGCCGTGGGGCTTGAAATTCATCTGCTGAAAAGGATCGCGGTCGGAAATCTTTCGCTCGGGCATTTGCAGCCGGGAGAATACAGACCTCTTTCGACAAAAGAAACGGAAGAATTGCTCTCCTCGATAGGCATTGACCCGTCATCAAAAATAATCAAAAAGCCGCAGGACGCAAAAAAGGGCGATCCCGTCGCGCAGAGATACGCGCAGAAACAGAGAAAATCGGCAAAATCCGTTTACGAAAGACGTTTTCTCAAACAGTTCGGCGATAAAAAAAAGAAAAAGTAAAAGAAAAATAAAGGGTGGTTCAAATGCAAAAAACTTACAAAATGAACATCGCGGGACTTGAAAGAGAACTCCCTCTCTGCCCCGTCAGCGACAATCTCGATATTGCGGCGTTCATCATCTTCGGAGATGTTGAATTGACCGTTAAATGCGCGGAGGCACTCATTCCCCTGCTCCCCGAACACGATATTATGCTGACGGCGGAAGCAAAGTCCATTCCGCTTATTCACGAGCTTGCGAAGCAGCAGGGCGAAAACGAATACATAATCGCAAGAAAAGGCGAAAAAGTATATATGCCCTCCCCGATAAGCGTCAACGTTCGTTCGATAACGACGCAGAGGATACAAACCCTCTATCTCGGCGCGGACGACGCGGAAAAGATGAAGGGAAAAAGAGTTCTTATCATTGACGACGTTATCAGCACGGGCGAATCGCTCAAAGCGCTTGAGGCGCTTGTAAGCAAAGCGGGCGGCAAAACCGTCGGCAGAGCCGCTGTTTTGGCAGAGGGCGACGCGGCGGACAGAAAAGACATCATCTTCCTTGAAAGACTGCCCGTCTTTCCCAAATAATCAAATATAAAGTTTATCTCCCGCATTTCGATGCGGGAGATAATATTTGTAAAGAAAAAACAATGAAGACGGAGCTGCCGGAGGTTATGCCGTCAGCGTTGCGAACAGTACCCTGCCGACCGCGAAAAGAACTGCCGACAGGATAATAAAAATCAGAACAAAGGTATTGACTTTTTCCTTCCAACGCATCGCCAGAATCACGGCGTCTGCAACTGCGGCTATAATCATGGGCATCCAACGCAAAAGGTCGCTTCCCTGCCCCGTAAACAGGTCTCGCAGCATCCACGTAAAGCAGGCGACCAGCGCCAGCGCCGCAAGAGCCTCTGTTACGTGAAAAAGCGCGGCGCGGGAGATTTCCGAGCGGTACATAACAGGAATTGCCATTGAAAAAACCGTCAGAAAAGCAAGCGAATACCAAAACATAAACGGGTGCTCCGCGCCCGACGAGGTCTGCACGGTACGCAAAATCATTGCAACTATCAGCATGCCGTATGAAGCAAACTGAACGGGAGCTATCGTATGCTCCGTATGCATCATACCCGACACAAGAACAACACCGGCGGTGACAGTCAGCATGGTGTAATCGGGAACGACGTCGGAATCGACAAGCGATTGCCAAAAGCCTTTGTTGCCGAAAATCAACAGCAAAACGGCGGCGACAAGAGAAAGCGCCGTCAAAGTATTGACAAAGCCGTCAAAGCCCGTGCGGTACAGAGCGGAAAAAGACGAGCGGCTGATGCGCACGAGACTTTGAGCGCGCTCGGCGAAGAGGATAACAAAATATCCGAGGAAAAACCATGAAATGACGGGATACAACGAGGAATTTTGTAAAGCAGGCATAGTTGTACCTTCCTTTCGGCATATTTCAGCGTTGAATGACGGTGATATTTTACAGGACGTTGCCGCCGATAAAACTTCGGGGCGCGCTTGGTTTTTCCGACGCTTCAAAATCATAAAAGCGCGGTAAAATCGACAACGTAGCGGTCGCAGAGTTTTTGCATCTCCGCGGCGTAAGGCTCGGACGGGTCGCATATTCCGACGACGGAAATTCTCGCTTTTGCGGCATTTACCGCGGCGTAAAACGCGTCCTCGAATACAACGGCGTCCGACGCTTCGGTCTCAAAGTCGGAAAGAACTTTCAAGAAAGAGTCGGGAATATCTTTTCCCAGCCCGAGTTCACGGGTTGAGTAAACGCGTTCAAAATACCCGTCAAGTCCGCACCGACGGAGAGGCGCCTCGATAAACGGCGTTTCGTTTGCGGTTAAAATACACATACGAACGCCGCTTTTTTCATACTTTTCAAGAAATTCGGGAACGCCCTTTCTCGGCAGCGCCTTGCTTACATAATAATCGCGGACGTTGTTCTCTATCCACTTGAAAATCTCGTCTGCGGTCATTGTCGGGCAGTAATTGTCGCGCAGAAATTCGGCGGCGGCGTAAAGCGTCGGCATTGAGTTGAGCCTGTCGGTCAGCCCTTTTTCGGGTTTTCTGCCGACATATTCGGCAAACGCTTCGCCGAAGCCCGTCCACGCGCCCATCGTATCGAAAAGCGTACCGTCAAAATCAAAAATGAACAGTTTTTTACTCTCAAAATCAATCAAAATCAAATACGACCTTTCCGTTTTCGAGCTTCAGATACGCGTCAAACGGTTTTCCGTTTTTGGAAATGAACCCTCTTATTTTGGACGTTTTGCCGTTTTCAAGCAGCAGTTTCATATTTGAAGCGGAAATAATGCGCCCGCAAATAACATTTCTGACGGTGAACCTGCACCCGTTATCACGATAGCCGCGGCAGCCGTAACCGAACTTTGTTCTTGCGACGTCGTTGCCGCAAAACGGACATTTTCCGACAATATCTCCGAAAAAGCCGTCGTCGGTATCCGTTTCGGGAGGCTGAGGGTTCCTTACGCGCTCAAAAACCTCGGAAATCTCTTTTTCGGCAAGTCCGACGCTTTCGGGAACGGACATTTCACCGCGAAAAACCTTTTTCAGCGCCTTGCCGAGTTCGGAGGTTTTATACTTATCCATACTGATGTTCATTCGCGTCAACGCCTCGATAAGATACTCACCGTCCGGCAGAATCGTGTAAACATCTTTTTTCAGCAGTATGTATTTTGTGTTGCAGGCGTTTTTGATGATGCCCGTGCGCGTGGCTTCCGTGCCGAGTTCCAAGCCCTCGAAAATGGCGCGGTATTCCTCCGTGTCGTCTTCGTTTTCGCTTTCCTGCGCTTTCGCTTTTTCTTCTCTGAACGGGTTTTTCAGATAATTGTTCAGAGTTTCTATCGTATAATGTTTCGGCGGCGCGGTCTCCTTTTCAACGGGCTTGAAATCGATATTTACGCGGTCGCCTTTTTCAAGACGGGGCAGTATCTTGTCCTGCTTTCCGTATTCGTCAAAGCGCGTCCAGCCGGGCGTTACGATAACGGTGCCTTTGAGTGAAAAATCTTCAAGACCGCCGACATTTATCTTTATTTCGGTTTTCTCGGCAACGCATTCTTCGGAGCAGAACACGGCAACAAAACGGCGCATAACGGCGGAATATACCTGTTTTTCCGCAGGCGAAAGCTTTGACGCGTCGGGGATCTTATATGTCGGAGTAAGCGCGGAGTGGGACTCTATTTTGGAATCGTCGAATATGGTTTTCGAGTCCTTGAATTTTACGGGATAGCCGACCGCCGCGACGTTTGAAATTATTTTTTTAATCTTGTCCTTTTCGGCTGTTGCAAGATATTCGGAGTTCGTTCTCGGATATGTCAGATAGCCCTCTTCGTAAAGTTTTTGGACTATCGCAAGGCTGTCGTCCATCGACATCTTGTACTTTTTTCCGAGAAAATTCTGCAATTTTGAAAGCGAATACAGCTTGCCGGGAAAGAGCTTGTCCTTTTTTCTTTTTACTTCCGTCACAACGGCTTCCGACGCGTTGTACTCGGCACAGAGGGCTTCCGCTTTCGCAAGTTCGTCTTTCGTAAATTTCTTTTTTGAATTCAGTTCGACGGACTGCCCGTTCGTTTCCGCCTGAGAACGGAGCGCGTAATACTTTTCGGGAACGAAGTTCCTTATCTGCATATCGCGGTCATATATTGCCTTTACAACAGGCACGATAACACGTCCCACACGCAAAAGAGTGCCCGTTTTGAGCGTTGCGAACCTCGTCAGATTGACGCCGTAAAGCCAGTCCGTATATGTGCGGGCATACCCCTCGTTCGCAAGGTTTTCGTATTCGGTCTCTTCTTTCATATCCGCCAGCGCGGCGCGTATCGTTTCGGGCGTCTGGTCAGGCAGCCACAAACGCAGAAGCCTCTTGTTCCGAACTCCCGAATGGGTTATGCAAAGACGGACGATTATCTCGCCTTCTCTGTCCGCGTCGCCCGCGTTGACTATATCTGAAACGTCCTCGCGCAGACAAAGCGTTTTTATCGTTTCAAACTGCTTTTCCACGCCGGGATCGACTTTTTTCGACGCATCCTTACGCAGGTTGAAGCGAAACTCTTTCGGAAAACACGGCAAAGTTGCCGTCGTCCACCGCGTCGAGCCGTCGGGGTTCGGAGAATAATCGTCTATATCCGCAAGCGAAAACAGATGCCCGAAAGCCCACGTCACAAGGTATTCTCCGCCGTAAAAAAAGCCGTCGCCCCGTCGCATTTTATAATCGTTAAAAGACTCTATACCCGCAACAATATTGCGGGCAAGGCTCGGTTTTTCGGCGATGATAAGTTTCATTTCGATACCCTTTGCTTCTCTTTTTTCGTTCGCCTCACGGCAAATATCCGTTCCTCTTACGGTTACTATATTATAATACTTTCGGCGCAAAAAGTCAAGGCAAAAACGACGAAGACCGACCGCCGAGCAGAGGATTTTTTATAACAACAAAAAAACCGGCAAATACCGCCTTATTAAAATGTGTTCAGCGCGCGACGAGAGGTCAAACCCGATGGGGCTGCGTCCGAAAAGGCAAAATCGCTTTTGTGTTCGGCACATTTATGAAAAAAGCCCGAAAAGTATTGAAAAAGGCATCGAATTATGTTAAAATAAATTGATTTGGCATATACGGTTCTTCAAAGAAGCGGAATTCACGTAAAAGGAGGCGCGGGAGATGAACGGAGAAAAAAACGCAAAAGCATATTTTATCGGGTCGCTGGTTTTTGCAATCGTTGCAACGGCAGTGGCTTTTATACTGTTTTTTGTTTCGGGCGAAAACGGGATATACGGCAAGGTTTCCGCAGAAAACGCATCGCAAACCGAACCTCCGCCGCAAGCGGGCGTTCCCGTTCTTTCGGAGTTCAAAACCGTTGAAGAGATGCAGCAGGCGATAGACAAATATACGCAGTATCTCGCGTCCGATCTGCTGGAGCTGGTGAACAACGACCGCGCGGTCAGGGAAAAGGATATCGAGCTTTCTCCCGTGTCCGGATTTTCGGACATAAAGATTGAAAAGGACGCGGCGGAAAAGCTTAACGCTTTCATTGCGCAGGCGCGGCGGGACGGAGAAACGGTGACGGTTTTCCGGGGTTATACGACAGCGGAGCAGCAGCAGAAATACTTCGACGCAGAGTATAAGAAGAATCAGAGCGCAGGATATACAAACGACGAAATGGCGGAGCAGAAAACGCTGCGTTCGGAGGCAAAGCCGGGACACAGCGAATACCAGACGGGACTTGCCGTTTCGCTGGGAGAAACATCTTCCACGGAGGTTTCCGTTGTCAAGAACAGCTCCTTTTATAAGTATGCGACCGAAAACATTTGGAAATACGGCTTTATTCTCAGTTACCCCGAGGACAAAACCGCGGTTACGGGACATTCTTTTGAGCCATGGCATTTCCGGTATATAGGCGATGCGGAGCAGGCGCAGTTTATTACGGAAAACGGGATGTGTCTGGAAGAATACAGAGACTATCTCACAAGCAGAATAGAAACACTGAAAAAGAATATCGAGGACGAAAACTCAAAAAAAATAGGAACCTATAATAAATAAAGGCTCCGATGCAAAGGGGATGTAAAAAAAGCCCAGACCGCAAAAAAGGCTGAAAAATACAAAAAAAAGCAATGGCTTAAAAGATAAACAAAACGACTCAAAACAGCAATTTTTGTGTTTTTCCATAAAATAAGGTTTTAATACGCCTTTTTTGCTACGGGCGAATCTCACCTCTCGATGTATAAACATACACCTTCGGGTTCGATTCACCCATTCTGAACCTTTTTTCCTATCCCCAAAGGGGCTGTAAAAAAACTTGCGTTTTTTTACAGCCCCTGTTTTTTTATCTTAAAACGATTGTAAAAACGGAATTATCACGGAATACTGGTTTATTCCCTCTCCCGAATTCGGGGTTATGAAAGAGAATGTCATATCCACAAGGAAGCACGCGACAAGGACGGCACACACGACATATCTTACGGCTTTCGGTATCTTTGAGAACAGATTGTCGAATGAGGGCGCGATAAAGTACACGAAAAGGCTCCCCATTATGCCGAACAGGAGTATCCCGATAAAGCATATCCTTCCGTTCAGGTTCAGGAACATATCGCTGTAATCCCACCATTTTTCGTGGTACATTTTTTCGAGGAAAAAACTTGTCGCATATTCTACGACCGAGCAAACGCCGCAAATGATAAAGAAGGTTAAAATCGGCTTTTTGAGCCAGCGGCGAAGGAAAATAATTGCCGCCATCGCGCCCGTTCCGTAGATGGGAAGCCACGGACCGTACATGGTTCCGCGATTGACAAGAATGCCTTTCTCGACAAAGGTCAGACATATCTCCCATATCCACCCGACAAACGCTGCGGAGAAGAAAAGAAGGATCATCTTGTCCGGGGTATAGCGTCTTTCGGGGTGCAGCGGCTTGCGAACGACTTTTGTTTTCGTGCCTGGAGCGAGAGGATAGGCTTCCGTCGGATAAGGACCGTTTACGGGAGCGGGGGCGTTGAGCGCGGAGTCCACAAACAGCTCGTTCCCCTTCTTGCCGTTCAGAACGGCGTCGGCGCGAAGATCCATATAATACTCGGTTTTTGTTCCCGTGTAATAAGCGTTGACGAAAAAGACGTTGAGAGTTCCGAGCGTCAGCAGTCCGAGAAGTCGCCAGCCGACGAAGGTGAGGTCAAGCAGGAACGCGCGCCGCTTCTGCCCTTTCATCATCTGCTTTGAAAGCGCGAACGCGTCTTTTGCCGTAACGGACGGATTTTCGGCGAGAATATACGGTATCATCAAATACTCGTAATGCTTTATCACGCCGCCGACAACGGTCAGCCACCAAAGAAACGAGAATATTTCTTTTTTAAGCATGACCCACGCCACGCGCGGAACGCTGCGCTGACGGAACACGAAAAAAGTTTTGATTATTCTTGTTTTGTATCTGCGCGCCTCGAGAAAATACCGCTTTTCGCCGACGCGAAGACTTGCCGAAATAAATATGTCGTACGCGATTTTGACAACAAACCCGATAAGAAGCCCTATGCCGACTATCACCGTGTTTGAGGACGCGAACATTATTGCGCTTCGGGCGATATTCAGTATGGCGCTGTCGGAGTCAAACGTATGCTCAACAACGACCTGCACGCCTTGCTTTACAACGGGGCTGATGCCTTTTATCGAATCAATCCCGTCGATAATTCCGTCAAGCTTTCTGATTATCTCATCTCTTACCTTATCTACCGCGGCATCCTGTTTTTCGGTCTCGGACGAGCTGGTCAGAGAGCCGATGGAAAACATCGACGAATAAAGTCCCGCGATTACGGCGACGAGGAAGCAGACCACTATAAGCCGCCAGTAGTTAAATCGAAGAGTTGCCTTCGCGCCCGTTTTAAGTTGTTTGAACGATTGCATATTCAATCACCTTTTGCATAAAGTTCCGCGATATTTTTCGCTTGCTTTGCGATTTCTTCTCTCAGGGGTTCGGGGGTGAGAACCTCGATGCGGGAACCGAATTGCATAAGCCAGCCTGTCAGAGGCGGACCTGCATAGGTCTCAAAGCGCGTTGTAAAGGTTCCGTCGCCGTTGTCGGTTATTCCGATATCCGTTCCGAAACGGTCGTAAATAACGCCGACAAGCTCGGTGGACACTTTCAGGCGCACATAGATCTGCTCACAGGCATACATTCCGAAAACCCGGGCACCGTATTCCTTTATGTTTATCCCGTTCGGGAGAGGCAGTCGCGGACTGTCCGAAAGGGCGACGTCTTCCATTTTATCAACGCGGAAATGGGACACCTTTCCCGGGTGCCTTTCGTCATAGGCAAGGCAGTAATAGTTTTCGTTATCCCACGCAAGCGCGTAAGGGCTGACGCTTCTCGTATCGCCGCGGTAAACGCGGACAGGCGCGCCCTGCGGAGTTTTCGAGGCGCCGTAGCTGAAGTAACGAAAACTGACCTGCCTGTTCGCGGCTATCGCGTTGTGGAGCGCGTCCACATTGTAATATATGTTCTCATTGCCCGTTTTTGCGCGGTCGTTGAAAAATATCTGACGGCGAATCTGCCCCGAAAGAGCACGCGAGGTCAGGCTTCCGAGCTTTGAGATAAGCGCGTCGGATTTTTTCTGTGTTATAAACTTTGCGGAAGCAACCGCGTCCGCAAGAAGCTTCAGTTCCGCAAGTTCGAAATCACGCGATCCGACATAATACCCGTAGCTCACGCCGCCGCCTTTTACGCCGACGATATCCATACCGAAAAACCGCAGCTGTTCTATATCATCATAGACGCTTTTTCTTTCCGCCTTAATCCCCTGCTCGGAGAGCGACGCGATGATTTTATCCATAGTCAAAGGATGCTCCTCGTCGCTTTCCTCCGCAAACAAGCGTGCAAGATACAGTATCTTCAATTTTTGAAGCGCGCTTTTTGACACGGAACGCATCCTCCCTCAAGTTTTGTTTTCTTTTTTTTTGCGGCAAACACATTCATATTGCCATTATACAATATTTTGTCACATTTGTAAATACTTTGCCGAAAATAAAATATTTACTACATATTTTTGTCACATATTTTGATTGACAAGAATTTTCGGACGGCGTATAATATATTTAAGTATAAATATTTTATGCAAGGAGTTATTGTAATGGAGAGAGTTTATAATTTTTCCGCAGGGCCGTCCATGATGCCCGAAGCGGTGCTTAAAAGAGCGGCGGACGAGATGCTGAACTGCAACGGAAGCGGTATGTCCGTTATGGAAATGAGCCACAGATCAAAGGCTTTTGAGGAAATAATCAATGGGGCGGAGGCGACGCTGCGCGAGCTTCTGAAAATTCCCGACAACTACAAAGTGCTTTTCCTTCAAGGCGGCGGTTCGACGCAGTTTGCAATGATTCCGCTCAATCTGATGAAGAAAAAGAAGATTGATATATGCGTGACCGGTCAATGGGCAAAAAAAGCGGCGCAGGAAGCGGAAAAATACGGTCAGGTACACGTTGTTGCATCGTCTGCGGATAAAACTTTCAGTTATATCCCCGAACTTGACCCCGCGACATTCGACCCGGATGCAGACTATTTCTATATCTGCCAGAACAACACTATATACGGAACGCGTTATCCCAGGCTTCCCGAAACAGGCAACGTTCCCCTTGTCGCAGACCTTTCGTCCTGCATTTGTTCCGAACCGACAGGCGTTTCAAAATACGGGCTCATTTTCGCCGGCGCGCAGAAAAACCTCGGTCCCGCAGGCGTAACGATAGTTATTATCCGCGAAGACCTCATCACCGAGCCGATGGAATTCACGCCGACAATGCTCCGTTACGACATTCACGCAAAGAACAACTCGCTTTACAACACGCCGCCGTGCTACGGCATCTATATGTGCAAACTGATGTTCGAGTGGCTCAAAAACGACATCGGCGGACTTGAAAATATGGCAAAAATCAACCGCAGAAAGGCGGATATTCTCTATTCGTACCTTGACGGCTCAAAGCTGTTCCGCGCAACCGTGCAGGGCGACAGCCGCTCCATGATGAACATCCCGTTCGTGACGGGCGACGCCGAGCTTGACGCAAAATTTGTCAAAGAAGCCGCGGCGGCGGGCTTTGTCAACCTCAAAGGTCACAGAACCGTCGGCGGCATGAGAGCGTCGATATACAACGCCATGCCCGAAGAAGGCGTTAAGGCTCTTGTCGGGTTTATGAAGAAATTCGAAGAGGAAAACGCGTAAAAAAGATTAAGGAGCATTTCTATGTTTAAGATAAAAAAACTCAACAATATCGCGGCGGTCGGCACGGATATTCTGAACGGGGACAAATTCACCTGCGCAGACGATATCGACGCGCCCGACGGAATACTCGTCAGAAGCGCGGATATGCATGAATATCCGCTGAATCCCGAGCTTAAAGCCATCGCCAGAGCCGGCGCGGGAACGAACAATATTCCCATTGACAAATGCGCCGAAAAAGGCATCGTCGTTTTCAACACGCCCGGCGCGAACGCGAACGCGGTCAAAGAGCTTGTCATCACTTCCCTGCTGCTTTCGTCGAGAAACATCATCGGCGGAATTGAATGGGCACGAACGCTTAAAGGCGAGGCGGACGTGGCAAAACTTGTGGAAAAAGGGAAAAATCAATTCGTCGGACCCGAAATCAAAGGCAAAACGCTCGGCGTAATAGGTCTCGGAGCGATAGGGGCGCAGGCGGCGGAAGCGGCGTTCTACCTCGGCATGAACGTTATCGGATACGACCCGTTTATGTCCATAGAAACGTTTATGACAAAAATGCCGTTTGCCAAAAAAGTGGACGATGAAAATGAAATATTCGAAAAAGCGGATTATATCACTCTTCATCTTCCGCTCAACCCGCAGACGAAAGAAATGATAAACGCCGAAACGCTTGCAAAATGCAAAGACGGCGTAAGAATAGTCAACCTCGCAAGAGGCGGACTTGTCAACGACGACGCGCTTGCGCAAGCCCTCGAAAGCGGCAAAGTTGCGTGCTATGTCACGGACTTTCCGAACGACAAAACACTTGAAATGAAAAACGCGATAGCTATCCCCCACCTCGGTGCGTCCACGCCCGAATCGGAAGACAACTGCGCGATTATGGCGGCGTCCGAAATTAAGGATTTCCTGCTTAACGGCAATATCAAAAACAGCGTCAACTTCCCGAGCGTAAGTTCAGAGAGAAGCACGGGCACGCGCTATTGCATAATCCATAAAAACGTGCCTACGATACTCAACAAATGCACAACGGTTCTCAGCAAAAGCGACAGGAACATAGACCATCTGACAAGCAAATTCAAGGGCGATTATGCCTATACTATCGTGGATATGACCGAAAAAACGAACGGCGCCATCGGCAAAGAACTTGAAGCCATTGACGGAGTTATCAGAGTTACCGTGCTGTAAAACATAAAAATTTCAGGGGCTGTAAAAAAACTTGTGTTTCTTTACAGCCCCACATTTAACATATCCGAAAGGAGGTTTACGTTGTGAAAATCACGGTCACGGAAGACGGCAAAATAATTAAAGAATATCTTCTCGACAACGGCTTTTCTACCTCGCAGATACGCACGCTTAAAAAGACCGAAAACGGCATAACCGTCAACGGAGAACCTTCGACCGTCGGAAGACTTCTCAAAAACGGCGATATTCTCGAACTGAACACGGAAGATACCAGCCCGACGCCCGTCGAGCCCGCGGATATTCCGCTTGATATTCTTTACGAGGACGACGATATTCTCTGCGTCAATAAGCCGAAAGGAATGCCGACGCATCCACACGGAAACCGTGTTGCGACGCTTGCGAATGCGTTCGTTTTCAGGTATCCGTCGCTTGTTTTCAGACCCATCAGCCGACTTGACGCAAACACGAGCGGTATAGTTCTCATCGCAAAAAACCGCTATGTTTCAAACCTTTTGGCAAGCGAAATATCATGCGGAAGCATTAAAAAAACATACATCGCCATTCTTGACGGCATTCCGCCCGAAAAGGCGGGAACGATAAACGCGCCAATTGCGCGCAAAGCGGGCAGTACCATAGAACGCGAAGTTTCGGAAAACGGCAAAGAAGCGATAACTGACTATTCCGTTCTTGCCGTCGGTGGCGGACACGCGCTTGTCGAAGCGCACCCGCGAACGGGCAGAACGCACCAACTGCGCGTCCATTTTTCACATATCGGCTGCCCGATACACGGCGACGGCATTTACGGCGCGGACGCCGACGACTGCCGAGGGCAGACCTTGCACGCAAGCGCGCTGTCCTTTATCCGTCCGACGACCGGCGAACTCATAACCGTCACCGCTCCCCCGCCGCAGGAGTTCATTGACCTCTGCGGAAAATATGGATTAAATCTTAAAGTTTAATAATAAACAAGAAAATTCTCTCGAATACCAAGCATCTTGTTTTTCTTTTTTCATACTTATTTTTTTATTATGCCCTTATCATTTCAAGGGCTTTTTTTATTTTGTTGAATACCATCTGATTCGGATAATATCGGTAATCGGCAAATATCGAAATACCGTCATTACAGTAATGTTCCAAAATTGCGGCGGCACAGGCAGCGCTCCGAGACTGCCCGTACTCGCATTGGCAGATGATATCCAAACCGTCACCGTGTGCCTGACAGATAAATTCCGCAAGGCTGTCGACCTCCGGGAAGTATGTATCAAATGTCAATCCGTAATCCGCAAGAATGTCGATATCAATGTCGAGAACCGTCGCGGTAAAAATCCGTTCGGACTTTCCTTTGTAATCAACCGGCGTTGAAATTTCGCCTGTCCGTATGTTCGGCGGGTCATAAAAACTGATTACGGCTGTATCTTTCGGAAAATCATTTTTCAGTAATTCCTCAACCGCTTCTCTCGAATAAATGCTGACTTTCATAATTCCACCTCAACATAAACTGTCGTTACCGAATCAGTAGGTTTTTATGCTTGTCGGGAGAATATGTTATTTTTTAAACATGTGACCATAAACCCACAAAGCCCTGTCTACATCCCGATCTTTGTAATCCGAGCCAAACACAGCTTTCAAATTACACATATATTCCTTCATTTCATTTTCCATAATTTTACAGAATTTTTCACTTGTTTTATCAGGCAGCTGCCTTTCTTTAATGACACCGCCCGGCTTCACGTCATTTACAATCGCATCAATAGCCTTCTTTGCGAATCTGTCATAAATAGGATAAGAACCTCTTGATATAAAATACATCAAGGTAATAAGATACACCGTTCCGATACCTTTGACACTCTGTTCACGCAACTTACAAAGAACATTTTGCGGGGCTTCTGATACTTCCTTTTCCAAAGACTCGATATTTTTTGAAATATAACTCGATATTTTATTTATATCACATTCACCAATTTTTGGCCGGAACACCTTGCCGGAAGTCTCTGCATTGCTCCAATCTTTCGCGTAAACAAACTCCCTTTTCTTTTCACTTTCATAATGCTTGATTTTTCCTATTTTCCATGCCAAAATATGCACTACATCAATAGGAGTTTTAATGCCATATTTTAAAACTTTTTCAATTTCCTCTTCCGCATATCTGCTGTTTTGTCCAACCCCATTGACAATTCTTTTGTTGCCAATGAAGTAACTGTCACCGTAAATCTTAACAAACTGTTCCTTACAAATTTCTGTTCCGTTAATATCATAAAATTTCATCTTGTATTCTCCTTATATCATTGTTCTGTTGCCTTTTTCTTCTTTGCATATCGTTTATAGAAAACAGCCGTAATCCTTTCAAACTACGGCTGTTTTTCGGATAATTCAATTATTTACGATAAGAAATCTTTGGTTTTATGAAATTGATATCGTTATTGTCTTACCCAATCTTGTGAATACCAGTTATACACACCAGAAAAATAGACGCTTCTTGACAGCGCATTAGCTGCGGTTTGCGGAGTATCTAGTCCTGACCAAGTGTTCCTTCTTACTACAAAATACCCAGAAGTATTCATAGGTGCAAAACTCCAATATGTAAAGCCTTCTGATCCAGTCGTCCAGCCATTCGTTACTTCAAAAACTGCCTCGCTTAATGAGGTTTGATAGAAGGCAAAAGCACCAATAAACTCAGTAGTTGCCGGAATAGTAATTTTAGAAAGAGAATCACACTTATTAAAAGCATATCTTCCGATACTGTCAAGGTTTTTAGATAGTGTAATATTAGTTAGTTTTGCACACTTTCTAAAAGCATTGTCTCTGATGTCAACTATAGAATCCGGCATATTAATTGTTAAAAGATTTGCACAGCCTTCAAATCCGTTGTCTAAGATCACCGTTACGGCTCTTTGATTAACGGTGTTAGGAATTGTAATTTCCGTATTAGATGAAACTGTTCCGGCACGAACACCGTAAGTCCCATCCGGAAGTAATTCAAAAATCAATCCATTTTTCTCAACCATGTTCATACTTCCGCTTAGAGATCCCAAATTCTCACTTGTACCGTCTGTGTATGTAATAATCAGTTCGCCGTTTACGAGTTCGGTCTTTAAAATTCCTCTGCCGGGGTCACCTTTTTCACCTTTGAGAGAATCTACCCACTCAGCATATGTTCCCGTATATTCAGGATGCACCTGTTGATAAAGTTCAAATGCGGATTTTCCGTCAACACCGTTTTGTCCTGCGGAACCGGGGTCACCCTTATCTCCTTTGGGACCTTTAACATTTCCCAACAGTGTAGATATTGAACTGTTGCTGTATGTTATATAAAGATTTCCACTTTCATCAACATACACGGTCGTAATTCCGATGCCGTCTGTTCCTGCATCACCTTTATCACCCTTGTCGCCTTTTTCGCCTTTTATCGGACCGAGTTTTTGTGATGTTGTTCCATCGGAATAATTAAATACCAAGCAAAAATCTTCTGTAAAAGTCACCGACGAAACGCCTCTTCCATCTTGTCCGTCAGTACCGTCTTTGCCGTTAACACCTGCCGCGCCCATAAGAGATTTGTCGAGTATAACAGGCTCGCCTTCAGAGAAAGTAATTACAAGTTTATTATCATCATTTAGTGAAACCCCGATTACGCTGATACCGGCATCTCCTTTCTCGCCCTGTATACCTTGTGCTCCGGTGTCGCCTTTGTCTCCTTTTTCGCCTTGTATACCTTGCGCTCCGGTGTCGCCTTTATCACCTTTTTCGCCTTGTATACCTTGCGCTCCTGTGTCACCTTTGTCTCCTTTCTCGCCCTGTATACCCTGCGCTCCGGTATCACCTTTGTCACCCTTTTCGCCATGTATACCTTGCGCTCCGGTGTCACCTTTGTCTCCTTTTTCACCCTGGATACCCTGCGCTCCGGTGTCGCCTTTGTCGCCCTTTTCGCCCTGTATACCCTGCGCTCCGGTATCACCTTTGTCTCCTTTTTCACCCTGGATACCCTGCGCTCCGGTATCACCTTTGTCTCCTTTTTCGCCTTGTATACCTTGCGCTCCGGTGTCGCCTTTATCACCTTTTTCGCCTTGTATACCTTG
>CAKSFN010000008.1 GCA_934454405.1 uncultured Eubacteriales bacterium | reverse complement strand
TTCACCCATTCTGAACCTTTTTTCCTATCCCCAAAGGGGCTGTAAAAAAAACTTGCGTTTTTTTTACAGCCCCTTTATCTTTAATTTTTAATGCTGTATCCTGATATCAAACGCCGTATTTGGTCGTGTTGACTTTGATGCCGGGACCCATCGTGGAAGCGATAACGCAGCTCTTGATGTACTGACCTTTTGCAGCCGCGGGCTTCGCCTTTATGATGGCACCGATAAGAGCGTCAAAGTTTTCGGATATCTTTTCCGCGCCGAAAGAAGCCTTGCCTATCGGGCAGTGGATGATGTTGGTCTTGTCAAGACGGTACTCGATCTTACCGGCTTTGATCTCCTTGATTGCCTGCGCAACGTTCATCGTAACGGTGCCCGCTTTCGGGTTCGGCATAAGTCCCTTGGGACCGAGCACTTTACCGAGACGACCCACAACGCCCATCATATTCGGGGTTGCGACAACGATGTCGAAATCGAACCAGTTTTCTTTCTGGATCTTGGTAACCATATCCTCTGCGCCGACGTAATCCGCGCCTGCGTCAAGGGCTTCCTGCGCCTTGTCGTCCTTTGCAAAAACGAGAACTCTCATCGTTTTGCCGGTTCCGTGCGGAAGAACCATCGCGCCTCTTACCTGCTGATCCGCGTGACGGGAGTCAACGCCGAGACGAACGTGCATTTCAATGGTTTCGTCAAATTTCGCCTTTGCGGTCTTGCAAACAAGGTCGCAAGCCTCGGCGGTATCATAAAGTTTGGAAGACTCGATTGTTTTCGAGCTTTCAATATATTTCTTGCCTTTTTTCATGTTAAAAAAATCCTCCTATGTGGTTGTTCGGAAATAATCCTCCCACAGTTATAAAGCGGTTCGGTTTTTGCGAACCGTGTTCAAATGTCAGTCCTCAACGGTAACGCCCATGCTTCTCGCGGTTCCGGCGATCATGGACATAGCGGCTTCGACGTCGTTCGCGTTAAGGTCGGGCATTTTCTTTTCGGCGATTTCTTTAATCTGCGCCTTTGTGATTTTTGCGACTTTGGTCTTGTTGGGGGTGCCAGAACCGGACTCAATGCCGCAAGCCTTTTTGATAAGAACCGCTGCCGGCGGAGTTTTCGTTACGAATGTGAACGAACGGTCCGCGTAAACGGTGATAACAACGGGGATGATAAGTCCTGCGTCGTTCTTGGTTTTTTCATTGAATTCTTTGATGAAAGCCATGATGTTAACGCCGTGCTGACCGAGAGCCGGACCAACGGGAGGCGTAGCAGAGGCTTTTCCTGCGGGAATTTGCAGTTTAATATAACCTGTAACTTTCTGTGCCATTATTCAGTTTCCTCCGTAATTAGTAAATTGCGCTTTTACAGCGCCGCGAGATCGCCTATGCCTATCTCCGCGGGGATATCACGACCGCCCATGGAGATGATGACCTTGGCTTTCCGCTCTTTCATGTCAACGCTTTCAACGATACCCGTGAAGTTTGCCATGGGTCCGCTTACGACCTTGACGTTGTCACCCGCATTGAACGGAGCTTCTTCAACGCTCTGAACAAGGTTCAAATTGCGGATCTCTTCATCTGTCAGAGGAATGGGCTTTCCTTCGGGACCGACAAAGCCGGTAACGCCGCGGATATTGCGCAGAAGAACCCATGTGTCGTCGTTGACGACCATATTGACAAGGACGTAGCCGGGAAGGAGTTTTCTTTCGGTTTCGACAACCTCTCCGTTTTCCTTAACGTCCTGAATTTTTTCCATAGGTATCTTAACTTCGCAAATCAAGTCGCGCATTCCGCGAAGGTCAACGACCTTTTCGATTGAAGTTGCGACTTTATTTTCGTAACCCGAATATGTGTGGATAACATACCACTGTGCCGATTCGGCCATCAGACATTCCCTCCGTCAGAAATGATATAAATTCTCGTAAAAGTCAATTAAAACAGCGATGCAAACGTATTGTAAATAGAGAAGTTAACGATGTTTTTGAAAACAAGGTCTATAACCCCGATAAAAACAGCGCTTATAACAACTATTACAATAACGGTCAGAGTATCGCGAACGACCTGCTTCGGAGCGGGCCATGTGACTTTTATGAGTTCGCTCTTAACTTCTTTCAAATACTTGAAGAAGCGCGCAAAGATATTGGGTTTCTTATTCTTCGCGGGAGCTTTTTTCGCAGGCACGTCGGCTTTCGCAACGACAGCCTTCTTTTCATCAGCCATTTCGCGTCCTCCTTACTTGGTTTCTTTGTGCAATGTGTGTTTTTTGCAGAACTTACAATGCTTCTTCATTTCAAGTCTGTCCGGATCGTTTTTCTTGTTTTTGGTTGTGAAATAATTTCTCTGCTTGCATTCCGTGCAGGCAAGAACAACCTTATCTTTTCCCATTGACGGCACCTCCTTATAAAATTGCCTCCCTTGCAGGTATTGAAAGGGCTTGCTTCAATGCTTTTCAAAGAGGCTTGCACGACCTCTTTTCTCGGCATCTTCGGCTACGAACCGCCTTGGAACGGGCAGCACGACAAAGCACCTTTACGCAAGGTATCAACATTATAACATAAAAGGAATCCCTTTTCAAGAGTGATTTTTGAATTTTTTGTTATTTTTCCGCGTCCTGCGGCATTTTCGCCGTTTTTTGCCCGAACAAAAGAGGAATCGAGGAAGCCTTAATATAAAAAATTATAAATTTTAATAATTTAAGTATAGCCAAAACGCAAAATGTATGGTATACTGTATACAGTAGATTTAATAAGGAGACTCCGACCGATGACCGCTCGAAAAACCGTTTTGAGAATATTTTCCGCAATACTGACCGTTTTTCTGACGTTGTCGGCTTTTTTGCCCGCGTTTGCGGAGGAGGAAGAGGAAAACACGCTTGCGCCGTCAAGCAAAAGAGCCCTGCTTGTCAACATCGACACTAACATGGTGCTTTACTCTTCACGCGCGGACGAGCCTTTTTATTGCGGATTTCTGCCCAACGTCGTAACCTGTATGATCTTGATGGAATCCGAGCCGGATCTGACAAAGACCGTAACGATAACGAAAGAAATAATAGACGAAACGGCGCAGCTGAGCGCGGCAAAGCTGAAAGCGGGCGACGTAATCTCGCTTGAAGACCTCATAAAAGCGGCGCTGACTTCCGCTTCGCAGGAGGCTTGCATCGCAATAGCGCATTACGTCAACAACAAGGGCACGTCGTCCTTCATCAAAACGATGAACTCTTACGTGCGGGATCTCGGAGTGTCCGCAACCTCCTTCGGCGGAGTCAACAGCTATTTCACAGCCTCTTCAAAAACGACGACGATATCGGATATTTCCGTGATATTGCAGCACGCGCTTACGCTTGAAGGCTTTGAGACATTTATCAGCTCGCCCGTCGTCACCGTTTCGGTAAACGGCGAAAAAAGAACTCTTTATTCCTATAATTCCGCGATAGTTCCGTCGTCCGACTATTATATTTCGGGCATAACGGGGCTGGGCGTTTACGCCTCCGAAAGCGGCGGATACAGCTCCGCGTGCGTGACAACGACAAAAAATATGCGCGTTCTTGCCGTCGCATCCGACACGGAGGGAATAGCCGGAATTTACAGAGATCTGAAACAGATGGTTCGCTTTGCGAAGAACGAATATGTTTCAACAAGGCTCATCTCAAAGGGAGACACCGTTTGCGAAGTCGGCGTTAAGACGGGAAAAAACGCGGATTTTGTTGTTTTGACGGTCACAAGCGATATAAACGCGCTTCTTCCGAAAAGTTTTGACCGTTCGCTTATCGAAAAGGTCATAGACGCGCCTGAACAGATAGAGGCGCCCGTCGGGCGCGGCGAAAAGCTCGGAACGCTGATTCTGCGTTATAACGGACAGGTATACGGAACGTCCGATCTCGTAACGAAAACCGCCGTCGAAGTTGATACCATGGAAAAATTCACGCAGTCCATCAACGCGTTTTTCAAAGGGCCTTTCTTCATTGCGATAATAGCCGTCGCCGCATTGGCGATAGCGGTTTATACGATAGCCAAAGTTTCCGGCAACAGGCGCAGAACAAAAAACAAGAAAAGCAAAAACAGAGAGCGCATAAAGATAGATATGGATTGATTCCGCGACCTTATCTTATCATTTCGCGAACGCTTTCCGCAACGGCTGTCGGCGTCACACCGAATTTTTCGATATCGGAAACGGTACTTTCTCCCGAAAGGACAAGCACGGTATCTATCCCGGCGTTTACACCGCACCTGATGTCCGTATACAGTCGGTCGCCGACAACTACGGCATCATTTTTATCAACGCCGAAAACGGACAGCGCCGCAAGCGGCATTTCGGGGCGCGGCTTTCCTATATAAAAAGGAGTTTTGCCCGTCGCTTTTTCAAGACAGCAGCACATCGTTGCGCAGTCGGGCAGATACCTGCCGTTCGGCGCGGGGCAGACCACATCGGGATTCGTCGCGAAAAACGGGACTCCGCGGCAAAGAAGTTCGCAGGCATCTTCCATTTTCCTGTATGTCAGCTCCGTGTCGTAGCCGACGAGCAAAAAGTCAATGTCCGCATCGGGTTCGGTTCGGACGTCAAGCCCATAAGACGCAATTTCTTCGCGCAAAGATGCGGTTCCCATAACGTAAACGGCGGCGTTTTCTTTTTTTTCGCGCAAAAATACGGCTGCCGCCTGCCCGGAAGTCAGAATATTCTTCTTTTCCGCAGGAAACCCGAGCCGATGAAGTTTTTCAAGATATGCGTCCGCGCTTTTTGAGGAATTGTTTGTCATAAAAACGTAATCCGCGCCCGTTCGGCAAAGACTTTTTATAAAATCCTTCGCGCCCGGAACGGGAACATCACCGTGATAAACGGTGCCGTCCATATCAAGAAGAAAAAGTTTTTTGTTTTTTGTGAGTTCGAATGCGTTCACGTTTTTCATCCTTTCGGAGATTTATAAATGCGTATTTACAACGATTACGGCACAATGCTGAAAGAAAAATACGGGGAAAAGATATACAAGCTGCCCGTCAATCTGCCCGTTTCGTGCCCGAACAGGGACGGAACGCGCGGCTGCGGCGGCTGCCGTTTTTGCGGCGAGGTCGGCGCAGGCTTCGAAAGCCTTGACACGGCAACGCCCGTCAAAGAGCAGCTGCAAATAAACAGAGAATATATGGGAAGCAGATACAAAGCGAAAAAATTCATCGCTTATCTGCAGAATTATACGAATACATATCTCCCGCCCGAAGATTTCGAAAGAGTTATAAACGACTGCGCGGCGGACGATATAGTCGAACTGTCGGTTTCGACGCGTCCCGACTGCGTGCCCGAAGCATATTTGAAAACAGCGGATAAATTTCACGAAAAATACGGGATAGACGTCACTTTTGAGCTCGGCCTGCAAACCGCCAACACAAAAACGCTCCGTATGATAGGACGAGGGCACACGCTTGCCGAATACATCGGCGCGGCGCTTCGCATAAAAGCGCACGGGTTCGGGCTTTGCACGCATCTTATTCCCAATCTGCCCACAGATGAAATCGGAGATGTCAAAGAGGCTGCGCAGCTGGTCTCCGTGCTGAAAAACGACACCGTCAAACTTCACAACCTGTTCCTTATGCAGGGAACGCCGATGGCGGAGCAATATCTGAACGGAGAATTTGAAATCTGCGGTTACGAAGAATATTTCGAACGTGTCGCGGTATTTCTCGAATATCTGTCTCCTAATGTCAGCGTCGAACGTTTTTTCGCGCGCTGTCCCGAAGAAGGTTGCGTGTTCTCGAATTGGGGACGCTCATGGCGTTGGCTTCAAAACGAACTGATGACCTACCTTTTCCAAAAAGGCACGGTGCAGGGAATTAAATGCGGCGAATACGAAGACGGAATAGTATTCTCAAAAACCTCGGAATAATTATACCGCACGGTGCGGATTTTGTCAATGAAAATAATTAAGGACCCCAAACGGAGGAAATTATGAACAATACGGTATGCCCGGACATCAAAGCGGTTCTCGTCAAGGCTCTGCCCTCTTGCGAAAAATGCTTTTCGGACGAAAAATTTGACTCAAAGAAAGAGAAAAACTCTTTCAAAATGCTGAAAAATCAACGTCTGTCTTTTCAGGTGGCATATATTAAAAAGACACCGGAACTTGACGGAGAAATAGCGGCGGAGCTCGTAATAGATTCGCCCCTTAAAGATTACATAACTCTTTATTCGATCGAAGAAGTCCCGAACTACAAGCCGTGCTACGACGAAACGGACGACGACTACCTGCGCAAGACCGCGGGACTTTATCCCGACTTGCTCATGCCCGCTTCCCCGCGGTTTCACAGAATCTTTTCGTCCCGTCTGCGCGCGTTTTATGTTACGGTGGAAAACACGGACGGCATAGCCCCGGGAACATATCCCGTCGCGTTTGAGTTTTACAAGGACGGCGATTTCCTCGGCGGAACGGAAGTGACGGTGGAAGTCGTGAACGCAATGCTTCCGAAGCAGAAGCTCATTTACACAAACTGGTTCCATAACGACTGCCTTGCAACGTATTACGACTGCGACATTTACGGCGAACGCCATTGGCAGATAATCGAAAACTTTGTCCGCGAAGCGGTCTCCGAGGGAATGAATATGATTCTTACCCCCGTTCTGACGCCGCCGCTCGACACGGGCAAAGGCTGGCAGCGTCCCGACGTCGGACTTGTCGATATTTATAAAAACGGAGAAGAATACACGTTTGAATACACAAACCTCGACCGCTGGGTCAGGATGTGCGAACGCTGCGGCATTGAATATTTTGAAATTTCGCACCTGTTCAGCCAATGGAGCGCCGCAAACGCGCCGAAAGTTACGGCTTATGTGGACGGAGCAAAGGAAAAGACAGAAATATTCGGCTGGACGACCGATGCGGTAAGCCCCGAATACACGGCGTTTATCCGCGCTTTCATCAAAAATCTTATCGAACACCTCAAAACGCTCGGCGTCGATAAAAAATGCTTCTTCCACATTTCGGACGAACCGAACACGGCGGTCTACGACTCTTACTGCGCGTCCAAAAACAGCGTTATCGACCTGTTTGAAGGCTATCCCGTCATAGACGCGCTCTCTGACTTTGAGTTTTATGAAAAAGGGCAGATAGCGATGCCCATTCCCGCAATAACCGCGGCATACCCGTTCCTCGAACAGGATTTGCCGATGCGTTGGGTATATTATTGCTGCGCACAGCACGACAAGGTCTCGAACCGTTTTCTCAGCATGCCCGGCAGACGCACGGAAATAATCGGCGTCCAACTTTACAAATACGCGACAGACGGCTTTTTACAATGGGGCTACAACTTCTACTACTGTGCAAGCTCGTGGCACGTAATCAATCCGTTCGTTGACGTCAGCGGCGACAACTGGGTGCCCGCAGGCGACACGTTTGTTGTTTATCCCGCGCCGAACGGAACGCCTTACAAAAGCCTGCACGGTATGCAGTTTGCGGAGGCGCTTCAAGACCAGCGCCTGCTCGAACTCTGCGAAAACCTTGTGGGCAGAGAAGCGACCATGGCGATTGTCAACGACGGCGTAGAGGGCGAAATGACTTTCCACGACTATCCGCGTACAGACGAGTATCTTCTGACGCTCAAAGACCGCGTCATCGACACGATCGCGAAGAACATCTGACAAAAAGAAAAACGCATAAATACGCGCCGCGAAATTCGCGGCGCGGTTTTTTCTTAAATATGGTGTTTATCCGTCTTTATCAGAAAAACATAATATAATAAAACGGGGAGTGGAAAACCTGTACTTTTTCTCCCCGTTATTTGTCTTTTCAGCCTTTTGATGTTGGTTTTTTCACTTTTCCGCGTCAGCCGATGAAAGCCTCGTGTATGGCGGCGACGGCTTTGTCGGCGTCGTTGCGGTCGATAAGGACGGATATCTTTATCTCCGAGGTGCTTATCATGTGGATATTTGCGCCGACGGAATAAAGAGCCTCGAACATTTTGGCGGCAACGCCGGCGTTTGTTTCCATTCCCGCGCCGACAACGGAAACCTTTGCCACGTCGCGTTCGACGGAAACTTTTCCTTTGCCGTAAACTTCTTCAAGCACGGAAACGGCAAGATCGAGCTGGTCTTCGGAAACAGTGAAAGAGATATCCTTTGTTCCGTTGCGTCCGATAGACTGAAGAATTATGTCAACGACAATGTTTTTCTGTCCCATAAGCGAGAACAGACGAAACGCGACGCCGGGAACGTCCTCAAGTCCGATAACGGATATCCGCGCGACTCTCGTATCCTTTGCGACGCCCGTCACAAGCATTTTTTCCACTTTTACGTCCTCCCTGACCACGGTTCCCGGAATCCTTTCAAAGCTTGAAAGCACTTCGAGTTCGACATGATATTTTTTCGCCATCTCAACGGAGCGGTTATGCAGAACCTGCGCGCCGAGGGACGCAAGTTCGAGCATTTCGTCGTATGAGATCTCTTTCAGTTTTTTTGCCGTCGGAACTTTTCTCGGATCGGCGGTATAAACGCCGTCCACATCCGTGTATATCTGACATCTGTCGGCTTTCAGAACGGCGGCAAGAGCAACTGCGGTCGTGTCCGAGCCGCCTCTGCCGAGCGTTGTTACGTCATCGAATTTGTTGATGCCCTGAAAGCCCGTAACTATAACGACTTTTCCGCCGTCAAGCTCGCGGAGAAGCCTTTCCGTGTCTATTTTTTTGATTTTTGCATTAGAATAATTGCTGTCCGAGCTTATTCCGACCTGCCACGCATTCAATGAAACAACGGGAATACGCATGGTTCCGAGGGCGAGAGCAAGCAGCGACGCAGAGATCTGTTCGCCCGTCGAGAGAAGCATATCAATCTCTCTTTTTGACGGAGAATCTGATATTTCCGCGGCTTTTTCAAGCAGGTCGTCGGTGGTGTCGCCCTGCGCGGAGACAACGACGACAACGCGGTCGCCGCTGCGATAAGCGTCGGAGATTATGCCTGCAACATTAAAAAGCTTTTCTTTATCCGCAACGGAGGAACCTCCGAATTTTTGAACGATCAAACTCATATTTTAACCCCTACATCAGCATTCGGGCATCGGAATATCCGTTCCTTCAAGATATTTGAGCCCTATATCATCGGCTCCGCGGACGAATCCGTCGCCGCAGTCCTTCCATGATATATTATGCTTTCCGCAGTTTCTTGCGACATCAATAACGTCGCCGCACACAGCGCTTGCCGTCGGGAACTTGCCCGCGCCCCTGCCGTAGAAAACAACGTCGCCCACCGCGTCGCCGCCGACCATTATGCCGTTGTAAACATCGTCGATATTGGCAAGCTGACTGTCCTTTTTAACAGCGCAGGGGCTGACAAAAACAGCAACATCGTCGTTTTTCAGCCTTTCGGCGTAGCCGAGCAGTTTGATAACGCAGCCGTTTTTGTCGGCGGTCGCAACATCTTTAAGCGTTATGTCGCGTATGCCCTTTGTATAAACCTTATCGGGTTTTACGGCTTTTCCGAACGCAAGGTCGGCAAGAATGCATATCTTTCTGCACGTATCTTTTCCGTCAACATCGGCGGACGGGTCTGCCTCCGCGTAGCCGAGTCTCTGAGCCTCTTTGAGCGCATCTGAAAACGAGGCTTTTTCTTTTATCATCTTTGTGAGGATATAGTTCGTGGTGCCGTTGAGAATGCCGACAATCTTGTCTATCCTGTTCGCGGCAAGGCAGTTGATAAGCGGGCGTATTATGGGAATACCGCCGCCGACAGCCGCCTCGAACATATAATCAACGCCGTGTTCTTTTGCAAGCGCCAAAAGCTCCGTGCCGTGTGTCGCGACAAGCTCCTTGTTGGAAGTCACAACGCTTTTGCCCGCGCAAAGGCATCTTTTCGTGAAATCGTAAGCGACCTTCGCTCCACCGATGGTCTCGCAGACGATTTCCGTTTCCGGGTCGGAAAGAATGTCGTTGAAATCCTTTGTAAGCAGGCTTTCGTATTTGTTTCCGGGAAAATCGCGGACGTCAAGGATATGCTTTACCGCTATTTCCCGTCCTGTTTTCTCCGAAAAAATCTTGTTGTTCTGATCAATGAGCTCGACAACGCCGGAACCGACGACGCCGTAACCCATAACCGCTACTCCTATCATTTTTCTCACTCCGTTTCAGTTGTTTATCAGATTATATCATAAATTCGGTGTTTTGGCAAGCGTATCAGGGAAGAGTCAGCGTTTTTTTAAGTTTTGCGCAAAGCAGAAAATACAAAACAATGCTTGAAACGGCGCAGACTCCTATCACGATAAGGCTCGGCACCCATGAGAAAAAAAACGTACTGTTTCCCATATCGAACGCGTAAGGCGCAAAAAAGTGAACGCAGACTCCGGCAGCCGCGACGCAAAGAGTCTGAATAACCCCGACGGCGGCAAAGACCGCGGCGGCGGCAACGCGGCGGCGGGGTTTTCGAAAGCCGTTGCAGACAGCGAAAAACACCGAAAGAATCTGGCTTAAAAAGAAAAAGACCACGAGCGCGACGGAAAGAGGATAGTCTATTCTGCCGAGGAACATCATTATAAAAGAAAGAACGTAATTCAGATTGTCCGACGCGACGGCAAGCAGCGACGCGCTCAAAACGCAAAGCCCGAAAGAGAGAAGCGCGCTGCAAAGAGTGGCAAGAACCTTTGCCGCGACGACGGAATAAGTCGAGGCAGGGAGAGAAAAGGTCAGATACCCTTCGTTCCCGATAACAGTCGAGGTGAAGCGACGCATAAAGACAAGCATCTGAACGCTTATGCAAAGCAGCACCGAAACGGCGAAAATAAAAACGCCGATTATCCGCAGGCACCACATCATTTCGGGTTCGACGGGATACATCGCGTCGGCAAGAGCGATCACGCAAAGACAGATAAGCGCGCCGCAGACCGTGGCTATATACGTCACGCCCGTTTTTTTCAGAAGGTAGTGAAATTCTTTATAAAACAGTTTCAGGAACATCCGTACACCTCCGAAAAAATCTGCGAAAGCTTCTTTCCGAGAACGCCGACGAGGCTGTGAACATCGGAAACAAGAAGAGGTCTGCCCCCGAAAACAAAGCAAACGTCATCGAAAAGTGAGCCGACCCCGTAGGGACGGGATGTTGAAACGACAAACGCCGCGTCTTTTTTCGCCGAGAATATTTTTTTCAGAATCTCGTTTCTTCTTTCGGTGTCGAAATTCCTCAACGGCTCGTCAAAAACATAAAAGTCGGCGCGGCGGCACGAGCCGAGAATAAGACGAAAAAGCTGCCTGTCCGCCTCCGAAAGAGAACTTACGCGGGCCGCGGCGGAAATACCGTGATCCGAAAGAGCTTCGCAGGCACCCGAAAAATCAAAATCTATGAAAAGAGACGAAAACAGCCGAACGATTTTTCCGACATATTCACCGACATCGTAAAAATCAAGGTCGGGAACAAAAGAAATGCGGCTTCGGTTTTTATCCGTTACGGGCTCGCCGTCAAGGAGAACTCTCCCGTCTTCGGGAACGGCAAAGCCGCAAAGGCTTTTCAGAAGCGGTGTTTTGCCGCAGCCGGTCGGAGAAAGAATGCCGAGAAATCTTCCGCTTTCGGCGCAAAGGAGCATCTCTTTTTCACCGTCGCGCGCGGGCGGAAAAAAATATTCAAGCTTCATCCGAAATTCTCTCCTCCTCTCCTCTGCCGAACAGACCGTCCGGCATACGGCTTTACAGAGGTATTATATCACTTTTTTTCCGTTTTTTCAATACCCGACAACGATTGTTAAACATTTGCCATTGCAATAGGCGAAAATTCAAAGTATAATATAAGCGGTCAAAATAAAAGCATGCCTGAAAAAAGGAGACGCAAAATATGAAGGTAAGACTTCCGAAGCACCGTGAGTTTGTTATTCACCTCGACGAGACGAAGGAGCCGAGACACGCGGAGTGCTGGGCAAAGCTCGAACAGATTGTCAAGGACTACTCAAAGGACGGAAAATCCAAGTTCAGCCCGACCTTTATCGAGGACAACGAGGAAAAGGTTAAGGAGCTGCAAAAAGAATACAACTTCACCTACGACGTTGAGGAAAGATAGTTCAAAAAAACACAGAGGCTGTAAAAAAACGCGGTTTTTTTACAGCCTCTTAACTTACGGTTGTTTTGCGAAAATCGGGGCGAAATATCCTTCGTCGGAGACGAAGCGGCTTTTCCGCACGGCTAAATCATCGGCGCGAGAACAAGCAGCGATATTCCGAAATACGCCAAAAGCGCGAGCGCGTCCACGATGGTGGTGATAAACGGACTTGCCATAACCGCGGGGTCGAAGCCGAGACGCTTCGCAAAAAGCGGAAGCAGGCAGCCGACTGTTTTTGCGATAAAAACCGCCGCAAGAAGGGTCAGGCAGACGATCAACGCTATCAGCGGCGTTACGTCGTCGTTGCGGAGCAGCATCCTGTCAATAAGCAAAAGCTTGACAAAATTGCACGAAGCAAGCGTTATTCCGCAGATCGCGGCAACGCGTATCTCTTTCCACAGCACGCGGAACCAGTCGCGAAGCTCGATGTCGCCCAGCGCAAGACCGCGAATAACGGAAACGGACGCCTGACTTCCGGCGTTGCCTCCCGTGTCGGTAAGCATGGGAATAAAAGCTATCAGCACGGCGCCGCCCGCAAGTGCGCGGATATATCCCTCAAAGTTCGTGATAATCATACTTGTGAAGGTTGCGGAGATCATCAGCAGCAAAAGCCACGGGATGCGCTGCTTGAACGTGCTGAAAATACCCGTTTTCAGATACGATCTTTCGGAGGGCAGCATAGCCGCCATTTTTTCGATGTCTTCCGTCGCCTCTTCCGTAAGAACGTCAACGGCGTCGTCGAATGTAACTATTCCGACAAGCCTGTTTTCGCCGTCAACGACGGGCAACGCGAGGAAGTTGTATTTGCTCAGCGTCTGCGCCGCCTGCTCTCGGTCGGCGTGGGTGTTGATGGAAATGACGTTTTCGTCCATTATCTGCTCGATGGGAGTGTCCCCGTCCGCCATAAGCATTTCAAGAACGGTAACAACGCCTTCGAGCTTTCTGTCGTTCGAAATAACGTAGCAGGTATAAACGGTCTCCTTATCAAGACCCGTCGATCGGATTTTTGCAAAAGCCTCTTTTACGGTCATTTTTCGGCGCAGATCGACGAACTCCGTCGTCATTATGCTTCCGGCGCTGTCTTCGGGATAGCGCAGAATTTCGTTGACCGCTTTTCTGTCGTCCTTGTCCAGGTTCGCGAGAATCCTGCTTACGACGTTGGCAGGCATATCTTCGAGAAGGTCTACGGTGTCGTCCGTAAACATATCGTCAAGGACTTCTTTGATTTCTTTGTTTGTAAAAATAGTGAGCAAAAGCTGCTGCTGATCGGCGTCCATATACGAGAACGTCTCCGCGGCAACCGACTTCTCAATCAATCTGAAAGTAACGGCGAGTTCGTTATCGGGAAGATCTTCCAGCAGCGAGGCAATATCTACCGGATTCATCTCTTCGAGCGACGCGCGGATTGATTTGAAGTCCTTCTTTTCCAGAAGTTCGGAAAGTTCTTCCTGAGTCATTCAAACTCCTCCTTAAATTTTCTCGTCGTCGACTGTGACTGTCGTCCATTATTGTCTCACCGCCCCTCTGTTCGATACTTTTTTTACGGATTTTAATTATTTTTTCCTAAAATCCCTATCTTATTGATTATACACCCGAAAAAGACGTTTGTCAACCGCAAAAACCGCACTTTTGAGAAGTGAACGACTTTTTTGACATTTTTCTTCCGTTTTCATAGTATATAAAGAGAGGAACGGAAATGTTCCTCCGGGAAAGGAGAAAAATATGGCAACGACTTTCACCAACAGGGCAACTCTTTCGTATAACGGGAACACGGTTGTGTCAAACGCCGTGACCGGAGAAATAACGGAAGTCCTCGGCGTTACAAAGACGGCTGTCACGGACGAATACAGACCGGGAGAGCCCGTGACCTATGTTGTCACGCTCACGAACTCCGGCGCGACGGCTTTAACGGGGTTGACGATGACCGACAATCTCGGGGCTTACGCTTTCAACGAAAGAACGCTTGTTCCGCTGACTTACAGGGCGAACTCGCTCAAATATTTCGTAAACGGCGATTTGACCGCCGCTCCGACCGTCGCCGCCGCTTCGCCGCTGACGATAACGGGGCTGACCGTTCCCGCGGGCGGAAACGCGACGATAATATATGAAGCCCTGCCCAACGGCTTTGCGCCGCCGACGGAGGGCGGAATCGTGACAAACACCGCGCAGATAACGGGAGCGGGAATAACGGAAGCGACGGCAACCGAAACCGTTGCGACGGAAGACGCGCCCGACCTTCGGATAAGCAAGGGGCTCAGCCCGACAAACGTATCCGAGGACGGAACGATAACGTACACGTTTACGATAGAAAACTTCGGAAACACGGCGGCGACGGACGCAACGCTTTCGGACGATTTCAATCCGAGCCTGACGAATGTTGTCGCAACGCTGAACGGAACCGCTCTGACGGAAGGAACGGATTACTCCTACAACGCGGCGACGGGGCTTTTCACCACCGTCGCGGGAAGAATAAACGTGCCTGCCGCGACTTATACGCAGGACGCCGTTACGGGAGCGTATACGACCGCACCCGGCTCGGCGACCCTTATCGTAACAGGAAAAATCAGCTAAAAAAGAGGAAAAAATAAAAAATACGGCGGCGCAGGTTCGCGTCGCCGTATTTTTTATTTTTTCCGTCTTTTTCTCTATTCGACAAGTCCGGAACGCTCGATGGACTGAATGAAATATCTTTGAGCGAACAGGAAGACTATCAAAAGGGGAAGAATGACGAGCAGTGTCGCCGTATCCTCGATTGCCGCCGCCTGTATCTTATCCTCAACGCCCGAAGCAACGCTTGTGACGACGTTTGAAAGGATGTTCAGGTTCGGACAAAGCATGGCGTTGTAGGTTGTATCCGTCCACTGCCATGTGAAGGAAAACAGGAAAACCGTTATCATCATATTCGACGCGTTCGGAAGCATTATTGACCAGAACGCGCGAAGGGGTCCTGCGCCGTCGATATACGCAGACTGTTCAAGCTCCTTCGGAAGGCCTCGGAAGAACTGCTGCATAAGATAGATATACAGACCGTTTTTCAGACCGAGGCCGCAGATGGAAAGAATGACTATCGGCCATATCGTGTCTATCATTCCCCACGACGTGAAGCGGTTATAGAGAGGAACTATAATGGTTTCCGCAGGGACGATAAGCGTCAGTATAACGATGAAGAACAGCAGATTCTTGCCCTTGAACTTAAATCTTGCGAAGCCGTAGCCGACAACACAGCTGATAAAGAGCTGCGCGATCGAAACGAGCAGGGACAGCCCCGCCGTCTGAAGAAGCGAGGGGAAATAATTCATGCTGTAAACCACGCGCTTGATAAAGTACGTCGAGCCTTCGCGGGGGATAAACATAACGGTGCTGTCCGTTATGTCGTTAACGCTCATAAAAGAAACAACGGCTTTAACAAGGAAAGGATAAAGGATCATAAAGCAAAGACCGATAACTATCACCGCGCGGAGAACGATCCAGCCGAACCGTCCGATGCCGTTGAGAGTAAGGTTCTTGCGTGCCCATTTTTTCCAGTCGAAGTGCCTGAAATTGTACCACTTCTGTTTGAAGTCGAACGCTTTCTTTACCTTTTCTTTGAAGGTGAGTTTCTTCGCTTCCTTTATTTCGGACTCGAAGTTGAGTTTTTTCATTGCCATATCCGCACCTCCTCAGTCCTGGTAAACGATGAACTTCTGAACTATAAGGAACGAAAGTCCGACAAACGCAAGGATTATCAAAGTGTAGATCCAAGACATCGCGGAAGCCTGCGCATACTGCGATGCGGTCTGCAATGCAGTATCAATGAGGGTGATGGCTATATTGTCCTTTTTCAGGAAGAGGTCGATTACCGTATAAAGAAGGTTTACAAGGATAAGAGGGCTTATCATCGGGAAAGAAATTTTCCAAAACGTTTCCCAGCCGGTGGCCCCCTCAACCTTTGCCGCCTCATACATATTCACGGAAATGGATTGAAGACCGGAAAGGAATACGAGGAACTGAACGCCCGAAGATGTTACGACCGAATATATGCCGTCGACGGCATTCAAAACGATATTTGAAAGCGTTTCGTTTTTAAGCGCGCCCGAAACAACGTTGCGCAGCGTTGAATAGTCAAAATTGGAAGACGCACTGACGTCAAGTTTGCCTTGGCTTGTATAGATGTCAACCATTGACTGGCGTTTATCAAAATATGCGATAACGCCGCTTGACATGATAACCGGAATGAAGAAAATAACACGGGCGGGAGTTCTGCCTTTGAAGTTCTGGTTCAGAACCGTTGCGATGAAGAACGCAAAGATAAGAATGACAAGAATGTTAGGCAAAAGTCCCAAAGTCGCAACGATAACCGTGGAAACAAATTTTCCGTCATTAGCCTGAATGACCTCTTGGTAATTTCCCCAACCGATAAACTCGGTGGACATACCTGCGCCGGCGACATAGGAGATTTTGGAGAAAGAATAAATGACGGACTGAATTATAACGGGAATATACATCAACAGGAAGCCTAAAATTATCGGCGCGGTGAAGATATAACCGTAATAACTCATCTTCTTTTCAAGCGAATGTTTCTGCCTTTTGGGCATTTTTTCTATGCGAACCTGTTCTGCCATCAGTTATTGCCTCCTTTCTCCGTTTGATACGAGCCCGGAACGATCCAGTCGGAATATTCGTCCGTTCTGTAAACATACGAGTTGCCCGCGACGGTGTAACGCCCGTCTTCAAGCCCGCCGAGCTCAACATTATAGCTGTTATAATTTACAACGACCTGCACGCCGTTTTCAAACGTCGTCATAAACACATTGTCCGTGCCTGATCTGACGCTTTCGGACGGTATGTCGCCGATATACGGGCTTTCAATATAAGCCTCTGTTTTTTCGTGCGCGGTTATTGTCTTGCCGCGAACGAGGTCGCAGAATTCGGCAACCTTTTTATAAGCCTCTATCGCCTCGTTGAATGTGTCGGTATAATGCAGCGAATAGAAGTTTATGAAATCCGTATATTGGAAAACACTGTTTTCTTCACCCATCCAGCGGAAATAAAGTCCCGCACCGGTCTCGACCGCTTTAAGAATGGAATTTGTATAGTCCGCTTCAACGTTAAACGCCGCGCCGGTGTAATCTATGTAGCCGTGGAGAACTATCTGCATAAACGGAATCGAACCTGTCGAAGAAAGATATTCGGAAGAACCCATCGGGAGGTCGATTATCGTTTTTGCGTATTTCCAAACATAGTCGTTGCCTGTATCCGCGATGATGTTGTATCCCGCAAACGTTTCAAGCGCTTTTTGCTGTTCGGTCTTTGCGTCTTCTCTTGTATATACTGCGTTGTTTTTGTAGCTCGAATTCAACGCGTTACCCATTCCGAGAAGAGAAATCGTCTTCATTTCCGTTCCGAAAATGTCTTCGTACGAAGATTTCAAAGACGTTGCAATCTCAGCGATTACCGCAGGCGAAAGAATAGTCCTTTGCGTCACCGTTGACTCGAAAAAGTCTCCGTATACCGGAAATCTTTCATTAATTCTTGCAATGCTTGAACTCAGGTTTCTTGCCGCCGCGTCGGAATAACTGATTCCGTTGCCGACATTGCCTTTATGCAGATAAAGAAGATCTGCGGAGGGGAAGAACTTTGAACCGTTGCCCGCAAGCATATCGCGGAGCTCGATAAGTTCTTTTTTCGAGCCCATCTGCTTTAACAGATCGATTTTGGTATAAGCGGTGTTTTCATAGCCGCCGTTTGACCAGTAAACATATCTCAAATTGAGAGCCGACCCCGGTATTCCGCTTTCGTAAAGCTTGTTTACTATCTCTTTTGCGTCCGCATAGGACGTCAGAGGACGGACGGAGTTGACGGGGATGCCCGCCTTTGACTCGATTTTGTTTATTGCGCCGAGAAGCTCGACATAGAAAGGCGTTACGGAATCCTCCGCTATCTTTTCGGAGGTAAGCCTTCCCTTCTCAATGAGATATTCTCTGTATTTTATCGCATACCACGAATACGTGTGTCCGTTTGCGTCGTCCTCCGCTTCTTCCGCGCGGTTAAAGAGATAATTTATCTCAAACACAGTCGTCGGGTCGTATTTTGCGGTTACAACGCCTTTTTCCACGTTTGCGGAAGAAGATGACGAAGAACCGGAACTGTCGCTGCTGTCGGAAGAAGTATCTTCTTCAACCGAATATGAACTGAAAGTTCTTTCCTTATATATAAGCTGATAGTATGCCGAAGCGACTGCGGAAGCCGCTCTCGAAGACGAACCGGTCGGAGAGGCATTTATGATCGCCATAGAAGAGCCTTTGTCGATGACGGACATATATCCGCCGTCGAAAGAACGGTTCATAACAAAGAATCCCGTCAGAGCCTGCTCATAATGGTTGACCACATAATTCCTTATAAACGTTTCGTCCGTTCCGTATATTCTGCCCCAATATGCTTCCGACGTATAGTTGCCGTTTGCTCTGATTATAGAACCCGAACCGTCGGGAACTATCATAAACGCGTCATCGTCGTTACCGGTCGGAACAAACGCACCGAAGAACGGAAGAAGACCTATCGAATAGAGTTTCTGATTTTCGGGAGAAACTATAAGTGACGAGTCAACATTCACTTTAAGACCCTTGTCCGTAAGCGTGAGGTCCACGGGAACGGTGAAAAGCACGGCACGCGCTTCGCCCGAATATTCAACGTCGATAAGTTCCTGTTTCAGGTCCGCAACCGTGAAATCGGCAGTTTCCATTGCCTGTCTGACAAGCTTTTTCTGCTTTTCGGTCAGGTTTCGAACGACATACATCGTTCTGACCGTTACAAGCGGATATATATCCTGAAGCTTTTCTCTGTCTTCAAGCGAAAGGTTGTCGGGGTCAAGCCTCTTGTAAAGGTTTTTGACGTCGTTGATCCTCGACTCATACTCGGTCTTCATATCGGAGTCGGCTTCGTCTTCCGCCTTCTGCCGAATGGCGGAGACGATGGAGTTATAGGTGTCCTCGGAAAGAACAGGAGGAACAAGCTCCTTATCCGAGTCGTTGCCGACGGTGAAGATAAAGCGTATCGTAGAATCGCTCATACGAACGATTTTGAATGCGGTTTTGTCTTCGACGCAGTCTTTGGAAGTTGTGAAATTATACTTCTTATTGGCGTTGTCGTAGGCTTCAAGCTGCAGAAAATCGCTTCCGCCCTGATTGTTTGTTGTTTTAATGGAATTTGACGAGTAAATTGCACCTGCATTTTCGTCAACGAGAATGAAATCCGAGTTCTGGAAATCGACATAAAGGCTGTAGCCGTCGGATTCCAGAATTTTTATCATATTCTCCGTCTCGCCGTCGGTCGAAAGCTCATATCCGTTTTCAAGCAGTTCTTCTTCGGTCAAAACCTTGCCGCTGCCTATCATTTTCTCACGGATATAGGCTTCCCTTTCCTCATCGGTCATGGAAGAAACATCCTTTTCCGAATCGGAACCGGAGGAGCATCCGACAGCCGCAAAAAGAGACGCGACAAGAATGAGAGCGAGAAGCAGGGTGATTATACGTTTTTTCATATTTGCCTTTCCTCCCTTACTCATTCAGTCTGTATGAGATCTCCGAGAATACCGAGCTGATAAAGCCCCATACCTGCTGGATCAAATAGAAAATGAGGATAACGACAAACGCGATGACCGCCATGCCCACAACGGTGAGGATAGTGGTTCCTATCGCTTTCAGCACCGAATACTGCTGCGTTGACATCATGCTGAGGAACATATATATAAGCATAAGAATGGTTCCGAGCGCCGAAATGAAATCATAAAGATTCGATTCGTCCGCAGTCATAAGATACGAAAGCGGAATAAGCACGATATTGACCACGATCACGGGGATCGTCGCGGCTGCGGTGGCGCAGAAAATATCTTTAAGATTTCCTTCGCCGTCCATCAGCGACGTGAAGCACCAGCTCGAAAGAACCCAAAGCATATACGGAAGCAGCGTGGAAATCGTCATCTGAAAAACGTCCAGATTCAGCTGACTTGACACGTCGGAGAACATAAAGCTCGTCAGCTGCTGCTTTGCGATGGCGGAAAGCACGAGCAGCGCATAAAGAATGATGGTTGCCGCCATACTCTGCTTGCGTTTGTCTTCTTTCATTCGGAAAAAGCCCTCGAACGGGTGCGCGAGGCAATAGAAACAATACGGAATATGCTTCAAGCCGTCCCAGACAATCAGCCCGAATTGCTTGATTTTTGCCCAAACGATAAGCAGGTATTTCATAAAGCCGTTGTTCGGCAGTTGTTTTTTGAGCGTTTGCGGTTTTTCGGAAACGACGGGCTGAGCCGCGGCGAGATCCGCATTGTCGGCGGAAACGGCTGCCTGCGCGGCGTTCTCGACTTCGTTCACGATATTCTTTTCGTTATCGGTCACAGTCCTGCCCTCCTCTTTTCTTCGGCTCTCTTCTTACGTTTTCCGCGAATCATTATCAGAGCAACGATGCCGATGAATAAAACGACGAAGCCTCCGAACAGCAGACCGAAGTATTCGGAAGCCGTCTCGTTGCGGAGTTCTTTGTAACACTCTGCATAATCTATAAGGTTGTTGGAAAGTTCAAAATAGTGAAGAGCCGTTTCGTAATTTTCTTTGCGCTCGGGAGTTCCCTCCTCGGAATTTGCTCCGCGCAGTTTGTATATCTTTCCGAGTGTGTCGTAAGCGATATACATTCCGGAATTATAAGTCAGAACCTGCATCCACGACTCTTCCGCTTTTTCGTAATCGCCGCTTTTGTATTCTTTCTGCGCGGAGATTATGCTTGAAGCGTATTCCGTGGTCTCATAAATCGTTATAAGTTTGTTTGGTCCGTCCGCGATAACGATATCGTCGTTAAAGCAGGCAATGGCAACGGGATCTGCCAGACAGCCGAACTGGTTGCCGTAGCCTCCGCCCATAAACAACTGCATTCCGTTTGATGCATATGTGAAAAATCTGCACGTCATCCTATCGAGAACCGTATATGTTCCTGCACCGGAGTTCGTTGCAACGTCCACTATCCTGGAGAAGTCGCCGACGTCGCCGTAACTTTCAAACTTTGCATCTTTAAAATTCAGAACGTCCGAACCGTCCGCGGCAAGTTTTCTGACGGCTTTTACGGTTTTGGTGTCAGTCGCGGCGGTATAAATGAATCCGCTGTCATCTATCGTAAGGCTTACATACTCTGCGGCAACGTCCCTGATCTCGGCTTTTTTCGAATCGGACGCGCCTATCAGCGTGTATATCCAGTCCGTTGCGGCAAGCGCCACTTTCGGCTGCGCGAAGAACTGCTGGAACGAACCCGTGGAATCTATCTGGATAACGCCCTTGTTACAGTTCTCGCAGAGAACGGAAATGGTTCCCGCGCTGTCAACAACGACCTTTTTCGGTTTAAAGATAAATTCGTTTCCGAGCGCGGGGATACGAACGGATTGGATCACGTTTGAAACGACGCCGTTCCTGTCGCAGACAACGATGCGCCTGTTCTGTGTGTCGGCGATATAAATCTTTCCGTCGGGATCGACATATACGCCCTCGGGACGGTTAAGATTGTATCTGCTTCGGTTTTTCAGCGAGATGTCCGCAACTCTCGTTCCGTCGTCATTATATGTATAGATGTCTATATCGGGAATCGCGTAATTCGCCGAATCCTTCAGCGTGGATATCCTGAACGCTTCGGAATAGTCGGTGTTGAGCGCGATTATCTGGCACTGCTCGCGGTCAACTATATAAATATAATCTTCGCCGACTGTCAGATCGACCGGGTCAAACGTCGAGCCGAAAGTGTCGGAACCTTTTACGGTTACCGGGCGATACGCAATGGGTGCCGCAACGGGAATTGCGTTTTCGTTATAGAAATAACTGTCTGTTATTCCGACGTTTATCGGAAGGGCAAAGGAGGAAACGCAGAGGGAAAGCAGCATCGCGAAGGTTATCACAACACAAATAATTCTTTTTAGATTTTTCATATTCGCCGCCCCCTTCCTAATCCTTCATACCCGCGGTCGCGCAGGTATCGAGAACGTTGCTCTGGGTTATAACGAACGTTACGAGAGGAACTATCATCAAAAGAATGCTCGCGGCGCCGCTGATACCGGTTCTGTTGATTGAAATTGAGGTTATTGCCGAAATACCGGACGAAATACCTTTCATTTCTTCTTTGAATATGAATGAGCCCGTTCCCATATTCCAATACGCCTGAACGGCGAAAAGGATAACCGTCATCCATGCGGGCTTTACGCCGGGCATCAGTATGCCCCAGAAGATACGGAACTCGCCCGCGCCGTCGATACGGGCGGCTTCGAGAACCGAGGACGGGAACGTGTCCATATAGTTTTTGACGATGTACATATACATCGAGTTGCAGCAGCAGGGAATTATCAGCGTCCAATAATGATCGACGGGGTTCATATTCGCCAGAATTACGTAACTGACTATTCCCGTCGCGGGAGCCGTGAACATCATTGAAAGCTCAACCATCTTGAACACGGTCTCCTGCCCCTTGAAGTGACGCTTTGATATTGCATACGCCGCCATCGAACAGGACAGCGTGCAGACAAGCGTGCACATAAAGCACAGATATATTGAGTTGAAAAGGTATCTCGACATGGGAACCATGGAGTTGCCCATATAGTTGAACAGGGAGATATACCACTCAAAGGTCGGGTTCTTAACGATAAGGTTCGGGGGGAACAGCCACTGTTCGCTTAACGGTTTCAATGAGTTTGAGATCGAATAAATCAGGGGGAACAGCATAAACACGCCGCCGAGGAAAAGAACCACGGTCAGAACGAGGTCTCCGCCGAGAGAACGGTTGAGTCTGTGATAAGTAAACCTTCGTTTCTTCGGGAGGACAAGGGGATTTCCGAATTCATCGAGCTGTTCTTTTTTCTTGAAAAGAGAAAACTTCTTCTTTTCGGGTTTTACATCATTAGAATCGGTCATTGCGGTGCCTCCTTTCTTATTTACCTATCTTACCTATTAAATAGTTGACGATTTTATTTATCGTGATTGACAAAATCAGCATTATGGTCGATATCGCCGTAACGTAGCCCATCTCCAAACGTCCCGAATAGTCCGCGGAAAGCATCGCCAACGTAAACAGCTTGTAATCCTGCGTCGGAGTGCCGAAGAAGCCGGGAGCGGAGATGCCGACGGATGCCGTAACCGTTAGGATGGCGTTCAACTGTAACTGACCTTTGATAGAAGGAAGCGTTATGTAATAAAGCTCCTGCCACCTGTTATAGATGCCGTCGACGGCGCCCGCCTCGTAAAGCGATTTGTCAACGCCCTGCAAGCTTGAAAGGAAAACGAGGAACTGTGTTCCGAGCGCGCTCCAAAGCATAATGACTATCGCAAGCGGAAGCATATATTCCGTTTCTTTCGACCACTGGATGGGGTCCTGTATCAGGCCAGCCTGTATCAGCCAGCCGTTCAGCCAGCCGTAGCGGTCGGAAGAAAGGAGCATATCGAGAATAACGGTGAAGCCGCCCGTCATGGACGGAAGATAGAACAAAAGGGTCAGTATCGTTCTCGGCTTCGGCGGAACTTCGTTCAGAATCCACGCAAAACCGAAAGCGAAAAGGTAGTTGATAACGCCCGAAAGCGTACCGAGAACGAGAGAGTTGGACAAACAGAGGGTGAAGTATTCTTCCGAAAGAAACAGCCTCTGATAGTTTTGAAGTCCGACCCAGACGGGAAATTCGATGGTGTTGAACTGCATAAAGGCGATGAAGTAGGAAACGATAACGGGAAGTATCGTCCAGACAAAGAACACCACCATATAGGGACCGAGGAAGAAGAGCAGGTCGAGGTTTTCGAACTTCTTCAAAAACTTCGGGCTTAAAAACTTCGGTTTTTTAAGTGCCGTGATTTTCATATTTTTCAGTCTTCCTCCTTATTTTATTCCGGAAGATTCAACTCTTCGCGCTTCTGCGTGATAGACCTGTTAATCTCCTGCATGTGTTCGAGTATCGTAGCGTGGCCGTTGCCCGTGCCGTCAACGATGACTTCCGTTTGCGCGAAGCTTATATATCTTCCGCTGTAATAGTCGCCGAAGCAAACCTCGGCGGGTCTTAAAGTGTCCCACGTTGCCATAAGAACTTTAAGCTCGTCGGACGTCCACGGAGCCATCTTGAACGCTTCTCTCACCGCGGAGGCATAACGCTCAACCTGACCGATAAGAGCCTCGACCTCGCGCCCGAATTCGTTGGAGCATTCATAATCGTTGAACCATTGAATGAACTCCCACGCGCCGTCGTGGTTTTCTCCCGCGGCGTAGATTGCGGAATATGTCACGGCCGGAATCTGCTCGCGGTTTATCGTGCCGTCCTCCTGCTCAACGCCCGGAAGCAAATAGAACTTCCAAAGACCTCTGATCTCAGGCGCCTGCGCGTAAAGGTTTTTCCATGTGCTGAGCGTGCCGAGGATCATCGGAACCTCGCCCGTTCTGAAACGGGTGTGACCGTCCATCGTTATGGGGCATTTATATTCGGTATAGAAAGCGTTCTGTTTATCGAAAACTTCAAGATAAAGGTCGCTGTCGATATTGGACGCTCTCGCGTTCACCTGACGGCTGTTATCATATTTATACATCAGACCGCCGTATTGGTAAATCATCACGCCTGCCTGCGGCGCCTCTGTCTGCATATTGTATTTTTGAAGCGTCGGAATATATGTGTAATAATCGTCCCATACGTTGGGGATGGAAAGGTCGTATTTATCAAAAACGTCCTCGCGGTAATAAAGAAGAGAGAATGAAACGACCTCGGGAAGACCGTAGATAAGGTTCACGCTTCCCGCTTCGGTATTCCCGTATTCGCGATACATCTCAACAGTGACGCCGTTCCAGAAGGAATCGTCGTATCTTGCCTTGACGTCTTTGAGTCCGGGAACGGTTATCGTTTTGATATACGTCTTTTCGCCCGTTTCCTTATCTGTCTTATATATGTCCTTCTCGCGCGTCTTAAACGTGTTTATCGGGAACATGGAGTGACGCGCCGCGTAGTCCTGAATGGTTCCGGGACCGACGCCCGTCTGCGCGCTGCATATAAGACCCGCAAGCATCGAGGACGAAAGCTCGCCGGGGAACAGCTTGTAAGTGAGGTTTATGCCGTACTGGTTCACAAAGCCTCTGTCGATGATCTGACGGGTGAGGATCGCGTAGTCACGCGAAAGCGTCGTCCAGATCTCGACTTCTTCTTCATATTCGGGGTGACCTTCGCCCGTTATGGAGTTCAGATCCTGGAAGAAGGAAGCAAAGAACATCTTGAACTGGTGAAGAATGGACTGACCCGCGTCGCCTTCCGCAAGAGGAAGCTCGGCGTCTGCGGGAAGAACCTCGATATAGTCGATTTCTATCGGCTGCAAACGGCAGGACTCAACAAAGTCGCCGAGAGAGGTTATCGCGCTGTTAAGATTTCTCAGACCGCCTGAGGAGGTGATGGATTCGGGCTTGTCGTACATGGTATAAAGCTCCGAAACTATCTGCTTTATCTGCGCGGTGTACTGTCCCTCCTCGCCGTTAAGGGAGGCAAGAAGCTTATCGTATATCTGGGAGAGCATATCTCCCTGGGATTTAAGGTCGGAAATAACCTCGGGGATCGTTTCGGCAAGGTCGTAATCCTGGAAGGTGTCGGGGTCGCCGCCGGTGATCGCCGTTATCTTGGTATAATCCGACTGAAGAGCTCTTACGATGCCGTCGCAGGCATTGATAAGGTCGTTAAGCTCGCCCGTAACGGCTTTCAGACGGATTTTGTTCGTGCCTTCTTCAAACCAGAAAAGAGAAGCGTCTCCCGCGGAGTCTTTGGGAGTGGTGACCTCCCAGTTGCCGCCGTAGGGGAACTGAACGACATATTCGTCGAAAACTTCGCCCTTCGTGCCTTCTTCGCCCGTATTGACAGTTATCTCGCGGGAAGTGAAAATGCCTGAGGAAAGGTTCTGCCTGTAACGGATCGCAATTTTATAAAGGCCGCTCTTGGGAATATCTTTGACGGTGTATTCTATCCACTGTCCTATGGTTTCCCAGCGCTCGCCGCCGATTATGTTAAGTCTGATATTCGTCGAGGCGGGAGGCTCGGTGAAAGCAGAGGCTCTGTCAAAAGTAGAGAAAAGCATGGGGTCGGATTTCGAGGTCGGATACTCTGCCTGAAGCTTCGAGCTCGTCCACCCCTGAACGTCGGATGCGTTCACTTCGCTGCCCTTTTTTTCGTAAAGATAATCCGTATATTTACTTCCGGAAGGTATGGTGTAGAAATAAATATCCGAAATGTAGGAAACGCCGCGAACGGACGAGAGTTTTACAACATTCTCGCCGCTTTTGAGATAAAATTTGAGGGGTACCGTGTAAGACCCGTTCGAATCGTGGAAGGTGCTGTTGTCCGTCCAGACCTGACGCTGAACCTGAACGCCTCTCGACTCGTTTCCTTCGGAGTCGATGTCGTAATATATTTCGGGAAGAGGCTCAAAACGCTGAGAAAGAGAAGTCAGCTTGCCGCCGTTTTCTTCAAGCTCGAAAGCGTATTTGTCAACGTATGTTCTGTCCAGAGCGGCGCTTCTCGACTCGGTATACTGCAGCTCGCCGTTGATGTAGACCGAATATTCGAGGATGCCCGCTTTGGTTTTATCCGCCATATAGTCTATGCCGAGAGTGTAAAGACCGGCGGAGGGAACGTTTATCGTCCATTCCACATAGCCTTCCTCGCTCGTATGAACCGCAACGCGCTCAACACCGTCGTCGTCCTTGAATTTGCCGACGCTGTTGTCGTCAAGGTCGCCAGAGGACTTGATGTTCGTGATGGGATTGACCCCGTCGCCCTGCTCGGTTCTCGTCGGATAAAAGCCGTACTTGCCGACGTTGTATTTTGCATTGTCCTTGTAGATCCCGAAATCAACATTGTCGAGAGTTCTCGACTGAAGCTGAAGAAACTCGCCGTAAGACCCCGCCGAATAAACGGGAACGAACGGTGTTTCTATGTTGATTTCCTCGCTGCCCTTGTTCTTTGACGAACAGGCCGCGCAAAGCTGCGCGCAGAGCAGAATCATCAACAGCGCTGCAAGGATCCTTGTTTTTCGCACTTGGGAACACCTTCCTTTTCTCAGGCACGCGCCCGGGAATTATGAGATAAAATGCCTTCTCTGCCGAAATGGATAATTTTCTTAACCGGCGTACCTGCGCGTATACGCGCGGTCGCGTAAAACGCAAAAGAGAATACGACACCCGCGGCATTGCAAAAAGACCCTCGGATCCCCGTTTCAATGCCGGATGGCCGTATTGCACGGAAAGCACAAAAACATTTTCGTTCAGATACTGCACCTATTATAATACTTTTTTCCCGAAAAGTCAAGTTAAAACCGACCTTTTCGACCGTTTCCTCTCCCTGTCGGACGCGTCAACGCGGGCTTGTCTTTTTGGTTATTAAGCACAACAAAACGGAATATTTTTTTTATATTTAGTATATTTTTCAGTTTCGTTTTTTGTCACCTGTTATGCAAGCTTTACACAATGTGAACAATATATGGGAAAATAACGCCGAAAAAACGGGAGCAAACGCAAGATGTGCGCTTGTAAAACTTTTTTTGCAATTAATTTGTTTGTGAAAGGTGCACAAAAAAAGCAAACTTTTTTGCAAAAACGGAATAAAATCGGAAGTTTTCGGCAGAAGCTGTCTTTTTTGTTTTTTTCGGGGTTTTCAGGCGTCCGGAAGCGTCCTTCCCGCGGAGGAGAAAAAAGCCGTGCCCGGCAATATAAGTTATGCGCGAAGAGGCGGACAAATTCGGAAAAAAGAAAGCCCTCCGCGGGAAAAAGCCGCCGAAGGCATGATAAAACCGGGGCTGTAAAAAATTTACGTTTTTACAGCCCCGGTCTGACGTCGAACGCGTCAGTTATTTATTTCCGCATATTTGACCAGCTTCGCATGAACGGCGACGCGGCCGTTGGAAAAGCCCTTGCAGGTCACAAGAGTTATTATCCTGTCACGTTCGGAAAACTCGAATTTTCCGAAAGAGGGTATCTTGTTCAGGCTCTGCAAATAATTGTAATATTCAACCCAGTCGCTTGTCGCGATGCGGTCGTAATCGCCTCCCTCAACGGACTCGTACCACGAAAATATCTGCCATACGGAGCAGTAGTTTTCGGTTCTTATGCTGATAAAATGATTGTTTGCGTCGGAATACCAGCGCTTGGCGTTGTTCAGATATTTCAAGCCCGCGAAGGCTTTCGAATTTTTTGCGTGACCGTAAATTATCGTGTTCGGATTGTTTATCAGGTCGGGGTCGAGGCTTGAAGTCATATAAACGCAGCCGTTGCTGTCGGGCTTTCCCTCGATATCGTGGTCAAGATAGTAATAATCGTCGGAGCCCTGAAGCAGCGCGGTGTTTATCGGAAGCCCGTATATCGATCTCGGACCGGGGAAGTAGAACCAGCCCTTGACATCGGGGTTGCTTCCGTTATATTTTGAAGAAATATACGGTATATCGTCGATGTTTATACTTTCCACGGGAACGACCTTTATCTCGGTCTTCGTGTCGGTATCGCCGCCCGACTCGTGGTTGAGCGGGTTATCCACAAGACTGCTGTCCGGAATATCTCCGCTTATGTCCTTTGTGTTGCCGAGCATCGTTCTGTACGCGTTCTGCGTTTTACTCTCCGTTATAATATAATCGGCGACCTTGTATACGGAAAACCCGAAGACACAAAGAAAAAAGACGATTATCAAAACGGAAAGAGGGCTTTTTTTCTTTTTCCCGGCGGACTCGGAGCCGCTGCTTCTCCGTCCCGTTCCGCGGGACGCCCCGTTCCCTTTCCGCGTTCCTGCGGAAGATCCTTTTCTTTGAGAGGAAGAATCCGCGCGCGAACGCGAATATGAAGATGAAGAATATGTTTTTCTCTGCGCCGTCGGACGCGGATCGCGCCCGGAACGGCTCGCCGGCGCGGCGTCGCGGCGCGAAGCGCGGTTCGGAGAGTCCGCGCGTCTTGCTAAGGATACTTCGGAAGACTCTGAACCGTATTTTTTCCGAACGCTTTCCTCCTCGTCAAGCTCATCAAACGCCTCACGCGTTTTTTCCGCTATTCTGCGATGTCTTTCCTCTGCGGTCTCGGAGGTTGTGCGCGCGGGGTCGAGCCGCGTCGTCTTTCTTGCCGCAACGGCTTCGCGGACGGCTCTTTCGGCTTCTATGCGGTCTCTTTCGGCTTTTCCGTCTGCTCTCGACATAGCGTCAACCTCCGTAGTTCGTTATTTTTCCCGTTACTCTGTCCTTGGACGAAACAAGCTTTGCCTGAACCACAAAACGCACGTCCGTATCGTTGTCCGCGCAGGTGACAAGGGAGATAATGCGGTCGTTTTCCGTCACCTCAACGCCCCAGTCGCGCGCGCCCAGCATTTTTGAAAATGCGCCGTAACGGTAACTTGTCGTATCCATTCTGCTGCGCCACGAATTTGCTGTTCGCGCCATTTCGGCGCCGTTTCGCATCAGCTTTTCCAGATTTCCGGCGATTGCCTGCGCGGAAAGATAATCCTCGTCGTATTTTTCTTTAAGCTCGTCGGCCGTCAGCATATAATTCAGCCTCGTGACCGCCCTTTTGTTTTTTTCCACGGCAAAATCCGTGTAATAAACGGCAAAAATCTCCCATTTTGTCAGTGAGGTTGCCGTATTGACGTAAACATATCTGTTTTCCTTGTTTTCGAACCACGACGAAAGAATGAGATTTTTTTCAAGCTGGTCGAAAATATCGTCGCCGCGCGCGTGTCCGTAAACAACGGTGTTCAGCTCCGAAATGTCAACAAATCCGCCGTAGCGCGAAAGCTTGGAGGAAGAATCGACAAACGCGGAGCCGCTGTATTTTTTATAGCGGTTCAAGCCGTGGGAAAGATAGTATTCGGGGTCCGACATCGGGGCTTGCGCGACGGGAAGATTGATGTTCGTGCCCGGGACGTGCAGCCACGCAACCGTGTCCGTGTTCATCTGATAATACTCAAAAAAATTATCTCCGCTCAAAAAGCCGTCCCTGTCAAAATCCGCTTTCGGAATTTCGGGAACGTAGCCGCCGTCGCCGCCCGCGATTCCTCCGCCTCCGCCGCCGGACGGGGCGTCGTTCACCGTTACGACGCAAACGCCGAAAACCTCTTCGCCCTTGATCCGGCACGACGCCTTGACCGCCGCGACGCCGCCTTTCAGCGAAGTCACCGTTCCGTCCGCCGTCACGTTCACTATATCCTCGTTTGAAGAAGAAAACGTGAGCTCGACGCCCTCTTCGGGCTCAATAGACGCGGAAAGGACGAATTTCTCGCCGGGCTTTTCAAAAATATGCTCGTCGGAACTCATTACGACCCTGAAATCCTTCGCTTTCGCAAAAAGAATATTGAAACCTCCCTCTCGGAAGAAAAGAAAAAGAAATACCGCCGCAACCGCAAGAAAAGCCGCGCCGCAGACAAAAACGGCGGTTTTGAATTTGCGGGAAGACAGCAACGCGTCGACGCTTTTCATTTTTTCCACCTCCGGAAAGAGCATAAATCAGACTGTTCTGCATAATCGGCAGAAGTTATACGGATATATAATAGCATACTTTTGCGACAAAATCAACATTCAAAAAACGGAAATGGCGCGAATAATATAAAAACTTCACGCTTTCGGCGGTTTTTTCCGAAAAAATCCGCGTTTGCCGCGCCGCCTCCGTGTCTGAAATCCGGGAGGGAGTCTTTTTTCGCAAAAACGAAATCCTTTTCCCCCGCCGCACTTGACATTTTGAATAAAATATTATATAATGAAAAATAATATCACGCTGCGAAAATATTCCGTCGGAAAAGGAGAGAACAATGAAGAACAGAAACGTTTCGTCGTCGGTTATCAAGCGCCTTCCGAGATACTTCCGATACCTCAACGAACTCAGCCTTTCCGGCGTTACGAGAATATCTTCAAAGGAACTCAGCGAAAAAATGAACATAACCGCGTCGCAGATAAGACAGGATCTGAACTGCTTCGGAGGCTTCGGGCAGCAGGGTTACGGCTATAATATCGAAAACCTTCTCACCGAAATAAAGCATCTGCTCGGCGCGGACAGACATACAAAAGCGATAATCGTCGGGCTCGGCAATATGGGGCTTGCGCTTGCGAACAATATGAAATTCGAGCGCAGAGGCGTCTGCGTTGTCGGTCTGTTTGACACGGACGAAGAAAAGATAGGAAAAACGATTAAAGGGCTGCAAATTCTTTCCTCCGAAAAGCTTGAGGAGTTTTGCCGCGAAAACAAACCCGACATTGCGATTTTGACGGTTCCGCGGGACGCGGTCTGCAAAACCGCTCATAAACTTCACGAACTGGGCGTCCGCGGCTTCTGGAACTTTTCAAACGTCGAGCTTGACGTTCCGGGCGCGCTGGTGGAGAACGTGCATCTCGGAGATTCTCTGATGCACCTTTGCTACAATCTCGTGAACGAGGAAGACGGAGAAAACGATGAATAAGGATAAAAAAGCGATAAAACAGCTCGCGCAGAACAGAAAGGCGTATCACGACTATTTCGTGCTTGACAAATACGAAGCGGGGATAGAGCTTTTCGGAACGGAAGTCAAAAGTCTGCGTCTCGGTCAGGCTAATCTGAAAGACAGTTACTGCACCACGGACGGACGGCAGATATGGGTCAACGGTCTTCATATCAGCCCCTACGAAAAAGGCAACATATTCAATAAAGATCCGCTGCGGCAACGGCGGCTTTTGATGCACAAAAAAGAAATATTGAAGCTTTTCGAGGCGGTGAAGCTGGAGGGGCAGACGCTTGTTCCTCTTTCGCTTTATCTGAAAGGTCCCGTCATCAAGCTCGAAATCGGACTTTGCAAGGGCAAAAAGCTTTACGACAAGCGCGATTCCGCGGCAAAGGCGGACAGCGAAAGGCGCATACGCAGAGAGTTCACAAAGGAGCAGCACTGACAAAATGAGGATTTTGGGCATAGACCCCGGTTACGCTACGGTCGGCTTCGGCGTTGTAGATTATGTGAACAGCAAGTTCACCTGCGTTGACTTCGGCGCGATACAGACGCCCGCGAAAACGCCTTTTGAGGACAGGCTTGAACAGCTTTTCGACGAAATGGGAAAGCTCGTGACGTTTTATAAGCCCGAAACCGTCGCATTCGAGGAGCTTTTTTTCAACACAAACACGACAACGGCGATAAAGGTTGCGCAGGGGCGCGGCGTTTTGCTTTTGGCGGCTCGGAAAAACGGGCTCGAATGCTTCGAATACACGCCGCTTCAGGTCAAGCAGGCGGTCGTGGGCTACGGCAGGGCGGAAAAGATGCAGGTAATGCTTATGACGCAAAGGCTTCTCAATCTGCCCGGGCTTCCGCGACCCGACGACGCGGCGGACGCGCTGGCTGTTGCGATCTGTCACGGAAACAGTTTGAATATGCGAAATCTGAAAATAAAGGTATAAAAAATGTATTATTATCTCAACGGCGAGATAGGATATCTCGATTTGAAGACAGCGGTTATAGACTGCGGCGGCGTGGGCTATAAATGCTCGATAACGCTTAACACCTATAAGCAGATAAGCGGAAAAACGCGCGCAAAGCTGTTCACGTATCTGAGCGTTCGGGAGGACGCGATGGAGCTTTACGGGTTTGCGGACGAGACCGAAAAAGCGTTTTTCGAAATGCTGCTCGGAGTCAACGGCGTGGGACCGAAAGCGGCGTTGGCGGTTCTTTCCGATATGACGCCGTCGGAGTTTTCCGCGGTGCTTGCAACGCAGGACGCAAAACGGCTTTCAAAGGTCAAAGGCATCGGCGCAAAAACGGCGCAGAGAATAATAATCGATTTAAGGGACAAGATTGCTCATTCCGACCTGCCCGACTCGGGCGCGGGAATTTTCTCGCAGGAGGAAGCCGTCGAAATGAGCGACGCGAAAGCGGAGGCGGTAGAAGTGCTCGCCGCGCTCGGCTATACGAGAAGCGATGCGAGAAGCGCGGTTGCGAAATGCCCCGCGGAAAACGTAAACGATTTGGTGAAGCAGGCGCTGCGTCTGCTCAGCAGAATTTAAGGATAAAACCGTATGGAAGATTTTGACGAAAGACTCTTGTCCGCGCGGACAATCTCCGCGGAGGACGAAACCGAAAGATCTCTCCGCCCTCACAGGCTCGGCGAATATGTCGGACAGGAGAACGTAAAAGAACTGCTGAAAGTTTATATAGAAGCGGCAAAACAGCGCGGCGACGCGCTTGACCACGTGCTGCTTTACGGTCCTCCGGGGCTCGGAAAAACCACTCTTGCGAACATAATCGCCGCGGAGATGGGCGTTTCGATAAGAATAACGTCGGGTCCCGCGCTTGAAAAGACGGGCGACATCGTGGCGCTTTTGACAAACCTGCAGGAGGGCGACATTCTTTTCATCGACGAGATACACCGCCTTTCGAGAACCGTTGAAGAAGTTCTTTATCCCGCGATGGAGGATTTTGAATTTGATATAATCATCGGCAAGGGACCCTCGGCGCGGTCGATACGCTTCGATCTGCCGAAATTTACGCTGATAGGCGCGACCACGCGGTCGGGGCAGCTGACTTCTCCTTTCAGGGACAGATTCGGCGTGCTTTTCAGGCTGGAGCTTTACACGGTTAAGGAGCTTGCGCAGATAGTTACGCGGTCGGCTGATATTCTCGGGATAAAAATAGAGCCGCAGGGCGCGGAGGAAATCGCGGCGCGCTCGCGCGGAACGCCGCGAATAGCGAACAGGCTCTTAAAAAGAGTCCGTGATTTTGCGCAGATAATGGGTGACGGAACGATAACGCGTGGAATCGCTCAAAGCGCGCTTCTGAAGCTCAACATCGACGAGATCGGGCTTGACAACACGGACAGAAATATGCTCGAAGCGATGATACGCTCGTTTAACGGCGGTCCCGTCGGGCTTGACACTCTCGCCGCGATGACGGGAGAAGAGGCGATAACGATAGAAGACGTTTACGAGCCGTATCTTATGCAGCTCGGCTTTATCAACAGAACGCCGAGGGGCAGAACAGTCACGCCTGCGGCATATAAACATCTCGGATTCGATTATCCGCAAAAGCAATGATGAAAAACGATATTTTCCGAAACGAAAAAACAATATTTGAAACGGCGGGCATCAAGTTTACCGCCGTTTTTTCCGACGCGCTTCCTCCGAACGGGGATGAACTGCGGATAATCTGCGCAGACGGAAAGGAAATATCAGTTTCCTCTTCCGGAGAGACATTCGCCGTCAAAGAAAACTGCGCTCTCGCGCTTCCGAAGAATGCCGAGGCGAAAATAACGGGGGAAAAAGCTGCGGTTTTTTCCGTCGTCGCGGAAAGAGGAGAAAAAGAAGCTAAGGAAGACCTTTTTGCGATGTTTTCGGAGTTTTTTGACGCCGTCGAGCCCGTTTGCATCGAAAAAGCGGACGAGCTTGCCGCGCTTGTGAAAAAGGGGCTCCGCGTTTCCGAGGCGAAGGAGAAAGGCTGCTCCGCGCGGCTTGAAGCGATAGCCGCAGAGATTGTTTTCGAGCTTTACGAGTTGATATCCGCTCTTACCGTCCGCCTTTCGGACGATTGCGGAAAAACGCTCGCGGAAAGAACAAGAACTCCGCAAATGCGGGATATTTTCATTGACAGGTATCTGAAAGAAAACTTCCGGACGGACATTTCTCTCGGCTCTCTCGCGAAAAAAGCGGGGGTCTCGCCGCGCCAGCTGAACCGTATTTTTGACAGAAATTACGGAACGACTTTTTATAAATATCTGACAGGTCTTCGCATCGCCGAGGCAAAAAAGCTTCTCCTGAAGAAGCCGACGCTCCCGGTTGAAGAAATCGCCTACGCCGTCGGTTATTCCACATATACGGGCTTCCACAACGCCTTCAAAAAAGAAACGGGGCTGTTGCCGGGTGAATACAGAAGAAGAAAACACTAAAAGGGAATGTTAAGAATCGAACGGCAAAGGGCTGTCCGCGATTTGCGGACAGCCCTTTATATATGCGTTTATGCGTTTTTTCAATCAATTGTTAATCATTCGGCTTATCGCGTGAAAACCCTCGTCGATGAAATTGCCCGTTTCGGCGCAGACGCGTTCGCAAAACGGCGCGGTGCCTTCAACCTCGCGGTCGAAACGGTATATCATATACGGAACGTCGTCGGACGCGTGTCCGCGCGTCGTAAGCGGCGTCGGGTGATCGGGAGTTATCAAAATCCGAAAAGTTTCGCCCGTCGAAACAAGATATTCGTATATCGGTTTGACTATTTTTTCATCTATTATCTCTATGGAGCGGATTTTTCCTCCAACATCTCCCTGATGCCCGCATTCGTCGGGAGCTTCGAGGTGAGTGTAAACAAGATCGACGCCTTTTTTGAACCAGCCTATCGACGTCTGCGCCTTGCCGTCGAAATTGGAACGGAGATTCCCCGTCGCGCCGTCAACATCGACAAGGGACATATCCGCGCAGAGAGCGATGCCTTTTATCAGATCGACCGCCGTGACAGCCGCGCCGCTTATGCCGTGAACGCTTTCGAAAGACGGCAGGCTCATACGTCTGCCCTGCCCCCAGAGCCAAAGCGAATTTGCAGGGTTAAGCCCCTTCGCGACGCGCGTGGCGTTTATCGGGTGTTTTGTCAAAAAGTCGAACGAGCGTTTCTGAATATCGAGAAGCAGGTCGCCGTAATCGCCTTTCGGCAGATATTCGGAAATGCTTTTCCCTATTATATTATGCGGCGGCGTGAACGACATTTTATCCGTGGCGTTGTGTATTATAAGGCAATGTTTGTAACTGATTCCCGCATAAAAGGTCATAAGCTCCGAGCCGAACTCTTTCTGAACGTCTTCCATCAGCGCCTTTGCGTCCTCGGTCGATATTTCGGACGCGGTGTTGTCAACCATCGTCTTTTGTTCATACGGTTCGTCGGGGGAAAGCGTTACGAGATTGCAGCGGAGAGCAAGATCCTTTTCGCTCATTTCTATGCCGAGGCTTCTCGCTTCAAGCGGCGAACGACCGGTAAGATACACCCTCGGGTCATAACCCATAACGCAGAGATTGCCTATCTCCGAACCGCCCTTGCAGCCGTCGGGCGTGACGTGGAGCATACCGAGCTCGCTTTTTTTCGCCAACGCGTCAATGCAGGGCTTATTCGCTGCTTCAAGCGGCGTTTTTCCGTGCAGCTCGGGGACGGGATAATCCGCCGCCCCGTCGATCAGAATAACCGAATACTTCATTTTTTTTCTCCTTAAACTCTTTTACATATATGCCGTTCGATGAGGAAAAGATGCGATTTTTTCTCAAAAATTCGTATTTTTCGGCATTTTCGGCAGCTCGTTTTTTTTGTTCTTATTTTTTTTCAAGCGCCGTCAGCGCGGAGGTCATATCGCCCTTGTAAGGAACCGTCTTTCCTCGAACCTTTTGCGTTGTTTCGGGTCCTTTGCCCGAAAGAAAAACGACGTCGCCGTTCTGCGCGGTCTCTATGGCAAACTCAACCGCCTTTTCCCTGTCTTCTATCTTAACGAAGGGAACGGGGGTTTTCGCCATTTCCGCGCCGACCTCGTCGAGAATGTTTTTCGGGTCTTCGTTTTCGGGATCGTCTGTCGTTATAACCGCAAAATCCGCCCGATGTCCTACGACCTGCGGAAGCTGCGCGCGGCGGTCAAGAGCCTTGTTGCCCTGACAGCCGAAAAGGCAGATTATCTTCGATTTCGGATAAAACTTTTTTATATGGTCAAAAACGGACTCGAAACTGAGCTCGTTGTGAGCGTAATCGACAATGACGGTTATCCCTTTTTCCTCGACTATCTCCATTCTTCCCGGGATCCTTGTTTCGGCAAGCCCCTTTCGGACGCTTTCCGCAGAAACACCGCAAAGCGCCGCCGAAGCGACGGCGACAAGCGCGTCGTAAACATTGAATTTGCCGGGAATACGCAGAGAAAATCTTTCGCCGTCAAAAAATTTGCCGCAAACGGTAAAGTCCACTCCCGTTTTCGTCTGCTCTATATCGCAGGCGCGAACGTCGCAGGCACGGTCTATGCCGACCGTGGTCATCGTTTCGCAGGTCGCGGCTTTAAGAAAATCGGGCGCCGCAGCGTCGTCAACATTGACAACTCCGTGCCTGCAAAGCGTCAGCAGCCGCATTTTTGCCGCCTTGTATTCCTCAAAGCTGTGATGCTCCGTCGGGCTGATGTGATCTTCTCCGAGATTGAGAAACGCGCCGACAAAAAAATCTATACCGTCCACTCTGTTATATGCAAGCCCCTGCGACGACACCTCCATACACGCCGCCTTTACTCCGTCAAGCGCAAATTCATTAAGTATCGAATACAGTTCAAGCGCTTCCGGCGTCGTGCCGCTTTTCGGAATCCCGCGTCCGCAGGACGTCGCCTCGACCGTTGAAATAATCCCCGTTTTGTTTCCGAACTCTTCGCGGAAAATGTTTCGGAGCATATACGCGCACGTCGTTTTTCCTTTCGTGCCGGTTATGCCGACAAGAGGAAACTTCGACGCGGGATCGCCGTAAAAGACCTTCGCGCAGACAGGCATGGCGGCGCGGACATCGCCGACGCGGATATACGGAACGGGAAGAGTCCGTTGCTCTTCGCCGACAACCGCGCAGCAGCCCTTTTCAAGCGCGGAAAAGAGAAATTCTTCGCGAAATCCCGCGCCCTTGATAAAGAAGAGCTGCCCTTTTGTCACCTTGCGTGAATCGCAACCGACGGACAAAACCCCGATATTTCCGAATTTTTCATATTCGCCGCGCAAAAGCCTTTTTTCGGAAAGCGCGCCGAGAATTTTTTTCAGTTCCATGCCAAACTCCGATATCTTGTGTCAATATGTCAAAAAAACTTTTTTTCTGTCGCATTTTTTCGGTCAGGACGAAAAAAAGCTGTTTTCAAGCGAGTTTTCCACCTTTTCAACAGAGTTATCAACAAAGTCGGTGAAAAACGCAAAAAACTTTTTCGGGTAATTTTTAACGAATTTTCCCTGTCTTTCGCCCGAAAAATCATTTTCTTTCGCAAAACCGAATAAAATATTTTCGCAAATTTTTTTCGTCTTTGAAAGGAGCGGAAATCTTAGAACACTATATATTGTGGTCGGGTATTTTTCCGCCGCGCGACGTTTTTCGGAAGGAGAAGTCACAAAAGGTGAGACGTTCGCAAGCCGAAAAAATCAATAGCCGCTTTCACGCACGGAAAGAGAATCGTCGTTCAATATCCAGTCGTTGACGTCTATAAGGCGAAACTCGGTCGCGGTATCGCGGACGTAAACCTCCGATATTCCCGCGTTGATGACCATACGCTTGCACATCATACAGCTGTCCGTTCCCGGCACGGGTCTGCCGTCGCCGCCGAGACACGCGAGATAGAGCGTTGAGCCTATCATTTTTTCTCTGTCCGCATTTATGATAGCGTTCGCTTCCGCGTGGACGGAGCGGCAAAGCTCATAGCGTGTGCCGGACGGTATGGAATACTTTTCGCGAAGGCAGTATCCGAGATCCGTACAGTTCGCTCTGCCCCTCGGCGCACCGTTGTAGCCGGTGCTGATTATCGCATCATTTTTAACAATGACCGAGCCGAAACGCCTTCTTAAACACGTCGCTCTTTCCGCGACGGTCTGCGCGATGTCGAGATAATAGTTTATTTTGTCTATCCTCATAACATTTCCTCCGTTTTCCGATCGTCGGTTTTTTCTTTTATATGAACGTCGTCGCCGTATTCGCCGAAGAATTTCCGGCAGACCCCGCCCGCAAAATCCCTGTCCACCGCGGAGGAGACAAAAACGTAACCGCGGTAGTTGGAAGAGTTGAACGCCCGCGACCATGTTCCGATATACTCAAAGCGGTTGATCTCGGGAGTCAGGCAGCCGCGCCGCAGAACGGGAAATTCCGTTTTTCCGCTCGAAAGCGGCGGAAACACGATATGAATGTCAAAAACGTCGAAAAGAACCTTTTCCCCTCTTTTTTCATACGCGTCGCGCAGTCTTTCGAAAAGCCGCCCGCGCAGGGTCATATACCTGTCGTAATCGTCAAAGCCGAGCCTTTTCGAAAGTTTTTTCAAAGCGGCGAAAACAAGCTCGTCGTCGCCGTATTTTTCCGTATACTCGTCCGCGAAGTTTTTCAGCGTCGTTCTCTTCTCTTCCTCCGAAAGCCCGTTTTCGATGGCTTTTAAGGTTCTGTCCGCGATCTCCCGCCGAAGCTCGTCCGCGGAAACAACCTCGATATCGGAGCCGCGAAGCTCAAAGGCGCGTTTCGGAAGCGCGCGGCGGTTTATCAGCCGTATCATATCGCCGAGCGTTCTGTTCGGCGCGATTTCGGGATACGGAACAATTTCGCAGGTGTCAAGCGTCGCTATCCTGTCGTCCGTAAATTCAAGAAAATCGCACGGGTGCGAAAGAATACCGCAGGCGACCATTCCGTGTATAACATCGCGAACCGCCGCTTCCGCAGCAAGCACTTTTTGGTGACGGTACATATAAACATAAAGCATATTCCGGTTAAAAATAAGCTCTTCGACCGTAGTGACCGCGTCGGAGCTTATCGCAAGCTCGTACCGTGTTTCGGCGCCTTTTCGTATCTTGCAGAGAACGATTTTCATCAAAAAGCGTTCTATCCCGTAAGTCAGGGCGATTCCCGAAGTATAGCTGTCGCGCTGGGTATAGTCGAGCTTGTCCGCGTCGAAGTCACCGTTCAGTATCTGCGTCATAAACGCGTAAACAACGGTATTTCCGTTTTCGTCGCGCGTCTTGTTCATCTGCCCGACAACCATATTCGCGCATTCCTTCAAAAGCGTCCGGCAGCTTTCGCGGTCGCCTTTTTCCGGATAATCCACCTTTTCGGAAAAGAATGTCAAAAACGCCTCGGAGCGGATTATCATATACGAAAAAAGCTCGTGCGGCTTCGGTTTTACGCCCGCGTCAAGGTCTTTTTCAATATCCTCTCTGACCTGTCTGAAAGGCTCCGTATTGCCGTAAATGTTTTCCGAAAGATGCGAATAGAAGCAATGCCCGACGTCATGCAGAAGAGCCGCGAGACGAACCTTGTTTCTGTCTTTCTGCGTTATTGCGAGCCCCGCGCTGCGCTCGGCAAGCTTATCTATCATTCGCGACGCGATGGCGGTCGTTCCGAGAGAATGCTCGAAGCGCGTGTGGTGCGCGGACGGGTATGTGGTCTCGGCTCTTCCGAGCTGACGAATATCCCTCAACCGCTGGAAAAGAGGAGAGTCTATTATCTGTATCTCCCAGCCGTTATAAAGCACCGAGCCCCATATCGTGTCGTGTATGACCTTCCCCGAAGTCGGCGCGGGAGAATATCCGTCGAGTTTTTTCGTAACAAAAGCGTTTATTCTTCCGTAAAAATCCTCGCAAACCTTCATGGCAGTCGTTCCTTTTTCTTATGAATTATTAAGCCTTTATTTTTTTATCAGTCTGTCCGATAACGCGGCAAAGTCCGTCACAGAGAGCCTTTCGGCGCGGACGGTCGGCTCAAAACCGCAGTCGGTTATCGCCTTTTCAATATCGGGCTTCGGTATGCCCGTCTTTGCGGCAAGCGCGTTCACAAGAGTTTTCCGCCGCTGCTCAAACCCCGCGGAGATCAGCGAAAACATAAGCTTCTCGTCTTTTACTTCAACCGGAGGAGGAACCAGATCAAGCGCGATAACGCTTGATTCGACCTTCGGCGCGGGCATAAAGCAGCCGGGAGAAACCGTAAAAAGCGTTTTCGGCTTTGAATACCAGTTTATCGCCGCGGTTATCGCGCCGTATTCTTTTTTGCCGGGTTTTGCGGAAAATCTCTGCGCGACCTCTTTTTGTATCATAACGGTTATACGCGAAAGCGGAAGCCGCTGCTCGAGAAGAGCCATTATTATCGGCGTCGTTATGTAATACGGCAGATTTGCGCAGACGCAGACGCGTTCTTTGCCATCGCAAAGCGCGGAAAGGTCGGTTTTCAGAACGTCCTCGTTGATAACCGTCACATTTTCGCAGTCGGCAAGCGTTTCGGTAAGCACGGGAATAAGCCTTTTGTCTATTTCGATTGCGTAAACTTCCTTTGCGCGCTTTGAAAGCTCTTTCGTCAGACAGCCCACGCCCGGACCTATTTCGATAACCGTCGTTTTTTCGTCAAGACCCGCGTTTTCGGCGATACGAACGGGAACGTCGGGGTTTATGAGAAAGTTCTGCCCGAGCGTTTTGGAAAACGAAAAACCGTGCTTTTCCATCAGCGGACGGATCTCTTTTATCGAAGTCAGTTCCATTTCATACCACTCTGTTGCGTTTTTCGCCGCTCAGAAATGCGGCGATATTCTTTTCCATTTCGGAAACAAGACGCTTTCTCGCCTGCACGGAAGCCCACGCGATATGCGGCGTAAAATATACGTTTTCCATATCCTTTATCTTCACATACGGGTGATCCGCGGGAAACGGTTCTTTGTCATAAACGTCGGAAGCGAAGCCGCCGAGGACGCCGTTCAGAACAGCCTCGACCGTTGCGTCGTTATCAAGCACAGCGCCTCGCGCAACATTTATGAGCAAGGGCTTTTTCTTCATTTTTGAATATTCTTCTCTGCCGATAAGCCCTCTTGTCGCGTCGGTCAGAGGACAATGCACGGATATGATGTCGCTCTCGCCGAGCAAACGGTCAAGCTTCACGCATTCGACATCGGTTTTCGGCGTGCGCGTATATGCGATGACACGGCAGCCGAAAGCGCGCGCGATATCTGCGACCTTTTTGCCGATATTGCCGTAACCGATTATGCCCCACGTTTTTCCGTCAAATTCGTCGAACGGCGGAACAAGGCGGTTGGGAAGTCCTGCCGCCGTATATTCACCCGAACGGCAGAAATCGCAAAAAACGTCAAGCTTTGTCATCATCATACAGGCAAGAGAGACCGTCACCTGCGCCACGGATGCGGTCGAATACGCGGGCACGTTTGCCACGCCTATGCCGTGTTCGAGGCAGAACGCCGTATCGATGTTATCGACGCCCGTCGCCGCCTCCGCAATAAATTTCAGATTCGGCACAGCCGCGAGAATTTCGGAAGAAAGTCTTACCTTGTTTGTCACCGCAATGTCCGCATCCCCGATGTTGACGACGGTGTCGGCGGGAACGGTTTTATCGTAAACGGTCACTTTTCCGAACTTCTCAAAGCCCGAAATATCAATGTCTTTTCCTATCGCATCTCTGTCCAAAACGGATATTTTCATCGGTTTTTCCTTTATTTGTTGAAATATTTTTTATCGAGAGAGCGGAAATATATCGCCTCCGAGATATGATTCTTTTCTATCGCGTCGCTGCCTTCGAGATCGGCAACCGTCTGCGCTATTCTTATCAGCTTGTCATAGGAGCGCATGGAAAGAAAGCCTTTTTCAAAAACGTCGCTCAAAAGCGCGTCGGCTTCCGCGGTTATTCGCTTTTGGCAAATATCCCTCAAAAGCGCGGGAGTGAGCTTCGCGTTGCACGATATGCCGTATCCGGAGTATCTCTCTCTTTGAAGCTCCCTTGCCGCGTCGACGCGTTTTTTGATACTTGCCGAGCTTTCCGCCTTCGCGCGGTTTTTCAGATCCTTTACGGGCACGGTCGGAAGCTCGACTTGCAAATCAATGCGGTCCAGAAGAGGTCCCGAAAGACGGTGCATATATCTGTCTATCTGCGCTTTTGTGCAGGAGCATTTAAGCTCGGGCTGACCGTATTTGCCGCACGGGCACGGGTTCATGGCGCAAACGAGCATAAACGACGCCGGATATGCGACCGTTCCGCGAACACGGCTGATGCTTACGGTTCCGTCCTCGAGCGGCTGACGCAGGCAGTCGAGAACCTTGGGAGGAAACTCCGCAACCTCGTCGAGGAACAAAACACCGTTGTGCGCCAGAGATATAAGACCGGGAACGGGGCTTGAACCGCCGCCCGTCATCGCGGGCACGGACACGCTCTGATTCGTTGTGACGAAGGGGCGCCTTGTTACAAGAGGCTTGTCCTGCGTCAGTTTTCCCGCAACGGAATATATGCGGCTTGACCCGATTATTTCATCCTCGGACATCTCGGGAAGTATTCCGGGAAGGGCTTTTGCGAGCATGGACTTGCCCGTTCCGGGAGGGCCTATGAAAAGCATATTGTGACCGCCCGCGGCGGCAATCTCGCAGGCGCGTTTCGCGGCGCGCTGTCCGACGACGTCGGAAAAATCAAGCGCGGGCGTTTCGTCCGTATTCACGGGGCGGTGTTCCGACTTCGCAAGAGACTTCCTTCCGCAAAGATGCTCGACAAGATCGGTGATATTCGTCACGGCATAAGCGGTTATGCCGCCGATGCACGCCGCCTCGGAAGCGTTTGCAAGAGGCACGAAAATTTCTTCAAAACCGAGCTGCTTTGCAACTATCGTTCCCGCAAGAACTCCCGAACAGGGACGGACGTCACCCGACAGGGATATCTCGCCTATAAAACATTTTTTCGGGCTGACGGCGGGGATAACCTCCGCCGAAGTCAGCACGCCGAGAATCATGGCGAGGTCGTAAACGGAGCCCTCTTTTTTAACGTCTGCGGGGGCAAGATTTATCGTAACGCAAAAGCCCTCTATGCCGTATCCGCTGTTTTTAAGAGCGGCGCGAAGCCTTTCCTTCGACTCCCGAACGGCGTTGTCGGGCAAGCCGACAATATCTATTTTTGTTTCGTCGGCGCTTCTCGAAACGTCTGTTTCAACCTCGATTTCATAACCGTCAAGGCCGTTCAGACCGACGGTTCTGACTTTTGATACCACGTCGCTTCCTCTTTTCGCATTCGGGCGCGGCGCCCGTTGTTAATCTTTTTTTCGCGTATATATATAATATGCTATTATACATTGTAGCATATATTTTCAAAGAAATCAACACGGGAAGAGGTCTTTTTTCGGATTGCGGAGATTTTTTTCGGCGTCGGAGCGTGTCGAATTTGTTTTTTTCCGTATATTTTATAAAAACGGTAGATTTTTTCCGAGAAATATGCTATACTTGTTATAATTAGACTTTTATGCTTTTTCGGCACGGAAAAAAATAATCTTTTTGTGAGGACAGATAATGGGACTTTTTGAATCGGTTTTCGGCACGCACAGTTCGCGCGAGCTGAAAAAAATCAATCCGATCGTGACGAAGATAAACTCCTTGGAGCCCGAATTTAAGGCGCTCTCCGACGAGGAACTTCGCGGAAAAACGGATATATTCAAGAAAAGACTTGCGGAAGGGGAAACGCTTGACGACATTCTTCCCGAAGCGTTCGCAACCGTTCGCGAGGCGTCGCGCAGAGTTCTCGGAATGAGACATTTCGACTGTCAGCTGGTCGGAGGCGTCGTTCTGCATCAGGGCAGAATAGCCGAGATGAAAACGGGCGAAGGAAAAACGCTTGTCGCAACTCTTCCCTCGTACCTGAACGCGCTGACGGGCAACGGCGTTCATATAGTTACCGTAAACGACTATCTGGCGCAGCGCGACAGCGAGTGGATGGGAAAAATACACAGATTTCTCGGGCTTGAAGTGGGACTTATCGTTCACGGGCTGGACAACGATCAGAGAAGAAAGGCTTACGCCGCGGATATAACATACGGCACAAACAACGAAATAGGCTTCGACTACCTGCGCGACAATATGGTTATCTACAAGGAAAATATGGTGCAGCGCGGTCAGGCGTTCGCCATAGTGGACGAGGTAGACTCAATTCTTATCGACGAGGCGAGAACGCCGCTTATCATTTCCGGTCACGGCGAAGAATCCGACGAAATGTATCAGAAAGCGAACGCCTTTGTTCGCGGTCTGCGCAAATACGTTGTCAAGGAAATGGAGAGCAAGGAAAGCTACGACGACGTTGACGGCGACTATGTTGTGGACGAGAAAAACAAGAATGCGGTTCTGACGGCGTCGGGCGTTGAAAAGGCGCAGAAAGCGTTCGGGATAGAGAACCTTGCGGACATCGAAAATGTCGGGCTTCAGCACTACATAAATCAGGCTCTTAAAGCTTACGGAACGATGAAACGCGATATCGACTACGTTGTCAAGGACGGCGAAGTTATCATCGTTGATGAGTTCACGGGTCGTATGATGTTCGGCAGACGCTACTCAAACGGTCTGCATCAGGCGATAGAAGCGAAAGAGGGCGTCAAGATAGAAAACGAGTCCAAGACGCTTGCGACGATAACGTTCCAGAACCTTTTCAGACTTTATAAAAAGCTTTCGGGTATGACCGGTACGGCGCTGACGGAGGAGGACGAGTTCAGACAGATCTACGGACTTGACGTTATCGAGATACCGACCAACAAACCGATGATAAGAAAAGACCTCAACGACAAGGTATACAAGAGCGAGGCAGGCAAATTCAAGGCCGTTGTGGAAAAGGTCAAAGAGGTTCACGCGAAAGGGCAGCCGGTGCTTATAGGCACGGTCACGATAGAAAAATCCGAGCTTCTCAGCAAGCTTCTCAAACGCGAAGGAATCGAGCATAATGTTCTGAACGCGAAATACCATGAAAAAGAAGCGGCGATAATCGCTCAGGCGGGACGCGAGGGCGCGGTTACGATAGCGACCAATATGGCGGGACGCGGAACGGACATCACGCTCGGCGGCAACGCGGAATATATGGCAAAGAAGCAGATGGAAAAAGAGGAGTTCGAGCACGAATACATCGTTGCTTCAACCTCTTTTGCAGAGACCTCCGACGAAAAAATTCTGGAGGCGCGCCGCAGATATACAGAGCTTTACGAGAACTTCAAAGCGGAAGTCGATAAAGAAGCGGAAGCCGTTAAAAACGCGGGCGGCCTTTGCATCATAGGAACGGAAAGACACGAGTCCAGACGTATCGACAATCAGCTGCGCGGACGCGCGGGACGTCAGGGTGACCCCGGCGAAAGCTGCTTCTATGTTTCGTTCGAGGACGATCTTCTCCGTCTTTTCGCTGGCGACAGACTCGCGGCTATTTCCGACAGGCTCAATATTCCCGAAGATCAGCCGATCGAAGCAAAGCTTCTTTCGAACACTATCGAAAACGCGCAGAAGAAGGTTGAAAGCAACAACTTCGCGCGCAGAAAGAGAACTCTTGAATACGACGACATCATAAACAGACAGCGTCAGCTCATATACGAGCAGCGCAGGCTTGTTCTTGACGGAAACGACCTGCACGAATACATCGCGCACATGGTGGAGGATATTGCGGACGAGGCGGTTTCGCAGTTCTGCAACTCCGACAAGGCACACGAATGGAACCTCGCGGCGTTCGTCGAAGAGTTCCCCGGCTCGATTCTGTCAAGAGAAGTCGAGGCGTTGTCCGACGAAGACCTTCACTCCCTTAAAGAATCCGATATAAAAGAAAAACTCATCGAAAAGATAAATCTCGGGCTCAAAATCAGCGAACAGGCGAACACTCCCGAAAAAATGCGTGAGATCGAGCGCGTCGTTCTTCTTCATAACGTTGACAAAAACTGGATGGACAACATCGACGCCATGGACGACCTGCGCCAGACGGTATCCACCCGCTCCTACGCGAACAAGGATCCTCTCGTCGAATACAGATTCGCGGCGGACGAAATGTTCGAGGGAGTTGTTTCGGACATCAAGCGCGACACCGTCAGAGACCTGCTTCTCGTTCGCATAAGAACGGGCGAAGAAGTTAAGCGTCAGCGCGTCGCGAAAGAAAGCGCGGCCGGCACGGCGGAAGCGATGAACGCAGGCACGGAAAAGGCGAAGCCGAAGGTCAAAACAGCCGCCGAAAAGGTCGGCAGAAACGACCCGTGCCCGTGCGGAAGCGGCAAAAAGTACAAAAAATGCTGCGGCAGAGTTCCCGGCAGCGACGACTGACATTACATTTGAATAAACAATTCGAAGGGGATGTAAAAAAACTTGCGTTTTTTTACATCCCCTATGCTTTAACGCGGAGAGCAAAATCGAAATATGTATCAAAATATATTTTCGGCGGCAAAAAGTCAACCGATCAAATTTTTGCGATTCAAGTATTCTTTTTCTGTTTGCCGTTGACACTTTTCAGGAGCAAAAATGCCAATACTCCCGAAAGAACTATTACGCAGATATCAACGGGCGCAAACGCCGCCCCGGGAAGACCGTCAAAGAAAAAGCCCGAACCGAAACGATATAAATGACCATGGAGCAAAATCAATTCACCCACATACATAAGAGTTGTCAACGCTGCGGAAACAAGAGCGGGAATGCCGCAGGAAATCAATACTTTTTTTCCGATCAAAAAAGAGCCGACAAAAACTCCGACGTTTAATCCGAGAACAATGAAAAACAGAATCATCAGAAACGCAGAGATCGGAGAAACGGTTATTTGCCCGTCACGCCAAAACGCCGTGAAGCACGCAAGAAGACACAGACCGACAAATACGACGGATGATATGCTTTGCAAAACAAGCGCTTTTGTTTTCTCCTTCTTCCCGCTGCGAATCAACTCCGCAAACCCGTAAATACAGTTCAACAGACAGACTATGATAACGATTGAGATTATATAAAAATGAAGTTTGAACGCGGGGTTGTATTCACCTATCAAGATTTCAACGGGTTTTTCCGTTCGGATTAAAGTTTCCGTTACATAACGCTCTTCCTCGGGAGGCATATAGCAAAGATACATCTGCCAGTCGGCAAGTTTTGAAACCGTCTCTGTCGATGTTACGACCACTTTTTGTTCAAACAGATATTCAACAGCGAAAAATACTGCGGCAGAAACGGGAACGACACCGAGAACAGCATATTTTTTCATATATTTCATAAACAGCGGCAGCAGTAAAACACCGACTATCAACGCAACGGCAACAGGCGTATAGGGAATAATGTATTTGGGGTAATTCTCTTTCATGACCGTTCCGTCTTTTATCATATCAAACACGACGCGAACACCCATATAAAGAGGATAAAAACATACGACTGCAACACCGAGAAGAGACAGCAGACAATAATTTCTCAATTTTTTGTTTTTCATAAATTTCTCCTTTTTTGAAGTCGTCCCGTGGACTATTATCATAGCCTATACTACCATAATATTCTCTTTTTTTCAAGAGATTTTTCAAAAAAGAAGAGAGAAGAAATGACAGGAGTATATACGGAATGGCGACAGAATTCGAAGCAAACCACAATATATTGAAAAAAAATGACGTTTAAGAAAGAAATGTATCAAAATATAGTTGACAAACGTACTTTTATGTGATAAAATGTATTCGGAAAATCCGAAAGAGACGAAACAGCCTATGAAACAGCAGGTAAAAATCAAAAAACTGAACGACAAGGCGGTCGTTCCGACTTACGGTTCCTCCTCCGCGGCGGGAGCCGATCTTTACGCCTGTTTGCTTCAACCATCCGTTGAAATAAAGCCCGGCGAAACGGTTTTTGTTCCGACGGGGCTTGCAATGGAGATCCCCGACGGGTTTGTCGGGTTGATATACGCACGCAGCGGTCTTGCCTGCAAATCCGGGCTCGCGCCGGCGAATAAGGTCGGGGTGATAGACAGCGATTACCGCGGAGAGCTTATCGTTGCGCTTCATAATCATTCCGAAAAGACACAGACGGTTGAAAACGGACAACGCATAGCGCAGATGGTGCTGACGCCTTATCTGGCGGCGGAATTTGTCGTTTCGGACGCGCTTGACGAAACGGAGCGCGGAAGCGGAGGCTTCGGCTCGACGGGAAAGAGATAAATCCCGCGAAAAAAGATTAATCCTTCTTATAACCATACAGAAAAGCCCTCGGAGCCGCATATCCGGGGCTTTTCGCTTTATATCTTTTGATTCTTTTTTATCCGGAATGTTTCCGAAAGGGAAAGGGGCTGTAAAAAAACGCAAGTTTTTTTACAGCCCCTTTGGGGATAGGAAAAAAGGTTCAGAATGGGTGAATCGAACCCATGGCTGATGATATTCGAACTCTCATCGGTTTTAACGGGCGGATTTTCGCCCTGACTTTCGCAAAAGCCTTGTAAATACGTCAAGTATTCACTGCGGCTTCTTTGTCGTTATGACAAAAATCCGCACCGTAAAAACTGCACGCACCCGACACAGAAAAATTTTCGAGGAATTTTTTCTTTTTGAGACGCAGGCGGGCTGACGCCCGCCAAAACGAAAAGAGAGAAAATAACCGAAAATAGCCTGTGTCGGGCGATAAGAGTCCGGACATCATCAGCCTTGGCGTACATAGGTACGTCGAGAGGTGAGATTCGCCCGTAGCAAAAAAGGCGTATTAAAACCTTATTTTATGGAAAAACACAAAAATTGCTGTTTTGAGTCTTTTTTCTTATCTTTTAAGCCATTGCTTTTTTTTGTATTTTTCAGCCTTTTTTGCGGTCTGGGCTTTTTTTACATTCCTTTTTTTGTTGAAAGAATATTATTTTTCCGGTGTCCAGAGTTCCGCTTTCGCAACTTCGTACCAGTTTGCGGAAACCGTAACTATGGTTTTCCCGAACGCCTTTTCTTTCTTTCTTTCGATATAACCGTTATCGACAAGCCATTGTGCAGCCTCGCGAACCTGCTTTCGCGGCAGATTGTTCTGCATGCTCACAGCTTCGACGGTTTTTATAAAGGTGGGCTTCATACCCCTCGAGGAAGGAGAATGTTCGATTTTATCCAGCGCGGAAAAAATCAGCTGGAAAATCTGTTTTTTATCGTCCGCTTCGTCGGGATATTCAACCGTCCTGCTGGCAGCCGTTTTCAGCTGATTGCTGCAGCCGCCCTTGACGGCGTAAATTTCGACTTCCTTCTTGCATTTATTCTTCAAAAACGAAGCGACCGAGGTGAAATGACCGTCTCCGGTAAAAATAACGAAAACGTCGACGTCGTCGCGGTCGGACATTGCCGCCTGATAAATATGGTCAAGCATGATGAAGTCGGTGAAATCTTTTGTTACTCTGTTTGTGGCGTTGCCCGTTTCAATGATATTGTTCGTAAAACCGCGAATTTTTGTCATTTCCTCTCTCAGAGACTGGTTCTTCGAAAAATCGCCGAAAAACCAGATTCCGCGGACATCGAGGGTTTTTTCCATATCTCTTATCCATTTTCCGATGTCGGGACGCGTATGATACATTTTATCAAGAGAAATATACCAATGCTCATAATCAACAAACGCCAGCGCGCGGGGTTTTGAAGCCTTTGCCTTTTTCCTGAAAAGTCCTATACCTGTTCCTCCTTTCTTTTTAATATATAAAAAACCGCAAAATCACGGGTTTTCTTTCTTCTTTTTTTTCGGAACATTCAATCCGAGAGCTTCCTTTGCAAGCCTGTCCGCCGCTTCGTTCAGGGTGTTGCCCGTATGAGCTTCGACTTTGACGAACGAAACGCAAACGAGAGAGCTGTATCTGCGAACGAATTCGACGTAGGACACCGCAACGAAAGACTGCGCTTTCCATTTTCCGTTATACCACTTTTCAATGCCCTCGTAATCGTGATAAACCGTCAGATTTTTATACGAATGCTCCGCCGCGTATTTTATGGCGGTCATCGTGGCAAGCAGTTCGCCCGCAACGTTCCGCGCGGCGGCGGCTTCCGTCCTGTCGGATTTCCCGTTCAGAAAAGTCAGTTTCTGTTCGGGGTCGATTATAACGCAGCCGAAACCGTAGCTTCCGCTTTCGACGTCAAAGCTGCCGTCCACAAAAGCGATAAGCCCGTTTTCGGGACAGACGGGAATATCCGTTTTTTCGGCTCCGTCCGAATTTTCCGCAGAAGCCCCGCCTTCCCCGTTGCCGAGGAAAGCAAGAGCTTCTTTTTTTGTTTTGAAAGACTTATACTCCGCGCCGGCAAAGCCGTCAACGGAGGCGCGGCAAGCGTCCCACGAGGTGAAAAGCCCGACCTCGCGACCCTTTTTTACCGCGTAATATTTAGTCAAGGCAAACTTCCCTGCCGGTCTTTGCGGACTCGTACATAGCGTTCAGAATTTTTATCATATTAACGCCCTGCGCGGGAACGAAATCGGGGGTCGCGCCGTTCAGAACGACGTCAACAAAGTGTTCGAGGTTCGCGGCATGACCGTTCTTGCAGGGGGAGTAGGATAAGTTGATGTCTTTTGAACAGCCGTCTTCTTCGGTGTAGATATGCGCAAATTCTCCGTCAACCCACTTACAGCCCGCCTTATCTCCTCTGAGCTCTACAAAACGGTTTTCCTTTTCAATGTTGGAAGCCCACGAGAACTCTATCTGCAGGCAGGCACCGTTATCGAATTTGATAAAGCCCATCGCAAGGTCCTCAACGTCAAACGTGCCGCCCTCAACAGCCTCGCCGAACTGAGAGTGAACGGAGTCGGACTCCGCCGTGTCGTTTGCGAACTTGCAGAAAGTGCTGCCGCTTACGGCGACCGCCTTCGGGTTGCCCATCAGCCAGATGGCAAGGTCTATCATGTGAACGCCGAGGTCGATAAGAGGACCGCCGCCGGACTGCGCCTTGGTGGTGAACCAGCCTCCCTTGCCGGGAATGCCTCTTCTTCTCTGCCAGCCGCATCTGCCGGAATATATCTCTCCCATTTTGCCGGAGCTGATGTAATCTTTAAGGAATACGGACGGCTCGTAGTAACGGTTGTTTCTCATAACCATAAGCGTTTTGCCCGATTTTTCCGCCGCCGCCTTCATCTGTTCGCACTGCTCGGCGTACATGCAGTCGGGTTTTTCGCTGAAAACGTGCTTGCCTGCGTTCAAAGCCTCGATGGCTATGACTGAGTGAAGATAGTTGGGGGTTGCGATATCAACGGCGTCAACATCGGCGTCCGAGATAAGGTCGGAAAACTTCTCGTACTTTTTCGCGGAAGCGAAACCGTACTTTTCAACCGCGCTGTCCATCTTCTCGGTAACGATGTCGCAAAGAGCGACAACTTCAACGTTTTTCATCGCCTTGTAAGCCTGCATGTGGATATTTCCCATTCCGCCGAGGCCGACGATGCCTACTCTCAGTGTTTTCATGTTATACCTCCGTATAAAAAGGGGCTGTCCGCTCCCAAATTGATTTCCTTGATTATTATAGCAGAAGAAAACCGCTTTTTCAAGTACATACGCAAATTTTTCCTTGAAAAACGGCAAAAATTATGCGGAAAAGGAGTTCTTTTCAAAGAAAAAACCCATATTTCAAAAAAAAGTTTCATTACGCACTTGACAAATACGGATTATTGGGGTAAAATTAAATCGGTATTTTGAGACGGAGGTGCGGAAAAATGACAAAAAGCAGAAAAAACAACGTCAAAAATTCCGTGTCCGAGTCTGTCCGCAGCCGTGAGACTGCGTCTTCCGCGCGCTATTACGCAGTACGCTTTTTTTCGTACTGCTTTTTTTATTATTTTTTCGGAAAAATGAAGCCGCAGGAAACGCTTTTGAACGCGTCGGCGTAAAAAGGCGACGATACAAGGTTATCCGTAAGGCGGCTTCCGAAAAGGAGCCGCTTTTTAGTTTTTATTAAGGAAAAGCGGGACGCAAACCCGAAAAAAATGAGGTGTTATGTAAAATGAACGAACTTGAACGGTCGAGAAAAGAAATCAACGCCATCGACAAGCAGATGGCGCGCCTGTTCGAAAAAAGAATGAACGAGTGCGCGAAAATCGCGGGCTACAAAAAGGAGCACGGGCTTTCCGTCCGCGATCCCGCGAGAGAGGAAGACCTGATAAACAAAAACAGAAGTTTTATCGAGAACGCGGAGATAGAACCGTACTACGTCCGTTTTCTTCGCAACAACATCGATGTTTCCTGCGAATATCAGTCAAAGGCGATAGAGGGAATTAAGGTCTCTTACTGCGGCGCGGAGGGCGCGTTTTCTCATCTGGCGGCAAAAAGAATGTTCCCCGAAGCGGAGCTTGAAGCCTTCCGCGAATTTGACGGGGCTTATAAGGCGGTCGAAAGCGGCGAATGTGACTGCGCGGTGCTTCCTCTCGAAAACAGCTACGCGGGCGAAGTCGGCGCGGTTATGGATATGGTTTTTTCGGGAGACCTCTATATAAATCAGGTCATCGACGTCGCAATAGTTCACGACCTCGTTGCCTGCGAGGGAACGACGGAGGAAACAATAAAAACCGTTGTCAGCCATCCGCAGGCGCTTCAGCAGTGCGACGCGTTTCTGCGGGCGCGCGGATATGAAACAAAGACATATTCCAACACCGCGCTTGCGGCAAAGTACGTCAAAGAGCTGAACGACCCGACAACGGCGGCGATAGCGTCCGAGGATACGGCGCGGACGTTCGGACTGAACATTATTGCGAAAGAGATAAACGACAGCAAAAACAACGCCACCCGTTTCGGCTCTTTCTCACGCGCAAGAAACATTCCGGCGGTTTCGGGCAGAAGGGAGAACGAAAACTTTCTGCTGATGTTCACGGTTCGCAACGAAGCGGGCTCTCTTGCCGGAGCGCTTAACATCATCGGCGCGCACGGCTTCAATATGAGAAGCCTGAGAAGCCGCCCGATGAAAGGGCTTCAATGGAATTATTACTTCTATATCGAGGCGGAAGGCAACGTCAACACGGAAAACGGCAAAGAAATGATGCAGGAGCTTTCGGCGGTCTGTGCAAAGCTTCGCCTTGTCGGAAGCTACTATGCAAACAACGTCAAATAAGGAGGATCGCAAAATGCGTATTCCCGTTGAGCTCGGTCAGGAGAGCTATTATATCATTATCGAAAACGGCGCCTTAAAAAAAACCGGAGAGATTCTCAGTCTTGACAGAAAAGTGCTTGTCGTTACGGACGCGGGCGTTCCCGAAGAATATTCGAAAACCGTCGCCGACCGATGCGAACAGCCCGTTATCGTGACGGTTGAACAGGGTGAAAAGAGCAAAAGCCCCGAAAACTTTCTGAAACTGCTTTCGATAATGCTCGAAAACTCTTTTACGCGCAAGGACTGCGTGGTTGCGGTCGGAGGCGGCGTTGTCGGAGACCTCAGCGGATTTGCCGCGGCGTGCTATATGCGCGGAATAGATTTTTATAATATTCCGACAACTCTTCTTTCGCAAATAGATTCGTCGGTCGGAGGAAAGACCGCGGTTGACTTAAACGGCGTTAAAAACGCGATAGGAGCGTTTTATCAGCCGAAAAAAGTTATTATAGACCCGACGGTGCTCAAAACGCTCGACGCGCGGCAACTGCGCGCGGGGCTTGCGGAAGCGATAAAAATGGCGGCGACAAGCGACGAAAAGCTGTTTGAACTGCTTGAAAAAAGCGATGATTTACAAAAGGATCTGCCGCAGATAATAGAAAAAGCGCTTCTGATAAAGAAAAAAGTCATCGAAAAAGACCCCGAAGAAAAGGGGCTGCGAAAGGTGCTTAATTTCGGGCATACGATAGGTCACGCAATAGAAAGCGCGAACGAGGGAAGGCTTCTGCACGGCGAATGCGTCGCTCTCGGAATGATTCCGATGTGCGGAAAAGAAGCAAAAGAAAGAATTATCGCCGTTCTTAAAAAATACGGTCTGCCCACGGAAACGGAGTATTCCGCGGAAGAACTGCTCCCGTTCGTAAGACACGATAAAAAATCGGAAGAGGGAACGGTCGCGGCGGTATATGTTCCGAAAATAGGCTCTTTCGAATTCAAAAAAATCGTTCCCGAATACCTTTTCGAAAAGGAGAATTAAGATGAAAAACACGTTCGGACAAAGCGTCTGCGCAACGATATTCGGAGAAAGTCACGGAGACGCGGTGGGCGTCGTTCTGGACGGTCTTGCGCCGGGCATCGAAGTCTCGGAAGAAAATATAGCCCGAATGCTTTCCCGTCGCCGTCCGTCCTCTGCGGCGGAAACTTCGCGTCGGGAACAGGATGATTTTCATATCGTCAGCGGAGTTTTCAACGGAAAAACCGCAGGAACTCCTGTCTGCATAATAATCCCGAACGAGAACACGCGGAGCAGGGATTATCAATACGGTCTTGCGCGCCCGTCGCACGCGGATTATTCGGCTTTTTGCAAGTATCACGGGTATGAGGACTATCGCGGAGGCGGTCATTTTTCGGGAAGGATAACGGCGGCGCTCGTCGCGGCGGGCGGCATTCTTCTGCCCGCGCTCGAAAAACTCGGAATAAAAACAGGCACGCACATTCTGCAATGCGCAGGAGTGAACGACCGCGGTTTTGAGGACATCGAAAAAGATATCGAAACGCTCGAAAAAGCCGATTTTCCGACGCTTGACAAGGCTCGCGGAGAAGAAATGACGAAAAAGATACTTGCGGCGCGCGCAGAAAACGACAGCGTGGGGGGAATAACGCAGACTGCCGTCTTCGGACTGCCCGCAGGCGTGGGAGAACCGTGGTTCGACTCTTTCGAAGGTCTTCTTTCGCACGCCTTGTTCAGTCTCGGCGGCGTTAAAGGCGTGGATTTCGGGCTCGGCTTCGGGTTTGCGGAAAAGAGGGCAGGAGAATGCAACGACGCATTTCGCGTCGAAAACGGCAAAACGGTCTGCGAAACGAACAACAACGGCGGCATAAACGGCGGCATCACAAACGGAATGCCCGTTATTTTCAGATGCGTCGTAAAGCCGACCCCGTCGATAGCGAAAGAACAGAAAACCGTTGACTTTATAAAAGGCGAAAACGCGAGCATTTCCGTTCACGGCAGACACGACCCCGCGATAGTCCGCAGGATATGCCCCGTTATAGACAGCGCGGCGGCGCTCGTCACGGCGGATTTGCTTGCGCAGAGATACGGAACGGATTTTTTGGCAGAGGGGATAAGACAATGAAATACGGTTTGCTCGGCGAAAAGCTCGGACACAGCTTTTCAAAAGAAATTCACGCCCTGCTTGCCGATTATGAGTACGAACTCCGCGAACTGAGCGCCGACGAGATGGAAGAGCTGTTTCGCAAAAAAGATTTCAAAGCGGTCAACGTAACAATTCCTTACAAACAGACGGTAATTCCTTACCTTGATGAAATATCGGAACGCGCAAAAAAAACAGGCGCGGTCAACGCGGTTGTCAACAGAGGAGGAAAACTGTTCGGCGACAACACGGATTTTGCGGGAATGAGGGCGCTGGCGCTTCACGCGGGCGCGGATATGAAAAGGAAAAAGGTTCTTGTTCTCGGAACGGGAGGAACCTCGAAAACGGCGTGCGCGGTGGCGGAGGATCTCGGCGCAAAAGAAGTTTTCCGCGTTTCAAGAACGAAAAAAGACGACGCCGTGACCTATGAAGAAGCGGCGGAAAAGCACTCCGACGCACAGATAATAATAAACACGACACCTGTCGGAATGTTTCCGAAAACGGACGCGTCGCCGATAGATATTTCCGCGTTTCCTCAGCTTGAAACGGTGCTTGACGCAATATTCAACCCGCTGCGGACGGAGCTTGTGCTGGATGCGCAAAAAAAAGGGATAAACGCAAGCGGCGGTCTTTATATGCTTGTCTCGCAGGCGGTTTACGCCTCGGCGCTGTTCCTCGGCAAGGACGCGGATGAAAGAAAAACCGACGAGGTTTACAGAAAAATATTAAATGAAAAAAGAAATGTTTTTCTTATCGGAATGCCGTCCTCGGGCAAAAGCTCCGTGGGCAGAAAGCTGGCGGAGCTGACAGGCATGCCGTTTGAGGACACGGACGCGACGCTCGTTGAAAAATTCGGAGAACCCATAGCAGACTTTATCCGCAAAAACGGAGAAAAAGCATTCAGAGACGCGGAAAGCAAAGTCATCGCAAAAGCCGCGGAAAAAACGGGAAGTATTACGGCGACGGGAGGCGGAGCGGTACTGCGAGAAGAAAACATTCGTAAAATGAAGAAAAACGGCATAACCGTCTTTCTCGACAGAGACCTTTTCCTGCTGACGGCGACCTCCGACAGACCTCTTTCGTCAACAAAAGAGGCGTTGGAAAGACTTTATAACGAAAGATTTCCGATATGTGAAAAAGCGGCGGACGTAACGGTAAAATCAAACGATGAAATCGGGGCGGTTGCGCAAGCCGTCCGAAAGGAACTTGATCTATAATGAAAATTCTTGTTTTGAACGGCCCTAACATCAATATGCTCGGTATTCGCGAGCCCGAAATATACGGCAGACAGAGTTACGAGGACCTTGTCGGTCTGATAAGAAACCACGCCGCCGAGACAGGCGCGGAAGTCGAATTCTATCAGTCAAATCACGAGGGAGACCTTGTGGACGCGATACAGAAAGCGTATTTTGACGGGATCGACGGCATTATTTTCAATCCGGCGGCTTACACGCACACCAGCGTGGCGATAGCGGACGCGATAAAGGGCGTCGGGATTCCGACCGTTGAAGTTCATCTTTCCGAAGTGTCGAAAAGAGAGGCTTTCCGTCAGGTGAGTTATATACGGGAAGTTGCGTGCCTTACGGTTACGGGCAAGGGCTTTGACGGATACCTGCTCGCGCTCGATCATCTTGTGAAGAACGGAAGAAAAGAAAAATGAAAGTGACGTTCAGCCCATACAGGGCGCACGGCGAAATCTGCGCGCCGCCGTCAAAGAGTTACGCGCACCGCCACCTTATCTGCGCGGCGCTTTCCGAGGGGGAAAGCGTCATTCGGGGGATAGAAAGAAGCGAGGACATCGACGCGACGACCGACTGCATAAAAGCGCTCGGGGCAACCGTCGAAAAAGAGGGCGACGGAGCATTGCGCATAAAGGGCGGCATAAAAAAAGCCGACGGAGCGGTGTTCGGCTGCCGCGAAAGCGGAAGCTCGCTGAGGTTTTTTCTTCCGCTTGCGCTGCTCGACGGAAAGCCCGCCGTTTTTACGGGAACGGAAAGACTTATGCAGAGAGGCATAGGAGTGTATGAAGATATTTTCCGCGAAAAAGGCGTTTCTCTCGAAAAGACCGCAACAGCTCTTAAAGTGAGCGGCGTTCTGCGCGGCGGGAAATACGAAATGAAAGGCAACATCAGCAGTCAGTTTGCGACAGGTCTCCTTTTTGCATTGCCCCTTCTCGAAAAAGAAAGCGATCTCCGTATCGTTCCGCCCGTGGAGAGCCGCGAATATATCGATATAACGCTTGACGTGCTTCAACGCTTCGGAATCAAAATCGAAGAGACCGAACCGAACACATTCAAAATAAAAGGCAAACAAAAATATTGTGCAGGAGAAGTCGAGGTTGAAAAAGACTGGTCAAACGCCGCTTTTCTGCTTGCGCTGAACGAAGTCGGCGGCAACGTAAAAGTAAACGGGCTTTCGGAAAACAGCCTGCAAGCGGATAAAGTCTGCACGGAACTTTTTGAAAAACTGCGAAAGCCGAATACGGTGACAGATGTTTCGGGATGTCCCGACCTCGCGCCCGTGCTGTTTGCGGTTGCGGCGGCGAAACACGGTGCAAGGTTCACGGGAACAAGACGATTGAAGATAAAAGAAAGCGACCGTGCGGCGGCTATGGCGGAGGAACTTGCAAAATTCGGCGTTCGCGTCGATCTTTCCGAGAACGGGGCGACGGTTTTTTCCGACGGAATTTCAAAACCGAAAAATCCTCTTTCGGGGCATAACGACCACCGAATAGTGATGGCTCTTTCCGTTCTTGCAAGCGTAACGGGCGGAGAGATAGACGGCGCGGAAGCCGTCGCGAAAAGTTATCCGGAGTTTTTCAAAGACTTGGAAAAACTCGGAGCGGAGGCGAAATATGAGATTTGACGAAAGCGCGAAAATACTGATTGTCGGGCTGGGGCTTATCGGCGGCTCCTACGCGCAGGGTCTTTCCGCGCGGGGCTGCGAAGTCGGCGCGATAGACAAAAAACAATCCTCGATAGATTTTGCGCTGAAACACAGGTTTATCAGGCACGGAAAAACGGAACCCGACCCCGAATACATCAAAAAATTCGACCTTGTCGTTTTTGCTCTTTATCCGCACGTTTTTATAGATTGGATAAAAGAAAACCAGCAATATCTGAAAAGCGGCGCGCTTCTGACGGACGTAACGGGCGTCAAGGGAGGCGTTGTTGAAGAAATACAATCGCTGCTGCGTCCCGACCTCGAATTTATCGGAGCGCATCCGATGGCGGGGCGCGAAGTCAGCGGCGTGGAAAACGCGGATTCAAAAATTTTTCACGGCGCGAATTATATCGTGACCCCGACGGAAAAAAACACGAAAGAAGCCGTCGAAACCTGCAAACAGCTCGGCAGAACGCTCGGCTTCAAGATGATTTCGGAGCTTTCGACGGAAAAACACGACGAGATGATAGGCTTTCTTTCGCAGATGACGCACTGTATCGCGGTTTCGCTGATGGTCTGCAAGGACGCGGCGGAAACGGCGGAGTACACGGGGGACTCCTTCCGCGACCTGACGCGCATAGCAAAGATAAACGACGAGATGTGGAGCGAGCTGTTTTTGCTGAACAAAAAAGAACTGCTTTCGCAAATGGAACTCTTCGAAACACAGTTTAACAAGCTGAAAAAAAGCATTGAGGATGACGACCGCGAAACAATGAGAGAAATGATGAGGCTTTCAACACAAAGACGCAAATTTTTCGACGGCTTCGCAAAAAGGGAGAGATAAAGATATGAATATGGAATTCAAGCGCAAACTTCCGACGCTGCACGAGATAAAGGAGATGTATCCCATCTCGGAGGAATCCGCGCTTACGAAAAAGAAAACGAATGAAGAACTGAAAGCGATTTTTTCGGGAGAAAGCGACAGGTTTTTGCTTGTTATCGGGCCCTGCTCGGCAGACAGAGAGGACGCGGTTCTCGACTATATCTCGCGGCTGCGCGAGGTTCAGGAAAAAGTCAAAGACAAAATTATGATAATTCCCCGGATCTACACCAACAAGCCCAGAACAACGGGCGACGGTTACAAGGGAATGCTGCATCAGCCCGACCCGAACGGACTGCCGAATATGCTCAAAGGGCTTATCGCCATACGCAAGCTGCACATAAAAGCGCTTGAACAGACGGGCTTTGCATGCGCGGACGAAATGCTTTATCCCGAAAATCATCAATATCTTTCCGACGTTCTTTCCTATGTTGCGGTCGGCGCAAGATCGGTTGAAAATCAACTTCACAGACTGACGGCGAGCGGGCTTGACATCCCCGTCGGAATGAAAAACCCGACGGGAGGCGACCTTTCGGTTATGATGAACTCGATAACGGCGGCGCAGCATTCGCACACCTTCGTTTATTCGGGCTGGGAGGTTCACAGCAAGGGAAATGCCTACGCGCACTCGATTTTGAGAGGCTCTGCGAACAAATACGGCAGAACGATACCGAACTATCATTACGAGGATCTGCAACTGCTCTGCGAGCTTTATGAAAAAAACGCGGGGCTTAAAAACCCAGCGGTCATAATAGACACAAACCATGCAAATTCGGGCAAGCAGTATTTCGAACAGCCGCGCATCGCAAAAGAGATCCTGCACAGCATGCGCCTTTCGGAAAACATCAACAGTCTTGTAAAAGGGCTTATGATAGAGTCTTATATCGAGGACGGAAATCAGAAGCCCGACGGGGGCGTTTACGGCAAGTCGATAACCGACCCCTGTCTCGGTTGGGAAAAGACGGAGAGGCTGATTTACGACATCGCTTCTCTCCGTTAGGGCAAAGCCGAAAAAGGGAGCCTTCCCGGACGGTTTTACAAAAACCTCAAATAAAGGAAAATCCCCCGAAAGAGAAATCTTCTCTTTCGGGGAAATCTTTTTATACGGAATTTATTCTCCGTCAGTATCGTCGGAGGCTTCGTCTTCCTCGTCGGCACTCTCTCCGACGGGAGCGTCCATATAGTCGAGACAGTCGTCGCAGTCTCCGCAGCAGCACTCGTATTCGAAATCGTCGTCGTCACAACCGCAGCAGCAGCATTTGAGAGCTTTTACGGCAGCGGTCGCGGCAACTGCGGCAAGTCCGGCAATGCCCACGCCTACGGCAAGTCCCTTAAAAAAATCCTTATTCATCGAATAAAACCGCCTTTCATTCATTTTTTCCTGATTTGTATTAGTTATTATAGCACAGTTTTCCGATAAAATCAAGCCGTATCTTTTCAAAGAGTATTTTTTCCGAAAAAGCGTAAATAATACCTACCGAATATAATACAATTTCGGAGCGATGATATGGATTTTCTTGAAATTCTTGCGCGAAGCGCTTTTTCATTCATTTATCTGCTCGTTCTTTCAAAACTGACGGGAAAACGGCAGATCTCCCAAATGACGTTCTATGATTACACGACGGCAGTGACGATAGGCTCGATAGCGGCGGTTATGGCGGTTGAAAGGGACATCAGTATCTGGTACTCCGTGATAGCCATGGCGGCATACGCTCTTCTGACGTTTTTTGTCGCGTTTTTGACGGATAAAAGCATCCTTCTGCGCCGCTTTTTTACAGGAACGCCGTCGATACTGATAGCGAACGGAAAAATCATACGCGCAAATATGAAAAAGAACCGAGTGGATCTGAACGATCTGCTGACAATGGCGCGGGGACAGGGCTATTTTGATATAAATCAAATACGGTACGCCGTTTTCGAGACTACGGGAAACGTCAGCTTTATGCCGCGCGACGACGCCCGTCCGGCGACCGTTTCGGATCTTTCGCTGTCGCCTAAGGAGTCTCCGATATATTCAAATGTCGTTATCGACGGAAAAGTGCTTGAAAAAAATCTGCGCGCGATGGGAAAAGACGCAAAATGGCTTGAAAACGCGTTGAAAAGCCGAAATCTGCCGTCGGCGGAAAATATGTTTCTGATAACCGCCTCCCGCGAAGGGGAAATCCACGCGTATCAAAAGGACGTTTTGCCTCCGGACGAAAACTTTTTCCCGTAAACGGTTGAAAATACGGGGCGTATGTGCTAAAATAAAAGAAAAAGGTCTTTTCAAATGAGGCAAACGCACACCATCCCTCCATTTTGCGAGGGAAGCCCTAAAATATTGATACTCGGCAGTTTTCCGTCGGTCAAAAGCCGTGAAACGGGTTTTTTCTACGGACACGGACAAAACCGGTTCTGGCGCGTCGTCGCTTCCGTTTTCGAAGACGAAACGCCGCTGACGGTTCCCGAAAAGAAAGCTTTTCTGAAACGAAACCGAATAGCTCTTTGGGACGTTATCGAAAGCTGCGACATCGAGGGATCCTCGGACGCATCGGTAAAAAACGCGACGGTAAACGACATAAAAACCCTTCTTGAAAAATTTCCGTCCGTCGAAAAAATTTTTGTCAACGGAAAAACCGCGAAGAAGCTATACGATAAATATATTTTGCCTTCTCTCGGCGTATGCGCGGAGGCTCTGCCTTCCACAAGTCCCGCAAACGCGGCAAAAACCGAGAATGACCTCTTTTCCGAATGGAAAAAAATCAAATTCTGAAAACAGCGCAAAGGGGCTGTAAAAAAAACTTACGTTTTTTTTACAGCCCCTTTGGGGATAGGAAAAAAGGTTCAGAATGGGTGAATCGAATCCGAAGGTGTATGTTTATACATCGAGAGGTGAGATTCGCCCGTAGCAAAAAGGCGTATTAAAACCTTATTTTATGGAAAAACACAAAAATTGCTGTTTTGATTCGTTTTGTTTATCTTTTAAGCCATTGCTTTTTTTGTATTTTTCAGCCTTTTTTGCGGTCTGGGCTTTTTTTACATCCCCTTTTTTTGTGAAAGGCTTCGGAAACGCCCAAAAAGCGTCTTATCTGTAATTGAACGCGGAGCCGCCGATAAACTCTCTGATAAGGGAATTTTTCGGGATAGCCTGTTCGGGCACGGGCTCGGAACGGTCAAGAATACGAAGAAGCCTTTTCGCCGTTTCGTTATCTTTCAGCGCGCGCAGCCCTTCGGAAAGAAATCGCTTATACGCGTTCACCTCGTAAGATATAAATGTGTCGATATTATGCGTGGCGCGGCGCTTGAAAGGCATAATATACTTTTCTTCGCCCTCCTCCACGCTTCGGAACATATTTATGGTATATTCAAAAGAGCGCCCTCTGTGCTGGCTGTCGCGAATCAGCCTCCGCATAAGTCTGATGTATGACGGATGAAGCACAAAATCGCCGTCCGAAATGCGGGTTCTGACGCTTACGTAAATCTTGGAACATTCGTTGTCTGGAATGGTTATAACATCGGGATTCAGGGAATGAACGCCCTCAAGAATTACAAGATCGCCGTCTTTTCGGATAAAATCATCCTTGCGGAAAACACGATCGCTCTTTCTGAAATCGTAGCGCGGAAGCAGAACGGGCTTGCAGTCAACGATGCTCTGCAGCTGTTCGTTGAGAAACGGCGCATCAACTCTTTCGGGGGATTCAAGGTCTATTTTTCCCTCTTCCAAAAGCTTTTTATCTTCGCCGAGAATAGGTCTGAAATAATTGTCAAGCGAAAGAGTGTGCGTTTCACAGCCGTGCTCGTCGAGATATTTTTCCAGCGCCAGCGCGGACGTCGTTTTTCCCGATCCCGACGGCCCCGATATAAGAATTATCGGCCGCTCATGCCGATGCGCGAGAATATCCTCCGCGATGAGATCTATTTTTCCGTTGTATTCTCTGTCCGACTCCGCGACGAAATCGGAGATGTCCGTTCTGATTCTTTCGTTGAGTGAGGAAATATCTTTTTGCATTTAAGGCTTAATCCTCCCATTTTTTACAAAGATCGTTTATCTGGTCGGTCAATTTCGCTATATCCTTATTCGCCGCGCGGCGGTGCTTTTCTATAACAGCCGCAATTCTGCGCCCCGCCTGCAAAAGCCTTGCGTAAACCGCCGAAATACCGCCTTTTTCCGCATATTCTTTCTTTTCCTTCTTTATCTTGTTGCCGGCATACAGGCAATCGCCGCTCGCAAGGTCGTATTCCGCGCCGTTGTAGGGGGCGGTCGCGTCTATGCCGAGCTTTTCTTTTATCGTTTCGGCAAAAACGTCGCATACGGCGTCGTCGCCGTGATTTACGAAAACTTTTTTCGGTCGCGGCTCAATATTTCCGAGCCAGCCGAGAAGCATATCCCTGTCCGCGTGCCCGCTTGTTCCCGCAAGGGTTTCTATCTGCGCGTTGACGCGAACCTCTTCGCCGAAAAGCTTCACCTTTTTCGCGCCTTCGACAAGAAGCCTGCCGAGCGTTCCCTCGGCTTGATATCCGACGAAAAGCACCGTGCATTCGGGACGCCAAAGATTGTGTTTCAGATGATGACGAATACGTCCCGCTTCGCACATTCCGCTTGCGGAGATAATTATTTTCGGGGTTTTATCTCGGTTCAGCCGAACGGAATCCTCGCTTGTGACGGACACGTTGAGCCCGTCGAACCGGAGAGGATTTTTCCCTTTTTTAATAAAGCCGAGCGTTTCTTCGTCATAGTAATCCGCCATTCCGCCGGCATATATGCCCGTCGCCTCGACCGCAAGAGGACTGTCCACCCAGACGGGGAAGCCGTCGTATCCGCGAACGAGATTTCTGTCCTTTATCTGAGCAAGCAGATAAAGCAATTCCTGGGTTCTGCCGACCGCGAACGAAGGAATTATGAGATTTCCGCCTCTGTCAAACGTTTTCTGTATAATTGCGGCAAACTCCTCCGCATGATCGGACGCCGCTTTTTCGTGAAGACGGTCGCCGTAAGTGGATTCTATTATAACAACGTCCGCTTTCGTCGGCTTCTGCGGGTCGCGGATAAGAGGCTTGTTGACGTTTCCGACGTCACCCGAAAACAGAACAGTCTCGGTTTTTCCGTTCTCCGTAACGGTCAGCTCTATCGACGACGAGCCGAGAAGATGCCCCGCGTCGATAAAGCGCGCGGAAACACCCTCGTATATATTGTATTCCGTATTATACCTGCACTTGACAAAAAGAGGCACGGTCTTGTAAACGTCCTCCGAGGTATACGGCGGTTCATATTTTTCGCCGCCGGAGCGTTTCGCCTTTCTGTTGCGCCACTCAGCCTCGCTTTCCTGAATATGCGCGGAATCAAGCAGCATTATGCGGCAAAGCTCCGCCGTTGCCTCCGTGGCGAAAATATTCCCGCGAAAACCCGCTTTTGTCAATTCGGGAAGCTTTCCGGAATGGTCGATATGCGCGTGCGTCAGAAAAACACAGTCTATTTCCGTAACGGAAACGGGAAGCTCGCAGTTCTCGTAGATATCCGCGCCCTGCTCCATTCCGCAGTCTATGAGCATTCTTTTTCCGTTGACTTCCAAAAGCGTGCACGAGCCGGTGACCTCGTGCGCCGCGCCGAGAAACTTTATATTCATACGTTTACCTTTCCGTTCGTTCAGACGGGAAATCTCTCAAAAGTCCGTTTTTTGAAGGGCTTTTTCTCTTTCCTCCTCAAAACCCGCAGATGCGACCGACGCCGACACAAAAAAGCTGTCTGCGGTCGGAAAGACGGTTTTTCGGTTCTTTCAATCTCTGCCGAACATATTTTTATTATACTCTTTCAATTTCTTTCAAAATCATTTTTTCCAAAGAAATCGCGTCAAGTCCGTATTCGCGGATCAATTCGTCCGCGCTGCCGCCGTCGGTGAAACCCGAAACGGCTCGAACGGTGATTTTCTTTTCGGGAAATTCCGCGGCAAGATATTCCCCGACGCCGCCGTTTTTCATTCCTTCTTCCGCAAAAAAGATTTTTCCGTAAAGAAACGGGCCGAGTTCTTCCGTATTAAGGGGAGAAAGACGCAAAAGCTTTATGACACGGACTTTTCCGAGCTTTTTTGCCGCCGTTGCCGCATTTTTCGTTAAGCGGCCGTATGTGACAAGCGTCGCTTCGGGATTTTCTTCCGCTTCGAGAACCGAAAAGCCGTCATGCTCTTCAAACGCCTCGCGGTCATAATCTTCTTCGCCGCCTTTCGGATAGCGAACCACGCAAAGCCCGTCGGAGGAGACTGCCTCTTCAAGACATTTTCCGAGTTCTTCAAAACCGTCGGGAGACCATATCTTCGTATTCGGAACGGAAAGAGCCATTCCGACATCGAAAAGCCCCTGATGCGTCACCCCGTCGCCGCCGACAAAACCCGCGCGGTCAACGCAGACGACCGTATGCAGCCGCTGAATCGCAACATCGTGTATAAGCTGATCGAAGCACCTTTGGAAAAAAGAAGAATAGACCGCGAAAACAGGCTTTTTTCCCGCGGCGGCAAGCCCCGCACAAAAAGTTACGGCGTGCTCTTCCGCAATTCCGACATCGAAAAACCTTTCGGGAAATTCTTTCGAAAAACCGCAAAGCCCCGTTCCGTCGCACATTGCCGCCGTAACCGCGCAAATTTCGGGATCGCGCGCGGCAAGGGAGGAAAGGATTTTTCCGAACTCGGATGAATAAGTCTTTTTATCGGATTTCTCTATCCCTTTTTCCGTATCAAACGGCGCAACGGCATGATAAAGCGACGGATTTTCTTCCGCGGGGGCATAGCCAAGACCTTTATGCGTCAGAAAATGAACAAGACACACCTTTTTCTGCGTCTTCGCCTCTTCAAGGACGTCGCAGATTTTCGAAATGTCGCCGTTATCGACGGGACCGATATAGTCAAGCCCGAGATCTTCGAAAATATTGCCCGGAAAAATGATGCGCTTTAACAGGTCGCGGATTTTTCCGAACAACTTTATCAACCCGTTGCCGAGGTACGGAATTCGCTTCAAAAACCTCTGCAGCCCTTTTTTGAATCTGAAATATTTTTTGGAACTGCTTTTTTTCGAAAAATATTTTGCAAGGCCTCCGACGTTTCGGGATATGGACATCTCGTTATCGTTGAGAATAATAATCAGGTTCAGATTTTCGCGCAGACAGTTGTTCAAAGCTTCGAAAACCATTCCGTTGGTAAAAGAACCGTCGCCGACAACGCAGACAACATAGTCGTTTTTGCCGTTCAGCTTATTCGCTTCCGCAAATCCGAGCCCCGCCGAAACGGCGTTTCCGCTGTGCCCGCTTCCGAACGGGTCGTATTCGCTTTCTGCGCGGCGTGTAAAGCCCGATATTCCGCCCTTTTTTCGGAGGCCGGACATTCTTTCATATCTGCCTGTCAACATCTTGTGAACATAGGATTGATGCCCCACGTCAAAGATGATCTTATCGGAAGGAGCGTCAAAAACTCTGTGTATCGCAACCGTCAGTTCAACGATACCGAGATTGGAAGCGAGGTGTCCTCCCGTTTTTCCCACCGTCTCTATCAGTTTTTCGCGAATCTCCGCGCACAGCCGCGTTATTTCGGCTTCGGACAAATTCTTCACGTCCGCAGGGGACTTTATTCTTTCGAGAATTCCGGCTCACTTCCTTTCGGTCATATTTATATATTCAATTTTATCATACACTTATGCCTTTGTCAATGCAAATGCCTCAAAAACCGCATTTCAGCAAAGAAAAAAAGGATTTCAGACACTTTTTGAGCAGCCTTTTCAAGATACGCGCCGCAGTTTTTGCCCATTATTTTTCACATAAACTATTGACTTTTTACTATTTTGGCTATATAATATAAACAAAAGATGTCGAATTATGTCGAAAAGGAAAGGAACTCATGAAAAGAGAGAACAGCGCAAAATTGCCGAAAAAACAGAGTTTCTTCGACGCGGAGCTGAAAAGAGCTTTCGCGGTCGGCGGCTTTTCGGGAACCTTTTGCGTCGTTTTCTCAACCTTTATTTCCTTTTATAAATCTTCGACAGCGGCATTAGCCGCATTTTTTGCTTTTTTCTTCATCTCGGGAAGCCTGTTTCTGCTGTTGAAGGCGGCGGGTAAAAAGATTTCCAATATATTTCTTGCCGCATTTATCGGGATAGCAGTCTGTTTTGTCTCATGGTGCTCCGGATTTGTCGGCTACGGCAGGCAGAGAAACGCGCTCTGCAACGGGGAAAAGCAGTCCGCGCGACTTGTTCTGACGGACGACGGAAGAAAAACTTTCGGCGGATATTACATATATCCGGCAAAGCTCGAAGACGAGCCTTTTGCGGGCGAAATAACCGTCGTTACGCGTACTCCTCTCGAAAATCCCGCTTTCACCGCCGTTGAGGGAGAATTCAAATTCTCCGCTCCCGAAGGGAAATACGTAACGACAAGCTACGCATCTTCAACTGTTGCTTCCGTTTACCTTGACACTAAGAAGGTCTCTTTTTCCGAAACCGAAAAATTTGCTTTTTCAAAAGCTGTTTACGCCGCAAGAAAATATGTTGAAAGGAAGATCGAAGCCGTCGCGAAAAAGGAATCCGCCTTTTTGAAAGCGCTGATTCTCGGAAGAAAACAGGAGATGTATCTGCATCGCCGAGAAGCGCTGAGCGACGCGGGACTTTCGCACATTGTCGCCGTTTCAGGCTTGCATATCAGCGTTTTTATTGCTTTTATCTCCAAACTTTTCGCTTTTGTCAAAAACAGATTTATTCGAAACATAACCTTTATTTTTGCGGTTTTTATGCTTGCCGCGATCTGCGGTTTCACCTCTTCGGTCGTGCGAGCCTCTCTTATGTCCGCGCTTGCGTTTTCGGGCAATCTTTTTCACCGAAAATCCGACAGTCTGAACAATCTCGGCTTTGCCGCGCTCGTAATCGTGGTTGCAGACCCGCGCTCTGCGGTCTCCGCCTCTTTTCTTTTATCCTTCGGCGCGACGCTCGGAATAATTCTCTTTTCCGAAAAGTTTTCCTCCTTTGCCTCAACGGAATATTTCCGACTGACAAGACGTTATCCGAAGCGTTTTTTCCGCTTCTTTTCGGGACTTTTCTGCACTTCTCTCGCGGCTTTTCTTTTCACTTTTCCGCTGCTGTATTACTTTTTCGGAAAACAAAGCGCCATATCTCTTCTCTCAAACGTCATTTGTCTGCCGCTCGTATCTTTTCTCTACCCCTGCGCGGTGGCGGCGGTTCTGCTTGAAGCAACGGTTTTTCTCCACCCTATCGCCGTTTTCGTCGGCGGTATCTGCGACAAAATAATCGCGGTTTTCATTTTTCTCGTTTTCCGTCTTGTCAAAATTCGAAGAATGATGGGAAATATGGGACTTCCCGGATATGCGGTCTCCGTCGTCGCATCCGCAGTCCTTTACTCTTTTTTCACTTTGCGGAAAAGAAAAAGACTGCGTCTGCGTCTTCCTTTGCGGCACGCATCTCTCTGCGCGACCGCGCCCGTTCTGACATTTATTCTTCTGATAACTCTGTTTTCCGTATTGTAACATATAACCCCGAATACTTCAAACGGACGCTCCTTCGAGCGTCCGTTATTTATCGTAAAACTTCTGCCTTGACGAAAGCGCAGCAGAGAACGCAGACGGCTATTTGAACGAGCGTCTGCTGTCGCCGAGGAAGAACGCGGCTACCGTTCCGGGACCGCAATGCGAGGCGATGATCGCGCCGATATCGAGCATTTTTATTTTGCCCTTGAGTTTTGGGAAAGCCTCTTCGAGCACCTGCTTTGTTTCTTCCGCGAGTTCGGGGCAGTTTGAGTTGGAAAGGAAAAATTTTCCGTCGTAGTCCGCGCCGTTCTGAATGTGTTTTTCGGCTTCGGAAACAAGCTTTTTGATTGCGTTTTTCTTACCTCTGACCTTGTCGTAAGCGACGATTTTTCCGCAATCGTCGAGGCACATAACAGGACAGATTCCGAGCAGCGTCGAAACCATCGCGGCGGCGCCGGAAACTCTTCCGCTGCGGCGGAACATCGTCATATCGGTCGAGAAAAACTGATGATGCACCTTGTTTCTGACTTCAAGAAGATATTGCTCCGTCTCTTCCATGCTTTTGCCTTCATCGCGAAGGTCGGCGGCGATATCGACAAGAAGCCCGTAGCCGGAGCAGCTGCACAGAGAATCGATGATTACAAGCTTGCGGTCGGGAAACTCCTCGCGAAGTTTTTCCGAGGCTTCAACGGCGTTTCGTATCGACGGGGTCATACCCGAACCGAAAGCGATATGCAAAACGTCTCCTTTTTGCAGAAGCTCCTTGAAAAAATCGTAATATAAAAACTCGTTCAGCTGCGATGTCGTCGGGAGCTTTCCTTTTTCTATAAAATCATAAAAACGGGGAAGAGCGTCGGGATTTCGTCCCATATCGTCAACGTATGAAACTCCGTCAACTATGTAAGAATAGAAAATGACGGGGATATTTCTTCCGCTGATGTAGGAATAGGGAAGATCGACGGTGGATTCGCAGGAAAGAATGAAATCAGCCATAAAAGCCTCCGAAAAAAAATCTTTTAGTCTGTCATACGGCTGCATTTTCGCTGATTTTTTCGAAAAATATAACAGCGTCTGACAAATAGTTCTTAAAACTACTTTTTATAGTCCGTGTGACAATATTATCATATTTTTATCGGAAAATCAAGGTATCTATACAAAGTTTCCCGCCGTTTTACAGAATTTCCACAATTCAAAAATCGCTTCTTTTTCCGAGAGGAAAAAGAAATCGCGCGGAAAAACCGCGCGAAAGAGAGTTTAATTTTCAGGGAATAATCATTTCATCAAATAATTCCCTTTGCAGTGAACTATCGCCTGAACGCGGTCGTATTCTTTCAGAACTTCTTTCGACGGCTTTCGCGGATCAATAAGGGAAACGAGGAAAAGAATTGCAGTTGAGATAAGAAACGAGGGGAAAACCGAATAGATATTAAATCCTTCGCCTATTTTTGAGGAGAAAAATATCGTTATGAAAAACGAGCTTGCGGTTCCGGCGAGGATAGAGCATATACCGCCCGTAAGCGTCACTTTTTTAGAGCGAAGAGAAAACAGAACGACGGGACCGAAGGCGGAACACAGTCCCGAAACGGAAAAGGCGAGAATGTTGAACGCGCGGGAACTTATTTCGGAGGCAAGCGCGCCGGCAAGAAGCGAAAAAATCAGAACGCTGAAAAACTTCACATAACGGATTTCACGCCTGTCAACGTCCGATCTGAAAAGAGGATATATGTCTTCGGCGAAAAAGCCCGAAGCCATAAGGATATTAGCTTTTGTGACGGCGGAAAGGACTCCGAAAACCGCAACGAGCAGGAGACAGCGGACAAAGAGAGAATCGGACGCGAGAAGAGACTCTATCATCGCTCCCGCAGGACTTTCCGCGGGAAAAAGGATCAGCCACATAAAGCCGATATACGTTGCGCCGAAAAGCGTTATTGCGCTCCAAAAAGTGGAGATCGCTTTCGCGCGGGGCGCTATTCGGGGCGTTTTCATTCTTAAAAAATTCGTAAGCAGCTGGGGAGAACCGAGACAGCAAACGAACCATCCGAGACAGATTACAAGAGTGAAAAGAGAGATGTTTTCGCTGTCGCCCAAAAGAGAGGGAAGAAGGCTCAGGGCTTTCGGATAAACGTAATTGAAAATCGCCGTCTGTTCAAGGTCAAGAGTTCCCGTAAGACAGATGCAGAGAATTATCGTTGCCCCTCCGATCAAAAGGCACTGCGCGGCATCGCTGCGAGGAGAGGACATAAAACCGCCGAGGATGATGAGAACGAGAACGGAAATTATGCAGACCGTTACGGCTGTTGTGTGAGAAAAAGAGAAAGCTCTGGCAAGAAGGGACGCCGAAAAAGAAAAGGCGAAGGAAGTAAAGGAAAGCGTCAGCAGCACACCTATGACGGCGCTGATAATTCTTATTACTCCGCGATAATCTCCGTATCGCCGCGACAGAAAAGAGGGAATGGTTTCGACGTTTCCGACCTGGGAATATATCTTCATTCTCTCCGACATAAGAGAACAACTCAAATAGTAGCCGAAAATCAGACCTACGGAGATATAAAACGCCGCTTTTACTCCCGCGACGGAGCTGAACGCGATACAAGGAATAATGGCAACCACCCAAATGCCTATATCGCTGATTTGCAGTGAAAGAGCGGAGACGGAGACGCTGAGACGCAGATCGGCGCGAAGCATTCCGGACTCCTCAGTTCGCTTTTTATATATGTAATTAAAACCGCCCATCAGCACGGCGTATGCCAACAGCGACAGGACATAAAAGGGTCTGTCCATCTTATTCCGTAAACCTTTCGTTTTTTTTCGGAGGAAAAAAATATCTCAAAGGATATCCTCTTTCACCCTTCGCGGCAAAGCAGATACAGAAAAAAACCAAACGAAGGGCATTCCTTATAATACTATACCATTTTTTTATGAAAAAATCAACCTCTTTTTTCAGTTTTTATCAACTTCGGCAAATAATGAGGCTTTTTGCTTTTCCGCGCGTGTTTTATACCTGCAAAAACCTGCCGTTTTTCAACAAAAATTTATATTTTACCTATCAATGTTTCATGTGAAACATTCGCCTCGCGGGAAAAAAATATTTCTTTTTGCCGAAAGATATTGAAAAGGTATTGCTTTTCGGACGACAGTATGATATAATACCGATAATCAATTGCGATAAAACAAAAAGAAACGAGGTTTTTTTCATAAAGAGAAAAACCTCGTCAAAAGGAAGGAATCGAGCCCTTGCAGGTTGAAGACAAGGGTTTGAACAAACAGCAGGGAAAGGATGAAGAATGATAAAAACAATAGCCGTCGCCAATCAAAAAGGCGGCGTCGGAAAGACCACAACGGTTGTCAATCTTGCGTCTTGTATGGCGGAAAAAGGCGCGAAGGTGCTTCTTATAGACCTTGACGCGCAGGGAAACGCGACGACCGGATGCGGAATCAGGAAAAGAGATCTCGATAAATCCTCTTACGATCTGCTGACGGATGAGAATGTTCTCCTTTCCGACCTGATTATAAAAACGCCTTATCACAATCTTTGGATAATCCCGTCGACAATGGATCTGGCAGGAGCGGAGATTGAGATCGCGGAAACGCAGGGAAGAGCAAAAAGGCTTGAAAACGCGCTGAAAAGAAGCGAAACAGAAGGAATGTTTGACTTTATTCTCATCGACTGTCCGCCTTCGCTCGGGCTCATTACCATAAACGCGCTGACGGCTGCCGATACGGTGCTGATCCCGATACAATGCGAATTTTTCGCACTTGAAGGTCTTTCACAGTTGACAAATACCGTCAAGCAGGTTAAAAAGGTATACAATCCGAAGCTCGACATTGAGGGCGTTTTGATAACGATGTTTGACGGAAGGCTTAATCTCACCATGCAGGTGCTTGCGGAAGTGAAAAAGTATTTCGCGTCGAAAACCTTCAAAACGGTCATTCCGCGAAACGTCCGTATTTCCGAGGCTCCGAGCCACGGAAAGCCGATAAACTACTACGACCGCGGCTCAAAAGGAGCAAAAGCGTATTCCGAGCTTGCGGAGGAAATACTGAAAAACAACGGGAGGTAAAAAGTATGCCGAAAGGACTCGGACGGGGGCTTGAAGGGCTTTTTGAGGACAACGCGCCTCTCATTGACGAAATTGATGAAAAACAGTTGATTTTCGTTAAAATTTCGGACGTTGAGCCGAACAGGGCGCAGCCTCGAAAAGCTTTTGACAGACAGGCGCTTGAAGAACTGTCGGCTTCAATTGCCGACAGAGGACTGCTGCAGCCCATAATCGCAAGAAAAATCGAAGCGGACAGGTATCAGATAGTTTCGGGAGAACGCCGCTGGCGAGCCGCGCGGATGGCGGGGCTTACGGAAATTCCCGTGATAATCAGAGATTTAAGCGACAAAGAAGCTCTTGAAATCGGACTTATCGAAAACCTGCAAAGAGAAAACCTGAACGTCGTGGAAGAAGCGAAAGGATATAAAGCGTTAATAGATGAATTTTCGCTGACCCAGGAACAGGTTGCGGAAAAAGTGGGAAAATCAAGACCCGCAGTCGCAAACGCAATGAGGATTCTGGCGTTGCCCGACGAAGCACTCGACCTCGTTCTGGAAGGAAAGCTTTCATCCGGACACGCGCGCGCTCTTTTACCTCTTGCGGAAAGAGCGGAAAGCAAAAAGAAGTTCTCTGAGCTTGTAAAAATGATAATCGACAAAGGGCTCACCGTTCGCGATGTGGAGAATCTCGCCAAAAAGAAAAGACCTCTCACAAGAACGAAAAAAGAGAACCCGAACGATATTTATTACAAAGAGATATCGTCCGAACTCTCATCTAATTACGGGAGAAAAGTAAAGATAGTTCCGTCCGGAAAAGCAAAAAGCAAAGTTAAAGGCACTGTCGTTTTGGAGTACTACTCGGACGACGATTTGAATACGCTGATAGATATGTTGAAAGAAGGAGAAGACTGATCATGCTCGACATCAAATTTTTAAGAGAAAACCCCGATGCGGTAAAAGAGAATATCAAGAAAAAATTCCAAGACAAAAAAATCCCGATGGTTGACGAGGTTATTGCGCTTGACGCAGAGCTTCGCGCGACAAAAAGCGAAGTGGAAAACCTCCGTTCAAAAAGGAACAAGGCTTCCAAGCTTATCGGAGGACTTATGGCGCAGGGAAAAAAGGACGAAGCAAACGCCGTAAAGACAGAGATAGCAAAAGAAGGCGACCGCATCGACGAATTGACCGCAAAAGAAAATGTTCTTGAAGAAAAAATCAAGAAGATAATGATGGTTATTCCTCAGATGATAGACCCCTCCGTTCCTATAGGAAAGGACGACAGCGAAAATGTGGAGATCACAAGGTACGGCGACCCTGTCGTTCCCGATTTCGAAATCCCCTATCACACGGAAATTATGGAAGCGTACAACGGCATTGATCTTGACGCTGCAAGAAGAGTTGCGGGCAACGGATTCTATTATCTTATGGGAGATATCGCAAGACTTCACTCCGCGGTTATCGCGTATGCGCGCGATTTTATGATAAACAGAGGATTTACCTACTGCGTGCCTCCCTTTATGATTCGTTCCGACGTCGTCACCGGAGTTATGTCCTTTGCGGAAATGGAATCAATGATGTACAAAATCGAAGGGGAAGACCTTTACCTTATAGGAACCTCCGAACACTCGATGATAGGCAAATTCATCGACCAGATCATTCCGGAAGCAAATCTTCCGCAGACTCTCACATCGTATTCCCCCTGCTTCCGAAAGGAAAAAGGCGCTCACGGCATAGAAGAAAGAGGCGTTTACAGAATACATCAGTTCGAAAAACAGGAAATGATAGTTATCTGCAAGCCCGAAGATAGTATGATGTGGTTTGAAAAGCTGTGGCAGAACACCGTGGACTTGTTCAGAAGCCTTGATATTCCCGTAAGAACGCTGGAATGCTGTTCCGGCGACCTTGCGGATCTGAAGGTCAAATCCCTTGACGTCGAAGCGTGGTCTCCGCGTCAGAAAAAATACTTTGAGGTGGGCTCCTGCTCCAATCTCGGTGACGCTCAGGCAAGACGGTTAAAGATAAGAATAGCGGCGGAAGACGGAACGAAGTATCTTGCGCACACTCTTAACAACACGGTGGTCGCTCCTCCGAGAATGCTTATCGCATTCCTTGAAAACAACCTTCAAGCCGACGGAACCGTTAATATTCCCGTCGCTCTCCGTCCTTATATGGGCGGCGAAGAAAAGCTCAGGAGATAAATGTTTCACGTGAAACACAAATCGAAAATCTGATTTTTCTTTGCGAAAATCCCGCAATTACAACAAAAAACGCTGTAAAAAATAATTTTTACAGCGTTTTTTTTGTAAAGAGACGGCTTGCAAAACAGGAAGTTTTTGCAAGCCGTTAAACTTTTTATTGCTTCTGGGTTAAAGATTTTAAGTACGCGTCTATGAAACCGTCGAGGTCTCCGTCCATAACGGCGTTTACGTTACCCATTTCATAATTCGTTCTGTGATCCTTAACAAGCGTATAGGGCATAAAAACATAAGAACGTATCTGCGAGCCCCATGCAATTTCTTTCTGGTCTCCCTTGATGTCTTCGATTTTTTCAAGATGCTCGCGCTCCTTGATTTCGACAAGTTTCGCTTTAAGCATACGAAGAGCCATTTCCTTGTTCTGCTTTTGAGAACGTTCGTTCTGGCAGCCCACGACGATGCCTGTCGGAATATGAACTATCCTGATTGCGGAGTCTGTTTTATTGATGTGCTGTCCGCCCGCGCCGCTTGCCCTGTGAGCTTCGACCTTTATATCCTCGTCGCGTATCTCAATATCGTTGGAATCATCGTCAATATCGGGCATAACTTCAACCGAGGCGAAAGAGGTGTGACGCTTGCCCGCGGCATCGAAAGGAGACACACGGACAAGACGGTGAATTCCCGTTTCGCTTTTCAGATAGCCGTAAGCGTTTGCCCCCTCAACCATAATAGAAGCACTTTTTATTCCGGCCTCGTCTCCGTCGAGCATATCGAGAACCTTGACCTTATATCCGTGCTTTTCCGCAAAACGGGTATACATTCGGTAAAGCATAAGCGCCCAGTCCTGCGCTTCCGTTCCGCCTGCGCCGGCATGGAAATTAAGGATCGCGTTATTCATATCGTATTCGCCGCTCAAAAGCGTTTCCAGACGCAGTTTTTCCACGGTTTTCTCAAGATTTCTGAAGGTTTCACCTATCTCTTCGTCAAGAGAGCCGTCATCCGCGTCGGCGGCAAGCTCAAGGTATGTTCCCGCGTCCTCGTAAAGAGAAAACAGCGCGCCATAGGCGGTTATTTTTGCCTTGACGGCTTTTTGCTCTTTCAAAATATGATGACTGTTCGCCGCGTCGTTCCAAAAATCCGGTGCGGCGGTTATTTTTTCGATTTCGGAAAGACGTTTTTCGGCGGCTTCAATGCCCATTGAGCCGTAAAGGTCGTCTATTTCCGCTTTTATCTGTTTAAGTTTAACTTTGTACTCATCAATTATAATCATAAAAATCTTTCCCGTAAAAATAATTTATATAATATTTTACCATACATCCCGCTTTTTGTCAAGCGAACCCTTTGTCTGTAAAAGCCTCTTTCCGAGACAGCTTTTTCTTCTCTTATTTTCCGACGCAGAATCTGGAAAAAATGTCTTCTATTATCTGCTCGGACACGCCTTTTCCCGTAACAGAAGAAAGACAAAATATCGCTTCGTTTACATCGTCAAGCAAAACGTCCGGCGTCATGGCTATGTTGTCAAGCGCATTTTTGAGAGCAGCCGCGCAACCGCACAGACACTCAAACTGGCGCGCGTTCATAACAACTTCGCCCGGAGCGACACCCTCCGAAACAGCCGCGGCAACCGCTTTTTCAAGTCCCTTCATACCCTCTCCGGTCTTTGCGCTCACTGTTACCGAAGCATCAAAACCCTCAAATTCCAATGACTTTTCCGCTATATCCGATTTATTAAGAACCGCGATCTTTTTTGCGTTTGATTTTTTTATCTCTTCAAGAACACGCTCATCGTTTTCATCTTTCTCCCTGCTCATATCAAAAACGAAAAGAATAAGATCGGCGCGCGCAAGCTCTTTTTCCGCAAGACGAACACCTATTTTTTCGACGGTATCGACCGCCTCGCGTATTCCCGCGGTATCGCGAACCTCAAGTTTGACTCCGCCGAAAACCACGCTTTCTCCGACAACGTCGCGCGTGGTTCCCTCGGTCTCGGTAACGATGCTGCGCTCGCAGCCGAGAATACTGTTCATCAGCATTGATTTCCCGGCGTTCGGCTTTCCGCAGATAACCGTTCTGACGCCGTTTTTTATCATTCTTCCTCTGCCGTATGTGAGAGCGAGAGAATTTATTTCTTCATAACATTCCGAAATCGTTTTTTCCGTTTTTTCAGGCGAAACGTCCGCAATATCCTCGTCGGGATAATCAACGTAAGCAAGTATATCGGCTGACAGGGATACAAGTTTTTTTCTGACCTCTTCAACCTTTTCGGAAATTTTTCCGCCGAGCTCGCTTTGAGCCGCCGCAACCTCCGCCGCCGTTTGCGCTTCGATAAGATCTATTACTCCCTCGGCCTGAATCGCATCCATTTTTCCGTTGATATACGCCATTTTGGAAAACTCACCGCGTCCCGCGCGAACCGCTCCGTTTTCAACGAGAAGCTCCGCGACACGGTTAAGAATATACGGGCTTCCGTGACAGGAAAGCTCCACGGTATTTTCTCCCGTATAGCTGTTGGGCGCGTGAAAAACGGTTGCGAGTGCGGTATCGAGAATCTTATCTCCGTCATATATTTTTCCGTAAACGACGCGATACCCCCCGACCCCGGCAAGAGGCTTCGAAAAGATTTTTTCGCTTATTTCAAACGCCTTTTCTCCGCTTATACGAACTATTCCGATGGCGGACGTCATCGGCGCCGTTGAAACGGCAACAATTGTTTTCATACGATCAAGGCTCCGTTAGCTTTATATTTTCGTTGACACGGCTGAAAAGGGCCGTAAAAAACACAAGTTTTTACAGCCCCTTTTTTATTTATTCATTTTCACTGTCTTCCGAAGCGTTTTCTTCGCGCCTCTCCGACGGTCTGCCCTCTTCTCTGCGAGGCTTTCCGTAACCGCCCTTATTTCCGTAGCCGCCGTTCTTGCGATATGGCTTTTTCCCTCCGTTGCCTTTCGGAGGATACGGTCTTCTTTCGGGCTCCGCGGGAGGCTCCTGCCCCTCGGGCCATTTATAAGCAATAACGACTCTTCTGTTCGGTTCTTCGCCGACGGAATAAGTGGTTATGTTTTCAAAATTCTGAAGCTTGGAGTGGATAACTCTTCTTTTTGCGGAGTTCATCGAGCTGAGAGTTACCTTTCTTTTCGTCTTCTGAACCTGTTTTGCAACTTTTACGGCAAGATTTTCAAGCCGCGCGGTATTTCTTTCCCTGCCGGAATTTATATCAACGGATATCTTATAATACTCCTCGATATGTCTGTTCATGGCAAGAGCCGTCATCGACTGAACGGCGTCAATAACCTCGCTGCGTTTCTTTATCAAATTTGCGAGCTCCGAACCGTTAAGCTCGGCTCTGATGCTTTTTTCTTCGGGTTCGGTCACTCTGAGCTCATATTCCATTATGCCCATTTTCTGCATAAGTCCGTCGAGAAATTCCTCGACAAACTCGACAACATTCACTTCATTCTTATATGTGACCTTTATAACGGCGGGCTTTGCTCCGAGACCCAAAAAACCGCTTTTGGGGTTTTCCAGAACATCGACGCTGAAATCTTCTCTCACAAGTCCGAGTTCTTCGGAAGCCGCTTTTATGGCGTCGTCAATTGTTTTTCCGGTAAAATTTCTTTCCATGAAAGACCCGTTCTCCTTTACTGTTTTTTCTTATCTTTTTTTTCCTGCTCCGCAGCGAGTCTTTCGGCTTTTTCCTGCTCGCGCTGCATTTTTTCGATCTGATTGTAATTCATTTTTTTCTCTTTTACCGGCTGCTGAGCCGCAAGCTTTGCCTCGGCCTTTTCTCTTCTGTACTTAAACAGATAGAAGAGAGCCACCGTCTGAACGCCGGAAAGGATATTGGATATGATCCAGTACATACCTACGCCGGTGGTGTATTGGAATCCTACCCACAGTGAGAACAGCGGCATGAAAAGCATAAGACCCTTCATCGCGCCCATGCCCGGCTGTTTTTCCCCGCTCGGATCTCTGTTGAGCCTCATTGAGATAAGGCTGATGGCAAGAGAGGTAAGAGCGGAAATTATGGGAATGAGAATAGTCCAGTTCCAGCCCCATTCGGGCGTTTGGGAAAGATTAAGCCCGAGGAAGTTGGTGTTTATCATATTGGAAGTATCGCTTGCGTAATCAGGATAAACCTGCGCGAAGTTTGAAGACGCGTTAAGCTGCGGAATAAGCTCGTTAAAATGCTCCTTCATCTGTCCCGCAAGAAGAACCTCGTGATATCCGACCGAGGATTCCGTTATTTTTTCAAACGCGCCGCCGAACGCATTTTTAACGCTGTCGCTCATATTAAAGAGCTTTTGGGCAATAAGCATTATCGTTGAGCTGCTGAACCCGTAAATATACAGCATCGGACGTCTGATGGCGTTGAAAACGGCGAAGATTATCGGGAACTGGATAAGCTGCGGAAGACAGCCCTTCATCGGACTGTAATTTTCCTCCGAATAAAGCTTCTGCATTTCTTCCTGATATTTCGGATTTCTGGTATCTCCCTTATATCTTTGCTGTATCTCTCTCATTTTCGGCTGGATACGCATATTTCTCAGTCTTGTTTTTTCGTTTGAAAAAGCAAGAGGAAGAAGTACGAGCTTGACGATAATACCGAAAATTATAATGGCTATGCCGTAATTGCCGACAAGAGAATAAATCCCTTTCATCAGCATTCCGAACGGCCAGTATATTATGTCAAGAATTCCGAGTGTTGTTAATGATGACATTGACAGACTCCTTACAAACAGTTTAGCGAATCATTTCTTCTTTTTTTCGGGAACGGGGTCGTACCCTCCCTTACAAAAAGGATTGCAGCGCAACAATCTCCAAGCGCTCAAAAGCAACCCCTTAAAAAAGCCGTGTGTCTCAAAGGCCTCGACGGCATACGACGAGCAAGTGGGATAAAACCTGCAGCACGGCGCTTTACACGGCGAAACATGTTTCTGATAAAACTTTATCAGTTTTACAACCGCTTTTTTCATTTTTTGTTCTCCGAAAACAGGTTTTCGGAAAAAAACAAACCTTCCATTCTGTTTTTGACAACATTCACGGAAACCTCTTTTGTGCGGCTTCTCGCCACAAGAACAATATCAAAACCCGTTTTAATCCCGTCTTCACAGAGCCTGTACGCTTCGCGTAAAACTCTTTTCGCTCTGTTTCTTTCCACGGCGTTGCCCGTCTTTTTGCTGACGGTTATGCCGAGTCTGTTAAAGTTAAGCTTGTTTTTTCTGTAATACAGAACAAATTCCGGCGTAACTTTACTTTTCCCGCCGTACAAGCTTCTGAATATTCTGTTTTCCTTTAACGCAACAGTGTTTTTCATATTGCCCGCTCTTTCTGCGGATCGTTCCGTAAATCTGCGCCGAAATAAATATGAGTAAGGACAAGAACGGGCGGCAGGTTGTTGCCGCCCTAACGTTTCTTAAATTACAGAGAAAGCTGTTTTCTTCCCTTTGCACGTCTTCTCGCCAATACTTTTCTGCCGCTGGCGGTTCTCATTCTCTTGCGGAAGCCATGCTCTTTTGAACGCTGTCTTTTCTTCGGCTGGTATGTTCTGCGCATATTAAACCCTCCTCAATTCAGTAATTCGCATATACCATTATATAACACACTCCCTTAAATGTCAATACTAAAAATTAAAAAATTTTCGAAATCTACATAAAATTTGACGTTTTGCGGGCATGCCGCAATATTTGAAAAGGGCGCGAATTGTAATTTTTTCTTGAAATATGTTTACAAATTATATTTAATATGATATAATAGCATATATATTATTTATATATAAAAGAGTATACTCGAAGGACGTGGACAGTTGATGCAAAACTTCAAAAGCGTTTGGGCGGCTGCCGTCGATCTTTTGCAAAGTTCGATAAACGAAACCGCCATGAACCTTTGGATAAAAACCATAACTCCGTTAAAATATGAGTCGGACTATGCCGTTTTCAAGGTCGAATCGGATTTTCAGAGAGACGTTATAATGACACGTTATAAAAGTCTTATCGTAAAAGCGCTTGAAGACGTCGTCGGCTTTGAAATGAACATAAAAGTTATCACGGACGAATCCGTTGCGGAAGAAACGGTCAAAAAAGACCCCGTTTCCTCTGTTACGGAAAAAGCCGTCGCCGCCGCGGAGGACAAAAGTTCCGAATACACTTTTTCAAACTTTATCGTCGCGGAATCAAACAAACACGCATTCGCCGCCTGTAAAGCCGTTGCAAATCATCCCGCCGGCGCGTACAATCCTCTTTTTATATACGGAAACACCGGGCTCGGCAAAACCCATTTGCTGTTTGCAATTAAAAACGAAATAAACAGGCTTCATCCGGAACTCAAAACTCTTTATGTTAAAAGCGAACACTTCATAAACGAGCTTGTGGCGTTGACATCGCAGGGCAAGGCTCTTTCGGATAATGCGAACAGTCCGAAAAATATGATAGAGTTCAAAGAAAAATACAGAGGCGTGGACGTTCTTCTTGTGGACGATGTTCAGTTTATCGCGGGTAAGGACGCAACGCAAAACGAGTTTTTCCATACATTTGATGCTCTTTATCAGTCAAATAAGCAGATAATTCTTGTTTCGGACCGTCCTCCCAAGGATATGGTTTTGCTTGACGAAAGACTTAAAAGCCGCTTCGAACAGGGCTTAACAACCGACATATATATGCCGGAATACGAATTAAAAGTTGCTTTTATAAGGCAAAAAGCCCTTGTATACAATATAAAAATGACCGAAGAGGTCGTTGATTTTATAGCGCAGCGCATAAAAAACAATATTCGCCAGCTTGAAGGCGTTATGAAAAAGCTTATGGCTTTTCAGGATATTTCCGATATGCCGCCGAATATAGCCATAGCTCAGAGCGCGATAAAGGACATAACACATGAAAATATGCCCATTCCCGTTGTGGTGGACAAGGTTATAATAGAAGTTTCAACCGCTTACGATGTTTCCGTTGAAAGTATGAAGGGCAGAGGCAGAAAAAAGAACGTCGTGCTTGCCCGTCAGATCGCAATGTACATATTAAAGACAATCACGGATATGTCTTTGGACGAAATAGGAAAGCAATTCGGAAACAAGGACCATTCAACTGTTTCGTATACGATAGACAAGGTCGAAAAAATGCTCGAAACCAACAACGCACTTAACAATGAAATAAACGATATAATCAAAAAAATCAAATCTTATTGATTCAACACACAAATCAACAACGTTTTCAAAAGCAAAATAACTTATAAAAGAAGTTATAAAACACTTTTTCAACAATCAACACGGTTTTAACTTTTCAACATCGGCTAAAAAAACGGATTTTTTAAAACTGCTTCTTTTTCAACAAAGTTTTAATTTTCGTTTTTATTGAAAAAATGGGAAAAATTTGAAATATTAACAATTTCCGCAACCCCTATTAATACTTAAATAATTATATTCTTTCTTTTTATTATAAGGAGGTCATCGCCTTGAATTTCAGTTGCGACAGAGATCTTTTATTGGAGGCTCTCAACACGGTAATCAAACCCGTTCCTCAAAAAGCAAGTATTCCCGTTCTCGAAGGTATATGTTTTGAAACAGAAGCGGACGGAACCTGCCGTCTGACGGGCTCGGACGTAGAAATGAGCATCGAAACGGTTATACATATCAACACGGAAGAAAAATGTTCTTTCGTTGTTCCGGCAAAAAAGTTTTTCGATATGATCTCCAAAATCGACAGCGGAAATATTGATTTTACTCTTGATCCCAATAAAATGCTTCATATAGTAAGCGGAATGATAAAATTCGATATATCCACGCAGGATGCAGAGTTTTATCCGCAGATGCCGCTTGTCGAAAAATCAAAATCAATAGTTATAAAACAGGAACTTTTGCTGAATATGATAAAGCAAACGCTTTTTTCCGTTTCGGAATTTGAAGCAAAAGCAACTTTGAGAGGTCTTTATTTTTGTGTTGAGGACGGTTTTCTGACCGTTGTCGGTTCCGATATGCGAAGGATGGCGCTGAGAAAAGAAGAATTCTTAAACACAAACGGAGAAGATTTTTCTTTTATTGTTCCGGCAAAAACCGCCGCGGAGCTTTCAAAAATAATAACCGGTGACACCGACGTTATTATAGGCATAGCAAGCACGCACATAGTTTTTGAGTTTGACGAAACAAAAGTTACGTCGCGCCTGATAAGCGGCGAATACATAAAATATAAATCTTTGCTTAAACGAGAGTTCAAAAACGAAGTCATTGTTAACTGCGACGATTTGAGAAAAGCGCTCGAACGCGCTCTTATAGTAAACGATAAATCAAACAGCTGCATAAGAGTTAATTTCGAATACGATTCAATAGTTATTTACTGCCGCACCTCGGAGGGTCACAGTCTGACTGATGAAATACCCTGCAAAAAGACCGGTGAAAATATGGAAATAGGATTTAAGGGAAAATATCTTCTCGATGTTTTGAACGGCTGTGGCGATAAAGAAATTAAAATAAAAATAGACTCGGCAAGAACGCCCGCCTGCCTTGTGCCGACGGACGGAAGCGACAGATATACATATCTTATCTCGCCGATGAATATAAACAACGACTGATATGCGGATAAAAGCTTTATCAACCGAAAATTTCAGAAACCTTTATCCGCAGGAAATATTGTTCGACGGCGGCGTAAATATTTTTACGGGCATGAACGCGCAGGGAAAAACGAATATAATAGAAGCGTTATGGCTTTATTCTTCATGCAAATCTTTCAGAACCTCGAACGAAAAAGATTTTATAAACCATGAAAAAGTATTCGCGCAAACGGATATACTTTTTGAAAAGGGCGGAAGAATCCAGTCGGGACAGATGAAGTATCACACGGCGAAAAGAAGAGAGCTTTATCTTAACGAGATAAAAGTCAAACCTTCCGAAATGATAGGAAATTTTACGTCTGTTCTGTTTTTTCCGGAGCATCTCGACCTTCTGAAAGCGGGTCCCGAGGGCAGAAGAAAGTTCACGGATCTTGCGATATGTCAGGTCAAACCGAAGTATTACGCTTATTTATCCGAATATAACAAAACGCTTTTTCAGCGAAACAATGTTTTAAAAAGCGAGGACAGAGCGGAGCTTGAAACGCTTGAAATATGGGACGTAAAGCTTTCAAAGCTCGGCGCGTTTATATATCTTACAAGGCGTAATTACATAGAACTTCTCGCTCAATACGCAAAAACGGTCATAGACGAAATGAGCGGCGGAAAAGAAAAACTCGGTCTTTTTTATCAGAGCGAATGCGACGGCTGCGAAAAACTTGCGGAAGCGGAAGAGCTTCTTATAGGAAAAATGCTCAACAGCCGCGAAAAAGACATCAAATGCGGTTTTACGAACGTCGGAGTTCACCGTGATGACCTTGAGATAACTCTTAACGGATTGAGCGCAAAATTCTTCGGCTCGCAGGGACAGCAGAGAAGCTGCGTTATGGCGTTGAAAATGGCGGAAGCGGACATTTTGAAAAGCGTTTACAACGAATTTCCCGTTATGCTTTTCGACGACGTTTTTTCCGAACTCGACAGCTTGAGAAAATCGTTTATCGTCAGCCGCATAAAGGACAAGCAGGTTATAATAACCGCCTGCGAAGATCCGAGCGGAATGGGAGACGCCAGAATATTTTCCGTCTGCGACGGACGGGTGGAGTTGATATAATGTATCTTCACATAGGTCTGAATTATCTTATAAAAACAAAATACATAGTGGGCATATTCGATATCGAGAACACTTCGGTTTCTCCGGCAACGCGGGCGATGTTCCGCTCGGAGGAAGAAAAAAAACGCGTGGTTTCGGTAACCGCGGAGCTTCCCAAATCGTATATAATCTACTGTGAAAAGGGAAAGACAACTCTGTTTTTGACCCAGTTTTCCGTATCGACCTTGAAAAAAAGGTTTACGCAAAACGGTGAAACGGAACTGAGATGAAAGGATAAATTGTATGTCTGAAAAAATCGAGAGGTATGACGAAAGTCAAATACAGGTTCTGGAAGGGCTTGAAGCCGTCAGAAAAAGACCCGGTATGTATATCGGTTCCACTTCGGTGCGCGGTCTTAACCACCTCGTGTATGAGATAGTTGACAACGCGATAGACGAAGCCCTTGCCGGTTACTGTAAAAACATAACCGTTACAATCAAAAAGGGAAATATCGTGGAAGTGACGGATGACGGACGCGGAATACCTACCGGAAAACACCCGAAAATGGGAATATCCACGCTTGAAGTCGTTTTCACCATTCTGCACGCGGGCGGCAAATTCGGCGGCGGCGGATATAAGGTGTCGGGAGGTCTTCACGGCGTGGGAGCTTCTGTCGTAAACGCTCTTTCCGAGTGGATGACCGTTGATGTTTATGATTCGAGAACGCACAAGCACGTTTTTCAGGAGTATAAGCGCGGAAAAGCCGATTCTCCCGCAAAAATACTTGAAGATACGGAAAAAACGGGAACGAAAGTTACCTTTTATCCCGATTCCGAGATATTCGAAACGCTTGAATTCGAATACGACACATTGCTTAAAAGACTTCGCGAGCAGGCATTTCTTAACGCCGGCGTCCGCATAGTTTTCACCGATGAGCGCGGAGCGGAGCCCGTTGTGAACGATATGTGTTACGAGGGCGGTATAAAAAGCTTTGTGGAATACGTAAACGAGAACAGAAAAGCCATTCACGAGGTTATCTACGTCTCGAACGACAACGGAACGTATTCTGCCGAGATTGCCATGCAGTATACGACAAATTACGACGAAAACATTCTTTCTTTCGCAAACGACATACACACTGCGGAGGGAGGAACTCACGAGCAGGGCTTCAAGGCGGCGCTGACGAAGGTTGTCAACGAATACGCGAGAAAATATAAATATCTCAAAGAAAAAGACTCCGACCTTTCGGGCGAAGACGTTCGGGAAGGCTTGACGGCGGTCATCAGCGTAAAACTGATGGAGGCGCAGTTCGAGGGACAGACCAAGACAAAGCTCGGCAACTCGGAAATGCGCGGATTCGTAAACAAGCTTGTTTCCGAAAAGCTTGCGGATTTCTTTGAGGAAAATCCGTCCGTCGTGCGCGTTATAATGGAAAAAGCGATAAACGCCCAGCGCGCGAGAGAGGCGGCGAGAAAAGCAAGAGAGCAAACGAGAAGAAAATCGGGTCTCGATTCGGGACAGATGCCGGATAAACTTCGCGACTGCAACGAAAGAGACGCGTCTCTTACGGAGCTTTACATCGTCGAGGGAGACTCGGCGGGCGGTTCCGCAACGCAGGGCAGAGACTCGCGTTTTCAGGCTATTCTTCCCCTGTGGGGCAAAATGCTGAACGTTGAAAAAGCGAGAGCGGAAAAAATTTACGGAAACGATAAGCTTTCGCCCGTTATCACGGCTCTCGGCGCGGGTATCGGCACGGAATTCAACATCGAAAAACTGCGTTATCATAAAATAGTCATCATGGCGGATGCCGACGTCGACGGCGCGCATATCAGAACGCTGCTTTTGACCTTCTTCTTCCGTTTTATGAGACCTCTTATCGAGCAGGGCTACGTTTATTCCGCCGTTCCGCCTCTTTATAAGCTTTCGAGAGGAAAGACCGTCCGCGTTGCGTACAGCGACGAGGAAAGGGATCGCATAAGCGCGGAAATGCGCGAGGACAATCCCAACGCGAAAATAGATATTTCGCGTTATAAAGGTCTCGGCGAAATGAACCCCGAGGAGCTTTGGGAAACGACGATGGACCCCGAAAAGAGAACTTTGAGAAGAATTGAACTCGAGGACGCGGTTGCCGCCGATAAGATTTTCAGCATACTTATGGGCGAGGAAGTTGAACCGAGAAAAGAATATATAGAATTGAACGCGCGTTATGCGGTTAATCTGGACTTTTAAGGAGGTGACGGAAAATGGCAAAAAAGAGAAGCGATTATAAACCCGAGGACATTATGTTCCCCGATCAGGTAATTACGTCTTCGGAGCTTGTTCACGAGATGAAAACAAGCTATATCGAATACGCTATGTCCGTCATCGTGGGCAGAGCTCTGCCCGATGTCCGCGACGGACTTAAACCCGTTCACAGAAGAATACTTTACGCTATGTACGAGGACGGGCTGACGAGAGATAAGCCCTATCGCAAGTGCGCGACGGCAGTCGGCGACGTTCTCGGTCGTTATCACCCCCACGGAGATGCTTCCGTTTACGAAGCGCTTGTTCGTCTGGCGCAGGATTTCTCGATGCGCTGCCCGCTTATTGACGGTCACGGAAACTTCGGTTCAATAGACGGCGACCCCCCGGCGGCTTACCGTTATACCGAGGCGAGAATGTCCAAAATAGCCGACGAGATGCTTCGCGATATCGAAAAAGATACCGTCGATTGGGTTCCGAACTTTGACGAGACGAGAAAAGAGCCGAAAGTTCTTCCGTCGCGTTTCCCGAACCTGCTTGTCAACGGTTCTTCGGGTATCGCCGTCGGAATGGCGACGAATATTCCGCCGCACAACTTAAAAGAAGTTATAAACGCGACAATATATGTTATCGATCACCCCGACGCGACGGTGGACGAGCTTCTTCCGATAATTCCGGGTCCCGACTTCCCGACAAAGGGAATAATTATGGGCAGAAGCGGCATAAGAAGCGCTTATGAAACGGGTAAAGGTCACATAACCGTCCGCGCGAGAACAGAGTTTGAGGAATATGCGGGAGACAGAACGAGAATAGTCGTTCACGAACTTCCATATCAGGTCAACAAGCGTATGCTTATCGCCAATATGGCGCAGCAGTTCCACGATAAAAAGTTGGAAGACATCGTTGACATACGCGACGAGACCGACCGAACGGGTATGCGCATAGTTATCGAACTCAAACGCGGAGCAAATGCACAGGTCGTTTTGAACAAACTGTTCAATCAGACGCAGATGCAAACCACGTTTGCCATAACCATGCTTGCGCTTGTGGACAATCAGACACAGCCGAGAATACTTTCGCTCAAAAAGATTCTTGAAGAGTACATCGCGTTCCAAAAGGATATAATCACCCGCCGCACGCGTTTTGATCTGAAAAAGGCGATGGAACGCGCTCATCTGCTTGAAGGTTTGCTTATCGCACAGGAAAACATCGATGAGGTTATAAAAATAATCCGCAATTCCTACGACAACGCGAAAGAAAACCTTATGGCGCGCTTCGGGCTTTCCGAAATTCAGGCTTCCGCGATACTTGAAATGCGTTTGAAGGCGTTGCAGGGTCTTGAAGAGGACAAACTTCGCGCCGAGTATAAGGAAATCGAAGAAAAGATTGCTTATTACAACCGCTTGCTTTCCGACGAGGAGCTTCTTATTCAGGTTCTCAAGGAAGAGCTGACGCAGATAAGAGACAAATACGGCAACGACCGTCTGACGGAGATCTGCGAGTCTGAGGACGATATCGACATCGAGGATCTTATCGAGGAAAAGAACTGCGTTTACACGCTGACGCACTGCGGATACATAAAACGTCAGCCGGTGGACGCTTACGAGGCGCAGAACAGAGGCGGCAAGGGCAAGAAGTCGATGACGAAGAAAGAGGACGACTATGCGGAAACTCTTTTCGTTTCTTCAAGCCACAGTCTGCTTGTTTTCTTCACGAACGAGGGTCTTGCGTACAAGATGAAGGGTTATCGCATACCCGAAGCGTCGAGAACTTCAAAGGGTATGAATATAGTCAACCTGCTTCAATTCAAGGATACGGACGAAAAGGTCACCGCGATGATCGCCGTTCCGTCGCTTGACGAAGAGGGACTTTATTTCAATATGATAACCAAACGCGGCGTAACAAAGCGCTGCCCCGTTTCGGCTTTCAAGAATATGCGCAAAAACGGCGGTCTTATCGCGCTTTCGCTTGATGACGGCGATGAACTTATAAGCGTTCATCTGACGGACGGAACAAAGAATATACTTGTTGCGACTTCCGAGGGTCAGGGCATACGTTATGACGAAAATGAAGTAACCGTTGTGGGAAGAACCGCAAGAGGCGTTCGCGCGATGAAAGTCGATCCGGACCACGAGGTCATCGGTTCGGTCGTTGTAGATGATACGAAGAACCTTTTGACCGTGACGGAAAACGGATACGGAAAACGCACAGAGTTTGATGAGTTCAACACGCAGCACAGAGGCGGTCTCGGCGTTATCTGCCACAAGCTGACGGATAAAACGGGCGCGCTCTGCGGCATAAAGGCGGTTGACGATACCGAGGACGTTATCGCGGTCGCGGCGAACGGCGTTCTTATAAGAACGGGCGTCGCAAGCATTTCGACCTACGGCAGATCAAGCCAGGGCGTTCGCGTTATGAACCTTGAAGAAGACAACAAGGTTATCGGCATAGTTGCGGTTGAGGCTGAGCCCGAACCCGAAGAATCGGACGAAGAGGAAGCCGGAGAAAACACCGAAACAGCCGAAAATGTTCCGCAGACGGAAGAAAACGCGGAAGAATAAAGAATAAAAAACCGAAATCGACGCGGCGGTTTCCGACCGCCGCGCCGACGATATATGAAAAAACAGAAAAGGTGAAAATATGGACAACAAAGAAAAGACCATGGATAAAGTAGTCGCGCTCTGCAAAGGCAGAGGCTTCGTATACCCCGGCTCGGAGATATACGGCGGTCTCGCAAATTCATGGGATTACGGTCCGCTCGGCGTTGAGCTGAAAAACAACGTAAAAAGAGCGTGGTGGAAAAAATTCGTGCAGGAAAGCCCGTACAACGTCGGTCTTGACAGCGCAATACTTATGAACCCCGAAACATGGGTGGCGTCGGGACACCTCGGCGGATTTTCCGACCCGCTTATGGACTGCAAAGTCTGCAAGACCAGACACAGAGCGGATAAACTCATCGAGGATTACGTTGCGGAAAACGGACTTGACGATAACCCTGCGGGTTGGTCGGATGAGGAAATGCTTGCTTATATCAAAGAGCATCGTATCACCTGCCCCTCCTGCGGCTCCTCCGATTTCACCGATATAAGAAAATTCAACCTGATGTTCAAAACATTTCAGGGCGTTACCGAGGATTCGACCTCGACTCTTTATCTGCGTCCCGAAACCGCGCAGGGCATTTTCGTAAACTTCAAAAACATTCAGAGAACAACGAGAAAAAAGATTCCGTTCGGCGTCGGTCAGATAGGCAAATCTTTCAGAAACGAGATAACCCCGGGCAACTTCATTTTCAGAATAAGAGAATTTGAGCAGATGGAACTTGAATTTTTCTGCAAACCCGGAACAGACCTCGAATGGTTCGATTATTGGCGTTCTTATTGCCGCGACTTCCTTTATTCGCTCGGCATAAAGAAAGAAAATCTCCGTCTTCGCGACCATGACGCGGAAGAACTTTGCTTCTATTCGAAAGCGACGACGGACTTTGAGTTCCTCTTCCCGTTCGGTTGGGGCGAACTCTGGGGCGTTGCAGACAGAACCGATTACGACCTGACGCAGCATTCCGAACACAGCGGTCAGCCTCTCGACTATTTTGACCCCGAAACAAATGAGAGATACACGCCTTACGTTATCGAGCCGTCGCTCGGTGCGGACAGAATGACGCTGGCTCTTCTCTGCGACGCTTATGACGAGGAAAACATTTCGAAAGACCCCGAAAAGCCCGATGTCAGAACCGTTATGCACTTCCACCCCGCGATAGCGCCCGTCAAAGCCGCTATTCTTCCTCTTTCAAAGAAACTCGGCGACAAGGCGATAGAGATTTACGGCGAACTTTCAAAGTATTTCAACGTCGAATACGACGATGCGGGTTCCGTCGGCAAACGTTACCGCCGTCAGGACGAGATAGGCACTCCCATGTGCATCACCTACGACTTCGATTCCGTTGAAGACAACTGCGTGACCGTCCGTGACAGAGATACGATGGATCAGGTTCGTATTCCCATAGCCGACCTTAAATCGTACATTGAAAAAGCGATTGAATTTTAATTAAGGCGGATTAACATTTTATTAAGACCGTGGTTTTTGCGGATTTTTGCGGTATACTTACCGTAGAAAGACGTAAGACTGCGGTCTTTTTGCGCTTTTTCGGCGGAAAAAAGCCGAACCGCAAAACAGACCAAGCATTTCCGACCGTATGTCGGTTTTGACGGGAGCGGAAGAAAGGATGAAAAAATGAAACTCATATCCGTTGTTGTTCCGTGTTATAACGAACGCGAGGTTCTGCCCGCGATGTATGCGGAACTTGAAAACGTCCGAAAAAGGGATTTTGACGGGATCGCCGAATTTGAATATATATTTGCTGATGACGGGTCGTCCGACGGAACGACGGAATATATAAAAGAAATGAGGAAAAAAGATAAAAAGGTTCGATTTGTTTCTTTCTCCCGAAATTTCGGAAAAGAAGCGGCAATACTTGCGGGATTGCGCGCCGCAAAAGGCGATCTTGTTACGGTTATGGACGCCGACCTGCAAGACCCGCCGTCGCTGTTGAAGACAATGTTTGATTCCATTGAAAATGAAGGATACGAGCAGGTCGGAACACGTCGGGTGACAAGAAAAGGCGAACCGCCCGTGAGGTCTTTTTGCGCCCGAACGTTTTATAAAATGATAAATTCCTGCGCGGAATTTGAAATGACCGACGGCGCGAGGGATTATCGACTGATGACAAGAAAAGTTGTTGACGCAATACTTTCGCTGCCCGAAAAATGCAGATATTCCAAGGGAATTTTCAGTTATGTCGGCTTCAAAACAAAATGGATACCTTATGAAAACATCGAACGCGCGGCGGGAAAAACCAAATGGTCGTTTTGCAAACTTTTCCGCTATGCCGTTGACGGAATGGTCGCGTTTTCGGATATTCTTTTGCGCCTTTCCGCGTTTGTCTGCGTGCTGTTTTTTATCGCTTTTCTGACCTTTGCGGTGCTTGCGGTCGTGTTGAAAAGTTCTGTTTTTGCAATCGTTTCGGTCGGATTCCTTATCGGCGGCTCGGTGCTTTTATGCCAAAGCGCAAACGGAAAATATATTGAGCAGATCTCACGCGAGGTCAGACAGCGCCCTGTATATATTGTCGCAGAAACCGAAAAGGACGGTGAAATACAGTGAGTTTTCCACACAGAAAGAGCCCTTCGTTGATAACTTCGGCGCACATCGCGTTGCTTGCTATCGGAGCGGCGATTTTTACGCTTTTTTCTTTTAATAAAAATATTTGGTTCGATGAGGCGTATACGATAGGTCTTGTCAGACACGGTGTTGCCGATATTTTCAAATTACATATCTATGATGTTCACCCGTTTTTGTACTATTTTCTGCTTAAAATCTTTACGTTCGTTTTCGGTTCGTCGCTTCTTTCCATGCGCCTGTTTTCCGTTATCGGCGCGGTAATGCTTTCGCTTCTCGGGATGACGCACATTCGGCGTGATTTCGGTGAAAAAGTCGGATTTTGGTTCTCTTTTTTCAGCGTTTTCTGCGCTTCGACTCTGTATTATGCGGAACAGATAAGAATGTATTCGTGGGCGACATTTTTTGTCGCGCTTGCAGGCATTTACGCATATCGTTTAGGTAAAAACGACGGTATAAAAAACTCAGCGCTTTTCGTTTTGTTTTCCGTTTGCGCGGCGTATACGCATTATTTTGCGCTTTTCGCTGTTGCGGCGGTAAACATTGTTCTGCTTGTGCATAAAATAAGACAGAAGCAACTTTTTCGTTGGTTCGCAACGGCGGCATCGCAGATAATTTTGTATATTCCGGGTGCGTTAATTTTCTTAAAACAGGCAACGGCGGGCGGCGCGTCATGGATAAAACTCTCATTCCCCGAAAATGTTTTTGATACGCTGGCATATCCGTTTTTGGGTGAAAAACTTATTGATATTCTCGGAAAGGGTTCCGTTTCGTATTATGCCGTCGGTTCGGCGCTTGTCGCGGTTTTCCTTGCTGCGGTGCTTTTGCTTTTCTTTCGGTGCCATTCGCTTCTTTGCGAAAAACCGTTTCGTTTCTCTGCGGAGATAATTTTCGGCGTAATTGCTTTTTCTGTGCTTGTTTCGCTTTTCAGACCTATATATTACGAACGTTACACCGTCGTTCTTTACGGATTTTTATTCTTTCTGTTTGCCCGTGCCGTAAGCGAAGCAAAGGCGTGGACGCGCATTGCCGCTGCGGTGCTGACTGTTGCCGTGTTTGCCGTTCAGGTGCACCGAATATCGACGAAATGTTTTGAAGAGACAAGCGGAAAAGTCGAGACTTTGCTTGAAAACAAATTGCAAAGAGGCGATATTGTCGTCTCTTCTTCCATTGACATTTACTGCTTTTCGGTTTTTTCCGAGAACTGCGACTTTTATTTTTACAATAAGGGCGAATGGAACGTTGAGAACGCATATCGTGCGTTCGGCGACAATACAGTTGTAATAAGAGATCTCAATATTCCCGAGATTACTGAAAATGCGGAATCGGTCTGGGTATTAAACGACAAAAACGTTCGTGATTTTCTGATTGCGAACGGTTTTTGCGAAAAAGAAAGGGTTTCCGAGCGGTCGTCTTACAGAAAAGAAAAGTATACTTTCGTGCGTTTTGAAAAGGTGAATACGGACTGATAAGAAAATGAATATTATACTGTTTTTTGAATTTTTATTGAACTGACTTGATTTTTGAAAAAGATGTGCTATACTTAATATCAAACAGAAACATTGTTTTTGTTTCGGACGCTGTCCGTAAAAATTAAAAATGCCAAACGATGTCTGCGGGAAACGGCTCACGCCACCGAAGGAGTAACACTCTCAGGTTTCCCGAAAGGAACAGGACCGCAGATTGATGGCGATCTGGAGAATCCCGCTTCGAGCGGGTGCCGAAGGTGAAAGCGCAAAAGCGCGAATCTCTCAGGCAAAAGGACAGAACCCCGAATGAACCCGAATCGGTCTGTTTTTTTGCAGACCGATTTTTTTGTTTCGACTTTTGGAGTATGTCGGAGTAAAAGAGTGGGGGCGTCGCGGCGAGGGGATATTTTTTTCCGTTCCCTCTCCGCGAGTCGGTTCAAAAACGTGAGCCGAAAAAATTTCTCAAAAAGAAAGGGAGAAATATGGATTTTCTTTACAAGGTCGTTTCGACCGTTAACACTTATCTGACTGACTACATACTCATTTTTCTGCTTGTCGGAACGGGTATATTTTTCACGATAAGAACGCATTTTGTTCAGGTGCGCTGTTTTGGCGAGGGCATGAAAAGCGTTTTCGGAAAAATTTCTTTGCACGGAAAGGGTCACGGCGGCAGTCTGACTTCGTTCCAGGCTCTTGCCACGGCGGTTGCCGCGCAGGTCGGAACAGGTAATATAGTGGGCGCGTGCGGCGCAATACTTATAGGCGGTCCGGGTGCGATATTCTGGATGTGGATAATTGCGTTTTTCGGTATGGCGACCATTTATGCGGAAGCGGTTCTTGCGCAGGAAACAAGAGTTGTCGGCGAGGACGGAAAAGTTATCGGCGGTCCCGTTTACTATATCAAAAAAGCGTTCAACAACAAGTTCGGAAAGTTTTTGGCGGGCTTTTTTGCCGTTGCCGTGGTTCTTGCTCTCGGCTTTATGGGAACGATGGTTCAGTCCAACTCGATAGGCAGCACTTTTCAAACCGCTTTCGGCGTTCCCTCATGGATAGTCGGAACAGTGGTTGCGGTGCTTGCGGGCATAATCTTCATCGGCGAAGCAAAGCGTATAGCGCTCGTTGCGGAAAAACTCGTTCCGATAATGGCGGTGCTTTTCCTGCTCGGCGGAATCGTGGTTCTTTGTTCGAGAATCAAATTCGTTCCCGAAACGTTCGTAATGATTTTCAAAGAAGCGTTTGTTCCTAAGGCGGCGATAGGCGGCGCGCTCGGTGTTGCAATCAAAAAAGCGATAAGTCAGGGCGCGAAACGCGGACTTTTCTCAAACGAAGCCGGTATGGGTTCGACCCCTCACGCGCATGCGCTGGCTCATGTCAAGCGTCCGCACGATCAGGGCGTTGTTGCGATGATAGGAGTGTTTATTGATACCTTTGTTGTTCTTACAATGACCGCGCTTGTTGTTATCACGACCCTCTATACCGGCGACGGAATTCTTGCAAGCGAGGTCGCTCCCGCGGGTATCGACAAGACCAACATGGCGCAGACGGCGTTCAGCGGCGTGTTCGGTCAGGGGCTCGGTCAGGCATTTGTTGCAATTTGTCTTTTCTTCTTTGCGTTTTCAACAATTCTCAGCTGGAATCTTTTCGGCAGAATAAATATGAATTATCTGTTCGGCAAAAGATCAAATCTTATATATTCCATTCTTGCTATGGGCTTCATCGTTCTCGGCTCGTTCCTTTCCAACGACCTTGTTTGGGAACTGACGGACTTTTTCAACTATCTTATGGTTCTGCCGAACGTGATAGCCCTTATCGCGCTTTCGTCGTATGTCGCAAAAGAGTCCCGCAAACCCGGAAAATCGCTCAAAGAAAAAGCCGAGCAAGCGGAAAAAGTAACTGTTGCCGCAGAGTAATGATATTGACGGAATCATAAAAGACACCTAAAAATAAACGTATTGCAAAAAGCGTCCTTTCTTTTCGGAGAACGGGCGTTTTTTGCGAATAAAAATCCGTGTCGGAAAAAATGCTCTGTCCGAAACAGAGAGAATTTTTCGTTTATGCCGCCGTTTTCGGGCTTTTTGCCGTTTTTGAGGAGATGTTATACTCGGACTACGCTATAATTTATTGAAAAAAAACGCATACCCCTTTTCTTTTAGACGGTTTTGTGCTATAATGCTTAATAGGATATTATATACGTCCGCGATGGGCGATTTTTGAATAGAGACAGAGGAAAAAAGATGGAAAAATATATCGGCGGCGTGTACGACTGCGCCGTTATCGGAGGAGGACACGCGGGGATAGAGGCGTCTCTTGCCTGCGCAAGGCTCGGTCTGAAAACGGTTTTGTTCACGATAAATCTCGATGCCGTCGGAAATATGCCGTGCAATCCGTCCATCGGAGGAACGGCGAAAGGACACCTTGTGCGCGAGATAGACGCTCTCGGCGGTCAGATGGCGAAGGCGGCGGACGAGGTCTTTCTTCAAAGCCGAATGCTGAATTGCGGCAAGGGACCCGCCGTTCATTCGCTCCGCGTTCAGGCGGACAGAGCGAAATATCGCATTCTGATGAAAAAAACGCTTGAAGCGCAGGACGGGCTTGACGTAAAACAGGACGAGATAGTCAGGATAGGAACCGAGAACGGCAAAGTTTCGGAGGTTGAAACGCGGCTCGGCGCGGTTTATAAAGTCCGCGCGGCTATCGTTGCGACGGGAACGTTTCTCGGAGGCAGAATTTTTATCGGCGACATAAACTATGAGGGCGGCCCCGACGGAATGCATGCGGCGACCGAGCTTCAGAAAAGCCTTCTTTCGCTCGGGCTTTCGCTCCGACGCTTCAAAACGGGAACGCCTGCGAGAATACACAGAAAAAGTGTTGATTTTTCGGCGCTTGAAGTCCAGCGCGGCGACGACCCCGTTGAGCCTATGAGTTTTGAAAACGAAGATGTCGGCGAAAACACAGCCGACTGCTGGATAGCGTATACAAACGAGAAAACGCACGAAATAATCAGAAAAAACCTTGAACGTTCGCCGATGTATTCGGGCGATATTGTCGGCGTTGGACCGCGTTACTGCCCGTCCATCGAAACAAAAATAGTACGTTTTGCGGATAAATCGCGTCACCAGCTTTTTGTTGAGCCGATGGGCGCGGACACGGATGAAATGTACCTCGGCGGAATGTCGTCCTCCCTGCCCGAAGATGTGCAGATCGAAATGATTCATTCCGTCAAGGGGCTTGAAAACGCAAAAATTATGCGAACGGCGTATGCCATAGAGTATGACTGCGTCGATCCGAGAGAGCTTTTGCCGACGCTTGAAACAAAAAAAACGGAGGGTCTTTACGGCGCGGGGCAGTTTAACGGAACCTCCGGTTATGAGGAAGCCGCCGCGCAGGGGCTTGTTGCCGGAATAAATGCGTCTATGAAGATTCTCGGCAGAGAACAGGTGGTTTTCGACCGCGCAAATTCGTATATCGGCGTTATGATAGATGATTTGGTAACAAAGGGCACGGAAGAGCCTTACAGGATAATGACTTCGCGCTCCGAATACAGACTTCTGCTCCGACAGGACAACGCGGACGAACGGCTTACGCCTTTGGGGCACGAAATAGGCTTGATTTCGGACGAACGGTATAAAAAATTTCTGGAAAAGGAAGCGCGGATAGAAAAAGAGATAGAGCGCTGCGGAAAAACATTCATTCCGCCCAACGCGGAACTCAAAAAAATCGTTGAAGCGAGGAACACCCCTCTTCCCGCAACGGGAATAACGCTTTCGGAGCTTATAAAAAGACCGGAACTCGATTATGCCTGTCTCGAACCCGTCGATAAAGAAAGACCTTCTCTTTCGCGACGCGAGAAGCAGGAAGTTGAGATAAAAATAAAATACGACGGTTATATACGGCGCGAAAAAGCTCAGGCGGAGCAGTACGCGAGGCTTGAACGCAAAAAAATCCCGGCGGATGTCGATTATTCGCAGATAAAGGGGCTTCGCATCGAAGCCGCGCAAAGGCTCGAGGAGGCGCGCCCCTCGTCAATCGGGCAGGCAAGCCGCCTTTCGGGTGTCAATCCCGCAGACGTTTCTGTGCTTTTGATATACTTCGGAATGGTTTGATTTGGAACGGAGATGCTTTTATATGAACTTGGACGGAATTAAAAAAGTATATTTTATGGGTATAGGCGGTTCTTCGATGTCCAGCCTTGCGGAAATTCTTATCCGACGCGGCTACACGGTCGCAGGCTCCGATATGCAGGAATCCGCAACGGTTGAACATCTGCGCAAGTTCGGCGCGGAGGTAACTGTCGGTCAAAAGGCGGAAAACGTTGAGAACTTCGCCCCCGATATAATTATCAAAACCGACGCAATAATGGACACAAACCCTGAACTCATATACACGAAAGAACATAACATACCCGTTTATCGCCGCGCGGAGCTGCTCGGTTATATCATAGACGGATATAAGGACGCGATAGGCGTTGCAGGCACGCACGGAAAAACAACGACGACTTCAATGATAACATCCGTATTCCTTTCCGCAAAAAGGGACGCTTCTTCCATAATCGGCGGTCACATGAAGCGGATAGACAGCTCGTATCTCGTCGGAAAGACAAACGAAATGTGCATTTTCGAGAGTTGCGAGTTTAAGAGCTCTTTTCTGCACTTCAAGCCGAGAATTTCCGTTATCCTCAATGTAAAAGAGGATCACATGGAGTATTTCAAAACTCTTGAAAACCTGATAAACACTTTCAAAAAATACCTGCTCAACACACGAGAGGGCGGAACCGTTATTGCGAACGCAGAAGACGAAAACAGCAAAAAAATGCTTGAAGGTTATACAGGCAATGTTGTTTATTTCGGGCTTGAAAAAGGCGATTTTACGGCGCGCAACGTAACTTTGACGCACGGGCTTCCGTCTTTTGACATACTTCATAACGGTGAGTTTTTTGCGCATGTCGATCTTTCCGTTCCCGGCAGGCATAATGTTTACAATGCGCTTGCCGCCGCTGCGGCCTGCTTCACGGCTGGCATAGATGCGGACGATATTGCGCGCGGACTTCACGATTACAACGGCACGGGCAGACGCTTTGAATATCATTGCAAACTGAACGGAGCGATAGTCGCGGACGATTACGCGCACCACCCGGACGCGTACAGGGTCACCTTTGCAACCGCACGCGATCTCGGTTTCAAGCGAATAATCGCGATACATCAGCCGCATACATATTCGAGAACGAAAATGCTTATGGATGATTTTGTCGCCGTGCTTTCAACGGTTGACAAGGTTCTTATCCCTCCCATTTATGCGGCAAGAGAAACGAACGACGATTATCATATATATGCACAGGATGTTGTCGCGCGCCTGAAAAATGCGGAATTTATGCCCGATTTCAACGCGATCGCCGACAGGGTAAAAGAACTTGCGCAACCGGGAGATCTGTTTATAACGCTCGGCTGCGGCGACATTTATAAAGCGGCGGAACTTATAACGGAAAAATACGGCGAGGAAAAATTCTGATGTTTACTCCCGACACGGTGCTTGACAAATCGTATTACGAAGAAACTCTCCCACCAGAAATAACCGATGAGATCATAGGAAAAACGGTGTTCCCCGGAATAAAGGACAGCGGAAAAAAGGCTGACGCGATAGTTTGTCTCGGCTGTCCGTCCGCAAACAAAGTAAGAGTTCCCCACGCCGTCAAGCTGTTTTTTGACGGAAGAGCTGAACGCATTGTTTTTTCAGGCGGCGTTTACCGTGAAGGCGAATGTGAAGCGGAGCGCATGAAAAAACAGGCTCTTCTGCTCGGCGTTCCGGAAGACGCGGTTCTGCTTGATAAATTTTCTTTGACGACCGCCGACAATATGCTCGGTTCTCTTCTCGAGCTTTCGCGGACGGTCGGCCTGAAAGACATTCATTCCCTGATTCTGGTCACCGCCGATTTTCACATGCCGCGCGCGCTGCTGCTTGCGGAAAAATTCATCCCTGATTTTATTGAGGTCATTCCGTCCCCGGCAAAAAGTCCCGTTGACGAAAAAACATGGGTCGGAAGCGCGTATGAGGACATTGTCCGCGGTGAATTTCGCGGAATGTATTACTGTTCCGATATAAAAGGCGGCTACGGCTGGTGGAAAGTCGGCAGACTTTTCGACAATACGGATAAAAAGTGAGGAAAACTTTATGAGAACGGGCATAGGCTATGATTCGCACCGCTTCGCTGCGGGAAGAAAACTTATACTCGGAGGCGTTGAAATTCCGTTTGAAAAAGGCCTTGACGGGCATTCGGACGCGGACGTCCTTTCTCACGCCGTGACAGACGCCGTTATGGGAGCGGCGAAGCTCGGAGACATCGGAAAAGCGTTTCCCGACGACGATATGAGCTTTAAGGATATTTCAAGCCTTCTTCTTCTTGAAAAAACGGCGGAGCTTCTTGCGAAAAAAGGTTACGGGGTCGTAAACCTTGACTGCGTCGTTGTTATGCAATCTCCGAAGATAGGCGTTTATACCGAAAAAATGTGCGAAAACATAGCCGCCGCGCTCGGTATTTCCCCTTCCTGCGTCAGCGTAAAGGGCAAAACCGAAGAAGGGCTCGGATTTGTCGGAAACGGAGAGGGCGTGAAGGCTCTTGCCTCTGTTCTTATAGAAGAAATTTAGAAAAAAGGATTATCGACGAAAAACCGACCTCTGCGGAAAACTCCGCGGAGGTCGGTTCTTTTATATTATAATTGCGCGGACGGTTTGCAACGGGAAAAGTTTTTTCGGATCATTTCCCCTTTTTCTTCGCGGCGTTTTCCGCAAGCACCGCCGCCGCAGCCATATCTATCTTTTTCTTGTCTTCTTTGTATGAGGCTTTGAGAAGAATAGGCGTCACGAGGCTTGAAATCACTATCAAAAGAAGAATGAAAGGCATAATATCGGCGTGTATGAGACCTGCGTCAACTCCTTTTTGGGCGCAGACAAGCGCAACCTCGGCGCGAGCCATCATCCCTATTCCGACACGGAAAGCGTCTTTTTTGTTATACTTGCAAAGAAGCGCGGTGCCGCCGCAGCCGATAACCTTGCCGAGCAGCGCCACAACAACGAAAACAAGCCCGAAGATGAGCATATTCATATCGGGGAGGCTGAATTTGTTTGCGATAGCGATATTTGCGAAGAATACGGGGGTGAACATCATATACCCCATAATTTCGGAGCGGCGCTCGATATAGTTTGCTTCGGGATTCGACGAAAGCACCATACCTGCGACAAACGCGCCCGTTATATCCGCAACTCCGAAAACCTTTTCCGCCGCGTACGCAAAGAAAAAGCAGAGAGCGACGCTCATAACGGGTAAAAGTCTGTGGTGCGGAAATTTTCTTTCAACAGCGGCAAAAATCTTTCTTGCGAGCCAGCCCACGAACACGGCGGCGATAAAGAAAAGAACCGTTTTCAGCAGAACTATCCACGGACTTTCCGTTTCTCCGTCCTCTTTTCCGCTCATTCCGATAACGACGGATAAAACGATTATTCCCACAATGTCGTCGAGTATTGCCGCCGTAACGACGGTCGTTCCGACCTTTGAAGAAAGCTTTCCGAGCTCCTGAAGCGTGGCAACGGTAACGCTGACCGACGTTGCCGTCATTATGACCCCGTAAAAGAGATTTGTAAAATACTGGTCGTGCGTCAGACCTATCATGGTGCCGTTTCTGATAAAGCAGGCGGCAATAAAGCCGAGGATCATCGGCACGAAAACCCCCGCCAGTGTTATTATCGTTGCGGGCACGCCGACGGATTTAATCTGCTTGACGTTTATGTCAAGCCCCGCGTTGAACATAATGAGAACAACGCCTATTTTCGCAAAAAAACCGAGTCCCGTCAACGCGGGGCTTCCGCTTGCGAAAAAGTCCTGCATCGGTCCGGGGATATATTCGACAACGCTGACGAGGATTCCCGCCGCGATAAGACCGATGACCTGCGGAATGCCGAGACGGACGCATATCTTTCCGAAAATTTTTGATATTACAAGAATTATCGCCAACGGCAAAAGAACCTGAAAGTATTCCATATTTCCGTTCCTCTTTTTCGGAGCCGAGGGAAAAAGTTTCCCCCGGCTTCGCGATTTTTTATTTATTTGAGCTTTCGGGCGCTTCGGAGAAGACGTAATTCATTCTTCCGTAAGGCGCGGCGTCTCCGTTTTTATAGAAGTCGAAAACGCTGAGAGAACCCGTTTCGGGGTCGTTGCAGTTGTCCGTCCACTTAAAGCGGATGTCTACAAGGCGTCTGCCCGTATATTCGGGAGAATTTATCGCTTCTCTCGAAACCGAAATCATAACTTTGTTTCCCTCGCATTTGATTTCGCAATCGCCGACGGTTCTCCACTCTCCGTCCGTTCCCGTCGCGGCTTTGAGAACCGCTTTGTCCGCCGCCGTTATTTCAACGGCAAAATCGTAGCCCTCCCAGTTTTGAGAAGATCCGTTTCCGCTGTCTATGAACAGCGTCATCGGGTTTCCTCCCTCAAAAGAGATGTCTTTTGCAGTCTGCGCGTAGAAGTATATGCTGTTGTCATCTCTGCAGGTTTTCAGAAAAACAAAGTCGTTGCGTCCCGTGAGGTTGCGAAGCACGCTGTTCGTGCCCCAGCCTCTGCCGTGCCTGTCCTCCGTGTCGTTTTCGTAATCCGTGTATTTTGCGGTTATGCGGCTGTCGTTCCATTGTTCAAACGAGCCTGCGATGTCTATGGTCGTTTTGTCTCCGACATAAACGCGATTGCCCGTTCCCTTGAACTTGCGGACATTGTCTATCAGCTGCATGTAATAGTTATCTCCGAACCCGCCTTCCATGGGTTCGATATCTCTGCTGTTGTTTATGTCAGCCATATCTATAAACGCGACGGGGTAGTTGACTTTTGCGAGAACGGGATCCTGTCTGAACGCGACCCATTCGTTCCAACCCGTCACAAAAACGGACTGAATACTCTCCGCATTCTTTTCCGCGAGCGCAAAGCTCCACTGATCCGCAAAATTGTAACCGTAAAGATACGCGTCGTCGTCTTTTATGTTCTGCCCCTCTTCCGGTTTGCGCCTTTTGAAAATATCAATACACTTGAAAGATCTCGTTCTGTTGACCTCGTCCGGGTCTTTATACCAGCTTGAGGAAAAGCAGACCGAAGGATAATGCTGCGCCGCCGAAACATTGACAACGCCCTCTCCTCTCTTGCCGCAAATCGCGTCGGAGCGGTAAAGACGTTTGAATTCCATCCACGGAAAACCGTTTTGGATATCGGGCGAGCCGATATCGTTCGGCCATATATACGACCTTATCGCAAAATAGTCGAGAATGGCGTTCCAGTTCTGCTTTGTGGAATAGCTTATGTTTTTGTCGTTGCTGTCCGGCGCCGCTTTTGTTCCGATGATAAGCGGCTTGTTGCTTCCGTCATACCGCCACTTGTACCAAAGCTCGTCCAGACGCGGGAACTGTTTTTTCAAAGAGCTGTTGTTGTAGAACGCCGTGTATATTTTGTTCATCGTTTCCTGCGCGTTCGTGTGGGTATAAAACGCGAGTTTCGGAACATTGTAGCCCTGTTCGAGGAACTCATGCCAAACCGCGATGAGCGTCATTACGTTCTGCGTGAATATCTGCCCGTTCGTCGTATCAAAAACTATGTAGTCTATCCCCGCGTCGGTCAGCATCTGGCAGTGTTTTCTGTAAACCCATGCGTCGGAGGAAGTATAATAATCGAAAAGAGGCTTGCCCCAGAACGCCTGCTGCCCGATGTGCGCTCCGCCGAGAGATTCCCATATTTCGGAAGAAAGGAATGTTCCCTCGGGGTACTGTTCTTTGAACTTTTGTATGGTAACGGAGTTATCATACGCCTCGTAAGAACTGTCGTTCGAGCCGTTGACGTTTGTTCCCACCCAAAGAAAATAAAAAATTCCGACGCTTCTGTCGTCGTAAGCGGTGTCCTCCTTTTCCGTCAGGACTCTTCCGAGATCGTCAGTCGCGGCAAAAACACCGTTCGTTTCGGCATACGGACCGTTATACTTTTCAACGGGAGAGTTGTAGTCAATAACGGCGCACGAGGAGAAAGCGGATATGAGAATTGCAAAAAGAAGCAATAAAGAAGCAGTTTTTTTCAAGTGTATAACCTCCGAAAGCAGAAAAAAGAGAGGTGGAAGAGTTGTTCTGAGAGCTATGACTGTTCGTCGAGAGAGAGCGAATAGCTGTCGAGAAATTCGTCGATAAAAACGCGCACGCTTTTGAGCGGGATTTTCTCGAGTTTTTCTCTGATTGATTTTGCCGCGCCTTCAAACTCTCGGTTTCCGGCTTTAAGCTCCTCCCCGCATTTGATGTATGCGCTCAAGGTGTCCGCCGCCTTGACGCATCGGCGTTCGGGAGAATCCTCCTCCGAAAGCAGCTCCGAATACGTCGGCTGCAGATCTTCGGGGAGTTTTTTGACGAGCAGCGCGTTCGCGTCTCTTTCAATGTCCTTGTAAACGCGGCGTATCCCGTCGTTGTAATACTTGACGGGTGTCGGCATATCCCCTGTTATTATCTCCGAAGCGTCGTGAAAAAGAGCGACGACCGCCGCCTTGTCCGGGTCGATTTTTTCGCCGAAACGCTCTTTTTCGATCAGCGCAAGCGCATGGGCAAGCACGGCGACCTGAAAAGAATGCTCTTTCAGATTCTCCCGGTCGGTATTCCGCATAAGCCCCCAGCGGTTTATGTATTTCATCCTGTTGATAACAGCGTAGAAGTGATACATTTTAAAGATTTCCGTTCTTATATCTTTCAAGAAGATCCGCGATTTTTTTATGCGGGTCAAGAAGAGTGGTGATGGACTGATTTCTGTGAAGAGCGAGAATGAAATAAGCGATGTATTTTGACATATCCACCTGAATATACCAGTCTTTTTTGAGAAGCTCCGGCATACGGTAGGTCAGGTTTGTCGAAAGAACTCCGTTTATGAGACCGTCGTCAACCGCTTTCTGGAATTTTTCCAGCCCCTCGGTGAAAAGACCGTAGGTCGCAAACATAAAGATTCTCTTTGCGCCTTCGTTTTTCAGATCCTCCGCAAGACGGAGCATGGAGTCGCCCGAAGCGATTATATCGTCCGCAACAAGGACGTCCTTGTCTTTGACCGACGTTCCGAGATATTCGTGCGCGACGATGGGGTTTCTGCCGTTGACGATAACGGAAAAGTCCCTTCTCTTATAGAACATTCCGAGATCGACGCCCATAACGGAGGCATAGTACATATTTCTGTTGATGGCTCCCTCGTCGGGGCTTACGACCATCAGGTGGTCTTTGTCGATCTTCAAATCCCTGACCTTTCTGAAAAGAGCTTTCAAAACCTGATAGTAGGGCATAACATTGTCAAAGCCCATAAGAGGAACCGCATTCTGAACGCGCGGGTCGTGAGCGTCGAATGTGATGATGTTTTCAACTCCCATCGCTTCGAGCTCCTGCAGGGCTATTGCGCAGTCAAGAGACTCCCTCGATGAGCGTTTGTGTTGTCTTCCGCCGTAAAGAATAGGCATAATAACATTGATTCTGGAAGCTTTTCCTCCGACTGCGGAGATGATTCTTTTCAGATCCTGATAATGGTCGTCCGGGCTCATCGGAACGCTTCTGCCGAACATATTGTATTCGCAGCTGTAATTCCCGACATCGGTAACGATAAAAAGATCGTCGCCTCTGACCGTTTCGGAAAGAGTTCCCTTTCCGTCACCCGACGCGAAACGCGGGCATTTTGCCGAAACGAGCAGCGTTTTTTTTGCGTCGGGCTCGTCCGCCATATCGGGGTTCGCCTCATAATACCATTTTATCAGATACTCGTTGATCTTGTTGCTGAGTTCAACCGTCCCGACCGTCGGAACAATTCCCATCGGAAACTGGTCGTCCTTCAATTTCAACATTGTTGCGGCTTTTGACTCCATAAAAATACCATCCTCTTATTAAACTTCGCAGGTATACCATCACCTATATATATTATAGTATATATATCTGAAAAAATCAAGGCAGTTTCGTAAAAAATATCTTATTGTATTGAAATATACATATTTGTATGTTACAATTAATCCAAACCGTGCAAAATGCTTGAAAGAGGTGGAAAATTTGGGGGAAAACAATAATTATGACGAGGATAACCGCCGCGCGGCAAAAGCTTCCGCAGCAAAAAAGAAGGGAAAAATCCGATCCGTCGCGGTCACCGTCATCGCGGATATTCTTCTTGCCGGATTTATTCTTCTTTTGTTTGCATATATAGATCACGGGCGCGCTTATATCAAAAACGAAAGCTCGGTTGACGATTCGAGCATAACGGACCTGACGCAGAAGCCGAAGGACCTGCAGCTGACGCTTTCCGCTCCCGCGGCAAACGTGGGAGAGACGGTAAAAGCGGAGATTTCAGTCGTTTCGTCTTCAAAGATAAAGAAAACTGCCATCGTTTTTTCTTACGATCCGTCAAAACTGACGCCCGAAGGAGAATACGCTCCCGGCAGCGGGCTTGCCTCCGACGCTGTTTTTGAGTTTACGGAAGAAGACGGCGCAGACGGTTTGAAAAAGGTTACTCTGACAGCCGAAGCCGGCGCGTCGGGGTCGGTTTTCGTATACAAGGGCGAGATATTCACTTTTTCGTTCAAGGTAAAAGCTCCCCTTCAGGGCGTAACGCCCGTTGCGATAGACGTCGTGAAAGAGAAAACCGTTAAGGACGACGGAACGGCTCCCACGCTGAAGGTCGTCAACAACAACGGGGACAAAACGACGACCGCCGACGGCGATTTCAGCGCTGTTTTCAAGGATAAATTCACGGACGGAGAGCCTGTTCAGACGGAAAACTCATATATCGGCAGAAATGTCAGCGTCACATGGCGGCGCTTTGAAGATAAATCGACGGGCAGATTCGTGGTTTATTATGTCGCGGACGTATACATCAGAAACACGGATTATTTCAAAACCGCGCGCTCCTCGGGCTTTTCCTCCGACGTTGCCGATATGGCGCAGAAAAACGACGCGATAGTCGCGATAAACGGGGACTATTTCGGCGCAAGAAATCAGGGAACGGTCGTTCGCAACGGTCAGCTTATTCGTGAAAGCGTTTTCAAAGATACGCTCGTTTTATTCAAAAACGGCGTTATGAAAGTATATTCGAAAGAGGAGTTCAACCTCGGAAAAATTCAAGCCGCCGCAGAGGCGGAAGGCACATCCGTTCTCGATGTCTGGTCCTTCGGCCCGTCGCTTCTCGACGCGGAAGGCAATGCAAAAACCGAGTTTGACAGTTCGGTAACGCCCGCGAACCCGCGCTCGGCAATAGGATATTACGAGCCCGGTCATTATTGCCTCGTCGCCGTGGACGGCAGAGGAGAGGGAAACAGCACGGGAATGAAAATGTCTGAGCTTTCCAATCTTTTCAAGGAGCTCGGATGCTCCGTGGCATATAATCTTGACGGCGGAAAATCTTCCGTTATGGTCTGGGACAAAGGAAATTCGACGATAAACAAACCTTACGGCGGCGGTCGCTCCGTCAGCGATATAATCTATTTCCCGAAGGATTGAGGTGAAGGCTTATGAAAAAAGTTTCAAGATATATTAAAGCGGTCGTTCCCCATATATCTATAGGTTTTTCGCTCGCCTTTCTCGTGATTCTCATTATTGATATGTTCATAAACGACGCGATGGGCTTTATCAACAGCGCAACGTTTAAGTGGATGTGCCTTATCAACTGCGTTACGACAATTGTCGCCTGCGCCTTCCTGATTTCAAGGAACAAAAAGGACGCCCTCCGAAGGAAGAAAAAAAGAATCGAAAAAAACCGTGATTCATAAAAAACGAAGGGGAAACTTTTACGGAACCGACTTTATGTCTTTTTTCCGTAAAGGACTTCCCCGAATTTTTCCGAATATCGTTCCGCCGTTCGACATAACGCGACGGAACGTATCTGATATAATAAAAGCAAGGATGAGGAGAAGCGTTTGCTGCCCGCCGAGGAAAGAAATCTTTCCCGAACATACTGTCCTTTCTCCGACCTTGTTTTTGAAAGGACAGACTAAAAATAATCCCGAAAGGGCGATATAAAAGCGGAGTTTCTAAAAAAGAGGCTCCGCTTTATAATTCACAATATTTACAATCTGAACGGCAGAGTGCCGACGGCTGCCGCGTTACTCGTTTTTCGCGGAGCGCTGTCTGAACGCCTCAAAGGCTATCGCCGCCGCCGCGCCCGCCGCCGAAAGAGAGTTGCGGAAAGCGTTTCCGTAAGGAATGAATATTTTCGTGTCCGCCTCGTCGAAAACGGGCTTTGAAAGACCCCTGTACGAGCCGCCTATCGCGAGAACGAGGGGGCTTGCAAGGTCAGCGCCGTACATATCGACCGCGTCCTTTCTGTCCGCCGCTACGACGGATATCCCCCGCCTTTTCGCTTCTTTCAGAAAAGGAACGAAATCATCGACGGCAGCCGCGGTTATAAATTCGGACGCGCCCGCGGAAGCCCTTGTCACAACCGCGTCCGCGCTCATCCAATTCCTTTTAGGCACGATAAGCCCCGTCGCTCCCGCGGCGTAAACGCTTCTGATTATATCCCCGAAATTGTAAGGATCTTCCACCCCTTCAAGCAAAACGACAAACGGGTTTTCTCTCTCAAAAAGGTTTTCGGGCTCCGCGTATCTCCGCGCGCCGACTTCCGCGCAGATTCCGCCGTGGGAGGCTCCTTTCGTCAGCTCGGAGATCCCGTCCGCGTCCGTCCGAACGCATTCAATCCCTTTTTCTCTCGCTTTTCGGCATATATATCCGAAATCGCGGGAGTATTTTTTTTCGTCCGTATATATGCGGAAAACGTCGCGGTTCCCCGCCTCGACCGCCGCCTTGACGCTTATTGCGCCCTCAAGAATGATTTTGTCCGTCATAAAAATATCCTTCTGAAAAGGTGATAAAAAAACCGTTCGCAAAGACGCGAAAACAACGCGAAAAAGCAGACCGTTTGCGTATTTGGTTCTTTTGCTCGTTTTTTCGGTTGCGGAGGGGATAAATCTTTTTTTTCGTCCCCCCCCCCCCCGAAAAAAGAGGACCGTAAAAAACGCGGTTTTTACGGTCCTCATTATATCAGATTATGTTTTTTTTGTCAATGCTCGGGAAGAGAGTATTTCTTTTCAAAAAGCTCGTAGTCCCTTGCAAATTCGGGGCTGTTGCGCAGCTCCGCACGCAGTTTTTCATGCATATTCATACTCTTGTTCGCCGCGTCTATGATGCTGTCTGCGATATTGGCGCAATGATCCGAAACTCTTTCGAGATCTGTCAGGATGTCCGCCCAGACAAAGCCCACCTCCATGCTGCATCCGCCGTTTTGCAGGCGGAGAACATGATTTGTCCGCAGCTGTTCTTTCAGGGAGTCGATTATCTGTTCAAGCGGCTCGATATGCTCTGCCGCAACAGGATCGTCCTCCGCGAAAGCCGAATACGTTCTGTCGAGAACCTCCGTAATCGCCGCTTCAAGCACCGCAAGCTCCTTTTTCGCTTTTTCGGAAAGAGCCTCATTCTTGTCTTTCAGCTCCTCCGCCGCTTCCGCAAGGTTCACCGCGTGATCCGCGATCCGTTCGAGATCTCCCACGCTTTTGAGAAGCTTTGCCGAGGCGATGGTCACTTTTTCGGAGATGGGAAGCGCCGTCAGACCCACGAGATATTCGCTCAGCATATCCTCGTACTTATCCGTTTTCGCCTCTTTTTTGCGGACGCCGTCGGCAAGCTTCTGCGAATAAGAGTTGATGCTTTCCATTCCCTCTTTCAGCGCGGAAAAGGCGTATTCCGCCATTTTTACGGCGGTTGCGCGGCAATGCTCAATCGCGAGTTCGGGCGTTGAGTAAAGACGGGTGTCAAGTTCCTCCGGTTTTTCTTCTTTTGTCGCGGGAAGAATTTTTCTTGCGATTTTTTCAAGTATGCCGGATACCGGCAGAATGAGCAGCGTGCTGGCAACTTTGAAAGCCGTGTTGACAACTGCTATCGTAAGCTCGGACGCCGAAGATGAGAGCAGCGCCGAGCCTGCCGGGTCGAGAAAAACATATTTTGCAACGCAGAAGCAGGTCATGCAGAAAGCCGTGCCGATTATGTTGAAAACAAGGTGAATCACTGCGGCTCTTTTCGCCTCGCGTTTTGCGCCTATCGAAGAAATAACGGCGGTTATGCATGTTCCTATGCCGTCCCCCATAACAATCGGAACGGAGGCTCCTATCGAAACCTGCCCCGTCGTCGAAAGCGCCTGTAAAATGCCGACGGAGGCGGAGCTTGACTGAATGACGCACGTCAGAGCCGCGCCGACGAGAACGCCGAGGAACGGGTTTTCAAACGCAATGAAAAGATTCCGGAAGCCCTCTATCTCGGACAAGCCCGAAACCGCGCCCGACATCGCCTCCATACCGAACATAAGCGTTGCGAATCCAAGCAAAATGGTTCCGGTATCCTTTGATTTCTGCTTTTTCGACATCATAAGCATAATTATGCCGAAAAAAGCGAGAACGGGTACGAAAGACGACGGCTTCAACAGATTTACCCAGACGTTGTCGCCGCTGATTCCCGTCAGGCTGAGTATCCAGCCGGTAACGGTGGTTCCGACGTTCGCTCCGATGATGACGTTCGTTGCCTGCTTTAAGGACATCAGACCTGAATTGACGAAGCCCACCACCATAACCGTTGTCGCCGACGAGCTTTGGATTATCGAGGTTATCCCGAGCCCCGTGAAAAAGCCTTTTAATTTATGCTCCGTCATTTTTGCGAGCAGGGGGCGAAGTTTGTTGCCCGCGCGGCGTTCAAGCGCCTGCCCCATAAGGTTCATACCGAAAAGGAAGAGACAAAGCCCCCCGACAAGCGCCAGCATATTAAATATGTTAAATGCCGATCCCGAATCAAAAAAATCCATACAAAAAGACCTTTCTCAACAAAAAACTACCATTATACATGATAATTTTAATCGAGAAAGGTCAAATCCGTTACGGGTTTTATGTAAAATCCGTGTAAAGTCCGGCATAAAAAGCGCCCGAAAAGCAAAATTTCCGAAAAAACGGAAAAAAGAACGCGAAAAGAGAAACTTTTAACAGAGGTTTTACGCTTTTTTCTCCTGCCTCGGAAAAACAACGGTGATCTCCGTTCCCTTTCCGACATCGCTTTCAAGAGAGATTTTCGCGTCGTGAAGCCGCGCCGCGTGCTTGACTATCGAAAGTCCGAGCCCCGTTCCGCCGACCTCCTTTGAATGGCTTTTGTCAACTCTGTAAAAACGCTCGAATATCCTTTCCTGCTGCTCTTTCGGTATTCCTATTCCGGTATCCCCGACCGAAAGAAAAACTCCTTCCGGGGCGTTTTTGACTTTTACGGAAACCTTGCCGCCGTCTTTGTTGTATTTTATCGCGTTGTCGCACAGGTTGTAAACAACGGCTGCCAGCAGTTGAGAAATCCCGTTTATTTCGGCTTTTTCTCCTTCAAGAGAAAGAGTGATGTTCTCTTTTTCCGCCGCAGGAAGAAGACTTTTGACAACATCCTCCGCCGTTGCGTAAAGATCGACGGTTTCTCTTGAAAGTTCCGCCGCGCCCTCGTCCAGATTCGAAAGCTTTATGATGTCTTCAACAAGGCGGATCATTCGCTGCGCTTCCGCGTATATTTTTCCGCCGAAAGCGGTTTTGTCCCTGTCCGCCGCCATTCCGTTTGCGAGCAGCTCCGCGTAGCCCGAAATCGTTTGAAGAGGGGTTTTCAGCTCGTGGGAGACGTTTGCGGTAAATTCTCTTCTCATCTGTTCCGTTTTTTCTTTTTCGGTCACGTCGAGAACGAGCAGCGCCGCGCCCGTCACTTTTCCTTCCGTCAAAACGGGGTTCGCGATTATCTGATATCTTCCGTCTTTAAGTGATAGAAAGCTTTCTCCGTCCTTGCCGGAAAGAGCCTTTCTTATTAATTCTTTCAGACTTTCGGATGATGCTTTTTCGGCAAAAATATCCTTTCCGACGGCGTTTTCCGAGATGCCGAGCATTTCCGAGGAGGCTCGGTTAAGGCTCAGCACAACGCCTTTTTCGTTGAGGATAACAAGACCTTCTCTCATATTTTCCGTTGCCGTTTCAAACTCTTCCTTTTTCCGTTTGAGCTCATCGGACTGTTTCTTTAACTGCTTTTGCTGCGCGTCCATACGTTTGAGGAGAGGAGAAATTTCTTCGTAGACCTCGTCTGAAAGAGGAGCGTCGAGATTAAGACGGTTCAGCGGCGTTACAATCTTTTTTGAAAGACGGTATGCCAGCAAAAGCGCGAGAATGACCGCCACAAGCGCGATTATAAGCACGGGGCGCAGCATTCCGAGGAACAGAGTAAGAACGGAATACTGAGAAACCGAGAGACGGACGACGGAGCCGTCGGAGAGCTTTTTTGCCGAATACAGGCTTTTTTCCGTCAGAGTTTCCGAATAACGGGCGCTTTTTCCGTAGCCCTTTTCAATCGCCTGCTTTACCTCTTCTCTTTCAAGGTGGTTTTCCATGGAGGTCGCGTCCGTTTTGTTGTCAAAAAGAACTCTTCCCTCTCTGTCTATCCACGTTATACGCAGATCGTCGGAAACAAGACCGTTGAAATATGCGGCTCCCTCGTTCTCAATGCCCTGCGCCGCAAGGTCGGTCTGCGTTCTTAACTGTTCTTCCTGCGAGCCGGAAAAATAGTCATAAAGCACACCCATAACAAGCGCAAGAGATGCGAGAAGCACGGCTACCGCGACGATGCAGACGGAGCGGAAAATTCTTTTTGTCATTTTTCGTCCTCCATCTTATATCCGACGCCGCGAACCGTTTCTATGTAATCTCCGCATTCGCCCAGCTTTGTTCGAAGAGTGCCGATATGAACGTCCACGGTGCGGCTCTCTCCGATAAAATCTATGCCCCAGACGCTTGAAAGAAGGCGATCCCTCGAAAATACGATACCGGGATTTTCCATAAAAATGCGGAGAAGCTCGTATTCCTTCAAGGTCAGCTGTACCGTTTTTCCGTTCACGCGAACCTCGTGTCTTTTTTCGTCAAGCTCCAAAGTTCCCTTTTTAAGCTGCTCCGTATCCTTTTTCGGCGCGGCGCGGCGCAGAACCGCCTTGACGCGCGAGATCATTTCCATCATTCCGAACGGTTTTGCAAGATAATCGTCCGCACCGAGGTCAAGGCCTATAACCTTGTCGTACTCCGTCCCTTTAGCGGTTGCCATAATAACGGGTATATTTTCCGTTCTCGGGTCGTTTTTCAGCTTTTTGAGGATAGAAAGCCCGTCTTCTTCGGGAAGCATTATATCAAGCATTATAAGCTGCGGAACCTGTTTTTCAAGCGCCGCGAAAAGCTCTTTGCCCGCCGCGAAGCCCGTCGCCTCATACCCCACGGACGACAGAGTGTAGATCACAAGGTCGCGTATGCTTTTATCGTCCTCGACGCAAAAAATCATAGTTCAACACTTCTTTCCTTTTTTATTCTATAATAACCGATATCACGGCTTTTTGGTAGTACCTGTTTGTGAAATAATTTCAAACAATCCCGATTTTCAGGTATCGATCCGTAAAAAAAAAGGGGATGTAAAAAAATGCAGGTTTTTTTACATCCCCAAATGTTATTTTCTCGTAAATGTCGAGTCTATATCGGTGACCGTGACGCGCGAATAGTAAACAGCGTTTAACTCTTCTTTCAATTTCGCAAGGTCGTCCGACGGCAGAACAGCCGCAACCGAAACTTTGTCCGTAAACTTTTTATCCTTTATCACGGCGCCGTATTTTTCAAGGATTCGCGATATGCTTTCGTGAAACTCGTAACCGTATTCGAGCAAAAACGTCGTTGCAAGAATTATTTCCGTTTTGCCCGCTTCTTCAACAGCTGTCGCCGCCGCTTTCGTATACGCCCGAACAAGTCCGCCCGCACCGAGCAGTATTCCGCCGAAATACCGTGTAACAACTATGCAAACGTCAACAAGTCCGTTCAGGGCGATAACTTTCAGCACCGGCATTCCCGCCGTTCCCTGCGGCTCGCCCGCGTCGCTGAACCGCCGGATGCCGCTCTGTCTTAAACTGTAAGCGTAGACGTTGTGCGTCGCCTGCCCGTGCTCGCGCGCGACGAGGTCGAGCTTTTCGAGCGCCTGCTCCTCGGTCGAAACAAAAAAAGCGTGACCGATGAACACCGATTTTTTCTCGGTGAATTCAATCCTTACGTCCTTTTTTATCGTCAGCGCGCTCATATAAACCCCAAAAAAATAACAGAAATGCAATTTCCCGTCGGAGAAAGAACATTTCTGTCGTTTTCATAATTATACCGACGCAGAAAAAATCAGTCGGCAGCTCTCTGAACCTTGCCGGAACGGAGACACTTCGTGCATACGTTAACGTGCTTGACAGAGCCGTCAACAACAGCCTTTACGCGTCTGACATTCGATTTCCACATTTTGTTCGAGCGTCTGTGGGAGTGGGAAACTTTGATCCCGAAGCTTACGCCTTTTCCGCAAACATCACACTTTGCCATGTTCAAAACACCTCCATCAAGATTTACCTGGACTATCATTATACCAAATCAATTCGAAAAAATCAAGGGTTTTTGAGAATTAAACAAAAATTTCACATTTCACGCCGCGCCGTCGCCGCCTTTTTCGATGAAAAAAATGTCGATGTATATTGACAGTTTCGGAAAATAATGATATACTGTATTAAATAAGAAGATTTCAAAAAAAGAATTATAACGGAGGAATACTATGTTTTGTAAAAATTGCGGGGCTCAGATTCCCGACGGTTCTGCTTTTTGCGGCAACTGCGGAACAAGTATGAACGAGCCTGTAAGCCAGCCCAACCCCCAACCCGTTTCTCAGCCTGCTCCTCAGCCGGAATACCGCGAACCCGTTTATCAGCAGCAGGTTTATCAACAGCCCTCGTATCAGCAGCCGGTTTATCAGCAGCCTCCCGTATATCAGCAGCAGCCGGTTGTGAAAACGCCGGGGAATCCCGGAAAAGGAATGGGCGTTGCAGCTCTTGTTATGGGAATTGTCAGCTGCTGCCTGTTTTGGATTCCGTATTTTAACTCGCTGTGCCTGTTGATGTGTATTGCGGGCATCATCCTTTCCGCGATCGGAATTAAAAAATCAAAATCCGCGGGCGCGTCCGTCGGATTGTCCGTTGCGGGGCTTGTTCTTTCCATTCTCGGAATGATTTTTTCCCTTATTTCCGTCATTACTTGGATCTACGCGATAAGCTCTCTTTATTCATATACCTCGAGCAATTACTGGTATTGAGTTTTATCTTTTTTCGGACGCGGGCAACCGCGTCCTTTTTTATGAAATGGGCTGGAGGTGACGGTTCGTTTTTTCGCGTTCAAAAGCCGACCCTGTTTTATTCCGTCAGCAAGAATAGAAAAAAGTTCAAAAAAAACTGTTGACAAATCACGGTCGCTGTGATATAATAGTCAGGCGATAACAAAATTGCGGACATTTGTTTGTTTAAGAACGGGAGTTTAGCTCAGCTGGGAGAGCATCTGTCTTACAAACAGAGGGTCACAGGTTCGAGCCCTGTAACTCCCACCATTTTTCTTAAACGCCGTCCGTTTTCAATCGTTTATACGGCTTCGTAGTTCAGTTGGTTAGAACGCCGCCCTGTCACGGCGGAGGTCGTGGGTTCGAGTCCCATCGGAGTCGCCATGGTTTGCCTCTGTAGCTCAGTTGGTAGAGCAGGGGACTGAAAATCCCCGTGTCGTTGGTTCGATTCCGACCGGAGGCACCATATACGCGGTATTAGCTCATCTGGTAGAGCGCAACCTTGCCAAGGTTGAGGTAGCGGGTTCGAGCCCCGTATACCGCTCCACTTAAAAAAAAGAATGAACCCCCGCGTTCATTTTTTTTATATATAAAGCATACTCTTTTTTGTATGCGTCATAAGGCGCCATAGCCAAGCGGTAAGGCAGAGGTCTGCAAAACCTTCATCCCCGGTCCGATTCCGGGTGGCGCCTCCAAAAATTAAGACCAACCCAAACGGGTTGGTCTTAATTTTTGGAAGTTCCACCCCATTTCGGACGTTTCGCATTTATGCGAAATCCGGTTCGCAAATCCGCCGCAGAGCGCGAACCGCTTGCGAGGTCGCGGCAAGGCAGGATTTCCTGCCCGCAGGGCAAA
>CAKSFN010000007.1 GCA_934454405.1 uncultured Eubacteriales bacterium | reverse complement strand
CGTACCTATGTACGCCTTCGGATTCGATTCACCCATTCTGAACCTTTTTTCCTATCCCCAAAGGGGCTGTAAAAAAACGCAAGTTTTTTTTACAGCCCCTTGTTCGTTGTTGCGGATTTATTTTTCTTTTCTTTTTGTAAAGAGTATGTTCAGAGGCTTGAAAGTCATCGGTACAAGCGCAGTTGCGACGATTATGACAAGGAAATACTCGATGATGAGAGCGGGAATACTTCCGTCTCCCAAAACCGCAAATAGCGCGATTTTGAAAAGCGTTTTTAACCCGAAAACAACGCCGACGCCGCCGACAACCTTGATTATCTGAACGTACCAAGGCGCTTTTGTCTCAAATTTAATATATTTCAGGTCAAGCAGCCACGAAACAAGTATGCCGAGCGTCGCGCCGAGCATTTTTGAAACATTCGTCATTGCGCCGTCGATGCACTGCGTCTGCCATGCTTCCGTAACTTCAAAGGGTCTGATATAAGCAAAGACAAGAAAAGCGATCATTAAAACGGAACAAACAGCGAAGATTATTCCGAGTATGCAGGGCTTTTCGTCTGTCTTTTTGATGAGAGGATACATCGCGAGCACAAGCGCGATTCCGATAACAAAAGAAACGCCTACGTCGAGAGGAGTATGAACTCCGAGATAAAGCCTTGAAACGGGTATCAGAACGGCAAGAATAACGCAGATAATACGCAGCCACTTTCGCCGTGTGAAACGCGCTATGCTTCCGTATGTTCCGACGGCGTTCTGGGTGTGTCCGCTCGGAAACGAAAAATCGTTGGCTGCGGGAGTTGAGGCTTCGACAGCCTTGAAGTTCGGGTCGATAATCCACGGACGGGGAATTCTGAAAAGCATTTTCAGCCATTGATTCAGGGTTATTCCGACCAGCCCGACCGTCATCATATAATAACCGTTTTTTTTGTCTATACACCAGAATATAAGCAGCGCGGCGACGATAAATACGTACTCTTCCGCAAGCTTTGTCAGCGCGAGCATAACTGTGTCAAGAACGGGATTCCTTATCGATTCGAAAAAATAAAGTATACTCATATCACAAAATCTCAATATTGTTCTTTCGGCAGATTTCAAGAGTTTCGTCGTCCCATACGGAAACCTGAACCTCTCCTATATGTGCTTTGCCCTGCAACAGCATCGAAAGCCTTGACTGACCGATACCGCCGCCTATGGTCAGAGGAAGTTCTCCCGCCAAAAGCGCTTTGTGGAAAGGATATTTTCTTCTGTTGTCCGCGTTCGCCTTTGTCAACTGTTCGTCAAGCGATTTCGGGTCAACGCGAATGCCCATGGAAGAAATCTCAAATGCGCAGCCGAGAATTTCGTTATAGAACAGAATATCACCGTTTAACGTCCAATCATCATAGTCGGGTGCTCTGCCGTCGTGCTTCTTTCCGCTTTTCAATTTATCGCCGATCTGCATGATAAATGCGGTTTTATGTTCTTTCAGGTATGCGTCCTCGCGCTGCTTCGGCGTAAGGCTCGGATACATATCTTCAAGCTCCTGAGTCGTTATAAAGCTGACCTCTCTTTTCAGCGTTGTGTCTAATTGCGGAAACTTTACCTTCAGATCGTCAAGCGTGTCGCAGATCGCTCCGACGATGGATTTTACGGTCGCTTTCAGATAATCGATATTGCGTGTCTTTTCGTCGATGACTTTTTCCCAGTCCCACTGATCGACATAAACCGAATGGAGATTGTCCGTCTCTTCGTCGCGGCGTATCGCATTCATAATTGTATAAAGCCCGTTTCCGATGCGGAAGCCGTATTTATAAAGAGCCATTCTTTTCCATTTTGCGAGAGAGTGAACTATCTGCGCCTGTTTTCCGGAGTCAGCCAGCTCAAACTGTACGGGACGCTCAACGCCGTTCAGGTCGTCGTTAAGCCCCGATTCGGGGTCTACGAACAGGGGAGCGGAAACCCTTTTTAAATTGAGTGCTTCGCTCAGATACCCTTCAAAGGTTCTGTTTGTGAAGCCGATGGCGGTCTGCGTTTCATAAAGGTTCAGCTTCGGGAAATAACCCGTCGGAACAAAAGTTTTACTCATTCTTTTACACCTGTTTCTCCGTTAAAAATGATTTATAATTAAACTGAATTATATCATTTTTTGTTTGGGTTGTCAACCTTATACGAGCAAACTTTCATTGAATTCAGGGCTTTTTATATATGAATATTGACAACGCGCACTATTTGTATTATAATTGATATAATAAATTGATAGGAATGCTTGCGATGAAGGATTACGAACAGATAATGCGCTACGCGGAGGATAACGGAGTAAAATTCGTCAGCCTTGCTTTTTGCGACATTTACGGAAATCAAAAAAATATATGCGTAATGCCTGAGGAGCTGCCGAGAATTTTTGAAAACGGAATCTCGTTCGACGCCTCGGATATTCCCGGCTTTACCGACAAAGAAAGCGTCAGCTGTCTGCTTTTTCCCGAACCGGAAACAATGACGCTGCTTCCCTGGTCGACTTCGGGAGAGAAGGAACTGCACCTGTTCTGCGATATCCGGCACACGGACGGGTCTCCGTTTGAAAGCGACTTGCGTTACGCGCTGAAAAAGGCGGTTTCACGGCTGCTCGGGCTCGGATACGAATGTAAGGTCGGAATTGAAAGTGAGTTTTACCTTTTCAAATGCGATTCTGACGGAAATCCGACGCGAACACCTCTTGACAGCGCCGGTTATATGGATATTTCGCCGAGAGACAAGGGCGGCGACATAAGACGTGAAATATGCCTGACGCTCGAAGAAATGGGCATAAGACCGCAGAGCTCCCAGCATAAGAGGGGTCCCGGTCAGAACGAGATAGATTTCAGATATTCTTCGGCGGTCACGGCCGTTGACAATTATATCACATACCGTTCCGTTGTAAAAACGCTTGCGTCGCAGCACAATCTTTTCGCCTCGTTTATGCCGAAGCCGTTTCCCGATAAAAGCGGAAGCGGACTGCATTTTCACGTTTCTCTTTATAAGAACGGAAAAAATGTTTTTCTGTCCGAAAGGGAAGTTGCCGAAAGCTTTATTGAGGGCGTTTTGACATATATTGACGAAATAACGATGTTTATGAACCCTCTGACAAATTCATACGCGCGTTTCGGTTCGTTTGAGGCGCCGAAGTATGTTGCATGGTCAAACACGAACCGTTCCCAGCTGGTCAGGATTCCCGCCGCGCCCGACGCGAACAAGAGGGTGGAGATTCGCTCCGCAGACCCCGCGTGTTCCCCGTATGCGGCGCTGACGCTGCTTCTCAACGCGGGCATATACGGAATTGAACACAAGCTCCCCGTCAGAAAACCTATCGAACAAACCCTGTATAAAGCGCCCTGCGGTGTTACGGACGGTCTCGTTTCTCTTCCGAACAGTCTTTACGAGGCGGTTGAGCTCGGCGCGTCCTCCGCATTTGTACGTTCCGTTTTGCCGGAATATGCGGTCAAAACATATATTGCCGAAAAACGAAACGAGTGTATGTCTTATTTGCAGGCGGACGACAAAATATCTTTTGAAATTGAAAAGTATTTTGAGACGGTTTGACGTATGGAAGAATATCTTAAGAGAATTAAAATGCTCAAAAACGCGCGTTCGGCGGAAGAATTGCGTCTGACAGCCGAAAAATACGGAATCCTTCTTTCGAAAGAGGAAGCGGAAACGGTGTTTTTAAGACTTAAACGCGCTTATATGTAAAGAAACGGCGATTGCTTTTTTGCAACCGCCGTTTCTTTACCAGTCGTCGTCTTCGTCGTTCCTGTTTTCGTCGCGGAAAATTTTTTCCGTCTTCTTTTTTTCTTTTTCGTTGTTTTTCTCACCGACCGTCACAGCGCCAGAGGTTTTCTCCGTTTCCGTCTTGGCAGTTTCTTCATCCGTATCGTCAACGCCCATTGACTTTGAAAGAAGATGTATTTCACCGACGGAGATCGGGGCAAATTCGTCGGGTTCCCGCTCAACCTCAATCTTGACGGTATCGTTTTCGATAACTTTTTCAAGATATTCCGCCCTGAACTGCCCGAAAACGCGGAAGCATTCAATCAGAGAAAGAAGGCTTACCGCAGTTGCTATCGCAGCCTCAATGTAGAAGCTGATGAAAAATGAGGAAAACAAACCGACGAAAGAGGCGACGGCAGTCAGCACACAGACGTTCATTTGAGCGGAAACGGGTTTTAACCACCGAACGCCGTTGAGTTTGATTTTATCCGCCGTATTTATAGCGAAGCCCGTTTTCAACAGCAAAACGGGGATGATGATCATAAACAGCCAGATTTTCGGTGCGCGGTCAAGATAAGATACCTTGAGCGTTGTGAGAACGAACCCGAAATATACGCCTGCGAGCGAAAAAGGAATCATTGCGGCGGCGAAGATTTTTTTGATTTTTTTGCCGAGTTTTACGCAAAAAACAGCGGAAATAATATTGTGAAGAGCGTCCGCCGCCACAGAATATCCGTTCATGAAAATTCCCGCGATAAACTCGATCGCTGAAACGGCGACGAGAACTGCGATATCTGCGCCGATAACCGAGGTCGCGCCGCTGTCATATTTGATTTGCCCGAGCAATTCTTCCGTGTTCTTTTTATCCTTTTTCATCTGCACGCTCCGTTATGATGTTTAGTTTATTATAGAATAACGCAACGACTTTGTCAACCGTTTTTTTTCGAAAAATAATCGGGACGCTTTTTTCGCGTCCCGAAAAATCATTCAAACGGGAACTTCATCAAAAGAAGTTCTTATTATTTTGTTTGCTTCCGGAGGTGAATACACAAACTCGTCAATATGCGTTCCGTGGCAGAAATATCTGTAATCTTCAAGCTTTGCGTCGCCGCAAAAGCAGTCGATTATGCTGAGCTTTATTTTCATTTTTTCGGGAATGATATTCTTTATGTAGACCGTTGCCTGCTGTCCCGAAACTATTCCCGATTTATATTCCGCAAGTCCCGCGAGATTGGGTGTTAATTCAATAAATATCCCGTAATCTTCGATTGAGCGAACCACACCGCAGACCGTCTGTCCCACGTCGAACATCGCGGCGTTTTCCGCCCATGTCCCGAGCAGTTCCTTATGGGAAAGCGTAAAACGCCCGTTTTCATAGTCAATATCTTTAATAACAACACGAATGTTCTGCCCGACAAAAAACCTGTCGCGCGGATGAGATATTCTTGATACGGATATGTTTTCAATGCTTATAAGCCCGACGATTCCGCAGCCGATATCGGCAAACGCCCCGAAGGGCTCAAGATGCGTTATTCTTGCGGGAATTATATCGCCCTTTTTGTATGTGGAGAGCATGTAGTTGAGCGCGTCCTGCTGCGCGGAAACACGGCTCAGGCGCGCGACCGTTTGTCCGTGTCCCGTCAGAATGTCATTGACCTTGAAACATATTTGTTTATTGACGCGGCTCAAAACCGCAATATCCTTAACGCTGCCGTCACGTATGCCTATCGCGGCTTCTTCCCTCGGAATAACGCCCTTGATATCTCCGAGATCCACAATAAGATTATGCTCGTTGTCGCACATAACGGCGCGCGCTTCAAGAATCCTGTCCGTCGCCTTTGCTCTTTCAAGCTGGAGAAGCGACGGTTTTTCATCGACGGCGCAGGTGCCTTCGGGTCTGTAATTGATACTGTTCATTGGTGTTTAACCTCCTTTGTTTATCACTTAAAATTATTCAAAGGAGAGTTAAAATATTACAAAAAAACGGGGAAACGACAAAACAACAGCCGTTTCCCCGAAAAAAGACATTACTTGCCGAATCTTTCGAGTAAGTATTCGCAGCAGAGGATTTTTTCCATCATGCTGTATTTGTTGAAGAAATAGTGGTTCGCCGCTTCGTAACCGATGGTGGAGTTGTGAATCATAACGCCGTACATCTCCATCGCGGTATCCATTTCCGCGTTGAGAAGCTGCACGATGCGTTTTCTGTATTCTTCCTTCCTGTCGGGATCGGTCTCCGCGTCAAACTTATTTCTCGTAACGTTATACGCTGTTTGCTGATACGAACTCTTGAACAGGCAATAAGTTCCCGTCGCCACGTCCGCAAATTCAGCCAGACGCTTATTCTCCGCAAGGTCTTTCTCCGTCACGGACGATTTTAACTCGTCAATGCCTTCCTTGAAGCCTTCCGCCACAAGACGAAGCTGATTTTCAAAAATGTCAAGCGGATAAATGGAACGCCATTGTTCAATATCGTCGTAGGGAAGCCCCGTCATTGTTGCATAAAGCTTTGTCTGATGTTCAAACAGCGGGTTGGACGGCCCCATGTGCTGAGGTCCTTTGTAGAGGGTTCCGATATGGAACGGGAAGTTTTGAAAAGCCTTGGAGAAGGTCGCGGTCGCCTTGTTTATAACGGGCGCCTTGTCTCCGAAAATCGAAACGATCGCATCTTCGGGATCGCCGTTTGTCCAATAATACTGACTTGCAACCTCAAGGTTCATTGACGGATAACCGCCGAGAGTCCAGCCAATCATCAGTCCGTCAACATTGTTGTCAACAATGCCCTGAATATGCTGCTCGACAAGGTCAACAACAGGCAGATACGGAACGGTCGAACATTCCCACGTGTTATTGAACTGAACCTTCGCAAGCGTTTTTACACCGTATTTTTTGCAGGTCTTCCAGACATTTTTTGCATTGTCGCCGGGACCGACAAGGGAAATAGAATAGTCGATAACGGACGTTTCAACGCCGCCGATCGTCTTTTTAACGCCTTCTTCACTTGTGCACATAACGCGAACGCCTTCGTCGCCGATAGCCTTCGCCATATCGTCCCACGATTCGAACCTGCCCGTCCAGCCCCAGTTCCACGCAAGAACTTTAATGTCCTTGTTGACTTTTCTTGCCGCTCTTGCGATAATGAGGTTGACCTCCGCAAGAACCTCGTAAGCTTTTCTTTTGCTGCATCTCGGGCAGGGAGTTTCAACAACGTGTGCGTAGCAGTTTGTCAGGTTTTCCGATGCCGTGATGGTGAAAAATCCACCGAGCTGCGGCGCCGCTTCGCAAAGCTGCGTGATTGAATCCGAAAGATATTTCTGAACCTCGGGCGTGGATGTGCAGAGCGTGCCCTCGGGTCCGTTGGAATATCCGAGAAGCTCGGGATATTTGTCAAAGAAACTCATCGGCATTGCGCGGGGTTCGTTCATATATAGATAAACCTTGATTCCGAATTTTGCGGCTCTTGCGACAAGACTTTGAAGTCCTTTTATGCGCTGCTGCCATTTATCGGAAAGGGAAGGCTCCCACGGAAATTCAACAAGCTTGTAAAGAACCGCGTGAATCCATATTCCGTTTATGCCTATTCTCGAATACTCTTTAAGAAGCTCGTCGGGATACGACGAAACGCCGCCTTCAAGAAGAGCGTCGCCGTAAAGAGCGTTGTAGGAGTAGGTATATCTGACGTCAAAGCGCGTGTCTCTGACGATGTTTCCTTCGTCGAAAGTAAGTCCTTCGTTTCTGTCGGCGATAAACGAGATGTATTGAAGTCCCTTGTTTACGCCTTCTTCGTCAACGGCGGTAATGATTATGCCGTCTTTCGAGAAAGACACCGCATGGCTTTCCTGTTTTTTCGTTTCGTCGGGAACGATTCTGAGCGTAATGAACTTTTTGTCGCCGGTAAGTTCAACGTCCCATTCTTTTTTTGTATTCTCAATGAAATTCTGAGCAAAAATGTCGGCGGCGGGGTTTCCGCTTTCGTTTTTAACGCCCCATGAAGAGTCGAGAACAACCGCTCTGTTTGTGTTGTTCTTCATCTTTCTTTCCGGTTTGCCGTAATCTTTAATAAAGTCAAAATCATTTACGGTTATTTTGTCTCTGTATGCGGCAAAATGCTTTTCCGTCCACGCTTTGAGTTTTTTTGTCTGCTCTTTTTGCGCGTTGGTAAGCGGGGTATATTTGATTTCGGGAACATTCGGCTTTTCCTGCAGCTTAACGCCGAGAAAATCGTCCTCTTTAAGCGTGAAAGCAAGCTCGTCGCGCGTCATTCCCGCGCATTTGATAAGCTGGTCATACGGAACGACCTGCCAGTTGTTTCTGATGATGGTTATAAAGCCGCGCTTCGCATACTCTGCGTTATATTTCATCGGAACGTCAAGCCCCATATCGGAGGCAAGACCGTTGACCGTTTCAACATCCGTTCCGAGAACGTCGGCAATGATTTCGGTTTTAACCATTCCCCAGTTGCGCCAAATGAAAAGCTGCTGTCTTGTGGGAAAATACGGATACTCCGCGATGACTTCCGTCGTATCCGGCAGGGTAAGAATAGACATTTTATATCCTCCTTAAAGGTGCCTTTGTTTTCTCTTTAACTTTGCCTGAAAATAACCGAGGCATCCGCAACACGACGTGCCGCAGCGCCTCAGTTATATTAACATTATTTAGATAAAAAAGCAAGTGTTTCGGAATATTGTCAACAAATTTTTATATATGACAAATTAAAAAGGAAAATCAGCCGCCCGCGCATTTTTTACAGGGACTGTATTTTTTCACGGCTGTATCAAAATCCGTCTGTTTTGCGTTTTTCCCTGCGCAGCTCTTTGAAAAATGATATTTCTTTCCTTTCGGCGTCACATATACCGTTGAGGGCTTCTGCGGATTCTTTTCATCGCTCTCAACACTTTTCGCCGTCGGAGTCTGAACGGTGTTTTCCGTCTCATCTACGCTTTTGACGGGTTGTTTCTCTGCCATTTCCTCCGGTTCGTCTTCAATAGGCTTGTCTTCAGGATGTTCTTCTCTCGCTGCCTTTGCCTTAACCGTAACCTTTATTCCTTTTGTTTTTATTCTGTTATCAACAGTTTCAAACCAAATATATGTCGTGCCCTTTTTGAATGCGCTGATCTTAAAAGCCATAACATTTGAAACAACATATTTACTTTCGGAGACTGCCGCAACCTCGAATTTATCGGAGTGCGTGAGAATAATTTCAGGGTTGAAATCGCCATTTGAAGAAACGATAAGATGCAGCGTGTCGCTTACTTCGCCCTCATTTAATTCTATCTCCGAAAGATCGTCCGAGAATTCGAGCTTTGTGATGTTCCCGAAGCTGTACGCTTCGCACGAACAAAACAGCGACGCAACGACAAAAATAACAATCAATAACGAAACGGCTTTTTGCATTTTCATTTTCCTCTTTTTCCTCAAACGGTAATGAGACCGAACTTTATCTACAAAATTATACATCTATTGACACGATTTGTCAACGTTTTATGTGCAAAAAATGCGTTTATGCAAAAAATATTCCGAAAAGGTATTGAAAACGGTCTTAAAATGTGTTATAATACATTCTGCGATGATGCGGTATTCTAGTCGGTTTTTGCAACGACCAGGGTGGGGCTAAAAATCCACCGAAGGGCATATCTGTGAAACTTCTGGTGCTTGCTTCTTACGCCCAGTCTGGGGTGGGTGCTGGATGGGGGACGCGAGAGCGTCCTATGGCTTACGGGCAACCGTAATGGCATACGATCCTGTTCCGTTTGCCGTGGAGACCCGAACTTGTGCCTTATTGCGTGGTACGACTCGGGATAAAACCTGCAAGGCGGTGTAACTCCTGTTCCGATGGAACTTTGCAAAAACATTTTTTGAAATGGGGATTACGCTGTGTGCAGCCGTAGCCTGTCTTGAGTGGGGGCGGCGAATGTTCGATCAGAGGCGATTTGCGGCAGCAATTTCGTCTTATTGCGGATTGAAACCGTTCCTGCAAAAGAGACTAAGCGTTGACTTAAACCGTTGAGGAAATCTCCTAGACCGTATACGCTCAAAGGATTGCAGTATGTACTGAGTGGCGATCAAGTTAAAATCGCAGTGATGCGGTTTTCGTGGGCTTCAAAGGGAAACCGCCCGTTTGGCGACAGCGGGTAGACCGCGGGGAAACCTACTTGACCTAAGACATAAGATTAACTTTGAGCGTTATCATCGTATATTTTTTACGGGAGAATTAAAATGAAAGAAGAATCCGCCGCAGAGATTGACCGAAGTTGCAGCGAAGACAGCACGGATATCGAAGCTAAAAAAAGCAGGGAAACCCAGCCGTCGGGACAAAAAAAACAGAAAAAGGACAGTATGTTCAATTGGAAATGGACGGCGCGCATATTTCTTATTACTTTCTCTATTTCAATCGGACTTTCTTTTTTTTCGGAATCCGTTTCCGAAGAACTGAATGTTTGGATAGCGTTCGCCATATTGTTCGTTTTCATTTTTATCGGCATTCTTTTCGATATAATAGGCACGGCGGTTATGTCGGCAGATCCGAAAAGTCTGAATTCAATGTGCACCCGGCAGGTAAGAGGCGCGAAAAAAGCGCTGAAATGGGCGCAGAGCGCCGACACGGTAGCAAATTTCTGCAACGACGTAATGGGTGATATATCAAGCGTTTTGAGCGGTTCTGTCGGAAGCATCATTTCCGTCGGTTTTGCGGAAATTTTCGGGCTGAACAAGCTTATAACGGCGGTTGTCGTAACGGCTTTGATATCTGCAATCACCGTTTCGGGAAAGGCTTTCGGTAAAAACTTCGCGATAAAAAAGGCGAACAGTATAATTTTCTTTTTTGCAAAGCTTCTCAGCGTATTCGGGGAAGGTAAAACCAAAAAGAAGAAGACAAAATGAGACTTGACCTGTATGTTTCCGCGGAAATGAAGTTCTGTTCCCGCGAAAAAGCGCGCTTTTATATTAAAAACGGTGATGTGACGGTAAACGGCGAGGTTGTGAAAAAGCCCGCATACGACGTGAAAGAAAGCGACCGCGTCGGCGTCAGCGACAGCATCGGTTTTGTCGGTAAGGGCGGGCTTAAACTTAAAAAAGCAATCAAATCCTTCAATCTGAACTTTTTTGATAAAATCGTACTTGATGTGGGCGCTTCCACCGGCGGCTTTACGGATTGCGCGCTGCAATACGGCGCAAAAAAGGTCTTTTCCGTCGATGTCGGACACGGGCAGCTCGATAAAAAACTTTTGCGGGATAAAAGGGTGGTAAATCTCGAGGGCTGCAACATTCTTGATATAAAGCCGGCAGAGATCGGCAAAACAGACATCGTTGTTTCCGACGTTTCCTTTGTTTCCGTGAAAAAAATTATTTCGCATCTTGCGGATTTCATTGATGACGATGGGCAAATCGTCTGCCTGATAAAGCCGCAGTTTGAAATAGGTAAAAAAAAGATTAAAAACGGGGTTGTTTCAGGCGAAAAAGATCATATTGAAACAGTCGCGGACGTAATCGGCTTTGCGCAGTCGTTCGGGCTGACGGTTTACGGGCTGGATTTTTCGCCGATCAAAGGCGGCGAGGGAAATATTGAATTTCTCGTAAGCTTCGGAAAAAGGTCTGAATGCGAAAAAGCCGTTGACATAAAAGCGACGGTAAGGCGGGCGCACGAGACGCTGAAGGGGAGGTGATCTCTTGAAAGTTCATATCGTTACGAATACGCAAAAGGACAACGACCTCTCCGTTACGGAAGCCATCGTTCGCGAGCTTCTCGATCTCGGCGTTAGTATAAGTTCGGACGTTCCGTCCGTTTCCGATACCTTTTCCGGGGTTGAATTTCGTGAAACGGGCGAAGGAATTGAGTTCTGCGATATTGTTTTGAGCGTCGGAGGCGACGGCACGATTTTGCGCGCGGCGCGGAAGGCCTCGGTCTTCGGAAAGCCGATACTCGGCATTAATATGGGCAAAGTCGGCTTCCTTGCGGAGGTCGAACCCGTTGAGGTCACTCTGCTTAACGATCTTGTTGAGGGCAGGTATACCGTGGACGAAAGAATGATGCTTGATTGCAGAGTTGTCAGAAACGGTGAGATTTGTTTTTCCTGTTCCGCACTGAATGACGTTGTCATAAGCCACGGCGCGGTCAGCAGAACCGTCGGAATCAAAGTCGATTCCGATGCCGGTTTTATAAGCGAATATTCCGCAGACGGCATTGTTTTTTCAACGCCGACGGGTTCAACCGGATACTCGATTTCCGCGGGAGGTCCCGCCGTCGATCCGAAAATGCAGGCTATCGTTCTTACCCCGATATGCGCGCATTCTCTGCACAGCAGACCCATTCTTTTTGACGCGGCGACAAAGCTGTATGCGGAGGTTTCCGTTTTTAACGGCGAACCGTATTTGACGGCGGACGGGTATGAAAACTTCCGACTTGAGGACAACGACACCGTTGAGGTCGAGCGGTCGGAGAAAACAACAAAAATAATCAGATTGAAAGATTTGTCATTCTACGAGATTTTAAATATGAAGTTGAGGTAAGCAAATGAAACTGAAAAGCAGAAGACATGCTAAAATACTTGAAATCATCAACGACAACAACATTGAAACGCAGGACGAGCTTACTCTGTTTTTGAACGCCGCCGGATTTAAGGCGACGCAGGCGACCGTTTCCAGAGACATCAAAGAGATGCATTTGGTCAAGATATTGACGAAGGACAACGTGTACAGATATGAACAGAGAGACAAAGCCGTTTCGGGCGGCAACGTTCTCAGCGCAAAATCTCAGGCTGTTATGCGTGAGGGCATTATGAACGTTCGCGTTGCGCAGAATATTGTTGTTGTTAAGTGCTACACCGGTATGGCGCAGGCGGTATGCGCTTCAATCGATGCGCTGGACAGAACAAACATCGTCGGTTCGCTTGCCGGCGACGATACGATTTTTCTTGTCGCGACGGATAACGACAAGGCGCTTGACATCGTTTCCGAAATAAACGCGATAACCGCGGGCTTATAATTCATGATTTCACGGTTACATATTGAAAATATTGCCGTCATTGAAAATGCCGACATAGAGTTCAGCAAGGGTTTTGTCGCGCTGACGGGCGAAACGGGCGCGGGAAAATCCATCTTAATCGACAGTATAAATATTTTGCTCGGCAACAGGGCGTCGAAGGACTTGATAAGAACCGGGTGCGCAAAAGCTTTTGTAAGCGCGGAATTTTTCGGAGTTAAAGGGCTTGAAAAGCTGTTTTCGGAATACGGGATTCCCGAAGAAAGCGACGGAAGCCTTTTCCTTTCGCGCGAGCTTTCGTCCGAAGGCAAAAGCGTTGCAAGGGTAAATTCAAGGCAGGTTCCCGCCTCGGTTCTGCGTGAATTCGGCAAAAAACTCATCACCATTCACGGACAGCAGGATAACGGAACGTTGCTTGACACGGCGACGCACCTTTCTTTTCTTGACGCGTATGCGGGAAATATCGGGGAAATCACGGATTACAGAACTGCGTACAGAGAGTTTCGGGCGATAAAGAAAGAAATTGACAGGCTGACGCTTGACGATGACGAAAAAGCGAGAAAGGTAGACACTCTTACATACCAGATAAACGAAATCGAAGCGGCATCTCCCGTCGAGGGTGAAGACACGGATCTTGCAAACAGAAAAAAAATACTTTCGGGCGCCGAAAAAATAATCGAAAACCTGTCCTTGGTCAGAAACATTCTTTCCGACGGAGAGTATAACATTTCCGATATGTTTTCGCGCGCGGTCTGCGGTCTTGAAGTCGTTTCGGAGTTTTCCCCGGAGCTTGAAGAATTTTCGTCGCGTTCCGAAAACATTTTAACAGATCTCGACGCGCTGGCAGACGATGTTCGAAAGCTTGCCGACGGTTTTGACTTCAATCCTCGTGAACTTGACGAAATTGAAGACAGGCTCGGCGTTATAAATTCTCTTAAAAGAAAATACGGAAAAACGATAGCGGAAATCAACTCTTATCTTGCCGCTGCAAAAGAACAGCTTGCGCAGATAGAATATTCCGACGCCGCCGTTCTCAAGCTTGACGCGGAGCTGATAAAAGCACATGACGAGCTTGTGTCAAAGGCTCAAAAATTGACGCAGACAAGAAAAGATGCCGCTGAAAAGATCCGAAAAGAGGTCATGAGGGAGCTTTCCGAGCTTGAAATGCCGAAAGTTCGGGTCGAAGTGCGAATTGATAAAAAGAAGTATTCTTTTGACGGCGCCGATGACGTTGAGTTTCTTATAAGCACGAACGTAGGGGAGACCGTCAAGCCTCTTTCGTCGGTTGCTTCGGGCGGCGAATTGAGCCGCATAATGCTTGCGTTGAGAAAAATTCTGTCTTCGCCCGAGAAAAACGAAACGCTTATATTTGACGAGATAGATACGGGCGTCAGCGGCAGAGCTTCCGTGCGTATCGCGCAAAAAATGAAGCAGATGTCGAAAATAACGCAGGTTATAACCGTTACGCACCTTGCTCAGATTGCGGCGTACGCGGACGAACATCTGAAAATCGAGAAAAAGGACGATGGCAGCAGAACTTACACAACGGTTGACGCGCTTGACGGCGCGGGGCGCGTGGATGAGCTGGCGAGGCTGCTCGGAGGCGATATTGCTTCTTCGGCGAAGGAGACCGCGAAAGATATGCTAAAAGCTGCCGATAATTTTAATTAAATATAAAGCAGGACGGCTCGCAAAACGAGCCGTCCTGTATTTTTCAGTATGGTGCTGCACATTTAACCGCGCCGCGTAAAAGCTAACCTATCGCTCTTTTTCTGTACGCAAGGGGAGTGATTCCCGTTTCCTTTTTGAAAACTCTGCAAAAATAGCTCGGGTCGTTGAAACCTACATCGACGGCGATTTTCGCAACGGAAAAGTCTTTATCCGGTATATCCTTGTTTTCGAGCTGGCGTTTTGCTTCCTTTATACGTTTGCCGAGTATATATTTCCCGACGCTGACGCCCTGCGCTCTCGTGAACTGATGTGAAAGATAGTATTTATTTGTATAACAAGCCTCCGCAAGAGAGTCGAGCGTTATCTCGTTCCGGAAATTCTCATCAATATATTTCAGTGCGGTTTCCATGGTTTTGCCCGAATCAAGCAAGCCGGCGGCGTTTTCCGTTTTGTTTATCAGGCGGAATATATACATAAGCAGCGTTCTTGACACATTCTGCGTGATTTCCATATAAAAACGTTCTTTCTGGTCGAATTCCTTGACGAGCATCGAAAAATAACGGTAGAAAATGTCATACATATCTCCGCTCGGGAAAACATAGCCGTAGGAAGGCGGCAGCAGCCAGTTCGGGGGAAGGTCGGTTATCTCCAGTTTGTCGTATGCGACAAAAAGTATCTCCATCGGGTCCGTTTCGCTGCTTTTTTCAAAATGCATAACTTCGGCATTGTATACAAGCAGATCGCCGCGCTTTACATTGAAAACCTCGTCTTTGATCGCAACGGTTCCGCAGCCGTCCGATACAAATATGATCTCCAGAAACTTATGGTCATGCGGCACCTCGCGCCAGCCGCCGTGCTTGTCGAGGAGTCCGACGTACAAAAGGCGAGGCTTTAATTTGAAGGAATAGTGCTTTTCCAACAAATAATGCTGTCGTTCCTCGCTGTTGTATCTGTGCATAACTTCCATAAAATGTCACCCTCCTTGACATTTGACAGAAAAATTTTGTAACAATTCTGTATGTATAATAATGATAAAATCAGCATATTTAATATTATATAAAGATTATAACATAGTTTTATTTAATTGTCAACCGGCAAATAGGATTTTCTTGCGACACAAAAATGCCAATTAAATGTATTGCGCAATTTGTGCAAAACTGATAGAATGTAATCGAACAGAGGAACAAAACTGTTGATAATGATACCGGAAAGAGAGTGACATAATATGGGTGACATTATCTTAAAGATGACCGGAATAGACAAAAGGTTCTCGGGCGTTCACGCATTGAACAACGTTGACTTTGAACTGCGTTCCGGAGAAGTTCACGCTCTTATGGGAGAGAACGGCGCGGGAAAATCGACATTGATGAAGGTTCTGTGCGGTATCCATTCCAGAGACGCCGGTGAGATAGAGTATTTCGGCAAGCCTGTTAATTTCTCGAACATTGCGGAGTCTCAGGCGGCGGGAATCAGTATCATTCACCAGGAACTCAATATGATGAACCATCTCACGGTCGCGCAGAATATATATATCGGACGCGAACCGAAAAAAGCAGGGGTCTATATTGATGACCGAAAGATGGAAAGCGACGCGCGGGCGTTGTTTGCAAGAATCGGAATTAAAATCGACCCTTCCGTTAAGCTCGGAACTCTGACCGTAGGAAAACAGCAGATGGTCGAAATCGCAAAAGCGATTTCGCACGACTCAAAGCTTTTGGTTCTTGACGAACCCACCGCGGCTTTGACGCAGCCCGAAGTTGAGGAGCTGTTCAGAATAATGAACGATCTTCGTGACAAGGGCATCGGAATGATTTATATCTCTCACAGAATGGACGAAATAAACAGGATTTCCGACAGGGTAACGGTTATGAGAGACGGCGAATACGTCGGAACCCTTATAACGAAGGACACAACAAAGGACGAGATCGTCAAAATGATGGTCGGCAGAGTTGTTTATACCGAGCCTAAAACGAAAAGCAACGTTCCGGACGACGCTCCGACGGTGCTTGAAGTTCGGAATATGCGAAGCGGCAATATGGTCAAAGACGTCAGCTTTAAACTTCGCAAAGGCGAGATACTCGGATTTGCGGGTCTTATGGGCGCAGGCAGAACGGAACTTGCAAGAGCAATTTACGGCGCCGACAACTTTGATTCAGGTGAAGTTTTTATAAACGGCAAAAAAGTTAAGATAAGAACTCCCGAAGCTGCCGTAAAGCACGGTATCTGCTATCTTTCGGAAGACAGAAAGCAGTACGGATTGCTTCTTATTAAATCCGTTGCGGAAAACTCCGTCCTCGCATCTCTTAATGATTTTATCAAGTTCGGATGGATAAACGATAAAAAAGCGAAAAGAGAAGCCGAGGCGGTCAACAACAAGCTGAGAACAAAAACCCCGTCGATGGATCAGCTTCTGAAGAACCTCTCCGGAGGAAACCAGCAGAAGGTAATCGTGGCGCGTTGGCTTTTGAAAAACTCGGATATATTCATTTTTGACGAACCGACAAGAGGTATCGACGTCGGAGCAAAGAGCGAAATGTACGAGTTGATGGAAGAACTTGCGGCGCAGGGAAAATCAATTATAATGATTTCCTCCGAGTTATCCGAGATACAAAGACTTTCGGACAGAGTGGTCGTTATGTGCGAGGGCAGACTTACCGCTGACCTGAAGATTGACGACGGACTTACTCAGGAAGAGATTATGAAATACGCGACGCTGCGAAATTAAACAAAGAAAAAGAAAACAAACCACCAAGATTGATTTCGGGAGGTTATATAAATGGATAACGAAAACATAAAAATTTCCGCTTCGCGCAGAATGCGCAGATCGGTGAAAAACTTCGGGAAGACCTTTAAGACAAAAGGCTTGCAGAATATGATAATCCTGTTTGCGCTTCTTGTTCTGATTTTTGTATTCTGGCTTCTTAACCCGAATTTCCTTAACAGATACAACATTGTAAGTATGGCGCAGAGCTTGGCTCCTTATGCGATCCTCGCCCTCGGCGTAACGTTCGTAATAGCAACCGGAGGCATTGACCTCTCGATAGGTACCGTATGTATCGCGTCCTCGGTTGTTGCGGGTCACCTCTTCACAAAGAATATCATTCCGCTCTGGGCAACGATACCCGTTATGATATTCATCGGCGCTCTGTTCGGTTTCATCAACGGTTTTCTTGTTGCAAAGCTGAAAATGCCGGCATTCATAGCCACGCTCGGCACGATGATGTTTTCAAGAGGCTTAAGTGCCATCATAGTTGTCGTTCCCAACATATTCTATCCCACCGGCAGCTGGTTTAATGAAGTTTTCTCCAACTATAACTCTTTCCCCGTAGGTCTTATCTGGGTAGTCGGCTTTATGCTTCTCTGTATGTACTTTATGTACAAAAACAAGGTCGGCAGATACATCCTTTCGATAGGCAGTAACGAGGAGGCGACGAGACTTTCCGGTATCAACACCGATAAGTACAAGATGATCGCCTATATCATCAGCGGTATCGGCGCAGGTGTCGCGGCAATCTTCTGGTCCGCATCGTTCACAACCGTTGCGGCGGCGACCGGTAACGGCTATGAGCTTGACGCCATCGCAGGCGTATATATCGGCGGAACAAGCGCGGCGGGCGGTATCGCATCCGTTCCGGGTTCGGTAATCGGAAGTATGATGCTTGTCGTAATCAGAAGCGGCTTGAACTTCGTTCTCGCAAAATTCCACCTCAATGTAAACGCAACCTACGTAACCTATGTTTTGACGGGCGTAATCGTTGTTATCGCTGTTCTTATGGATATCATAAAGAATAAGAGAGCGGCAAAGGTTAAGATTCTTTCCCCGGCACAGCAGCTCAAAAAGCAGTATGCGGAAAACAAAGAGCTTCTTGAATATAAGCTTGATATTGTTCTTTCCGATAAATCTCTTCTCGCCGAAGAAAGAGCCGAGAAAGCAGAAGATCTTCGCAAAAAGATCGAAACCTCAAAGATCGAGTACAGACTCGAGCTTGATAAAATTAAGCAGCAAAAAGCCTAAAATAAATTAACAATACCCGAAAGGGTCAAAATTCAAGGAGGACATTCTCATGAAAAAGTTCAGAAAGACGTTTTTACCGCTTCTTTGCGTATTGGCGTTGACCGTTGCCCTTCTCGCAGGTTGCGGCGGTAACACCGACAAACCGACCGGAGACGGCGGCAAACCTGTTAACAAGACCATTGCCGTTGTTGCAAAAGGCGAATCCCACGCATTCTGGCAGTCGGTTAAAGCCGGCGCCGTAGACGCAGGCAAAAAGTACGGTTACGAAGTTACTTTCCAGGGCCCCGCAAGTGAGTCCGCGAAAGACCTTCCGTCTCAGATGGAAATGGTAAGTACCGCTCTTAACAACAATCCCGCAGGTCTCGTTCTCGGAACGATAGGCGAAGGATTCGTTGACAGCCTCAAACACGCATTCACTCAGAAAATCCCCGTTGTTCAGTTTGACAGCGGCATCTGGGCAAAAGACATTGAGTCTCTTGATTCCGCAAAACAGAACCCGATAGTTTCCTCCGTTGCAACGAGCAACAGACTTGCTGCGGGTCTTGCGGCAGAGAAATTCTTCGAAGCGATCAAAGCTGACATCGCTGCTTCCACCGGCACTTATGTTGTAGGTATCATTCAGCACGACGAAACCCAGACCGGTATTGACCGCGCGGGCGGATTCGAAGAGAAATTCAAGGCTCTCGCTGACGCTGATTCCACAACCGCAGGCAAATACACCATCGAAAAAGAAGTTAAACCCGGCGATGCTGATCAGGCTTACAAGGCAGCTCTCGAGGCTCTTTTCGAAAAGGGCGTTAAGGCTATCTTCATGAGCAACGAAGGCGTTGTTAAACAGGTTTACGACGCAATCGGCGCAGCAGGCTCCAAGTACGACAACATAGTATTCTGCGGATTTGACGCAGGATCCAAGCAGATCGAATGGATGAAGAAGACCACCGGTCCGAAGCTTATCGGCTCGGTTGCTCAGGACTCCTATCAGATCGGTTACCAGGCTGTTGAACAGGCGATCTTTGCGGCAGAAGGCAAAACCGTTACCGCAAAAGTTGATATTGCAGGCGCTTGGTGGGATGCTACCAATGTTGACGAGATGATCAAGAACAACCTCGTTTACGAAGGCTGATATCCTCGCAAAACAACAATAGTTGGCATATAGGTCGAACCTGCCACACGCACACTTTCGTGTGGTGTGGCAGGTTCTGCGCTTTTTCAGAACAGATTTGTTCAAATGTCCTTAGAACTTGAAGTATGAAAGGTGATTATTATGTTATATCCAAAGATAGGAATAAGACCCGCGATCGACGGTCGCTGGGGCGGCGTTCGCGAAAATCTTGAAAACCAAACCATGGCTATGGCGCACAGCGCGGCAAAGCTTATCTCGGACACCCTTCGTTATCCGGACGGAACTCCCGTTCAGTGCGTTGTCGGTTGCACGACGATAGGCGGAGGCGCCGAAGCGGCTCGCGTTGCGGATCAGTTTGCGACGGAAAACGTCGTTGCAACGCTTACGGTTACGCCCTGCTGGTGCTACGGAACGGAAACATTCGATATGGACCCGAATACGATTAAGGCTGTTTGGGGTTTTAACGGAACCGAAAGACCCGGCGCGGTTTATCTTGCGGCGGTTCTCGCGGCTCACGCGCAGCGCGGTCTTCCCGCGTTTTCAATTTACGGTCACGATGTACAGGATAAAGACGACACCTCCGTTCCCGCAGATGTTGCCGAAAAAATCCTTCGCTTTGCAAGATGCGCCGTTGTTGTCGGCTGGATGAAAAACAAAGCGTATGTCAACGTCGGAGCGATCGCGATGGGTATCGCGGGCAGCTTCTGCGACGCATCCGTTCTTCAAAAGTACTTCGGTATCAGAGCGGAATGGGTTGACGAGGTAGAGATCCTTCGCAGAATCAGCGTCGGCATTTACGATAATGAGGAATACGAGAAGGCTCTCGCGTGGGTAAAAGCGAATTGCAGGGAAGGCTTTGACAAGAATGCTTCCAAAAACTTTCCCGAAGTCATCACGAAGTCAAAAATCGTTCCTGCCGATAAGGACTGGGAATTTATCGTTAAGATGACGATAATCATGCGCGATATTCTTTACGGAAACACAAAGCTTGACGATCTCGGCTGGCACGAAGAAGCGCTCGGCAGAAATGCTGTGGCAGGCGGCTTCCAGGGTCAGAGACAGTGGACGGACTGGCTTCCGAACGCAGACTTCACCGAGGCTATAATGGCATCGACGTTCGACTGGAACGGAAGAAAGGCTCCGACGCCGTTCGCAACCGAAAACGATACCTGCAACGGTATTGCGATGATGCTCGGCACGCTTGTCAGCCACTCTGCTCCGTGCTTCCACGACGTGCGCACTTATTGGAGCCCCGAGGCTTGCGAACGCGTAACGGGACACAGACCCGACGGCGTTGCAGCTAACGGATTTATCCACCTTATTAACTCCGGAGCAACCGCGCTTGACGGAAGCGGCGCTTCGAAAGACGCGAACGGCAAAAACTGCATGAAACCTTTCTGGGAAATGACGGACAAAGACGTTTCCGCTTGTCTTGAAGCAACAGATTGGTGCAGAGCCGACTATGAATATTTCCGCGGCGGCGGATTCTCCAGCCATTTCCGTTGCAAGGCGGAAATGCCCGTAACGATGCTTCGATTCAACATCATCGAAGGTATCGGTCCCGTATTGCAGATTGCGGAAGGTTACACCTCCGGCCTTCCCGATGAAATACACAACGTCATCGACAAGAGAACAGACCCGACTTGGCCGACGACATGGTTCTGTCCGAGACTTACAGGCAAGGGCGCATTCACCGACGTTTACAGCGTAATGGCAAACTGGGGCGCTAACCACGGCGTAACGGTTTACGGTCACGTCGGAGCGGATCTTATCACGCTTGCATCCATGCTTCGCATTCCCGTCAATATGCATAACGTTCCCGAAGAGCAGATATACCGTCCGCATTCTTGGGCGGCATTCGGAACTGATGACAGACAGGCTGCGGACTACGCGGCGTGCAAACAGTACGGTCCTTTGTACAGATAACAGGGGAGGACTGACTGATGCTGAAAGGCTTATCACCGCTTTTGACGCCTGAATTACTGAAAATCCTCAGCGAAATGGGACACGGAGATGAAATCGTGCTTGCGGACGGAAACTTTCCGTCGGATTCTATCGGAAAAAGAGTTGTCAGGCTCGACGCTCATACGGGTACTGACGTTCTGAATGCGATAATGTCCGTTTTTCCGCTTGATACGTATTCCGACCCGAATGCAATGCTGATGGAAGTTGTTCCCGGAGACAAAGTCGAGACTCCTATATGGGACGAATACTCCCGAATACTGACGGCTTCCGAGGGCGACAAGGTCAAAATGGGGCATATCGAGAGGTTTGCCTTCTATGACCGCGCAGAAAAGGCATACGCCGTTATCGCAACGGGCGAAACCGCGCTTTATGCTAATCTGATACTCAAAAAAGGCGTTATAATCCCGAAATAATCGGACAGAACAGAGATCCCCGACGGAAAAACCGTCGGGGGATTTCTTTATTAAAAGGAATATAGCCGTATATAACGGTCAAAAACTTACGCGCCGCGTTGTCGGATCTGATTTCTTTCAAACTTCAACAATTTATCATATTTAGCCCTTGACAAACACCGTCAAAAATGATATAATGATTGAGCACTTCGGGGTGTAGCGCAGATGGTAGCGTGCTTGGTTCGGGACCAAGAGGTCGTGGGTTCGAATCCCGTCACTCCGACCAAAAAGTCCGATGGTTTCGCATCAAAACCATCGGACTTTTTATTGCAATCAGCATAATCATCTGATATAGTTAATTCGATAGGTCGGAATTTGTGGAGGTGTTTTATGAAACTATTATTTATAATTGGCGATACTGCTGTTGGGAAAATGACAGTTGGTCAGGAACTAATGAAAATAACGGATTTAAGACTCTTTCACAATCACATGACCATCGAACCGGTGATAGAGATTTTCGGTAGATACGACGGAAAGACAATCTCGGAAATGCGTGACACGATTTTCAAGAACTTTGCAGCTTCCGATAACTATGGGATGATTTTTACAATGATGATGGATTTTGATCTACCGTCAGAATGGGAGTCTCTGGAGCATGTTAAAAGTATCTTTGAACCATTCGAGACGGATTTTTATTATGTTGAACTGATTGCCCCGCAAGAGATCAGACTGAAAAGGAACATTTCTGAGAACAGACTAAAACACAAAGCTTCCAAAAGAGATATAGAGGCTTCCAATCAGCGTTTAATCAATGCTGACAAAAATCATAGATGTGTTAGTTATGATGGCGAGATTACTTTTGATAACTACCTCAGGATTGATAATTCTGATATGGAACCTGATAAGGTTGCAAGATTGATCAAGGAAACCTTCAATCTATAAATTCCGGTATGACGAACGGATAAACATGGTTTCACTTCCACCGCTATGGTTTCATTTTCGAGTGAAACCAAATGAAACCATTTGAAACCGTATCATTATTATCAGCTGTTATCATATCGAGTATTCATAAGGGGTTTGACTTTATGAATACTCGATTTTTTATCTTAATATGGTTTTATGTTGAGAGCAGGTTTTCGCCTGCTCCTTTTTTTTGAGGCTGATGATGTTTTTTGTGTTCGGCGCGAGTCTGTTTGCGGAAAGAATGTTAATTCTCGTTAAAGGCTATTGACAAGAGCGGCTGTAACAATTATAATTACAACAGAAGCTGTAATAATTTTAATTACAGTTAAAAAGGGAGGATATCGAATGAAAAGGTTGTTTATATTTTTTGTTGTTCTGCCTGTTTTTCTTCTGTCTTCGTGCGTGATACCGTCCCGTCAGGAGAAAACGGAGAGCGCGAAAAACACGGAGGCGTCCGTTGGGGCGACCGAAAAGGAAAAGGGTATGTATAAAAAGATATCGGCAAAGGAAGCTTATGATATGATGTCCGCCGGCGGCGTTACCGTTGTGGACGTGCGCACGAAGGCTGAATACGACGAGGGACATATCAAAGGCGCCGTTCTTGTCCCGAATGAAACAATAGTCAATGATGCTCCGTCGGAACTGCCGGACAAACAAGCCGTCTTGCTTGTTTACTGTCGAAGCGGACGGAGAAGCCATGACGCTGCAAATAAACTTTTGGCGTTGGGTTATGAAAATGTTTATGATTTCGGCGGAATAATCGACTGGCCGTATGAAAAGGTTAAGGATTGAGGAGAAGAAATACTTATGAACAGTTCATTCAGTATTGCGGTTCACGCACTGGTTTATCTCAATCACATGGAAAGAGTTCTCAGCAGCGAAGAGCTTGCGCAGAACGTATGCACCAATCCCGTTCTTGTGAGAAAGGTTATGTCCAAGCTGAAAAAGGCGGGCATTGTGACCGCAAAGGGCGGGAAATCCGGTGGCTATGCCTTTGCTGCAGACGCCGAAACACTTACTTTGGAAACGATAGCCGAGGCGATCGACGCGCATTTTGTCGGTTCTCCGTGGCGCAGCGGGGATATGGATAAGGAGTGTCTTATTTCGTCGGGAATGGGCTCGGTGATGGAAAACATCTGCGCCCGGCTTGACGAGCATTGCAGAAAAAGTCTGCGCGGTATCACCGTGGCCGATATTGACAGAAAAATACTGAAACACGGAAAGGAGCCGTCGATAGATGAAAAAGCGTAACGGGAAAATTATATTTTTTCTCCTTTATATTGCGTTCGCCGTTCTCGGCGCCGTCGGAGGATTTTTGCTTTACCGCTTTGTCGGATGCGGGTCGGGAAGCTGTTCCATAACGGGAAACCCGTATTTCAGCACCGTTATCGGCGCTGTTTTCGGACTTCTTGTCGGAATACTTATCCTCCCTTCAAAAGCCTTCTCAACCGATGACAAACAGAACGGGGATTCCGACGGGAATACCCCCTGAAAATAACGGGAATACGCATCTTTCGGAGGAAACGGCATGAAACACTTATCAAAATTTTGTATACTGTTGCTTTCCGCTTCTCTTTTTTTATCGGGTTGCGGTATGAATTCAACTGACAATAAAAAAAATGCGGAGATTGAGCGTATGGATTTTTCGAATGAACGTGAAAATGTGATTTATCTCGCCGGCGGCTGTTTTTGGGGAATTGAGCATCTGATGCAGTCAATCCCAGGAGTTATCGACGCCGAAAGCGGCTATGCAAACGGAACATGCAAGGCGGACGCCGAGTATAAGACGGTATGTTCCGGTGAAACTGGATTTCGAGAGACCGTGAGAGTGGAATATGACCCCGAAAAAGTAAGTCTTGACGCATTGCTGCTTGCTTATTTTTATGTTATAGACCCGACAAAACAAAATCGACAGGGAAATGATGTCGGAAGTCAGTATCAGACGGGTATATATTATACAAACGATAAGGCACGGGAAGCCGCACAGCGGATTTACGACCTTGAAAAAAGCCGCCGCAATGAGTTTTTTGTGGAGTTCGGCCCTCTTTTGAACTTCTATCCGGCAGAGGAATATCATCAGAATTATCTGGAAAAAAATCCGAACGGCTACTGTCATATACCACGCGAGGAAATCGAATTGTTTTCAAAAATGAAGATCGACCCGGGCGATTATAAAAAGCCCGCGACAGAAGCTATACGCGAAAAGCTGACGGCGGAGCAGTACCGCATCACACAGGAAAACGGAACGGAACGAGCTTTTAACAATGAGTTCTGGAACAAGTTTGAAAAAGGGATTTATGTTGATGTCGTGACGGGCGAGCCTCTCTTTTCCTCCTCGGATAAGTTTGAAAGCGGCTGCGGCTGGCCGGCATTTTCCAAGCCTATTGAAGCGCCTGCCGTTGTGGAGAGGCAGGATAACAGCTACGGAATGAACCGCACGGAGGTGCGCAGTCGCGCAGGCGATTCACATCTGGGGCACGTGTTCACGGGAGACCCCGATTCTCCGAACGGCGTGCGTTACTGCATAAACAGCGCCGCGCTGCGTTTTGTTCCGTATGAAAAAATGGAGAGCGAAGGTTACGGATATCTGCTGTCCGTTTTCAATTAAAAAACTCGGGAGCTGTTTATGGAATTTGTTATTACGTTTTTGGAGGGCTTTATCTCATTTATATCGCCCTGTATGCTGCCCATGCTGCCGCTGTATATCTCATATTTCGCCGGAGGGGCGGACAAAAAACACAAGGTGTTTTTGAGAGCCTTCAGCTTTATACTCGGTTTTACCGTTGTGTTCAGTCTTCTCGGACTTTTCGCGGGCACGCTCGGCGCTTTTCTGAAAGAATACAAAACGGTTGTCAACATCGTGGGCGGACTGCTGATTGTTGTTTTCGGGCTGTCTTATCTTGAAGTTATCAAGCTGCCGTTTTTCAAAGGAATGCAAAGCGGACGGACGGCGAATACCGTTGTGTCGGCGTTTCTGTTCGGCATAATTTACTCGGTCAGCCTGACGCCCTGCATAGGCGCGTTTCTCGGTTCGGCGCTGGCTCTTGCCGGAGCATCCGGAACGGCGGTTAAAGGTGTTCTTTTGCTTGTGACCTATTCTCTCGGTCTCGGAGCGCCGTTTTTACTGTCCGCGCTGTTGATTGAGAAATTGAACACGGCGTTTACCTTTATTAAAAAGCACTACCGCGTTATCAACATCGTTTGCGGCTGTTTTCTGATTCTTGTCGGCATTCTTATGGCGTGCGGACTTATGGACGCAATAACGGCTGTTTTTTCATAACGGGAAAGGATTGTTTTTATGAGAATCTCATTAAGAATAAAAAAAGAAGACTCAGATTTTAAGAAGCGTTTTGCAAAACCGATCGTCGGGAGCGGTCTCTGGAGAGTATTGCGCCATAACTTTTACGAAGGAGGCGGCGAGGTATGAAGTCCGGATTAAAGTATATTCTTTTCGCGGTCTCGGCCGTGGCGCTGGTTGCGGTCGCCGTTGCGGCATACAGACATTTGTCGTCCGTGACGCCTGCGCCTTCCGACCCTCCGACAAGCGCGACCTCGCCGTCATCCGCAGATGAGACCGTAAAACCCGATGCGTCGGGTAAAGAGAAGACCGCGCCCGATTTCACCGTGACCGACGGAAAAGGCAGGAATGTTACGCTGTCGGAAGGCTTCGGCAGACCCATTATTCTTAATTTTTGGGCGACTTGGTGTCCTCCTTGCCGAAGCGAACTGCCCGCCTTTGAAAAACTGTATAGGAAGTATCAGGCGGAGGTCACATTTATGATGATAGATCTCAGCGACGGTTACAGAGAAACGCCTGACTCGGTAAAAAGATTCCTTTCCGAAAACGGCTACACTTTTCCCGTATATTACGACACTGAAGGCAGCGCGGCAAAAGCATACAACGCTTTGTCGATACCTTTTACGGTCGCAATCGATAAAAACGGAAACGTCAAAAAAACGCACCTCGGCGCAATGAGCGAGGCGGCGCTTGAAAGTATGATAAAGTCGCTGATTGAGGCAAAATAAAAGTCAACCTATGTTAAACGGCTTATTGAAAAATAATTCTCCGGTTGCCGCCGTTTCAGAGAAAACTCATCGGATTTATCTGAAAAGCGTTGACGATTTTCGGACTCTTACGGTTTTGTGACAACTTTCAATCGTTTTTTCGGTGAATACAGCGTCCTTTTGTGCTATGATTATATTGCGGAAAGGAAATCCGCAAATAAATTCAAAGGAGCACTTGCCATGAAAAACAAAAAAACCATTCTTGCTACCATTCTCGCGCTTGTCCTTGCGATGAGCTTCATTATCGCTTCGGCGGCGGTGATTTCCGCAAATGACAACAAAGCGTCCGAGCCGCAGAAAAAAATCTGTGTTGCCGCAGGCGAAACTTCCGACAGCTGCGGAATGCAGTCTTTCGAAAGCTTTGTAAAAGGTCTTTCCTCTTTAAACGAGCAGGAAAAAGCGACTCTTATCGCCGACCTTGAACAAATCGAGACGCTTGAGAAGAAGATCGACGAGATCTATGCCCGCATGACTGACGAAAACGCGGACCGTCTCTATGATGAGATCAACGCCGTTGACAGCAAACTCGCTGCGGTACTCGAAAGAAACGCAAAACTTTGGGAGCGCGTCAACGATGAGTACGACGAAAAAATTGCCGCGAAAGAACCGGATATGACCCTTGACCCCGACGAAGAAGACTTTAACGGTCATTGCACGGAGAAAGAGGAAACCTATGAGGAATCCATAAAAGGTATGACTTCTCTGACCGCGCAGGAAAAAGCGGCTCTCCTTGCCGACCTCGCGGAAATCGAAGCTCTTGAAAAAAGAGTTGACACTCTTTATGCAAGCATAAACGACGAAAACGCAGACCGTCTTTATGATGAAATCGACGCTCTTGAGGACAAAATTGCGGAAATTCTCGAAAGAAACGCAGAGCTTTGGGATCGTGTCGATGCCGAATACGACGAAAAAATTGCGGCAAATGAAAAGGATATACCCTTTGATCTGAACGAAGAGGATTATTCTGTCTGCGAAAAAAGAAGATAAGAGATACGCGCAGAGTCGTGTCGCACGGCACGACTCTGGCTTATTGACGGAGGCTTTATGAAACAGCTCATCTATATCGCGGAAGACGAAAAGAACATAAGAGAAACGCTTCGGAGTTTTCTCGAAAACGACGGATACGAGGTTTGCGCGTTTGAAACAGGCGACGCGCTTTTAAGCGCGTTTTCCAAAAGACGAGCCGACCTTGTAATTTTGGATATAATGATGCCCGGCACAGACGGGCTGACCTGCTGCCGTATTATTCGGGAAAAGGATAAGGTTCCCATAGTTCTGCTGACGGCAAAGGATACCGAATATGACTATGTCAACGGCATCCTTCAGGGCGGGGACGACTATCTGACAAAGCCTTTTCGTCCGACCGTGCTTCTGATGAGGGTAAAAGCGCTCCTGCGCCGCGTTGAAATGGAGCGCGGCGGCAATCCGATGGACAGAGATGTTACCGTTGGAGATCTTCGCTTTTCGGGAGCGGAAAAGCAGCTTTTCTGTAAAGGAAAGATAGTTTCTCTTTCTCCGAACGAAATGAAAATGCTCCTGTTTTTGATGCATAATGAGGGTAAAGCGTTGTCGCGCGACGAACTGCTCAATCAAATCTGGGGCTATAACGATGAAGTGGAAACGAGAGTAACCGATGAAACCCTGCGCCGCATACGAAGCAAGCTTTCCGCGGCAGACAGCGATGTATTGATAGAAACTGTTTGGGGCTACGGTTACCGACTGCGATCGAAAGGGGACGGGGCATGAAGCACATCAGAAGAAAAATAACGCTTGCCGTTCTCGGCACGATGTTTCTCGTCTTTTTAACTCTGCTGACCACGGTAAACGTTTTAATTCCCGAATACCTGACGGCGGAAGCGCGAAAAGCCATACTTTTGGAAGATGAACGCAAGTCGCCCGTTCCTTTTGACAAAGCGAAAGACGAAGAGGATGATGAGGACGAGGAGGAGCATTTTCTTACTCCGAGCGTCCGATATCTTGAAATCGAAGGGGAACTTTTTGAACCCGAGCATCTCTCAAAAGCCGAATATCAGCTGAGGGAATACTGCCGCAGGGAGAAGCCTTCCTCCGACGAATTTCATACGCTGAAAGCCGGCGGCAGCCGCTTTGTGTACCGCATAACAAGAGGTGAGGACGGCGGACGAAACGACGCGTTTTCATACATACTTTACGTCGATATCGGAGCGGTTATGCAATATGCGGATTATCTGAATGCCGCGTTTTTTGCGATACTTGTCGTTTTGACCGTTCTTGTATGTCTCTTCGGGTGGAAGCTCGGAGGGTATGTGGAAAAAGCGCACGAATCGCAGAAATGGTTTTTTCAGAACGTGTCGCACGAACTCAAAACGCCGATGATGGCGGTTCAGGGCTGCGCGGAGGGAATCCATACCGGCGTTTTGGAGCCGAAGGAAGCGTCAAGAGTTATTCTTGAAGAAAACGAGCAGATGTCCTACCTGATTGAGGAGCTTCTTGCACTCTCCCGTTTGGAGGCGGGGCAGTTTAAGTCGGAGTTTCATTCAGTTGATGCGCGAGAACTTCTGTATGACTGTCTGCGCGGCGCGGAGCATATTGCGGAACAAAAAAACCTGCGTATTACACCGTGCTTTGCGGACAAGCCCGTTTTGGTAAACTGTGATGAAATTCAGCTTCGCCGCGCTTTCACAAACATAATCTCAAACGCGCTGCGCTACGCAAAAAGCGAGATACGGATAGAATGCGCGGAAGAAAAAGGCAAAGCCGTTATCCGCATACGCGACGACGGCGAAGGCATCGAGCCTGAACTTCTTCCCCGTATTTTCGACCGTTTTTTCAGCGCCCGTAAGGGCGGAACGGGGATAGGTCTTGCCCTTGTAAAGGAAATTGTGACTATTCACAAGGGCACGGTACGCGCGATGAACGACAACGGAGCCGTGTTTGAGATCATTCTGCCCGTTAAATAAACGGGAAAACTTTACGGTCGGAGTTTACCGACGACTTTTTACGGAAATAATATCACTATGGATAATAAAAATTCACAGCGAAAGGAACACCTTTTATGAAAAAAATTCTTACACTTGCTATTGCTGCCGTTTTGGTATTTTCGCTTGTCTCCTGCACAAAAAAAGACAAAGAAGATGTTACAACGGGAACTTCCGCGGCGGACGTTCAGAACAAAGGTCCCAAAAGCGCATTGGAAATACTTGAAACCGTCTGGAAAAAGTATTCGGCGGACGACAAATTTGCGGCGATGGGAGGCTCCGAGAAGAATATGAAGGAAGACGCTCCCGGTAAATTCGATCTCGGAGACGCGGAAGCCCTTGATTTCGAGCTGGGTTTCCCGAAAGCGGAAGTCGGCAAACTGGACGATGCCGCCTCGCTTCTTCATATGCTGAATCAAAACACTTTTACCTGCGGCGTATATCATGTCAAAAATTCCGCTGACGTCGAAGCTCTTGCCGCCAAAATTAAAGACAATGTTCTTGCGCGCAATTGGATGTGCGGTTTTCCCGAAAAACTCGTTATAATGACCGTCGGCGATTATATCGTTTCGGTTTTCGGTGCCGCTGAGCTTATAAGCACCTTTACCGCAAAACTCACTGCTTCATACGGCTCCGTAAGACAGCTTTTCGATGTTCCCATCGCGTAAAAAAGAACTATGTTGTTTTCAAGTATAACGTTTTTGTACTGCTTTTTACCGTGCGTTCTGCTTGTATATTTCGTCGTTCCCGACCGTCTGAAAAACTTTATTCTTCTTGCGGCGAGTCTGATTTTCTACGGTTGGGGAGAACCGAAATATCTTGTTTTTATGCTCTTATCGGTGACGCAGTCATATATCGCCGCTCTTTTGGTAGAGCGTTTTCGCGGAAAAAAAATCGCGAAGCTTGCGCTTGCTCTTTCGGCTGTCGCAAGTCTCGGTCTGCTGGCGTACTGCAAGTATGCAGACTTTTTTATCGAAAATTTCAATGCTGTAACGGGGCTTTCCGTGCCGCTCCTGAATGTTGCGCTGCCCGTCGGCATCAGTTTTTATACTTTTCAGATTTTGAGCTATGTTGTTGATGTTTATCGCGGCGATGTTCCCGCGCAGCGTAATTTTATCGATCTCGCAATGTATGTTGCGATGTTTCCGCAGCTGATCGCAGGTCCGATCGTTCGCTATTCCGACATCGCGGGAAGCCTGAAAAACCGAAAGACTACGCTTGCCGACGCATCAGAGGGAATCAGGCGTTTTTCAATCGGACTCGCAAAAAAAATCCTTCTTGCAAATTCTGCGGCGCTGCTCGTATCCGAATTTAAGGCATACAATGAAAAAACCGTGCTGTTCTATTGGCTGTATGCTTTGGCGTATATGCTGCACATATATTTTGATTTTTCGGGATATTCCGATATGGCGATAGGCTTGGGGCGAATCTTCGGCTTCCGCTTTTCCGAAAACTTCAATTATCCGTATATTTCCGCAAGTATCACGGAGTTTTGGCGCCGCTGGCACATTTCTCTCGGCGGTTGGTTCCGCGACTATCTTTATATTCCGCTCGGCGGAAACCGCGTAAAGCCTTTCAGACACGTTATTAACATTCTTGTCGTTTGGGCGGCTACGGGTTTCTGGCACGGAGCGTCGTGGAATTTTGTGTTGTGGGGGCTTCTCTACGCGGCGCTTTTACTGTTTGAAAAGTATGTTTTACATCCGAAGATACGGTTTGCGGTGCCGATGCATATTTATACGCTGCTGTTTGTCATGCTCGGATTTATCCTGTTTGACTCGGCAAGCGTCTCGGACGCACTCACAAGCTTCAAGGCGCTGTTCGGCTTCGGCGGAATCCCCGCCGCTAATACCGTCTCGCTATATTATCTGAAAAGCAACATCGTGCTGCTCGTTGTCGCCGTAATCGGCGCGACGCCTTTACCGAAATTTCTTTACGAAAAAATCGGTTTAAGAAAATACGGCGGCAAAATCCTTGCGGTTGTCACGCCTTTGGCAGCGCTCGCCTCCATAGCATTATGCACGGCGTATCTTATCGACGGATCGTTTAACCCGTTTGTTTATTTCAGATTTTAACTTATTTTTCCGCACATATTTATAAAGGGTACACTATGAAAAAAATCCAACAAATACTGACTTTGACGTTACCTCTCGGTTTTATCGCCGTTTTTGCCGTTTGGTTTCTGCTTTCGCCCGATGTTGATGAATCGCGAACCGAAAGGCGGCTTCTCGCAAAACGTCCGACGCTGTCTTTTTCATCCGTTGCCGACGGAAGCTTTATGAACGGCTTTGAAAAATACATGCTTGACCAGTTTCCTCTGCGAGACGATTTTCGAACGCTGAAAGCCGTCGCCGCCACAAAAGTGTTTGCGCAGAAAGACAATAACGGACTGTATTCCGTCGGCGATCATCTTGCAAAGCTTGATTTTCCGACAAAACCATCGTCAGTCGATCATGCCGCGCGGCGTTTTCGGTATGTTTATGAAAACTACCTTAAAAAGCCCGGAATTAAAACATATCTGAGCGTAATTCCCGACAAGAACACTTTTCTCGCCTCAAAAAACGGCTATCCTGATAAAGATTTCAACGAGATTGTGTCCCGTTTGCGCAAGAGCTTTCCCGAAGCCGGTTATATTGATATTTTCGGGCTTCTTTCAGCCGACGATTTCTATTTTACGGACTTGCATTGGCGACAGGAAAAAATATTGGATGTCGCCGCCGAAATTGCAAGAAAAATGGGGTCAAAACCTATCGGTGAATATGAAACGCACGATGCGGGAATCAATTTTTACGGGGTTTCCTACGGGCAGGCAGCGCTGCCGCACGCGTCGGAACGGCTTAAATATATCGACAATGCCGTGATTCGCGGATTGAAGGTGTATAATGCCGAAACCGCGTCGGAAATTCCTGTTTACGACCTTAAAGCGGCTGCGGGACGCGACCCGTATGAGATGTTTCTCGGCGGCGCCCGTTCGATAATCACCATCAAAAACCCGTCTGCCGAAAGAGAGCGTAAGATAGTTGTTTTCCGCGATTCGTTCGGAAGCAGTATTGCTCCGCTTCTTGCGCAGGGGTATTCCGAAATAATACTTGTCGATATTCGCTATATCTCCCCGTCGGCACTCGCAAAACTCATTGATTTTTCGCAGATCGACGACGCGCTTTTCCTTTACTCCGCATCGGTCATCAACAACAGCGAAACGATTAAATAAGAACCGCATATATTATCCCGAAAAGGGAAGGAGGCTGTAAAAACCGCAAGGTTTTTACAGCCTCTGATTTACTTTAAAAACCGAAATTTTTGCCGACCGAAAAACTCAATTACAAAGCTCATCGTTGTATCCGTCGGGTAAAATCTCCGAAATATACGCCTTTGTTCCGAAGGATTTATTGAAAAAGCGAAGCCCGATATAATAGGGGATAAGCAGGGCGATCGCAAAAATAACAAGCCAACGGTGAAGAATAAACAGAGCATATCCTGCTGCAAGTATTAAGAGCGGCGTAAGAAACATATACGCCAGCACGCCGAGCGCTGAACCGTCATTTTCGATATAAACGCGAACGGTGTCGCCGATTTTTGCGCCAACAGTGTTCGGAACATTCATTCTTATTTCTTTTTTATTGCAGACGGACGCCGTCGGGCAATGCTCGCACGACGCGGGGCGTTTTGTTTTAACAACAACCGTTTTTCCCTTGGTTTTCTCAACAATTCCGACAACAGTCATATATTTCTCTCCGATATTGCCTCCGCAACTTTAATTCCGTCTACGGCGGAACTCGTTATGCCGCCCGAATATCCTGCACCTTCACCGCAGGGGTAAAGCCCTGGACATCCGACGGATTCAAGCGTTTGCGGATTCCGCAGGATACGCAGGGGAGCGGAAGTTCTTGTTTCAACTCCTGTCAAAACAGCCTCTCCGTCGCTGAAGATCCGTTTCCCGAACGCTGCAAGCCCTGTTTTGAGCATATCCGAAACAGGAGAAGGAAATAACGCGTTGAGGTCGCAGAACTCGGTTCCGGGCAAGAACGTCGGCTGTACGCGACCGCAGCGTTTTGTTTTTTCGCCGTTCAAAAAATCTTGAAGCAGGGAAGCGGGGGCTTTGCCGTTTCCGAGACAAAAAGCAGTTTGTTCCAGCTTACGCTGAAAATCAAGACCTTTTTGCGGACTGTCGAACGAAACGGACGCAAGCATTGCGGAGTTTGCGTTTCTGCCGTCTCTTGCGTGATAACTCATTCCGTTTGTTACTGTTCCGTCGGGATCCGATGAAGCGTTAATGACATAGCCGCCGGGACACATACAAAATGTATAAGCGGCAAGCCCCTTTGTTTTATCAAAAACTTTTGAAAAAGAATAGTCGGCAGCAGGCAGTATATCGGCAAAATCGCCGTACATGGCGCGATTGATATCTTCCTGCAGATGTTCCATTCGGAAACCGACAGAGAACGGTTTGGGGGCAATTTGCAGGGGCTGTTCAAGCAGCATACGGTATGTGTCACGCGCGCCGTTTCCCACGGCGAGAACACAAATTCCGCAGTCATATCTTTCGTCGTTGAGAAAAACTCCCTTTACGCCGTTTTCGGAAATATCAAGCCCCGTAAGCTTTGTCTGAAAACGAACGGTTCCTCCGAGACGGACAATCTCGTTTCGCATATTGCGAACAACATTCCGAAGGGCGTCTGTTCCGACGTGCGGTTTTGCATTTTTGAGAATATCGGGGTCTGCGCCGAACCTCACAAATGTTTCCAGCACAAAGCGGCACCTCGGATCTGTTATCCTTGTTACAAGCTTGCCGTCGGAAAAAGAACCTGCTCCGCCTTCGCCGAACTGAACGTTTGAATCAGGACAGATCGCGCCGCCGTTCCAGAACTTTTGAACATCCCTCGCTCGGCGGTCAACGTCCTTGCCTCTGTCTATAATAATGGGCTTCGCGCCGTTAAGAGCAAGTAAATACGCGCAAAAAAGCCCCGCCGGTCCCATTCCGACAATCAGAGGGCGTTCACCGACGTATTTCTTGTCGCGGGAGAAGGAGTATTTGCAGGTCACCACCGCATTCGGTATTTTCTTATCCGTTTCAACGGCAAGAGAATAAACATATTTGATGTCCGACCGCTTTCTTGCATCAATCGATCTTCTGTATACGGAAACGGGTACGGAAACATCAAGTTCAAGGTTTTTCCGTACCCGTTCGATAACAGAAGCCTCCGCCTCGCGAACGGAGGCGGATATGCCCTGTATTATTTTCATTCGAGATCCACGTTTACATAGTATTTGCCGACAATTCCGACGGGAACACCGGACTTGTTTGTTATAACGACCCTGTACTGTCCGCGTTCATTCTTCTCGTTGAAATTAATCGAGTAGTGCAGAGAATTGATGGTTATATCGTTGATTTTATTGGAGCGGACTTTGATGTTCAGCCTTTGAGACGTGATTCTCGGAACGGTTCCGTTCGGCTTCTGCGTGTATGTGAACAGATCATTCATCTCGCTTTGAGAAAGCGTCAATGTTTTGGTGTGCGCGCCGTTCAGCTGAACGGTAACGGAAACGGAATTTTCGGGAGAGACAAAAGTCACGCCGTCAATCGACGGATAAATCATCTCAACGGTTTTGGAGCCTGTCCCCATTTCGGAGACATCAAACTGACCGAGGCTGATTCTGTCACCGAGCGCGTCAAGCTTAGCCTCGTCGCCCTGAACCGTTACCGTTGCGGGATCGCAGATTATGTTGGAATAAGAGCTTTCATCTCCGCCGTATATGTTCACGATATCAACTGTCAGCGGAAGCGTGCGCCGGTATACGACCTTCAGTTTTGTCTGAATATCGCTTACGTCAAGTGTCAGATACTTCATCTCAACGGGGTTTCCGTCCTTGTCAAAAAGAGAAACGCCGGTCTGTGTGTTAATATCTGTATTGCTGAGCGCCAGATCGACGGTCGTGGAAGCACTTGAAATCGTTCTTACAATTTCCGCAGGACCTGTAACGGTGACTTTTTTCGGGGTTATGTTTTCTTCAACGATTTCATAACCGTCCGCAAGGGAATTCTCATACCTGACGCCGACATCCAGCGTTTTTGTCGCAGTCTTAACAAATTCGATTTTTATGGACGAAGGACTGACCGATGTGCAGGTCACGTCCGAATTCAAAACGGAAACATTGACGGGAACTTCATATATACCCGCGGATGCGATGGAGTCAAAGTTCAGCGTTGCGGAAATATCGTTTGCATTCAAAACAAGAAGGGCGGTTCTGCCGCCTTCGACTTTTACCTCGCAGGTAAAATTTGTGTCTGTCAAAAGCATCATCAGTCCGTTGTTTCCGGGAACGGAACCTTCATAATGAATCTTTATCGGAACATTTTTGAACTCTGCGGAGTTGGTCGGATTTGCGTAGTAAATTATCGCAAACCAAGCGAATACGGCAAGAATAACGGAGATAATCTTCAGGAAGCCGTTGCGTCTGATAAGAGAAGAGAATTTAGCGGACAAAGAGGTCAGAAATTTTTTCATTTGCTTTTTCTCCTCTTCTTTTCGATTTTTTCTTTTTCGTTTAACTCTTCATGCGAGGAAAGCAGCTCTTTTTTCAGCTTGGCTCGAAGCGTATCCGCCGTAAAATCGCGTTTAAGATCGCCCTCGCAAGCCACGGATATAATCCCCGTTTCCTCGGAAACGACAACGACAATCGCGTCGGAAACTTCGCTGATGCCTATTGCGGCTCTGTGTCTGGTTCCGAGATCGTTTCCGATGCTTCTTGTCGTAAGCGGCAAGAAACAACCCGCCGCGTGAATTTTGAAATCCCTTATTATAACGGCACCGTCATGAAGGGGAGCTTTGTTGTAGAATATATTGCACAAAAGCTCGGGAACGACGGAACAGTCAAGAGAAATTCCCGTTTTGATTATTTCGCCGAGCTTCGTCTCTCTTTCAATAACTATCAGCGCGCCCGTTTTTGTTTTAGAAAGCCTGTCAACCGCATCGCACAGCTGATCGACCGCGTGGTCGCTTTCGTCAAAATTCAGCATACGGTCTTTTTTGATTTTTGAAATGTTCAAGCCCTTTCGTCCTATGTTTTCAAGCACGCTTCGAAGTTCGGGCTGAAAAACTATAAGCATCGCGAGCATACCGTATTCAATGGTTTTATTGAGTATAAAATGCGTGCCCGTCAGTTTCAGAAGCTGAGATATATACAACAGCGCGATCAAAAGGACGATACCTTTCAACAGCTGCGCCGCTCTTGTGTCCTTGATGAATTTCAGAACATAGTATATCATCAGCGCAAGAATTGCTATATCGAGAATATCAAGCAACAACAGCCACGGAGACGATATCAGATTACTGAAAAACGATCCGATATTGCTCAAAAATTCAGCCATACTTTTCACCCTTAAATACCGTTTTTTCGACATCACAGCCGCTCTTATTATATTTTAACAGTATTTATAAATAAAATCAAGACCCCAACGGCAATTTTTTATAAATTTTTAAGCACTTTATCAAATAATCCGCCTCTTCAAGCGTGTTAAAGGGAGAAAAACTGATCCGAACAACACCCGTCGAGGTCGTTTTCAGTTTTCGGTGAGCCGACGCCGAACAATGAAAGCCTCCACGCGCGCATATTCCTTTCGAATTCAGATAGGCGGTAACATCCTCCGAATGAGCGTCCGAAATGTTGAAGGCGACGATTCCGACTGAATCAGCAGATGAAAAAACCCGAATATTTTCGATCTTATTCAGTTCTTCAACAGTATGCCCGACAAGCACCTTTTCAAGATGCTGCGTTTTCGGGTTTTGCTTCAGAAAACGAATGCCTTCGCGAAGGGAAATAACCGCAGGCGTTGCGACCGTTCCGCTTTCAAGCGTTTCGGGAACGATTTTCGGCTGAATAAGACTGAGAGATTCCGTTCCCGTTCCTCCGAAAAGCAGCGGCGCTGGGGGAGCGTTGTTTATAAGCAGCAGACCCGAGCCTTGTATTCCGAACAGCCCCTTGTGTCCGGAAGTGCATAAATAATCAATTCCGTCTTTTTTAATATTAATCGGAATATGCCCCGCTGCCTGCGAGGCGTCCGTTCCGAACAGAATGCCTTTTTTACGCGCGATTGCGGCAAGCGAACGCAAGGGAAGTGCCTTACCGGTCACATTCGAAACAGCGGTAACGAAAATCAGTTTTGTATTGCGTCTTATCAGCGAAACAACGGATTCTTCGATATTGTCAGAATCCGCAGCGTCGAAACTCACACCGCGCTCGGACAGCGCAAGGAGCGGACGAGTTACGGAATTATGCTCTAAGTCGGATATTATTACATGATCTTCGGGTTCAAGAAGCCCGAAAAGCAAGAGATTTATTGCCTCCGTTGCATTCTTTGTGAATATGACGTTTTCCGGCTCGCAGCCGAAATATTCAGCAGCATCCTCACGGGTTTCAAATACGCTTTCCGCCGCATCGAAGGAAAGGCGATGTCCGCTTCGTCCGGGGTTTGATGTGTTCGTCCGCAAGTTTCTGTTCACGGCACGAATAACATTTTCAGGCTTCGGAAAAGTCGAGGCCGCGTTGTCAAAATAAACAGGGAAGTTAATCATGGTTTTTTATTCCGTATATCGGAATCCTCCGCTGTCGGAGAAGAGTTATCGCAAGGGAAAGGGAGTTTTCGTCCGTAACCACGCACCACGAACAGCCCAAATCCGAGCCGCGGCGAAATTTTTCCGTATAACATTTAATATTTTTCTCGAACAATATTTTTTTCGCGCGTTGAACATGCGTCGGAGAATTGATTAAAATACACTTTTTCATCTCGGTTTTCCTTTCTTTTATCACATCATTATATGATATGACATCGAGACGAAAAAGGAAAATGAAGCGTCGCCGAAATTCGATAACGCTTCATATTTTTATCTGATAAACCGCGGTTTAACCGTTTTTTTTGTGGATTTCAAGATCGTCGAGAGGATTGTTTTCGATTGCCTTATCAACCTGATCGTCACCGACATGGGTATAAATCTGCGTCGTTCCGAGATTAGCGTGCCCGAGAACGACTTGCAGAACACGCACGTCAACGCCGTTTTGATACATCAGCGTTGCCGCGGTGTGACGCAGTTTATGCGTAGAAATTTTTTCAGGGTCAAGCCCGCTTTTTTCAATAAAAGTCTTTATCATGGTCTGTATCATTCTGTTTGACAGGCGATTACCGTTTCTGCTCAAAAACAGGGCTTTTTCCGCGCCGCCCTTAACATGCGTTTCCGAATAACGGTCTTTAAGATATTTCTGAACCGCCTCCATGCACATTGTGTTCAGATGAAGCCTGCGTTCTTTATTGCCTTTACCTCTGACAACAACCGATTCACGGTCAAAATCAATGTCTCCGATATCTATTCCCGCAAGTTCCGAAAGACGCATACCGCAATTCAAAAACAGAGTAATTATACAATAATTCCGAGAAAAATTCTTACCATCGATTGACTCCAAAAGTTTTTTCGCCTCAAAAAGATTCAAATGAACGGGGAGAGCTTTCGGCATTTTCGGAACCTCAAGATTGAGCGCCGGGTTTTCGTCAATGATGTTGTTTTTCTGCAAATACTTAAAAAAACCGCGCATTGAAGATATCTTTCTCGCTCGGGCGCGCGCGTGATTTTCAAGTTCGTTTGTGGTGTAGTTAAGGTAGCTGAGCAAATCTCCGAATGTTAATTTTTTAACAATCTCTATGGGGACAAACCGACCGTCGGACGGAATTTCAACAGACGGCGATTTTATGTCGTTCTCATCAGCAAGCCATTGAAAGAACAGTTTCATATCAAGATAATACTGGTCAACCGTTTTTTGCGACAGATTCTGAACATTGCGTTTATAAAACAAAAACTCACGGCAGAAGCCCGGAACGGATTCGTAAACCATAAAAAACCTCCGAAAAACTGAAGATAAAGAATGAATCTGAAAAAGATAACAAAAAACACATCAAACAGCGTTGTTGCGATTGAAGAGATGTTCGGTCGAATTCACGCTGTTGTCTGTATTCGAACGGTCGAATATCACACGGTGACAGAAATGACGGACAGCGAAACGCAACGGAATAATCATCGAAAAAATTTGAGGCAATGACGGCAAAATTTTAAATGCGAAAACCAAGAGTCACGGAGCTCAAAAATATATCAATGTCAGTTAAACAAATTAATTTATTTCAGAATAAGTCAGCAACCGCAAAAAACAGCCGAACATCAACGATAAGCACCAACCGGATAGTGAAAAGCAGCGAAAACGCCTTTGATATCAAATACGGCTGTCGGGGATCCCGATTTTTCACAGATTTCATTTCTCCTGCCCCGAATTGCGCAAAATATTCATTTTGCGCAATTCGGTATATTTAAATTATAGCATAAAAAGTGGAGATTGTCAATCCCCTTTTTAAGGATTTTCAATCTCCGCATTCCGGTTTTAGGTCAAATTGGTTATTTCAGAAAAAGCAAACGAACGGAAAAACAGAAAACTCAATATTTCTCCTCGTGATCTTTTCTGTTTTTGATAATTTTCATTCTCGAAAACTCTTCACGCTCTTTTTCTTCAAGCGTGTTCATAATAAACTTGACGGTTTCTTCCTGCTTCGGGATCACGATATTTTTCAACGAATTTGCTCTGCGTTGAGTTTTCTTTATTGCAACGGCAAGCCTGTAAACGGAGTTTTCGATTTCCGACAATGTTACGCAAAGCTCTTTAACACGCTTGAACTTCAAATAAGCGTTATCAAGAGCGGCGTCCGTTTCCATAAGACCGTACGGCACGGTCTCTCCCCTTTTTTCTTCGAGCGTAACAAGAGGGACTTCAACGCCCATAACGCTTTTTGCTCTTATTCTGACACCTTTTTCAACGGGAACGGCTTCCGCAATGCTTTGGATTACCCCTGACGAAAGATTTGCTTCCAGCAAGGATGCGTACGCTTCGGAAAAAATACTGTCTATCTCGGATTGAATTGAATTTGCCTTGTCGACAAGCAACATCATTTCCCGAATAAGGATATTACGTTTTTTATCCATAAGTTCATAGCCCGTCTTTGCAAGCGCAAGCGAGCGTTGTGTACTTATAAGGTTTCCTTTCGTAGCAAATACCGTTGCCGCCATAGGTTCATTCCTTATCTGTTATAATACTTTTCTATATATTTCGGATCTACCCTGTCAAGTTCGCCCGCAGGAAGAATCCGAAGCAACTCCCAGCCGAGGTCAAGCGTTTCGTTTATTGTTCTCGACTCTGAAAAATCTTGCGTCAAAAAACGCTTTTCAAACTCTTCGCCGAATCTCATATACAGTTTGTCCACATCCGAAAGTTCCTCTTCTCCGACAACGGAGGCAAGACTTCTCGCCTGCTGAACCTTGGAATACGACGCAAACAACTGATTTGAAACGACAGAGTGGTCTTCCCTTGTGTACCCCTCGCCTATTCCGTCTTTCATCAGACGCGAAAGAGATGACAAAACGGAAACCGACGGGTAAACGCCTTTTTGTTCAAGGCTTCTGTCAAGCACTATCTGTCCCTCGGTAATATAACCCGTCAAGTCGGGGATCGGGTGCGTAATATCGTCATTCGGCATTGTCAGTATGGGAATTTGGGTTATCGAGCCGCTTTTTCCTTCCACCATACCGGCTCTTTCATAGATGGACGCAAGGTCGGAGTACAGATAACCGGGATAGCCTTTTCTTCCGGGAATTTCGTTCTTTGAAGACGAGAGTTCACGCAAGGCCTCAGCGTACGAAGTCATATCCGTGAGAATGACAAGTATGTGCATTCCGCATTCAAATGCAAGATATTCCGCGGCGGTAAGAGCCAGCCGAGGGATCATTATTCTTTCGGCTATCGGGTCATTTGAAAGATTTTGGAACATAACGACCTTTGACAAAACTCCCGCTTCCCGAAACTGTTGCAAAAAATACTGAGAAACATCGTGCTTTATGCCCATTGAACCAAAAACTATGCCGAATTCACCTTCCGAGCCGAGCCTTGCCTGACGCACAATCTGCGCGGCAAGTTTATTGTGAGACATACCGGAACCGGAAAAAACGGGAAGTTTCTGTCCCCTGATAAGTGTCATCAGCGCGTCAATACTCGATATTCCGGTATGGATGTAGTTTCTCGGATAGCGTCTGCAAACAGGATTTATGGGTAAGCCGTTAACATCAATGAACTTCTCTGCGAAAACAGGACCGAGACCGTCGATGGGTTCGCCGGAGCCGTTAAAAACACGTCCGATGAGTTCTTTTGAAACGCCGAGTTCCATCGGTTTTCCCGCGAATCTTGTACGGGTGTTGTTCATCGAAAGACCGATCGTCCCCTCAAAAACCTGAATAATTGCCTTCTCTCCCGTTATTTCTATAACTCTGCCGAGTTTTTTTGTGCCGTCATTAAGTTTGATTTCACAGACTTCTTCATATCCGACACCGCGCACGCCGTCAATAATTACGAGAGGTCCGTTAATACCGGAAAGCCCTTTATAATCAAATTGCAATTATTTCACCTCATTTGAACCGAAATTCTCTTCCGAAACTGTTGTAAACGCCGAATCTATCTGATTTCTTTTCACTTCAAAAATCGAATCGTCGTTTTCTTTGATTTCGAATTTCAGACGGATAACGGAATCGAAAATTCCGGTTTTTACAAGTTGTGATATCGGAACGGCTCGCGAAACGATTTTTTGCGCCTCATCATAAAGATAAAGGATAATATCCATCATCTTAAACTGTCTGTCAATAGACATATATGTGTCTACGGGGTGCATCGCGTTTTGCTGAAGAAATCCGACACGGATAACCCTAGCAGTCTCGATGACAAGTCTTTGCGCGTCAGGTAAAACGTCCGCTCCTATCAGCTTAACGATCTCCATCAGCTGATCTTCTTCATTCAGCAAACGCAGAATACGCCCGCGGTTTTTTGTAAAATTAGCATTTACGTTCTCATTGTACCACGGCGCAAGAGAGTCCATATACTCCGAATAACTTGTCATCCAGTTGATTGCGGGATAATGCCTTGAATAAGCAAGGCTCTTATCAAGCGCCCAAAAACAGGACACAAAACGCTTTGTATTCTGTGTTACGGGCTCCGAAAAATCACTTCCCTGCGGGCTCACTGCACCGATAAGAGTGATCGACGCTTCCTCACCGCCGAGGGTTCGAACATAACCGCCGCGCTCGTAAAACTCGGCAAGACGCGACGGAAGATACGCGGGATATCCCTCTTCCGCGGGCATTTCTTCAAGTCTGCCGCTGATCTCGCGGAGAGCTTCCGCCCATCGGGAGGTCGAATCCGCCATAATTGCAACATCGTAACCCATATCGCGATAATACTCGGCGATGGTTATACCCGTATAGATTGACGCCTCGCGCGCGGCGACGGGCATATTTGACGTGTTTGCGATAAGAACGGTTCTGTCCGTGAGAGGAGTTCCCGTTTTCGGGTCGATAAGCCCGGAAAACTCTTCAAGTACCTGCGTCATTTCGTTTCCGCGTTCGCCGCAGCCGATATAAATGATTATGTCAGCGTCGGACCATTTTGCAAGCTGGTGCTGATGCATGGTTTTGCCCGTTCCGAAACCTCCGGGTATAGCCGCAGAACCGCCTTTCGCAATCGGGAACATCGTGTCAACGTTTCTTTGTCCCGTTATCAGAGGTTTCGAAAGAGGTAATCTTTCGGCTACGGGACGGGGAACGCGGATCGGCCATTCCTGCGTCAGACTGAGTTCTTCGACAGTCCCCTGCTCCGTCTGAACCTTAATAAGAGTTTCTGTTATTGTATATTCGCCGTTTTTCGCCGTAAAAATAACGGTTCCCGAACAAGTACTCGGCGCTCGATATTCAATTCTTGATGTTTCACGGCAGGTCGCATAAATCTGTCCGCGTCTGATTTTTTCACCTTCGGAAACGGTTACGGAAACCTCATATTTTCGCTTTGTATCTGCTTTTTCAACGTCGCAGCCGGTCTCGATATACGGCGACGAGACTGCTTCAAGTGCTTTAAGAGGACGTTCGATACCGTCAAAAATATTGCCGATGATACCCGGGGCGAGCGTAACGCTCATCGGCTTTCCGGTTCGTTCGATAGGTTCACCGGTTTTCAAACCCGTCGTGGATTCATATACCTGGACGGTAACTTCCCCGTCCACATTGGAAATAACCTCACCTATCAGTTTTTTATTTCCGACATATACGGTCTCCTGCATTTTCAGGTCGTCCGCATTTTTGACCTTGACAACAGGACCGTTGATCGAATAGATAGTTATGTTTTCGTTCATATTGTCACTTTCCGTCATTCAAGGCGCAATTTGCCGCCGTTAATGAAATCCGTTCTTTCCTTTTCAACACGGTTGTCAAAAGAAAGGTCAAGCAAAAGATTTCCCTTTCCAAATATAACGCCGCCGAGCCTTACAGATGAATCTTCCTCAAACGAAAGTTCGGGAAGAATGTTTTTGCAGAGTTCTTTTTCACCTTTTGCGCAATAAGCGACATCGGGTATTCCGAACTCTTTTACGGCTGCCTCGTATGCTTTTTTCAGATACTCTCCGTAACCGTCGGACTTGCGGAATGCCGCAAGTCTGTTCTCCAATTCGGAGAAGAGTTCCCGCATATATGCCTCTCTCTTAACGAGAATATTTTTTCTTAATTTTGCGTCTTTGGTGACAAGTTCTTTTTCGTCTCGGTTTCTGAGTTCATCATAACTCATGGATTTAATTTCCGCAATTTCGTCGGAAAGACGCTTTTTTTCAGAGGAAACGGTCTCCTCAATAATCCTTTTTGTTTCCGCTTCGGTCTCCTCTGCGGAACGCTGCGCCGCGGCGAGCACAGTTTCTCTCAGCAATTCGAGTTTTTCTCTGTTATCCATACAGTATCCTTTGACTTACAGTTTGACGCCAATGGCTTCGCTTATATACGAATTTACGGAGTCTTTCGTTCTGCCCGCGCCGTGTCTGTCGGGAATCTCGACAATAAGCGGAAGCGAACGGTATGTTTTCAGTCCGTTTATATAATCCGGCGCAAGTCTGAAAAGTTTTTCGGTCACAAGCAAAATTCCGATTTCGGAATCATTCAGACACTTTTCAACCTCAGCCCTTAACGACGGTTCGTCGTTAACAACAACGCCTTCTATTCCGCAAAGACGAAGCCCCATCTTGGTGTCGGTATTGTCGCTGATAACAAACAGTTTCATGGCTTACAGCTTTCCCACTATCTGGAACGAGATAAGCATACCGTAAATTGCGATACCTTCGGCAAGTGCAACAAAGATAATCGACTTTGCGAACATAGACGGATTTTCGGAAGACGCTCCTATTGCGGCACTCGCGGCTGAAGCAACGGCAACGCCTGCTCCGAGACACGCAAGCCCCGTCGAAAGAGCCGCGGCGATGTAAGCCATACCCGTGCCGACGGAAAGATTTCCTGCTGCTGCGGCAACGGCTTCGGTGGTTTCGCCTGCGGCGGAGGCTGTCAGAGGCAGCGCAATAACTATGCCGATGCCGAGAGCGAAGAACATACAGATATTGGTTATAAGAGCCGCTTTGCCGGATTTGCCGTTTTTGGAACGCTTGGCAGCGATTACAAGCGGAACCATTGTCATCAGAAGAAGCGCGAGAACTATGATTTTTTCCATTTTAATATACCATCCTTTATCTATTCATATTACTGCGAAGTTTAAGAGGCGAATACGAAACGCCGTTACCGCCGTAAAACCGACTGAACAGCTCATAAAATTCAAGACGAAGCACCTGAATCCCGACGATAAGTCCTTCAAGAGCCATAACAAACAGGTTGCCGATGATTATTACAACAAGATTGCCGCTTCCGAACGCTGCCGAGGGAACCGTGCCTGCAAGAGAGAACACAACACCCATCATACTTGCGTGCGACAGCGCGAAAGCGCCGACACGGACAAAAGAAAGAGAGTTTGTGCAATAACTGAGGAATGTTTCGAACAGCTCGAATATATTGCTCATCAGATATTCGCCGAACTTCTTCGGAAACCATTCTTTTCTTCCCGAAAAAAGATCTGCAAGAGGCTTGCGGAAGAAGATTATCACAGCGGGGACGACAAGCAACCCGACAACGTAAGGTGTTGAAAGCAGGTTGAATGAAATATCGGAGAACATTCCGAGAACAGGTCCGACAAGTCCTCCTATCAATGCGCAATAGAAGACAAGTCCCGCAATACCGTTCGGTCCGAACAAAGCATTTTCGATATCTTTGCGTCTGAAAGAGTTGATTATATTCATAATCATCGCAACCGCAATAAAAACAACGCCGATTGCGATGGTAATTCCGAGTGCCGGCATCATGTGGTTTGACGGCGTGAAAACGAGCTCTCTTTCTTCTCCGAATATAAGACGGCTCAATACGCCCTCATAACCGAAAACGGAATCGTAAACCACGCCGAAACACGCGGAAAAAGCGCCTATCGGAATCATTATTTTTCCGAGTTCAAGCTTTTTCAGTTTCCACGCCAAAAGACCGATGAGGCTGACGCATATCCCCTGCCCGAGATCCCCGAACATAATTCCGAAAAACAACGAATATGTCAGGGCAACTATTGCCGTCGGGTCGAACTCACCGTAACAGGGCACCCCGTACATTCTGACAAACATTTCAAAAGGTCTGAAAATCAGCGGATTTTTCAGCTTGGTCGGCGCGGAAGAGCCCTGGTTGGAAGCTTTTTCTTTTGTTATCTTCAAACCTCCTATACCTTCAAGAGCCTTTTCAAAATCTTTGACGCTCTCGCTCGGAACCCAGCCCGCCATATAGAAGTTTTTTCCGGTCTTTCCGCAGAATTTTTTCAATTCTTCCGTTTCGTTTAACAGGTCAACGGTTCTCAAAACCGCGCCGGAATAACTTTTTGCCTCCGAAAGAAGCTCTTTTTTTCGTTTTTCCGCATCTTGAAGAGCATTTTGCGATTCTTCGATCTCTTCCGTCAAAAGTCTGCGCGCCTCGCTCGGATTTCCGTGTATTTTTGAACTCAAAAACTTGCGTTCGAATTGCAGCGAAGCGAAAATACTGTCAACATATTCGATATTCTCGGCTGCGGCGAAGTACATACCCCACACACAGTCCGTATTTATCGAAGTCGGAATGAAAATAAAAAGCTTTTCATCCTCAACAAACGATAGTTTGCTGTAAACGGTTTTCGCAAGTTTTCCGAATCTGAATTTGATAAACTCAAGCTTGAACAGGTCAGAAATATCACAATCCGTTTCCGACAGGACGTCAAGCTGCGAAGCGACCTGTTCCTCTTCGAAAATCGTATTTTTGATATTCTGTATCTTTTCATCCAATTCCGCGGATGACTGATGAAGCCTGTCAATCCGTTCAGACATTTCCGCAACGTCGGTTCCCGTGTCAATGTTTGATTTTTCGTCTCCCCTGCCGGCAAGAGCGGCAAGCTCTTTTGCCTTTTTAAGCAGCGGTCTGTACGGGTTTTCATCTTCATACGGTAAAAGATGCGAAAAGCCGCGAAGAACGTTTCGTATATTTTCCGGGTGAAAACTCTCGGTCTTGATAACCGCCTGCGCCGTTTCCGAATACGCGCTCAAAGGTCCGACAATATTCACCAACTGCATTTTTGATACAGCCAAAAATTCACACCGTCCTTTTAATCACTCGGTCGCTGTTCCGACCGGTTGTTCCGAAGACCGCACAGGCTTGCCGTTATTCGCTCCTGTGAAAGCCCGTACCGCACGCCCTCGGCTATATGGATAAGATTTCGTATCTCAATATCTTTCAAAGTCAGATATGCTATCGGCACGGCGACCGACGGCTGACCCGACATAAGAATAACTCTGTTCAGCGAATACGATATTTCATATTCGTTCGGAATCTTTGTTTCGTCCGTTCCGACATATCTTGTATAATACGGACATATCTCGGAAAGCGTTTTTCCGAAATCCTGCGCGGAATACAACCGTTTCAGTTTGTCCGCGTTCAGTCTTTTTCCGTACGGAAGCATATACTTTTCGATGCTGTCTGTCGGGAAAGACTTCCGAAGTCTGACTATTCTGCAGATATTCTTAATATCCATCTGCGTTCCCAACTGACTTTTTATAACGCGCAGATCCGTTGCGGACAGCTCTTTCGCCATAACCGAAAACATCGAGGAATAAAACTTGCCTGTCAGGAGCGTTTCGATCGTTGCATAATCAAGTTTTTCGATATCCTCCGCATCTACGGCTCCCGCATAGGAAGTCTTTTCAAGCAATACAAAAAACTCGTCCGTCGTATTTGCGGAAAGCAATTCTACGATCTCTTTTTTGAGTTTTTCTCCGCCGTCCGAAAGAACAGTGCCGATAAATTCGGTTCGACGCTCCGCAGTTCCGTTACGAAGTCCTCTCAAAACCGTCAGAATAAAATTGACCTCTCTCTGCATTCTGTATGTGTCGAGAGACTTTTTCTTTTCTCCGGAAATAAAACTTGAAAGTCTTTTATAATCTTCGTCAAGTTGCGTTCGAAGCAATTTTTCAAGTCTTTCGCGGTGCAGTTCCTTTTCGTCCTCGTTTTCGAGAAGCGAACCGTAAACGGTTTTGTATTTGATGTACGAATTGACCTCTGCAAGCGTTTTTGCGGCGGAAAGCGCTCTGTAATCTTCCTCTTTCAGCCTGTTGCCGAACATCGCGCGCGCTTTTGCAGTAACCGCTCCGTATTTAATCAGCGTTCCAATCGACATATCAATTTCCGTCTTCCGCAAGCCCGACAACCCGGTCAAACATCTCGTTCAGCCATCTGTCCTTGTTCTCACGATACGTTTTATCAAGAGTTTCGGCTTTTTTTTCGAACCTTCCGTCAATGTCGGAGGATGCGACCTTGAAAGCCTTTTTTGTGATATCGGTAGATGTCGCAATCTCCCCGTATGCTTTCGCAAGCTCCGTTTTTCTCATCTCGCGTATCCCGCTTTGCATTTCATCAAGGTCGTGCTGCTGCTGTTGCTTTGCCGCAACCTCAATCTCTTTTGCAAGATTGTCGCACTCAACTATTTTATTAAGAATATCAGGCATTTTATATCCCCTCTAAACCGTATAATCTGCAAGCGTTTTCAAACGTTATTTTTTCCGCCTCAGTTTCCGATATGCCTTTAATCTCTGCAATTTTCTCGGCAACTTTAACCACAAAACGAGGCTCGTTTCGTCTGCCTCTGAACGGCACGGGCGCCAAATACGGACAGTCCGTTTCTACCAAAATCCTGTCAAGAGGAACGACCTGTGCCGCCTCAACCGCCTTACGCGCATTTTTGAAAGTCAACACACCCGAGAACGAAACATAAAAGCCGAGCTTTACAACCTCTTTTGCCATTTCCGCCGAGCCGCTGAAACAGTGAAAAACTCCCGTAACCCCGAACTTTTTTACAAGCCTCAAACAGTCATCATGCGCATCTCTGTTATGAATTATCACTTTTCGGTTCAATTCTTTTGCAATTCTCAGCTGCTTTTCAAAAAGAATCAGCTGCTTCTCGCGGGACGGCGTTTCGTAATAATAATCAAGCCCGATCTCCCCGAGCCCAACGCATTTTTCGTTTTCGAGCATAACGCAAAGCCTGACAATATCCGCCTCGCAAAAGCTGTCGGCAGCATCGGGGTGAAGCCCGCAAACGGCATATACGTTTTTATATTCGTTTGCTATCTTCAAAGCAAACTCCGAACTCTCCGTATCGTAACCGGCGCAGATAACCGCGCCCACGCCGTTTTTTTCGAGCGCGCCCAAAACGTATCTGCGGTCAATGTCAAATCTCGCGTCGTTCAGATGTGCATGAGAATCAAAAAGCATTATTAACCTCTTACGGCATTTCAGATTGCGGCAAACCGCAATCTGAAACAATTATTTTTATTCAACGGTCACAAAAATACCTTCGCCGCAATCAAGCGCCGTGAAGTATTTTCCGTCAACAGGCTTCAACTCAACGGGAAGCCCCTTGATATAAGCGGTAACCTTATTCGCGCCGTCAAGTTCAAACTCAACATCCGCAATTTTGCCGTCGCCGAGTTCCGCCATATTGACAAGCGTGAACGCGTGACCTTCGCCCTCATTCTTGTCGAAGCAGCCGATAAGCACGGTCTGATTGGATTTTATATCAACGATTGTCGAAAAATCCTCATACTCATTATCAAAATCGGCATAGTCGGGCGAACGGCGGGTCTTATATGTAAACGCGCCGATATTTTTATACTGCATATAAACGTCCGAAACCGCCGCAATCTCCATATTCACGGTTCTGCCCGCAGACCAGTTCGGAAGTTTTTGTCTCTTCTTATCGGGTTCCTGCGTATATGCGCCGCCGGTTATGTCATAACAGAAATGCAGTATCGTATTGCATCCGAACGAAAGAGCGACCCAGCTCTGGAAACGGAAATCCGCCGTATCGGGGCATCTGTTCGGCCCGAATTCCATCGACTGAATGTAAATTCTGAAATCCTTGTTGTACTTACGGCAAAGTTGCGCCTGAATGTCAAGGCTTCTCAAATATTCGTCGTATGTAAACTTCTTGCCGTTATCCTGCAAAAGCGGATAAACGTCCGTGCAGATGTAATCGGCGGCGGTAACCGTCTTTGCGAAATCTTCGAGATATTTCTCAAAATCAAGTTCGCCGAAAACAAATGCCGCCGCATACATCGGAAGCAGGTTTACATAAGTATCTTTGCCCGGATAAACTTTCAGATACGTTTCAAGAACGTGTTGGATTCTCGGATAGTCATTCGGGGACGGCTCATCGTCAAACCCATTGCCTACCCACACGGGGCTGTCTTTATAATAAGAGGTGTATTTTTTCACGTCCTCTTCCGTCAGTTTTTCGCCCTTGTCATTCATCACATTGTCGTGAATAATAACTCTGATATTGTACTTTTCGCACGTTGCCAATGCGTCTTTGAATATCTTTTCCCAAGTGGGATCGCCCCAAACAACGGTCAAAAACATCAAATTCTGTCCGTGAGCAATATAGTTTTTATAATCAACCTCGGGAATCTCGTTGATAAGTCCCTTTGCCAAATACTCCTCACGGATTCCGTACATCGAGCCGATATCTATCTGCTTTTTCATTTTTTCTTCCTCCTCGGAAAGCGTTTTGCGCGCTCTTCATTCGGAACTATCTCATTCCGCACGCTGTTTAGCATATTATATCAGAGAAATCGTAAAAAAACAAGTCTTTTGCCCAAAAATAACAGATTTATTTCAAATCTGACATCAGCCGATAAAACAGACCGTTAATACACAAATAATTACTGTTCGCAAAAGCTTTAATTCGCTCTTTCCGTCTTTTCTTCCTTGACAAACATCATCAAAAAACTGATAAAAAGAGACGCGCAGCATATCCACACGGAACGCACACCTATTTCTCTTGTCAAAAACGTTCCTATTCCTGCGCCCACGGCAAAAATCAAGATGACTCCGAAGTATGTAAACGCCTTTTCAAGAATTTTTTTATCACTTGAACGGAAATAAGCACACAGAGCTTCCGTTCCGCTCCGCAGATTACCTATGCACATCGTACTTGCGTAAGCGTGTCCGCGCACCTTATGAAATGTCTGAACCTGCAACGCACAGACAAACGAAACAAGAGCATTTGCAACCGCGTCAAGCCTGTGGTCGAGAAACCCAACTATGAAAAGCAAGATTATCTCGCAAAGAAGAATTATCTGCCGCCAATGAATTTTTTCACAGTTTTTAAGCCGCCCGTGAATCAACTCCGCAACCGCCGTTCCGATAAGGAAAGAAACAACGGGAACAAAGTATTTCCAAACCTCGCTCCACTCTCCGAGAAACAGCGACGAACTCAACAACACCACATTGCCCGTCTGCGCGTTCGCAAAAACTTCATCTCGGCAACAGTATGTGTATGCGTCCTGAAAACCGCCGGAAAGAACTATAAAAACCGCCGCCCGAAACGAATCGGACATCTGCCCCGTTACGGTCTTTTGTCTCATGCACTTCGCCTCGGAAAAGAAAATACAAACGCAGTATAAGAAAGCATAAAGCCGAGAAATGACAAGATCAGCAGCGCAACATTTATTCCAGCCAAAAATTCTCCGACACAGGCGCAAACAAAACCGAGCGCCATGGTAGCGGATGCAAATCGCGTCCAACCGTTTCTTGCGATTGCGTCCGTTGCAAGTTTCAGAACAAGAACAGCCGTTGCAATGTCCACCATGACCGCCATTATAATATTGAATACCGTTGCCATTAAAAAGACCTTGCTTTCAAATATAAGTTTTCGAAAAAGTCGCTTGACTTTTTTCACCTGATATATTATAATACAAAAGTCGATATATGTAAAATCTTTAATTTATATATCTGAAATTCATTTTTGATATACCCAAAAGAGGCGTTTTGTATGTATATAAACTATGATTATTACCGTGTTTTTTACTTTGTCGCGAAGTACGGCAGCCTTTCGCAAGCCTCAAAGCAACTGATGAACAATCAGCCAAACCTGACGCGAACCATCAAAAACCTCGAAAGCGCACTCGGCTGTCCCCTTTTCTCCCGCACAAACAGAGGTATGAAACTGACGCCCGAAGGCGAAAAACTTTTTGAACACATCAAAATTGCATTTGACCACATCGAGGCGGGCGAAGCCGAAGTTACGGAAAGCAAAAATCTGCAAAACGGAACCGTATTTGTCGCAGCAAGCGAAGTGGCGCTCCGTTGTCTGCTGCTTCCTGTTCTTAAAAAGTTCCGTCTTAAATATCCAGGCGTCAGAATCCGTATCAGCAATCACTCAACGCCGCAGGCAATAACCGCGCTCAAAGACGGCATTGCGGACATCGCAATTGTCACCACGCCGACCGTCGAAGCACCGTCATTGACTGAAATCGGCGTTCGCACCATACGCGAAGTCGCTATTTGTTCCCAATACTTCAAATCACTTATAAACAAAAAAGTTTCGCTCTCTTCCCTGCCGAATTATCCTATAATCTCGCTCGGAAAAGACACCAAATCATTTGAATTTTACTCCGAGTTTTTTGCCGATAACGGCGTCACCTATCTGCCCGACATAGAAGCCTACACCGCAGACCAAATATTGCCCATGGTCGAAGCAGACCTCGGCATAGGCTTCGTTCCCGAAGAATTCATTCACCCCACGGACAACGTCTGCATAATCGACCTGAAAGAACAAATTCCGACCCGCTCGATTTGCCTGATTCAGCGAAAAGAACAGCCCCTCAGCGTCGCCGCCAAGGAACTGAAAAAAATGATTTTGGAAAACATATAACACAATCGCGCCCGAGATACCTCGGGCGCGTATTTTACTTTTTAACTATAAAATCGTTAACTTTTTGCAATGCGGACATACGACCGCGCGGGTCTCACTTGTGATAGGAAGTTTAGTTTCGCAATATAAGCAACGGATATAGTATTTTTCTTTTTCAAAATTTGAATAATCCTCTGCCAATAACATTTGTTTATTGTAGAATTCGAGATTTTTTGATGGTCTGAAATACTTTCCCGAATCACGACGTGCAGAGTAATTGGGGCGTTCCTCCATAGTCCTAACCATGTTACTATATTCTTTCAAAGCGCCTCCATACGCCCAACCGATGCCCAAGATACCAAAAATCAAAAATAAAAAATGGAAACCAAGCAACATAATCAGTACGACAATCAACCCGACAACGTACAAGGAGTTTACGACTGTTCCCATCACAACAAAACGTTTTCTTCTGTTTCTTTCCAGCGCATTTTTCCGTTTTTCCAAATTGTTTATCATGATGCGCCGTTGTGTTTCCTTATCAACGTATGAAGGATTGATAAATTCGTCTTCCGATGTTTCTTTGAGTTTCTTGTCAACTTCTTCGGCGCTGTAATCGCAGTTACACTTTTTGCAGAACGCGGGGTTCCCCTGTTCCGCCGCAATTTCCGCTCCGCAAAAGTCGCATTTGATTTTTTTCATTTTATCCTCTTTTTCCAAAACATAAATACTATGTTACATAAGTATAATATAGCAAAAAATTCTGATTTTGTCAAGATATTCGATTATTCATTACAGAAGCCGCAGGCTGAAAATACAAAGGCTTCGCAAAATGCCCCGACAAAAGCAAAACGCTCTGTCGGGGCATTGTTTACTTATAGAGATCCGTCAGCCTATGCGGTTTTTCGGATATACAACTCTTTGTCAGAATCAGACACCGAGTTTGGATCTTCTGAGCATCTCGTTATCCGTGAAGTTGTGGGTCGCGGTATAGCCGGGAAGCGGAAGAATGCGCTCATGGATAGCGTCGATGATCCAATCAGCCTGCGGGAAGAAGTGCGTTTCAAGCTCGTGAGCGGGCGTGATCCAGTTTCTGGAGCCGACAACTGTAACGGGAGCGTCAAGGTAATCGAAAGCAAGCGACTGAATGTTGCAAGCCATATCTTTGAGAACGGAGTTTCTTTCAACGGCGTCGGAAGCAAGCAGGATTCTGCCGGTCTTCTTAACGGACTCGATAACGAGGTCATAGTTGAACGGAACGATGGAACGTGCGTCGATAACTTCTGCGGAGATGTTGTATTTCTCCTGAAGTGTGTTTGCCGCTTCAAGCGCTTTGTAGAGCGTTGCGCCGACGGTAAGGATTGTGATATCCGTACCCTTTCTCTTGATATCGGGCTCGCCGAGAGGAATTTCGTAGTATTCGGTCGGAACTCCGCCTTCGTGGAATCTTTCGCCGAAGTCGTAAACTCTCTGGCTCTCGAAGAATACAACGGGGTCGGTTCCCGCAAGCGCGGAAGCCATAAGGCCTCTTGCATCGTAGGGAGTTACGGGGAATACAGCCTTCAAGCCGGGAATATGCGCGATAAGCGCCGTCCAGTCCTGAGAGTGCTGCGCGCCGTACTTGGAGCCGACGGAAACACGGAGAACAACGGGCATTCTGAGAAGACCTGCGGACATGGACTGCCATTTAGCGAGCTGGTTAAAGATTTCGTCGCCTGCGCAACCTACGAAGTCGCAGTACATAAGCTCGATAACCGCACGGCCGCCTGCCATTGCATAACCAACGGCGGTACCAACGATAGCGGACTCGGAAATCGGGGAGTTGAACAGTCTGTTATACGGAAGAGCCTCGGTAAGGCCTCTGTATACGGCGTAAGCGCCGCCCCAGTCACGAACGTCTTCACCGTAAGTGATGAGCGTCGGGTCTTTGTAGAATCTGTCTATGATTGCTTCAAACAGAGCGTCACGAACCTGGAATACCTTGTTTTTGGAAACGGGTTTGCCGTCTTTGTCAAATGCAAAACGCTCTTTTCTTGCGATAGCCTGAACACGCGGGTTATCGGCAAGAGCCATACGAACTTCGGGTTCTCTGTCATCGAACTTTTCAACGTGCTCGTTGGAAAGCATGATCTTTTCGATCTGATCGGGAACAGTGAAGAGATCCATTCTCGGAGAGATCTTTTCATCAACCGCCATCTTTGTGATCTTGGTGATAAGGTCTTTAACTTCGCCGTCGATAGCGGAGAACGCGTCTTTCTTTGCGACTTTCGCTTTAACGAGTTTGTCGCTGTAACATTTAAGAACATCCTGCTCTTCCCAAGCCTTGACTTCTTCCGGAGTTCTGTAAGAACCGGAGTCGGAGGGAGAGTGACCGGTGTATCTGTAAGTAACGGTGTCGAGAAGTACGGGCCCCTTGTTCTCTTTGATAAGAGCGATCTTTCTTCTCATTGCGTCGATAACGGCAAGAGGATTGTAACCGTCGATACGCTCTGCGTGCATCTGGTCGGGGTTGATACCCGCGCCGGCTCTTACGAGCAGACCTCCCCAGGGCATCGTTTCGCCGCTGGTCTGACCGCCCATGCCGTAGAAGTTGTTGAAGAAGTTGAAGATAACGGGAAGTCCGCCCTGATATGCTTCGTCCCAAAGTTTGGTGAACTGGTCCATGGAGGAGAACATCATTGCTTCCCAAACAGGACCGCGTCCCATGGAGCCGTCGCCGATGTTGGAGATGCAGATACCGTTCTTCTTATTGACTTTCTTGAAGAGCGCCGCGCCTGCCGCAATGGTTGCGGAGCCGCCTACGATGGCGTTGTTCGGGTAAATGCCGAACGGGAGGAAGAAAGTGTGCATCGAACCGCCGAGACCCTTGTGGAAGCCGGTCTCTCTTGCAAAGATTTCCGCAAGAGCGCCGTAAACAAGGAAGTCGATGGCAAGTTCTTTGGTGGATTTCTGATCCTTTTCAACGATCTTCAAAATTCTGCCGCCCATGAAGTTCTTCATGTAGTCGTAAAGATCGCTGTCGGAAAGTTTGTTGATGGCGGACATACCTTTTGCAAGGATTTCGCCGTGGCTTCTGTGAGAACCGAAAATGTAGTCGTCAACGCCGAGCAGGTAAGCCTGACCTACCGCAGACGCTTCCTGACCCATGGAAAGGTGTGCCGGGCCGGGGTTGGAATACTCGATACCGTTGTATTCGGACTTTGTCTTTATCGAGTAAAGCATGGTCTCGAACTCGCGGATAACCGCCATATCGTGATAGATACGCATAAAATCTTCGGTCGAGAAATTCTTCTTTTCTTCGGCTATCGTTTTGTTGTACTGGTTAAGGTCGATGTCCTTAAAAGAGAGTTTGCCGGGTTTTCTCGCTTCGTTGGGATCGACGAATTGACACTTAGGCATAATTTATAGTCCCCTTTCTTACATTACACTTTGAATTGGAAAAGACCTTCGCGAAGTATCTCGCAAACGGTGGGATGCGGGAATATCATCTGACGGAGTTCTTCAACTCTCATCTCGCTCTCAATCATAAACACCGCGCCGTAGATTATCTCGGACGCATAGTTGCCTATCATGTGAACGCCGATGATATTGTGATACTTCTTGTCCATGATCATCTTGCAGATGCCGTCGTTGATACCGCCTTCGGTCTCGGCAACATATCTGCCCGAATATTTCATCGTCAGGTTAACGACTTCATAGTCGATACCCTTCTGCTTGCAGCTGTCTTCGGTCTCGCCCACACAGCCGACTTCGGGAGTTGTGTAGATTACGGACGGAACAGCCTCGTATCTCATAACGTCCTTTTTGCCGAGCATGTTGTTTATCGCAACTTCGGACTCTCTGTAAGCAACGTGAGCAAGCATCATTTTACCGTTTACGTCGCCTGCGGCGTATACGTTCGGAACGTTGGTTCTGCAATATCTGTCAACCTTTATCGCGCCTCTTTCAACTTCGACGCCGATGGTTTCAAGTCCGATGTCCGCGCTGACCGCTCTTCTGCCAATGGAAAGAAGAACCTTGTCCGCGGGAACGGTTTCCGTTTTGCCGTCTTTTTCATATTTAACGGCGTCTGCGGTTACTTCCGTAACTCTGCAGCCGAGGCAGAACTCAATTCCCTTCTTCTTATAGTTTTTAAGAAGAACGTTGGAAATATCTTTGTCGGTCGGACCCGCTATCTTGTCGAGCATTTCGACAACGGTAACTTTGCTTCCGACACTATTATAATAGGAAGCCATTTCAAGGCCGATAACACCGCCGCCGATAATGACGAGTTTTTCGGGAACGGCATCAAGGCTGAGTATTTCTCTGTTTGTCAGAACAAAACCGCTCGCAACGCCCTCTTTGACACCCGGGATCGGGGGAACTACGGGCGCGGAGCCGGTTGCGATAAGAAGTCTTTTCGTCGTCAGCTTTTCACCGTTCACTTCAACCGCATATCCCTCGGGAGTTCTTCCCGCGATTTTGCCGACGCCTTCGATAACGGTGACTTTGTTGGCTTTCATAGCCGCACCGATACCCGCAACAAGCTGTTTGACTACCTTGTCTTTTCTTTCGACAACGAACTTGTGGTCGTAGGAAACGCCGGATGCTTTTACGCCGTACGCTTCGCCGTGTTTTGCATATTCAAGAGCCTTCGCGCAGTAAAGCAGCGATTTGGACGGAATACAGCCTTCGTTAAGGCAAACGCCGCCGAGCGCTCTTTTTTCGATAACGGCGGTAACAAGTCCTGCGTGACCTGCGCGTTCCGCGGCAAGATAACCTGCGGGACCGCCGCCGAGTACGATAAGATCATAAACCATTTGTCAATCCTCCTATTTCGCAAGAAGAAGCGAGAAGTTCTCAAGGTTCTTGCAAAGCGCTTGCAGGAATTTCGCGGCGGGTGCGCCGTCAAGCGCTCTGTGGTCGAACGTAAGAGAAAGTCCCATCGCCTTGTAAGGAACGAGTTGACCGTTTACGACCTTGACTTTCGTCGTGATGGTGTCAACACCGAGAATACCGGTCTGCGGCGGGTTGATAACGGGAGTGAAGGATTCAATTCCCATCGCGCCGAGGTTGGTAACGGTGAACGAGCCGCCGGTGAGAAGATCGGGGTTGATAGAACCGTTCTGAGCGTCGGTGATAACCGCCTTTGCAGCCTTGGAGAGGTCGTTCAGAGACAGAGTTTCCGCCTTGAATACGGTCGGAACCATAAGACCTCTCGGTGTGTCAACGGCAATACCGAGGTTGACATGATTGAAGAATACCATCTTGTCGTCGTAGAAGTGCGCGTTCAGTTCGCGGAAAGCGGGGAGCGTCTTCGCAACGGCAAAGAGGATGATATCGTTAAGCGTAATGTTCGCAAAGCCGAGCGCGTCTTTGTTTTCCTTGACTTTGGCTCTGAATGCGGAGATCTCGGTTGCGTCGAATGACGTGTTGAGTGTAAGCTGAGCCATCTCGGAAAGGGACTTGTGCATGGATTTTGCGATAACTTTTCTGATGTTCGGGAGTTTTTCTTCAACAAACTCGGGAACGTCGGATGCTGCGGTCTGCGCAGCCTGAGCGGGTGCGGAGGGAGCGGTAAGATCGGAAACGCGAACTCTGCCGCCGATACCGGTGCCGTCAACTTTTGCGTCAAGACCGAGATAACCGTTCATTGCGGCGGGCGTTGCGCCTATACCGCTTTCGGCAAGAGCTCTGACGTCTCTTTCGATAATTCTTCCGTCCGGTCCGGTCGGAACGGCATATCTGTAATCGAGGGACTGTTTCTGCGCAAGAGCCTTCGCTCTCGGAGAAATCTTAACAAAGCCTTCGGCAGCCTCGTCCTTTGCGGCGGGTTCCGCAACCGCAACGGGCGCGGAGGGTTCATCTTTCTTTACTTCCGCAGCGGGCGCGGAGGGCTCTTCCTGAGCGGCGCCCTGAGGTCTGAACTGAGAAACATCTTCGCCCTCGTTACCGATAACGCAGACGTTCAGAAGACACTCAACGTCGTCTCCCTCTTCGAAGAACGTTTCAAGCAGCGTGCCGGCGACCGTAGCCTCCTCGTCGAAAGCGGCTTTATCCGTCTCATAAGAGAAAAGGATATCGCCGACCGCTACGGCATCGCCCTTATGTTTATGCCATTTCGTAATGATACAGCTTTCAACAGACTGTCCCTGTCTCGGCATAATTACAGGTGTTGCCATAAAATCACTTCCTTAATGAATTATTTTTTATGAAAACGGGTACAGAGGACCGTTTCCGCTCCCCTGTACCGTTAAAATCATATTTCTTTTGCGTTTGCAAGCAGGTATTTCTCCGCTTCCGCGCACCACAAACCGTTATGAGCCTTCGTTATTTTCGCGAGCTCCGCAAAGAACGGATCGTGCTTTCCGACATCTTCAAAATCGGCAATAGCGGTCAACGGGATATTTTTATGTGTGTAAATGAGCTTTTTGCCGCCGGGGATCTTGTCAAGATTGATCGTCGTTTCGACAACCGCGTTAAGACCGCCGATATGAGTTATCATCGCCGCAGGGTTAATGGTTCCGGTCTCCATAAGTTTAAGAGACTCTTTCATATCGTCCGTATTGCCGCCGCTGGTTCCGACAACGTGGGTGGAACTGTAATGCACGTTGTAGAAGTTGAACATCGCGGAGAAGTCCGTCTTGGTCGGACCCGCAAAGAAGTTCAGACATCCGTCTTTTGCAAGAATAGCGTCAGCCTGTTCAACAACAGCCTTAACGGGAGCAAAAGCAAAAACATCGTTGAAGCCTTTACCGTCGGGAGTAAGGCTCTTCAGGTACGCAACGGGATCATCCTGCTCGGCGGTGTTGACATACATAAGCTTTACGCCGTTCTTTGCTGCGTCTTCAACAGTGAAGATGGACGCGGCTCTTTCAAGTCTTGCGGTGTCAATGTCCGTAACAACAAGAAGAGACGGTCTTCTGTCGCAATGCATGGCGTAGTCTATTGCGCCCATACCCATGGGACCTGCGCTTGCAAGGAGAGCGAGAGAACCGCCCTCAACGATACCCATGGAGTGAACATAAGAGCCCTGCGTTGTGTGATAGTTTGCGTGATAGCCGCCGACGATACAGCTCATCGGCTCCGCAAGCGAACCGTAGAAGAACGCTTCACCCGCATAATCAAGCAGGCAGTTGCTTTCCATAACGCAAGCGGGGATAACGATATACTGGGAATCGCCGCCGATGTATCTGAAAGAATAACCGGGAGCGGCATAGGGGTCGTTCGGAAGGTTCATTGCCGGCTGAATGGAGAATTTCTCGCCCGCCTTGAACTTGTCCTGCCATTTTGCGCCGACTTTCATAATTTCGCCGCAAAATTCGTGACCGATGATAATGGGTTCCTCGGCGATATTGTTGGGAACACGTTTGTGATCCGCGCCCTGCATCGCCGCTTTATGAGAAGACATACAAATACTGTCGGATACGACTTTTGCAAGAATCTCGTCGTCTTTGATTTCGGGAAGTTCGAATTCGTCGAGTCTGAGGTCGTTCTTGCCGTAAAGTCTTACAGCCTTGTTCAACATTGGAAAATACCTCCGTATAATTATATATATAAATTATATCAAATTTATAGTTAAAAGTCAATGGTAAACATACGAAAATGTGGATTTTACGACTGACTTTTCGTAATTTTTTTCTTTTTCTTCCGCAGTTCGCGAAGTTTCAGAAAATATTCATGGAGGAGTTCGTAGCACTTCTCTTCTTCATAGCCGAATTCGACGTTTACCTTATGGTTCAAACCCATTTTGGACAAGTCGCAAACGCTGCCGAAAGCTCCCGATTTTTCATCGTGAAGCCCGACATAAACATTCTTTATTCTCGAATTCATAATCGCGCCGCCGCACATTGTACACGGCTCGAGCGTAACGTACATATCGCAGTCGATAAGCCGCCAGCCGCCGAGTTTTTTACAGGCGCGGTTTATCGCCGTTATTTCGGCGTGTTTCAAAGCATTTTTGTCGTTTTCGCGCCTGTTGTAGCCCGAAGCTATGACCTTGCCGTCGTGAACGATAACACAGCCGACGGGAACATCATCAATCGCGCACGCCTTTTCCGCGCATTTTATGGCGCGAAGCATAAATCTGCGCTCGTACATCACATATGCTCCGGCGCGCTGACTTTGATTATTCCGAGAACATTTTCGAGCGTTTGTTTTACCGCCTTTATCAGAGCGATTCGCGCGTACATCTTATCGGATTCTTCGCATTTGACACGGCATCCGTTGTAAAAGCTGTGGAAAGAGGACGAAAGATCTACCGCGTATTTGGTCATAAGCGAAATATCATAGCTCTGCGCTGCCCGGACAACCTCTCCTGTAAACAGAGCAAGCTGTTTGACAAGTGCTTTTTCCTGAGGTTCGCCGAGCGCCGATGTGCATTCGCGGTCACACGGTACTTTTTCTTCGTTCAATCCAGCCAAAATGCTGCATATACGCGCGTGCGCGTACTGAACATAGTAAACGGGGTTTTGATTCGTCTGCGAAACCGCAAGGTCAAGATCAAAATCGAAATGAGAATTCGGCTCGCGCATATTGAAAAAGAAACGCGCCGCATCTATCGGAACTTCTTCAAGCAAAGTCACAAGCGTTATCGCTTTGCCCGAACGTTTGCTTTGCTTGGTAACCTCTCCGTCCTTAATAAGACGAACCATCTGAATAATAACGGCATCGAGCTTTGATGCGTCAACTCCGAGCGCGGTAAGCGCGCCTTTAAGTCTCGGAACATAGCCGTGATGGTCAGCGCCGAGAACGTCTATCGCTTTGTCATATCCGCGTGTGACAAGTTTGTTGTAATGGTACGCGATATCGGGAACAACGTATGTGTAAAGCCCGTTTGAGCGAACGAGGACGAAGTCTTTTTCACAACCGAATTCGGTCGCTTTGAACCAAACCGCACCCTCCTGCTCGTAGGTATAGCCCGATTCGGTAAGCATTTCAACAACTTTTTGAGCCTGTCCGTTCTTGTAAAGCTCGCTTTCTCTGAACCAGCGGTCATATATGATACGGTATTTTTTCAGATCGCGTTCAAGCGCTTCCACGTTTTTCGGGAGCGCGAAATCGACGAGAGCCTTTTTACGCTCGGCATCGTCCGCTTCAACATATTTGTCGCCGTAAATCTCCGCAAAAGCCTTTGCGTGATCGACGATGTCTTCGCCGTGGTAAGAATCCTCAGGCATTTCAATGCCTTCTTTATATAATTGAAGGTAACGCAGAGAGAGGCTCAAACCGAATTTTTCGATCTGATTTCCCGCATCGTTGACATAAAACTCTCTGTCCGCTTTATATCCCGCAAAGTTAAGAATGGAAGCGAGGCAGTCGCCGTTTGCGCCGCCGCGCGCATTTCCTATATGCATAGGTCCCGTCGGATTTGCGGAAACAAATTCAACAAGAACCTTTTTACCCTGTCCGAAATCGCTTTTTCCGTAGTTTTCACCCTTACGGAGTATGCCGTCAACAACAGATTTTGAAAATTCGGGGCTGAGCTTAAAGTTAATAAAAGCGCCTGCGACAGACACCTCGGAAAACCATGAATCGGACGGAAGCCTGTCCACAATTTCTTTCGCTATCTGCTGCGGTGCTTTTCTGAAAACTCTCGCCCCGAGCATAGCGGCATTGGTCGCAAAATCACCGAAAGACGCATCTTTCGGGATCTCAACCGTAAAATCATATTTTTCCGTCTGCGGCAGCGCGCCGTCTGCCTGCGCTTTTTCGATTGCGGCGTTTACATTCGCCGTTATTTTTTCTTTTACCTGCTTAAAAAAATCCATTTACAACCTCTCATGCTTTCGGCCTGACGGTCACCTTCATCAAATTCTTACTCGTTCCCGAACAGTTATGATCCATATAAAACTCAACTTCAATGCTTCCGCCGTCGTCGGACATATCCGAAGTTACGCGATATGTATCTATCCCGACGGTCAAGGCTTCGGTATCGTCGCTTTTGCGAAAATAACAATAATGCTTTTTGCCCTTTTCAAGAACAATATCCGCAAGCCGGGACGTGCCGTCGGCGCGAAGGGACAAGCCGCTGCTGTTTACGGACAAGCGCAGTTTTTTCGCATCAAACGCCTTTTCATCGGGGCTGTCAAACACGAAATCATAAGCGTCCTTTTTCTTTTTCATCGAAGCGATGGTATAGATATTTGTTGTCTCCGTTCCGTCGCGAAGGGAGCGGATATTCAGGCTTACCTGTCGCATTTTACCTCCGAAAAGCTCACCGCAAGCTCAAGTAATCTGTCGATAAGTTCGGAATATTCAAGTCCGCTTGCGCCGAAAAGCTTGGGATACATGCTTATCGACGTAAATCCGGGAATGGTATTTATCTCATTCAGATATATACCGCCGTCCTCTGCAACAAGAAAATCCACTCTCGACATACCCTTGCAGTCACACGCTTTGTATGCTTTAACCGCTTCTTTTTTTATAAAATCTTCGTTTTCCGCGCCTGACGGAATAAGAAGCTTTGAATCGTTGCTTGAATACTTCGCCTCATAATCGTAAAACTCATTCGCTGGGATTATACGCCCCGTACAGGACGCGACGGGAGCCTCGTTCCCTAAAACGGCGACCTCAATTTCCTGCGGATTCTCTATCCCCTGCTCAACAACCACTCTGCGGTCAATCTCAAACGCTTCGTCGAACGCTTTTGAAAGCATATCTCTCGATCTGCATTTTGTTATTCCCACGGATGAGCCCGCATTCGAGGGCTTGACGAAAACGGGATATTTAAGGTATTTTTCAACCGTATTCTTTACGTTTTCCGAATCAAAACGGTAATCGTAGGCTTCAACCGTCACCCACGGAACCTGCTTGATTCCCGCATGCTCGAAAACCATTTTCGTATACGCTTTATCCATACATACGGAAGATCCGAGAACCCTGCAACCCACATAAGGTATATTCATCAGCTCAAACAGTCCCTGAATGGTTCCGTCCTCGCCGTTTTTACCGTGCAGAACCGGAAATATCACATCGGGAGTTATGCTTCCGTCGTCCCAAACGAAAGCGCGCGAATTAAAATCGGCGAAAACCTCCGCGTTGGATTCGTCATTTTCCCAACTGCCGTCGGCAATCGCGGCGTTTTCCGCGTCGGTATGATACCATTTGCCTTCTTTTGTTATGCCGAATTTCGTGATTTCGTGCCCTTTTATATTATTCAATACGGAAGCCGCGGACACGCAGGAAACCTCGTGTTCCGTCGACTTTCCGCCAAAAATTATCAAAACTTTCATATAACTGTCTCCAAAGGCTTACGGGCCCGAACGACCCGTTCGATATTATTCAAATCTTTGAATGTTTCCGTCCTGTCGTACCCTGCGCTTTCGCACAGCGCGACAACACGGTCGGACTGACCTTTTCCGACCTCAAAAAACAAACTGCCGCCGTTTCTCAGGTTTTCGCTGTACTTTGTCGGAACGATCCCGTAAAACGAATATCCGTCGCCGGCTTCAAGCGCAATGCGCGGCTCATGCAGAACTTCTCTGTCAAGGTTTTCCATCTCCTGCGCCGATATGTAGGGCGGATTGCACACGATAACGTCAAAGCAATCGGTCAACGAATCGGAAAATACGTTATGGCGTAAAAAATCCGCATTTTCAACACCGAGAATTTTTGCGTTTTTTCGAGCGACGGCAAGAGCGTCCTCCGAAACATCCGCAAAGCAGGCGTAACAATTCTTTTCAAGACAAAGCGTCAGCCCGATACAGCCGCTTCCGCAACAAAGGTCGAGAACCCTTGATTTTTCGGAAATAAACGGCAAGGCGGCATCCACAAGAGCCTCCGTGTCAAACCGCGGGATAAGCGTCCGCTCGTCAACATAAAACTCACGTCCGAAAAAAAACGCGCGCCGTGTCAAATACTGAACGGGAACTCCCGAACAGCGCAATTTGATGGCATTTGAAACTTTTTTAAGAACATCGGCGGACAAAACAGAACTCCAAACATTCGGATTCCGTTTTGCTTCCAACCTCAGCCTGCGCAGCTCCTCAAAAGGTCTTTTCGAAAAGAAAGAAATCATTTCAAGCAGCTCACCTTCCGCATTTTCGTAAACGGAGGATTTTATTTTTGCAAGCAAATCCGAGTAGTTTTCTGTCATTTTTTATATGCGAGCGATGGGTCAAAATCACCGTCTTCGTTTGTCAGGGACTCTTTTAACGCCGCTATCGCGACCTCAATCTGACCGTCGTCAGGCTCTCGCGTCGTAATTTTCTGAAAAGCAAGACCGGGCGCGCTGACTATCTTCGTAAAAAGATTTTCGTGCCTTCCCGTGTACTGCTGCAATTCATAGCTGAGCCCGGCGATTATCGGCACAAATAAAATACTGATGGCGGTATAAAGCATTCGGCTTGCGATATTTCCCGTTATCATATTTGAGAAAACGGGGATAAGCGATATCAGAATCGAAAAGACCATACTTGTAAAGAACACTATAAGCAGAAAGCTCGTTCCGCACCGCGGATGAAGTCTTCCGAATCCTCTTACATTTTCAACGGTCAGTTCTTTTCTGTTTTCAAGGCAGAATATCGCTTTGTGCTCCGCGCCGTGATACTGAAAAAGACGGCGGATATCTTTCATCAAAGAAACAAGCGATATATAAGCAAGCATTATGACTATTCGCAAAACGCCTTTGAAAACCGAATATAACCACGTCGGATATATCCACTCCGCGTTTCCGCTCACGTTTCGCACAAGCCATTGAACGCCCTCCGCTATCCATGCCGGCAGAAAAATGAATATCGCAACGGCGAGAATGACGCCGATAAGCGCGGAAAAGAAAAGCATAACGGATGTTCCCGCAGACTTTTTCTTCTCCTCCACTACGTTCGTTCCGTCGGACGCGGAAGTTTCAGCTTCAACGGACTTTTGAGTATCCTTTTCATCTTCTTCATCGGCAAAAAACTCCGCGGAGCGCATAAGGGATTTATATCCGATGATAAGGCTGTCGATAAACCCAACAACGCCTCGAATGACGGGCAGACGGAAAAAACCGACCCTGCCTTTAAGAGTCTTGTATTCCATGGGTTCGACAACGATTTCACCGTTTTGAGTTCTGACGGCAAGCACGTCTTTTTTCGGGGAACGCATCATAATTCCCTCTATGACCGCCTGACCGCCGACCTTTGCATACTGTTTTTGAGACATCTTTCTCCTTTATTCGGCGGAAATAATATAATAGTAGACCGGTTGACCGCCGTAAATAACAACGACCTCTGCGTCGGGCGAAAGCTTCTTTCGGATAATATCCGCCGTTTTGTTTGCCTGTTCCTCGTCAATGCCCTCGCCGTAAAAGACCGTGACATAATCCGAATTTTTAATATCTTCACTCAACATATTGACGCATTCGTCGTCTGAGTTTTCGATATACGTCACTTTTCCGTTGACAAGCCCGAGCCTCTGCCCTTCTTTTATCTCATGCCCGTCAAAAACGGAATCACGCGCGGCAAACGTAACGCTTTCGGAAATAACGTTCCTTTTTGCGTCAACCATCGCTTTTTCGTTTTCTTCAACATCAAGCTCGGGATCAAACGCGAGCATCGCGCTTATTCCCTGAGGAATGGAAACGGTGTGGAGAACGACGACCCTTTTGTCGGTCACGATCTCTTCCGCCTGTTTTGCCGACATATAAATGTTTTTATTGTTGGGAAGCACAAAGACAACTTCGCTCGGCGTCGCGCAAACAGCCTCGACGATATCCTCCGTGCTGGGGTTCATCGTCTGACCGCCGCTGACGATGACGTCGGTTCCGAGATCCTCAAACACGGCTCTGATCCCGTCGCCCGCGGCAACGCTGACAAATCCGTATTTCTTTTCGGGCGCCGCGGAAACGGCAGGCTTTTCTTCGTTCCCGCTTTCCGTCTCACCCGTTGAAAGCTGCGTGTGCTGTTCCTTCATATTCTCGACCTTAACTTTTGCGAGAACGCCGTATTTAAGGCATTTGGAAAGAACCTTGCCCGGATCGTTGGTATGAATATGGAATTTAATGAAATCGTCGTCGTCGATGAATACGCCGCTGTCACCGCAATTCATAATAAACTCGCGGAGAGCGTCGATCTCTTTTTCGGTTCTGTGTTTATTCGGGTCTTTATTTACAATACATTCCGTGCAGTAAGCAAATTTTATGTCTTCAGTGTTAAAGGACGCAAAATCCGCCTGTACAGCCTCGGAGGAAGTGCCGGAAACAGCGGTGATTTCGCCTTTCCCGTCAAGAACCGAAAGCATGCCTTCGAGCAGAACACAGAAGCCCATTCCTCCCGCGTCAACAACCTTTGCCTGCTTCAAAGTCGGAAGCATATCGGGTGTTTTCGCAAGGGTATCTTTTGCGTTCGCAAGCAGCTCCGCAAAGAACTCCGCGTCGCTTATGCCCGAATCCGCGATTTCATCGGCTCGAACAGCGCAAAGCCTCATAACCGTCAGAACGGTACCCTCCGTGGGCTTGCGAACAGCCTTGTAAGCGGACTCTACGCCGCCTTTGAAAGCCTTGGCAAAATCCGAAGGAGAAGCCTCCGAAAGACCTTTCAACTCTTTTGTGACGCCTCTGAAAAACAGAGAAAGTATAACTCCGGAGTTGCCTCTGCCGCCGCGGAGAAGCGCCGACGCAACTTTATCGGCGCACTCGGTCAGTCCGCCGTCAAAATGCTCTACGGCGTTTTTGCCTGCCTGCATTGTAAGGCTCATATTGGTTCCGGTATCACCGTCGGGCACCGGAAAAACATTAAGCTTGTTGATTTCTTCCTGAAGATTTGCGATGTTATTTGCCGCAGAAACTATCATGCTGCGGTAAACGTTTCCGTTTATCATATCTCTTACCTCGACTGTTTACTTGTTTATAACGGCGTCGACATACACTTTGATGTCTCCCACTTCCACGTCAAGCGCCTGTTCCACAGTGTAAACGACCTTATGAATTATACTTTCGCTTATGGCGGGGATATTGATGCCGTAAGTCACGACTATGTGCATTTCAATATTGACCCTGTTGTCGGGACAGGAGATCTTTACACCTCTGTCCTTGCTGTCGCGTTTGAAAAAGCCGAGAAATTCCTCGCCAATATTCTTTGCCGCCATTCCGGCAACGCCGAAGCACTCATTTGCCGCATTCGCGACAATTTGAGCAATAACGGAATCGTCAACAACGATCTTGCCTTTTTCATTCTCAAACAAAAGCATACGTTATACCTCCGTAACACTTAAAATATAGAAATATCAGTAAACATAAATTATCATTTTACATTCTACACCATTTTTGTAAAATATGCAAGTCTTTTACGCCATTTTTTATATTTATATTACATTTTGTTCTGTAAAATACTTGCAAAGAAAAAACCCGCGACATACATCGCGGACTTCTTCCACCGTAATTATATGCGATCTTCGGGGGTTTTGAACCCCGACGACGCTTCTTTCCGACAAAAATCAGTTAAACAGAAGCGCGGCGAGAATTATAAGCATTATGTAATTATCTTCCCCGCCCTCGTTCAACAGAAGAACGATCAGCCCGATAAGCAGAATATCATCGCCCTTAAGGCTCTGAAAAAGCGACGATATTCCTTTTTTTTCGGGTTCTGCGCTCCGTGCGGGAGCTTGCCGAAAAGCGCTTCCTCCGTAAGTTTTCGGTATATCCGGACCTCTTACGGAATACACGCGCGGTTTCATACTTTCCATAAATCATACCCTCCGTCCGTCACTTCAAAGAAGATATCATTCCGATAACACGGATTGCTTTTATCGCGGAACTTATCTTCGCCGCCCGTTCGGCTCGCATATACGGAGCTATCGCGTTTAGCAAAGCGACGTTCTTATCCCGAACCCCGACGGACGGCGTCAAAGTGCCGACCGAGCCGGGATTCTCCGAGCCCGAAGCATCGTTTTTCGAGCCGAAAAAACCCGGAAGTGATGAATTTGCGGGCATTTGTGCGGACAGCGTCTCAGGCGCGGAAGGCGAAGCGACGGGAGTGTCAGCAAGCTGCTTTATCGCATTCAACGCTCCGGGATCGGACAATAACGATGCGATTGCGGACATTAAATCATTATTCATTAAGTTTTCCCTCCGCAAGTTTTTTCAAAAAAGCCGCCGCCTGAGGAGAAGATATGAGCGCCTGCAGAGCGTCGGGGTTTTGCAGCACATAATCAAGCATGCTCTTTTGCTTTGAATTCATTTTCGAGGTTATCGCATCCACGCTTTTTTCGTCTGAGAGAAAAGCCTTCAGTTTTTCGGTGTTTTCCTTCCCTATCGACTGCTGCAGTTTTTGTTCGACCTGTCCGAAAGCGTTGTCGTATCTTTCCATATTACCTCCGAAAAAAATATTCTATTACAGAATATGCGCTGCGAAAAAAAACTTGACAACGGCGTATAAGTGATGTATAATTAATATCCCGAAACAAGTCGAAACGAGGCGAATGTTTTTTGAAATATCTTATTTTTTCGGATTCACACCGCAACACGGCGACCATGGACGCGGTGATACGGAAAGAAGAATGTGACGCCGTTCTTCATCTCGGAGACGTTGCGGACGACGTTGAGCATTTAAGACAAAAATTCTTTTACAAAACGATATGCGCCGTCAGCGGCAACAACGACGGATTTTTCAGAGATGACCCCACCGAAGTTTTTCTTACGGACAGTGGTCACAAAATCATGCTTTGCCACGGGCACAGACATTCCGTGAAATCATCTGCGGAAAGGCTCGCGCGCGCCGCAAAAGCCGAGGGCTGCGACATTGCGCTGTTCGGGCATACTCACACAACCTGCAATACGACGGTTGACGGCGTGCTGCTCGTCAATCCCGGGTCTGTCGGGAGAAACGGAACATACGCCGTCCTGAAAATTTCCGAAAAATGCGTTTCCGTCGAAATTAAAACCGCAGCTTCATAAGCCCGGAGTCAGCCGAATATCGACTTAAAAATATCCACAATCCAAAAACCGAACCTGAAAGAGCCGTTTGACGGCTCTTTTGCCGTTCTCAGCCTGTCGGGGACATTATCGAGGTTTGTTCGGACGCCGCTCGCGGATCCGCTCAGGCAAACGCAGGGATACAGCGCGCACCACCAATTATGCCCTTCACCGGAGCCTAACTCGACGATAAGAGCGTCATACTCTCCGGCAGGAAGAAAAAAACCGTCGTATTCGCGTCTTTCAAAGTATTCTTTCGTCACCTCGACTTTTATATCGTATTTATATCCTTCCGACAGCGTCCGATGCCGCGCGATGCGCGTAATTTCGTCAATGTTTTCGCTTACGGTTTTTATCGCGTCCGCTTTGTTTTCCGAAGAGGCAAGCAGCGAAGTTGTGTATTCAAGAATATCATCCCTGACCTTCAGTTTCAGAGCCTGATCCTCTTCGCTGTCCGAATTTGCGCGGATATGCAATCTGAAAAAATCCTGCGCTAGCGCTTTGGTTTCAGCCACGGAAGAAATTTCGGAATATGCCGCAAACGGCGCTGCCGACAAAGCCGTTATAAGTAAAACAATAAATATTATTCTGAAGTTTTTCATCAAATCACCTCACGGCGATTATTGACAAGGACACAGCGGCTTATACAGAAAAAGCGCCGTAAAAGGACGACACTTTTACGGCGCTTTTTATATTAAAAATCATTTTCAAGTTTTGAGGTTATGTACTTTTTGCATCTCAACCATGGAGCATAAAGCTTTTTTGTTCCGTGAATGTCGCTTCCGAGACGAACGGCATAACCGAGATTAAGCCATTCAAGGCATTTTGCGCGTTTTCTCAGAGAGATAACGGAATCGACATTCAGTTGAAGCGGAATGCCCGCACGGATAAACTCCCGAACCTCAACCGTGGAATAGCGGTCGGCGTGAGCCATAACAAGCCTGATATCCCGCCTTGAATTAAGTTCGAGAACAGTATTTTTCAAAGACGGCGACCAGCGGTACATCGGCATTTCAAACAAAAGCTCGTTCGTACCCGAAAGGCAGAGCTTTTCAATATTCTCAAAATGCTCGAACCCCTCGCAGAGCAGAACTTCCGCTCCGAGAAGAATTTCGGGAAAATCGCCGTTGACCGTCTTTAATTTTTCAAAACATTCCTCTCTGCGTTTCAAAAAACGGTCGAGGTTTTCTTTGTCGGGATAAAAATGCGATGTGGCGCAGACGGTTTTGATTCCCGCCCTTTTTGCCGATTCAAGCTGCAGTTTCGACATTTCCGTCCCGTCGCTTCCGTGGTCGCAACCGGGAAGAATATGCGCGTGATAATCAACGAGAAAGAGTTCGTCAGCTCTTGTCTGAGACATTTTCGTCACCTGCAATATTTATTTACTGTTTTTTCCGTACGAATACTTATAAGCGTATTTGTAGCCGTATTTCGAATATTTATAACGGTAAGAAGTTTTGAGAGATTTCAGATTTACGCAGTTCAGCACGGTTCCGCACATATTTCCGCCGGCGTGGTCGATCGATTCTATCGCATATTTCACTTCATCGGAGGATGTTTTTCCCGACTTGGCGACAAGTATCATACCGTCCACAAGCGTTGAAACTATCTGCGCGTCCGCAACGGTATTTATCGGAGGCGTGTCAATTACAATATATTCGTATTGCTCGGAAAGATATTCAATCAGGGACTTCATTTTCTCGGAAGAAAGAAGCTCCGACGGGTTCGGCGGCAGCGTGCCCGTGCAAATGATCGACAGCGGAATGCTTTTTTCCGTAAACACTTCGCAGTCTCCGATATTTGCAAGAAAATCACATATACCTTTTTTGGAATCTATATTCCACATTCTGCGCTGCATCGGCTTGCGCATATCGCAGTCAATAAGAAGCGTCTTTTTTCCGAGCATAGCAAAGCTTATCGCAATATTGGCGGAAGTAACGCTTTTACCGTCGCCGGGGTTTGCGCTTGTGACGGCAAATGTGCGGCAGGATCTCTTTCCGTCCTTTGTCATACAGAACAAAAGACCCGTTCTGAGCTTGACATACGCCTCCTTGATTGCGAAAGGAGAATCCTGCGTCAGGAGCGCTCTGCCCATAATCTGTGAGCGAATGCTTTTATCGGTTCTGAGAACTTGTTTTCCTTGCTTGGTCATTGACAATCACTCCTCCTTCCGTCAGCTTCCATGTTCTTTCGCCCGGTTCGGCGTATCCTATATCGGGGATAAGCCCGAGAACGGGATATGAAGAAACTTTTTCCATATCTTCGCCGAGATAAATCGTTGTATCGGTAACCATTTTAATGATGAAAAACAGTATGGAACCGACAACTCCGACAACCGCGCCTAACAAGGCAAAAACGGATTTTCTCGGCGCGGACGGCGCTTTTGCGACCTCCGCGTGGTCTACAAGCTCAACGCTTCCTGCTTTTGTTATTCTGATTATTTCCTGAGGCGCGGCATTTCCGAATGCCGTGGCTATCAAACAGGAATAATCCGCGTTCGTGGATGTTACGGTCACCTTTAACAGTTGCGTTTCATTCACGGCTTCGACCTGTATCATACCGCTCAGTTCCGCTCTTGTCAGTTTTTGAGTGTTTGCCCCGGAGTTTATGTCTTTTACAACGGCGTCGAGAACGGTGTTGCTCTTCAATATTACCGTGTATGTCTGAGCAAGACCTTTTGACGCCTGCAGGTCTCCGGTATTAACGGATTGCGACGGCTGCTGGTTATTGTTTGTGTTTACGACATACAGGGAAATATACGACTGATACTTCGGAGCAATGCCGAAATTCGCAACGCAATAAGAGGCGATTCCGAGAATTAAAGCGCAGGCAACAATCCAATACCACTTTGACAGTATAAGCCTGAAAACGCTTGCAATATCAATCTCTTTTTCCCCTTCCCTGCCAAGAGACTGCTTTTTTTCGTTCAAACCGTTCACAGTTCTATTCCTTCTCCTTTGATTATAAAAGTGTTTTCTTCTGAATATAATAACACAAGTAGCTTTTTTTTTCAACAAACACCGACGGATTTCGCAGAAAAATCACATATTTGTCAGTCCTCGTTCCAAACATTGGAAACAATACAATTCCAACCGCGTTTTTCATATATTGCCGCAACGCAGAGTCCGTTTTCGTTCATTGCGCGAACGACGTCGTCAAGCCGTTCCGAGATGATGCCCGAAGCGACAAAACAACCGTAAGGAAGAATAAGATCCTTTGCGAATTTGCAGATTTCGACAATTACGTCAGCAACGATATTCGCGACGACGACATTATATTTTTTGCCGCTTTTTCTGATTCCGCTGTCGGGAGACAAAACATTGTCTTTTTCGGCGCTCAGCCTGTCCTCAACGCCGTTAAGCTTCGCGTTCTCACAGGCAACGCTTACCGCATTGAGGTCTATATCCGCGGCGTCGGCGTGTTTTGCGCCGCAAAGAAGCGCGGTAACTGAAAGAATGCCGCTGCCGCAGCCGATATCAAGGATTTCGTCGCCCTCCGCAACTATCCCCTGCAACGCTTCAACACACATTGCCGTGGTCTCGTGCGTTCCCGTGCCGAAGGCCATGCCGGGATTCATTTTCATTACGATTTCGCCGTCGGCAGGCTCATATTCCTCCCATTCGGGAACAACAACAATTTTTCTGCCTATCTTTGTCGGCTTATAATACTGTTTCCACGAATTGGCATAATCTTCTTCGTCAATATGCTTTATCTCGGTTTCAAAATTTATGTTTTCAGAGGTGAACCGCTCTGAAACAAACGCAATACAATCTTCAGCCGAAGTGTTTTCGTCTGCATAAATATGCAATAACGCCTTTGATTTGTCCTTATTCAATAGTTCTTCGTCAACTATTCCGACTTGTTTGACTGTCGGGTCGTCTTCCAAATCGGTATAGTCTTCGATATATACGCCGCCGCAGTCGAGCATGGAAACTATGGCAGACGCTTTATCCACAACGGAAGAATCAACCGTAAAAACAATTTCGCTGTAAGTCATTTTTTCGATCCTTTTCATTTTTTCTAATTATAACACGCAAAAACAAAAAAAGCAATAGCAACAGGTTGAACTGTCGGAAAAATCTGCGAAGCCTTATCATTTTCGCGGTTGACGGCGGACATTTAACACAATTTGCAAAAATACACTTTTTTTTCACAAAAGCCTCTTGCATTTAGCGGAGAAATGGTGTATAATAGTTAGGCATTGAGCAAACAGCCACGGAGAGATGGCCGAGTTGGTCGAAGGCGCATGATTGGAAATCATGTATAGGAGTAATCCTATCAGGGGTTCGAATCCCCTTCTCTCCGCCACAATGCTACCGTAATTTTGATAGATTACGAAAGCAACCCTTCTGTGCAGTGGAATGTCTGCGGTTTAGTGCTTAACAATTCAATTTTCAGCAGTCAAGTGAATATAAAGGCACAGCCCTTGATGATTTAACGCAAGCCATGATGCGTTATGGAAAATCAGCTGTCGCTTATAGAACTTAAAAGAAGGGAGAAAAAAATGAAAGAAAAATATTCTGCTCCGTCTTTTGAAGTAACGGAGTTGACCGATATTATTACGGCCAGCAGTGAGCAAACTACTTCCATAGACAAAACAGGACCAATCGAGCTTCCTGATCTTTAATATGTAAGATACAAAGTTGTTGTATGTGGGTTAAATCCTTTTCATACAACAACTTTTATTTTATTATAAAATTTTTCAATTTACATTCAAGAATCATAACCGGCAGCCAACGAGCGGTTTGCAAATTCCTATAAAAAACCTAACAAGTATCGCATTACAATTTCAAGCAGCCCATTATGCGGAGTTGTCTTTTGCTTAAAAATAAATATCCACCCGCATAGCGGGTGGATATTTATTTTTCTTGCAAAAAGGGCTTAATCCGAGCGGCTTTTTCAACCGCTCGGAAAAATCCCTATTATATAAGAGCAGCGTCAACCTCTTCAGCACAACTTCTGCCCTCGGAAATTGCCCAAACAACAAGTGACTGTCCTCTGTGCGCGTCTCCCGCGACATAAACTTTCGGAACATTTGTTCCGTGTTTGCCGACAGATGAAACCACATTTCCCCTGCCGTTGCGTTCAACGCCGAAAGCGTCCGCAATATAACTTTCACAGCCGACAAAGCCTGCGGCAATAAGAAGCAGATCACACGGAATCTCGTTTTCCGTTCCCGCGACTTCAACCATGATGTTGCGTCCCGCATTCTCATCGAATTGAGACTTCAAACCAACGGTTTTGAGTGCGCATATCTCACCTTTGTCGTTTTTCACTATCTGTTTTACCGTGGTCTGATAAATTCTCGGATCGTGTCCGAAAACCGCGATTGCCTCTTCCTGACCGTAGTCTGTCTTGCAAACTCTCGGCCATTGCGGCCACGGGTTGGACTCTGTTCTCGAATCGGGCAGTTTGGGCATCATTTCAAGCTGAACAACCGATTTGCAGCCCTGCCTGATTGCTGTTCCGACACAGTCGTTGCCCGTATCCCCACCGCCGACGATTACGACGTTTTTATCCTTTGCGCTGACCGCAAAATCTTTCACATCGCCGATGACCGCGGCAGTTGCAGCCGCAAGATAATCAACGGCAAACCAAACGCCTTCGGCATCTCTGCCGTCAACTTTAAGGTCGCGCGGCGTTTTTGAGCCGCAGCAGAGAACAGCAGCGTCAAACTCCGAAATAAGTTCTTCCGCTTTAATATCCTTTCCGATATCGACGCCGCAAACAAAAACTATACCCTCGTTTTCCATAAGTTCGATTCTGCGGCGGACAATCGCTTTATCGAGTTTCATATTCGGTATGCCGTACATCAAAAGACCTCCCGGACGGCTGTCTCTCTCATATACGGTGACTGAATGACCGCGTTTGTTCAGTTGATCGGCAACGGCAAGTCCCGACGGTCCCGAGCCGATAACAGCTACTCTCTTTCCGCTTCTCTGCGATGGTACTCGCGGCTTCATAAGCCCCGTTTCGTAAGCGTTCTCGATTATCGAAAGTTCGTTGTCATGAACGGTTACGGAATCCCCGTTCATACCGCAAGTGCAAGCCGCCTCGCAAAGTGCGGGGCAAACTCTGCCCGTAAATTCAGGAAAATTATTCGTTTTCAAAAGTCTTGAAAGCGCTTCGTCCCAATGGTCTTTATATATTTCATCGTTCCATTCGGGAATGAGGTTGTGCAAAGGACATCCGCTGAACATTCCCCCGAAGTTTTCGCCCGATTGACAAAAAGGAACGCCGCAATTCATACACCGCGCAGCCTGTTTTTGCCTTTCGCTCTTTAAGAGAGGCGGATGAAATTCCGCGAAATCTTTAATTCTTTCGATGGGCTTGACCGAACCGTTACAAACTCTGTCAAACTCCAAAAAACCTGTCGGTTTTCCCATTTTACCGCCTCCGTTAAGATTTTTGCAGGGCGTAAAAAGCCTGCATTATCGCTTCGTCGCGCGAAACGCCTTTTTCTTCAAGTTCTTCAACGGCGTTCAGCATACGCTCATAGTCTTTCGGAATAATCTTCTTAAACTTCGGAAGATACTCTTCAAAATCGGAAAGTATTTGCCTGCCGAACGGAGAACCGGTTCTTTCAACGTGCATTGAAATGAGATCTTTCAGTTCCGCGACATCACGCTTTGCCGTCACTTCGCTCATGTGCACCATTTCTTTGTTGATCTTCATATAAAGATCATGCGCTTCGTCAAGAACATAAGCGATGCCGCCGCTCATGCCTGCCGCAAAGTTTTTGCCCGTCTTTCCGAGAATTACCGCTCTGCCGCCCGTCATATATTCACAGCCGTGGTCTCCGCAGCCCTCGCAAACGGCGGAAGCCCCCGAATTACGGACGCAGAAACGTTCTCCCGCAATACCGTTGATGTATGCTTCGCCCGAAGTTGCGCCGTAAAGAGCGACGTTACCTATAATTATATTGTCTTTTGCTTCAAAAGCGGATTTTTCCTCGGGCTTGACAACAAGTTTACCGCCCGAAAGACCTTTGCCGAAATAGTCGTTTGCGTCGCCGGTCAAACATATAGTCAAACCTTTCGGTATGAACGCGCCGAACGACTGACCTCCGCCGCCGTGACAATTGACCGTGTAGGTGTCGTCGTCAAGCGCCGTGCCGAGTTTTTTTGTTATAACGGAACCGAGTATTGTTCCGAAAGTTCTGTTTGTGCTCGAAACCTCGACTTTTTCCGAGTGCGGTCTCTTTTTTGCGAAAAACGGCTCGAACGCAGGAAGCAGAACTTTTTCATCAAGCGTTTTTTCCAGCTCAAAATCGAATTTATCAGCGTCATTGTAATGAACCGCGGAAGGTTCGCCGAGAATTGAAGAAAGGTCGATTGTATCCGCCCTGTGAGTTACGCGTTTTTCTCTCATACGAAGCATTTCGGTATGTCCGACAAGCTCGTCAACGGTGTGAACGCCGAGTTTTGCCATTATTTCGCGAAGTTCTTCCGCGATAAACAGCATAAAATTCATAACGTATTCGGGTTTTCCGCCGAAACGCTTTCTGAGCTCGGGGTTCTGTGTCGCGATACCTACGGGACAGGTATCAAGGTTACACACTCGCATCATAACGCATCCCATGGTAACAAGCGGAGCGGTCGCAAAGCCGAATTCCTCAGCGCCGAGCAGGCAGGCAATGGCAACATCTCTGCCGCTCATAAGTTTGCCGTCCGTTTCAAGACGCACGCGGGAGCGAAGCCCGTTTTTAACAAGCGTCTGGTGCGCTTCCGCAAGGCCGAGTTCCCACGGAAGACCCGCGTTGTGTATCGAACTCTTTGGCGCCGCGCCCGTGCCGCCGTCATAGCCTGAAATAAGAACGACGCCCGCGCCCGCTTTGGCAACGCCCGACGCGATGGTCCCGACACCCTCTTCCGAAACGAGTTTGACGGAAATACGAGCGTCCCTGTTGGCGTTTTTCAGGTCGAATATTAACTGAGCCAAGTCTTCTATCGAATAGATATCGTGGTGCGGCGGCGGTGAAATAAGCGAAACGCCGGGTGTCGAAAAACGCGTTTTCGCTATCCACGGATAGACCTTTTTTCCGGGCAGATGTCCGCCCTCGCCGGGCTTTGCGCCCTGCGCCATTTTAATTTGAATTTCTTTTGCGCTGCACAGATATTCGCTTGTAACACCAAAGCGTCCCGAAGCAACCTGTTTTATCGCGCTGTTCTTATTCGTTCCGAATCTCGCGGGGTCTTCGCCGCCCTCGCCCGAGTTCGATTTACCTCCGAGAGTGTTCATCGCAACCGCCATACAGGTGTGCGCCTCCTCGGAAATCGAACCGTAAGACATTGCGCCCGTCTTGAAGCGTTTAACTATCTCGCTTGCGGGTTCGACCTCATCAAGCGGAATACCTCTGTCTTTATCCCAGACAAATTCGAGAAGCCCCCGAAGCGTATGCGGCTTTCTTTCATCGTCGACAAGCGCGGAGTATTCCTTGAATTTTTCATACGAACCGCTTCGCGTCGCCTCGCGGAGCGCAATTATCGTTTTCGGCGAATACATGTGGTCTTCCGCATTTTTGCCCGAACGCAGTTTATGAAGTCCGATGCTCTCAAGCGTTTCGTCAACGCCTCTTCCGAGAGGGTCAAAAGCGAGATCGTGCCTGTATTCAACGCCTTCCGCGATTTCTTTCAACCCGATACCCTCAACGGGGCTGACGGTGTTCGTAAAGTATTTGTCTATAACTTCCCTACATATTCCGACAGCCTCGAAAAGCTGCGCGGACTGATAAGACTGAAGGGTCGAAACGCCCATTTTAGAGGCGATTTTTACTATGCCGTGCAAAATCGCGTCGTTGTAGTCGTCAACGGCGGTATGATAATCCTTATCAAGCCTGCCCGCATCAATAAGCGCGCCTATGCTCTCCTGCGCAAGATACGGGTTGACCGCTCTTGCACCGTAGCCGAGCAGTGTTGCAAAATGATGAACGGAACGCGGCTCTGCGCTTTCGAGAATAACCGAAACGGCGGTTCTTTTTTTTGTGCGAACCATATACTGCTCAACGGCGGATACCGCAAGCAGGGACGGAATCGCAATGTGGTTTTCATCTATTCCCCTGTCGGAAAGAATGATTATATTCGCGCCCTTTTTATATGCTCGGTCACACTCGACGAAAAGACGGTCTATCGCCTTTTCAAGAGAGGTGTTTACATAATAAAGCAGAGAAACCGTCGCAACGCTGAACCCGGGCTTGTTCATACTGCGAATCTTCATCAGGTCAACGGATGTAAGTATCGGGTTGTTGATTTTGAGAACGCAGCAGTTATCGGGCTTTTCGTCAAGCAAGTTACCGTCCGAGCCGACATAAACCGTGGTATCCGTTACTATTTCTTCGCGGAGAGCGTCAATCGGCGGATTGGTGACCTGCGCGAAAAGCTGCTTGAAATAGTTGAAAAGCAGCTGGTGTTTCTCGGACAGAACGGCAAGAGGAACATCGCACCCCATGGATGCGGTCGCTTCTATGCCGTTCTTTGCCATGGGAAGGATTTCTTCGTTCAGATCTTCGTATGTGTACCCGAAAACCTTATAAAGCCGTGCGCGCTCGTCGTCGGAATACTCCTGTACCTTTTTGTTCGGAATGGAAAGTTCCGAAAGGTTGACAAGGTGCATATCGAGCCATTCGCCGTAAGGCTGTTTTGAGGCATAATATTCTTTGCATTCTTTATCCGAGACGATTTTTTTGCCGACAGTATCGACAAGCAGCATCTTGCCCGGTTGAAGTCTGGACTTGCAGACAATATTTTCGGCGGGAATATCAAGAACGCCGACTTCGGAAGAAAGTATAAGTTTTCTGTCCGAAGTTATATAGTATCTTGCGGGGCGAAGACCGTTTCTGTCAAGCACCGCTCCGACAATGTCGCCGTCGGAAAACAAAATCGCGGCGGGGCCGTCCCACGGTTCCATCATCGTTGCGTAATAGCGGTAAAGGTCACGTTTTCTGCGGCTCATATTCGGGTCGTTCTTCCACGGCTCGGGAATAGTAATCATAACCGCAAGCGGAAGCGGAATCCCGTTCATCATCAAAAATTCGAGCGTATTGTCAAGCATCGCGGAATCCGAACCCGCGGAATTTATGACAGGCAGAACCTTATCCATATCCTCGCCGAGCACGGGAGAGCGCATGGTTTCTTCACGGGCAAGCATTCTGTCGGCATTTCCGCGAATGGTATTTATCTCGCCGTTGTGCAGAATAAGTCTGTTCGGATGCGCTCTTTCCCAGCTCGGCGTTGTATTTGTCGAGAATCGAGAGTGAACCATTGCTATGGCGCTTTCGTATTCGGGGTCGAGCAGATCCGCATAAAAACGGCGCAGCTGACCGACGAGGAACATCCCCTTGTAAACAACGGTTCGAGAGGAAAGAGAACAAACATAAGTATCGTCGTTGCTCTGCTCGAAAACTCTGCGGATAACGTAAAGCTTGTGGTCGAAAGCTATCCCCTTTTCAATGTTCTGCGGTCTTTTGACAAACCCCTGCGCTATAAACGGCATCGAATCTTTTGCTTTTTGACCGAGAATTTCACTGTCGGTCGGGACGTCTCGCCACGAAATAAACTCCGCGCCCTCTTTTGCGCAAATAACCTCAAACATCTTTTGCGCCTGACGGCGTTTAAGCGGATCCTGCGGAAAAAAGAACATTCCCACGCCGTAATCGCGCGCTTCTCCGAGCCCGGGAATACGACGGCCGAAAAAGCCGTGAGAAACCTGAACGAGAATACCGACGCCGTCTCCCGTTTCTCCCGTTGCGTCCTTGCCCGCCCTGTGTTCGAGTTTTTCGACTATAGACAAAGCGTCGTCAACAATTGCGTGAGACGCATCGCCGTCGATACTGACAACAGCGCCTATTCCGCAGGCGTCGTGTTCAAACGCATCGTTATAAAGCATTTTCCGATTATCTTTATTCATATATTCGGCTTTCCTTTCATTATTGACCGCTGGCACCGTAGTTCGAAAGCACGCGGGCGGACGGGTCGTTGACATCGCACCCTTTCCAGCTCTTGTTCGGCATCCAGAAGTCTTTTATCATTTCCGCCTGTCCGGGATAGAACTTTTCGAAAAGTTCTCTGTAAAGAAGCGATTCCTTTGTGAACGGAGCAGCGTAGGTATATTTCTTGATTTTCGCTTCGAACTCTTCGTCCGAGTATTTTTTCTCGGCATAAGCCTTCAGATCATCGACCATCGAGTGACCTACGGCATCGCTGAACGCGGCTTTTTCACGCATCAATATGTCTTCGGGCAGCCAGTCGCCCTCAAAAGCGTGGCGGAGCAGATATTTGCCTTTTCCGTAACGGTTAATCTTGATTTCGGGGTCAAGGCTCATAACGTAGGACGCAAAGTCGAGGTCTCCGAAAGGCACGCGTGCTTCGAGAGAATTGACGGAAATGCACCTGTCGGCACGGAGAACGTCGTACATATAAAGTTCTCTCACTCTCTTCTGCGCCTCTTTCTGAAACTCTTCCGCGGACGGGGCAAAATCAGTGTATTTATATCCGAAAAGCTCGTCTGAAATCTCGCCTGTCAGCAAGACCCTTATGTCCGTGTTTTCGTGAATGTATTTGCATACAAGATACATACCCATCGAGGCGCGTATAGTCGTTATGTCATACGTTCCGAGCAGAGCTACAACATCGGGCAACGCCTTTATTACATCGTCTTCCGTCATAATAACTTCCGTATGCTCCGAGCCGATAAAATCAGCAACTTCACGGGCGTATTTCAGGTCTATTGCGTCCGTACTCATACCTATCGCAAACGTTTTTATCGGCTTTTCGGAGAGTTTTGCGGCAACGGAGCACACAAGAGAAGAATCAAGTCCTCCCGAAAGAAGAAACCCGACCGGAGCGTCGGCGTCAAGTCTTTTTTCAATGCCTGCGACAAGTTTTTTGTGTATTTTTCCGCAAGCGGTCTCAACATCGTCGTGACAGACCTTATCGACCTTTCCGATATCGCGATAGCAAACAAACTTGCCGTCCTTATAAAAATGTCCCGGAGGAAACGGCATGATTTTTTCGCAAAGACCGACAAGGTTTTTGGCTTCGCTCGCAAACATTATGCTACCGTCCTGCGCGTAACCGTAAAACAGCGGACGTATACCGAACGGGTCGCGTGCGGCGATATATTTGCCGGCTTTCGCATCGTAAATAATCAGCGCGTATTCGGCGTCCAGCATTCCGAACATATCCATGTCGTATTCCTTATACAGCGGAAGCAGCAGTTCGCAGTCGGAATCGCTGACAAATTTATATCCTTTTTCTTCGAGTTCCTTTTTCAGTTTTCTGAACCCGTATATCTCGCCGTTGCAGACAACATAATTACCCTCAAACGCAAACGGCTGCATACCTTTTTCGTCGAGCCCCATAATTGCAAGCCTGTGAAAGCCCAAAAGCCCCTTGCCCGTATCGATGATACGGGACATATCGGGGCCTCTGGAGACGGTCTTGTCAAAGCCCGTCCTGAAATCTTTAATTGACATAACGGTACCGCAGTACCCCATAATCGAACACATAATCGTCCTCCGTTTTGCACGTTTAAGTTTGTTAGGACGAGCATGTGCTGCCCGCGGTACCACCTAATTTACCTTCTTGCGAAGATCACTCTGTTCGGTTCTGACAAACCTATTCACTTAACGCGTGATCACGGCGCACCTACTGACCCGCCGAACGGGGTTCGGATTGCGGCTCGGGAGGGTTCTTCACACGGGATCGGAGCATGGCTCTCACCGTCCCATACTCGCTTATTCCGATTTTTCCGCGTTACTTTTCTCCGTCTGTGCCTTTGATATATGATCGTCGGAAGTCTCACTCTTTTCCGTCGAACAATTTCAACACAAAGCGCAACTCCAATGCGTTTTATGTTCCCGTTATACCGCCTTAAACTTTTCCGGGGAAATATTTTATTCCCACTCCACCGTCGCGGGCGGTTTTGATGTTATATCGTAAACTACTCTGTTAATACCCTTGACCTCATTGACTATCCTTGTAGAGATGCGGTCAAGCAGCTCATAAGGAATCCTCGCCCATTCCGCGGTCATAAAGTCGTCGGTCGTGACGGCTCGCAAAGCCAGCACGTTGTCGTATGTTCTTCCGTCGCCCATAACGCCGACCGAATGAAGATCCGTCAGGACGGCAAAATACTGATTGATTTTTTTGTCTTCTCCGCTCTTCGCAATTTCATTCCGCATAATGAAGTCCGCTTCGCGCAGAGTATCCGCTTTTTCTTTTGTTATGTCTCCGATTATTCGCACGGCAAGTCCCGGTCCGGGAAAAGGCTGTCGCATAACGACGCTTTCCGCAAGCCCGAGCTCACGGCCGAGCGCGCGGACCTCATCTTTGAAAAGCAGACTTAACGGTTCTATAACTCCCCTGAATCTTGCGACAACTTCCGGCGGGAGCAGCCTGTTATGATGGCTTTTTATAACCTGCGCGTCGCCCTCGCCCGATTCTATCACGTCGGGATAAATTGTTCCCTGCGCAAGAAAATCTTTATTCGTTATTCCGAATCTGTCCGCCTCGTCGCGAAAAACATAGCCGAACTCCGCGCCTATGATACGGCGTTTTTCCTGAGGATCGGCAACACCCGCAAGTTTGTCAAGAAAACGCTTTTCCGCGTTTACCCGAACAAAGTTGATGTCCCATTTTTTGAATGCCGCCTCTATCTCGTCGCCTTCGTTCTTTCGCATCAGTCCGTGGTCAACAAAAACGCAGGTAAGCCTTTTTCCTATCGCCTGCCCGAGAAGCGCCGCAAGCACCGAAGAATCAACACCGCCGGAAAGAGCAAGAAGAACTCTCCCGTCTTCGCCTATTCGCTCGCACAAACGCGCCGTCGTCTCCTTGAGAAAATCACCCATCGTCCAATCGCCCGTTGCGTGACAAATTTCATAGAGGAAGTTCTTTATCATCTGAAAACCATATTGCGTATGATTGACCTCCGGATGAAACTGAACGCCGTAAAACCCTCTTTTTTCATCCGCAACGGCAACATTGGGGCAAGCGTCGCTGTGAGCGACAAGGCTGAAATCCGACGGCAGATCCGACATATAGTCGCCGTGGCTCATCCATGTTACGCTTTCTTTCGGAAGCCCTTTGAAAAGCCTGCAATCGGTATCAAAAAAGGTTTCTGTTTTGCCGTACTCTCTCGCCGTGTCGTCCGCCGCCGCAGAGACCTTTCCGCCGAGAGTATGGGCAATAAGCTGACAGCCGTAGCAAATTCCGAGAACGGGAACGCCGAGCCCGAAAACGGCGGGATCGACTTTCGGCGATTTTTCCTCGTAAACGCTGTTGGGACCTCCCGTGAAAATAATTCCGACGGGATTGAACGCGCGAATTTCGTCGAGCGTCATTTTGTACGGTCTTACCTCGCAATAAACGTTACACTCGCGAACTCTTCGGGCGATAAGTTGATTATACTGTCCTCCGAAATCCAGAACAAGCACTTTTTCTCGGTTCGTCATTGATCTTTTCTCCCGTAAACGCTGATTTCAAAACTATCTGACGCCGAAAAGAAGATCGCCGTAAGAAGGATAAGGCCACTTCTTCGAGGACGCTATCATTTCCATCTCGTCAACGGAAACGCGAAGTGTGCGCATGTCGTCAAGAATGGTCGATTTGTAAAACTCCGCAAGAGCTTCCGGCCCTTCGACGGATTTTGAGTCGAGGAGATCCTTTTCAAGCTTCTTCGTTGCCCTGTAAGCCGCTCCGAGCAGAGCACTGAGCATCTTTGTGTTGTCTCTTTCGTAGGAGCAGTCAACATCGACGGAAAGCGAAAGCTTTTTAAGCGCCGCGTCCGCGAGCTCCGAGGTATATGAACTCATCGCCGGCAGTATATCCTTATGCACCATATCAAGCATGGTCAGCGCTTCGATATTCAGGATTTTACAGTAGTTTTCAAGGCGTACCTCATGTCGCGCCCTCAGCTCGGGTTCATTCAGAACTTTGTGCGAAACGAACAGATCGATGTTCTTTCTGTCAAGCATGTGAGCAAGCGCGTCGGGCGTGGTCTTTAAGTTGTAAAGTCCGCGTTTTTCGGCTTCTTTTACCCACGCTTCGTCGTAGCCGTCGCCGTTGAAGATTATGCGCTTATGCTCTTTTATGGTCTTCATTATGAGGTCGTGAAGCGACGCCTCGAAATTTTCCGCGCCTTCAAGCGCATCCGCGAACTGCTTCAATTCTTCCGCAACGGAGGTGTTGAGAACCGTGTTCGCGCAGGAAACGGAAGCGGAAGAGCCGAGCATACGGAACTCGAACTTATTGCCGGTGAACGCGAACGGGCTCGTTCTGTTTCTGTCCGTCGTGTCTCGCGGGAACTTGGGCAGCGTATGAACGCCTATCCTCATCAGCTCTTTCTGCTTCGGGTCGTACTTTGAATCTTTTTCTATCGCTTCGAGGATTTCGGAAAGGTCGGAGCCGAGGAATATGGAAACGATAGCCGGCGGCGCCTCGTTCGCACCGAGACGGTGATCGTTGCCTGCGGATGCGACGGAAATTCTCAACAGATCCTGATATTCGTCAACCGCTTTGATTACGGCGCAAAGAAAAAGCAGGAACTGCGCGTTTTCATAAGGTGTTTCGCCGGGTTCGAGCAGGTTAACGCCCGTATCCGTCGAGATCGACCAGTTGTTATGCTTGCCGCTTCCGTTCACTCCCGCGAAGGGCTTTTCCGAAAGCAGACAAACAAGATCGTGCTTTTTCGCGACCTTCTGCATAAGCTCCATGGTCAGCTGGTTATGGTCTGCGGCGATATTCGTCGTTGTGAAAACGGGAGCCATCTCATGCTGCGAAGGCGCGACCTCGTTATGCTCGGTCTTTGCAAATACGCCGAGTTTCCAGAGCTCCTCGTTAAGGTCTTTCATATACGCCGCAACGCGGGGCTTTATCGTTCCGAAGTAGTGATCGTCAAGCTCCTGTCCCTTCGGCGCTCTTGCGCCGAAAAGAGTTCGTCCCGTATAAATAAGGTCCTTTCTTTTATCAAAAAGCGCTTTGTCTATAAGGAAATACTCCTGCTCGGGACCTACGGTCGTCTTTACTGCCTGCACGTTTGTATTGCCGAACAGTTTCAGAACTCTGAGCGCCTGTCTGTTTATCGCTTCCATTGAACGCAGAAGGGCGGTCTTTTGGTCGAGGGCTTCGCCGCCGTAAGAGCAGAAAACGGTCGGAATACAAAGAACGCCGTCCTTAATAAAAGCGTAGGACGTCGCGTCCCATGCGGTATAACCTCTCGCTTCAAAAGTGGCGCGAAGTCCTCCCGAGGGGAACGATGACGCGTCAGGCTCGCCCTGAATAAGCTCTTTTCCCGAGAACTCCATAATAACTTTGCCCGACTTCGGAGAAATAAAGCTGTCGTGCTTCTCCGCGGTGATGCCCGTCATCGGCTGGAACCAGTGAGTATAATGCGTCGCGCCCTTTTCTATCGCCCAATCCTTCATCGCGTTTGCAACGATGTTGGCAAGGCTCAAATCGAGATGTTTACCTATTTTTATCGTTCTCTGCAACGCTTTGTAGGTGTCTCTCGGAAGGCGCGCTTCCATGGTGTCGTCGTCGAATACCATAGATCCGAAGATTTCCGTTACTTTGCTCATAACAAAACTCCTTTACGTAAATACGAAAACGGCAAGGGTATTTCGGAGAAGTCCGACACGACGCCCTTGTCGTTGAAAATTCTTCATTTATATGAAAAACCGCAGACAAGTCCTCTCTTGTCTGCGGCTTCCTTGTCGCTTTATTGAATGTATTTTACCACCGTAAAAGAGATTTGTCAATACCCTTTTTGAAACTTTTTCTGTTTTTTTATCGAAAACGGTTGACATATTACATTAATGTGAGTATAATACCTCTGTAAACAAGGATGTTTGCCGACAAGGGAGAAGTACCCGCTTCGGCGGACGTCCTGTTTTTTTTATTTGTATCAATTCGGCACAATTATATATGTAGGGAGGCCTTTCCATGATCTGCACGGCAAATGAAGTTTTTGACTTTGTCAACCAGGAAGACGTAAAATTTATCAGGCTCGCTTTTTGCGACATTACGGGGAAACAAAAAAATATTTCGATTCTTCCGAGCGAACTTGAAAGAGCGTTTTCGGACGGGATTTCCTTCGATGCGTCCGCGATCCGCGGCTTCGGCGACGAGGGAAAATCGGATCTGCTCCTCTTTCCCGTTCCCTCAACGATGAATGTTCTCCCGTGGCGCACGGCACACGGAAAGGTTATAAGAATGTTCTGCGATATCAGGCACCCCGACGGAACGCCGTTCAGAGCCGATTCGCGTCTTATTCTCAAAAAAGCAGTCGATTCGGCGGCGAAAAAAGGCATAACCGTCCGATTCGGCGCGGAATTTGAGTTTTATCTTTTCAACACGGACGATAAAGGGTATCCCACGACGGAACCGTTCGACAGAGCGGGATATATGGATGTTGCGCCGGAAGATAAAGGAGAGAACGTCAGAAGAGAGATATGTCTGACTCTTCTTGATATGGGTATTACCCCCGAAAGCTCACACCACGAGGAAGGACCGGGACAGAACGAGATAGACTTCCGTTACAGCGACGCGTTGACGGCGGCGGACGATGCAATGAACTTTCTGACGGTCGTCAAAGCCGCGGCGCAGAGAAACGGGCTTTACGCGGACTTTTCCCCAAAGCCTCTTGACGGCGAAAGCGGAAACGGGCTTCATATAAATATGTCCGTCAAATGCAACGACGGAGAGGACAGAACAGACGCGTTTATGGCAGGTGTTCTTTCACATGTCAGGGAAATGACCGCCGTACTGAACCCGACGGAGCAATCATACAAGCGCTTCGGCGAGAAAAAAGCACCGAAATACATCACGTGGTCGCCCGAAAACCGTTCGCAGCTTATACGCGTTCCCGCGGCGAAGGGCGAATATAAGCGCATAGAGCTTCGCTCCCCCGACCCGACCGTAAATCCGTATATCGCGTTCGCGCTTCTCATCTACGCGGGAATTGACGGCATTGAAAAAGAACTTCAAAGTCCCGAAGCCGTCAACGTCAACCTCTACAAGGCGGAAAAAAGCCTGACTGACACGCTCGATACGCTGCCCGAATCGCTTAACGAGGCAAAAAAAATTGCGGCGGCAAGCCCGTTTATGCAAGAGGTTCTCGGTGAAAGTCTAAACGACATTCTCGGTCTTTGACGGAGGTATTCGCCTATGTTTACAGGAAGACCGCTGCACCGCGTTTTGATAGTTTCGTCAAATGACGCGGCATATCAGCACCTTGTCGAGCTTTTACCGTCCGACGATTTCTTCCCCGTTTTCAGAGCCGCCTCCGCGGGCGAGGCGAAACGAATGCTCGTTTCCGACCCTGCCGACATCGTTATAATCAACGCTCCCCTTTCGGATGAGTTCGGGACGGAGCTTGCGCTTGACCTGTCACACGGAACTGCAGGCATACTGCTTCTTGTCAAAAGCGATTATTTCGACCAAGTCTGCTGCAAAGTCGAAAACGACGGTATTCTGACCGTGGCAAGACCCGCGTCAAAGCAGATGATCTTCGGAGCGATAAGGCTTTTGGTCGCCATGAGTTCAAAACTCGGAAAAATGGAAAAAAAGAATAAAACGCTTCAGGAAAAGATGGAAGATATCAGAGCCGTCAACCGAGCAAAGTGGCTTTTGATAGAGAACCTCAAAATGTCGGAAAAAGACGCGCATTATTACATCGAAAAGCAAGCGATGGACACAAGACTTTCGAGGAAAGAGGTCGCGGAGAACATCATCCGCACTTATGACAACTGAATACGCGAACAAGGATGTTCGGCAGACAGAGGAGATACGATCTCCCCATATCTGTCGAACGCTCTTTATTTTGCAAAAACACGGGAAAACATTTCGCGCTCCGGCGGAATACGCCGAAAAGAGACGCAAAGGAGTATAATGGATATATGAAACAGACAAAGTACATTTTCGTCACGGGCGGCGTTGTTTCGGGGCTGGGCAAAGGCATAACGGCGGCGTCTCTCGGACGCTTGCTGAAAGCGCGCGGACTGAAGGTGGCGGCGCAAAAGCTCGACCCGTACATAAACGTAGACCCGGGAACGATGAGCCCTTATCAGCACGGCGAAGTATATGTGACCGAAGACGGCGCGGAAACCGATCTTGATCTCGGACATTACGAGAGGTTTATTGACGAGGATTTGAACAAATTTTCAAATCTGACAACGGGCAAGGTTTATTGGAATGTTTTGAATAAGGAAAGAAAAGGAGAATATCTCGGTTCGACCGTTCAGGTTATCCCCCATATAACAAATGAAATAAAATCGTTTGTGTATTCGGTTGCGAAAAAAACGGACGCGGATATTGTCATAACAGAAATCGGCGGCACAATAGGCGATATCGAAAGTCAGCCGTTTATCGAAGCCGTCAGACAGATTTCACTTGAAGTCGGCAAAGAAAACAGTCTGTTTATCCACGTCACGCTGGTGCCGTTTCTGCGCGGATCGGACGAACATAAATCAAAACCGACGCAGCACTCCGTAAAAGAGCTTCAGGGGATGGGCGTAAAGCCCGACATCATCATTCTGCGCTGCGATGAACCGCTTGAAGATTCAATCTTCAAAAAAATCTCGATGTTCTGCAACGTCAAGCCTGACTGCGTTATAGAAAACAGAACGCTTCCCGTTCTTTATGAAGCTCCGATTATGCTTGAAAAGCAGCATTTTTCGTCTCTTGTTTGCCGCGAACTCGGCATCTATGCGCCGGATATCGACCTTGATGACTGGAACAAAATGCTCGAAAATATCAAAAACAGACCCAAAACGATTACGATAGGAATTGTGGGCAAATACGTTCAGCTGCACGACGCATACCTCTCTGTTGCCGAGGCTCTCCGCCACGCGGGGTACGTTCACGGAACGCATATTAAGATAAAATGGATAGACTCGGAAACAGTAACGGACAACACCGTTTCGGACATTCTTTCCGATGTTGACGGCGTAGTTGTTCCCGGGGGATTCGGAAACAGAGGTATAGAAGGAAAGATAATAACCGCAAATTATTGCAGAACTCATAACCTTCCCTATCTCGGGATCTGTCTCGGAATGCAGGTCGCGGTTATTGCGTTTGCGAGATATGCGGCAAATATCGCGGACGCGGATTCGGGAGAGTTTGCGCCCGAATCAAAGCACAAAGTTATCGACTTCCTGCCAGACCAAAGCGAGGAAGTTGCAAAGGGCGGAACGCTTCGTCTCGGCGCATATCCCTGCAAGATAAAGCCCGGCACGCAGATGTACCGCTGTTACGGAAAAGAAGAAATTTCCGAACGGCACCGCCACAGATATGAGTTCAACAACGATTTCAGACAGCAGCTTGCCGACGCGGGGCTTTACATAAGCGGAACTTCACCCGACAATTACATTGTTGAAACCGTTGAAATTCCCGAAAACGATTTTTATATAGGCGTTCAATATCACCCCGAATTCAAGAGCCGTCCGAACAAAGCACACCCTCTTTTTCTCGGTCTTGTGGGTTCGGCGCTTAAACAACACGAGGAGAAATAAAAAATGAAAAACAGGTACGAAAGTCCTCTTTGCAGTCGCTATGCTTCGGATAAAATGCAGTTTGTTTTTTCCCCCGATTTCAAATTTTCGACTTGGAGAAAACTCTGGGTCGCGCTTGCGGAAAGCGAAAAAGAACTCGGGCTGGCGATAACCGACGAACAGATAGCGGAGATGAAGGCGCACACGGAAGACATCGACTATGACAGAGAGGCGGAATACGAGAAAAAACTCCGTCATGACGTTATGGCACATCTTTACACTTTCGCGGAGCTTTGCCCGAAAGCAAAACCGATAATTCATCTCGGCGCGACAAGCTGCTATGTGGGAGACAACACAGACATCATTCAGATGAAAGAGGGGCTTCTCCAAATCAAGAAACTGCTTGTCAACACAATTTCTGTTCTGACCGATTTTGCCAGGAAATACAAAGATGTTCCGACGCTTGCATACACGCATTTTCAGGCGGCGCAGCCGACGACCGTGGGCAAACGCGCAACGCTGTGGCTTCAAGATTTCATCATGGATCTTGAAAGACTTGATTTTGAACTTTCGCGCCTGAGATTGCTCGGCTGCAAAGGAACAACGGGCACGGGGGCAAGTTTTCTCGAACTTTTCGGCGGAGACGAAAACAAAGTGGTCGAACTTGAAAAACTTATAGCCGAAAAAATGGGCTTTGAATCCTGTATGCCTGTTTCGGGGCAAACATATTCAAGAAAGATAGATTCTTATGTTCTCAATGTACTTGCGGGCATTGCGCAAAGCGCCTGCAAAACCGCGACGGACATCAGACTGCTTGCTCATCTGAAAGAATTTGACGAGCCGTTTGAAACAAATCAGATAGGTTCTTCCGCAATGGCATACAAGCGCAACCCGATGAGATGCGAGCGCATCGTTTCCCTTTCCAGATATGTTTTGAACGACGCGAAAAACCCTGCGGACATAGCATCTACGCAATGGCTTGAAAGAACGCTTGACGACTCGGCAAACCGCAGACTTTCCATACCCGAAGCATTCTTGGCGACCGACGCGGTTTTGACGCTTGTAATAAATGTGGTCTCAGGCGGAGTTATATACCCGAAAGTTATGGAAAAGCATTTGAACGAAGAACTTCCGTTTATAGCCACCGAAAACATTCTGATGGACGCCGTCAGCCGCGGAGGTGACAGACAGGATCTGCACGAAGCAATAAGACAGTATTCGCAAGAGGCTGCGGCGCAAGTCAAGCTTCAAGGAAAAGATAACAATCTGCTTGATCTGCTGCTTGCGGACAAACGCTTCGGACTGACAAAAGAAACCCTCAAAGATATTCTCGATGTTCGCCGTTTCATCGGCTGCGCGCCGCGTCAGACGGAAGATTTTATCAATATGTTTGCAAAACCCGTTATAGAGAAAAACAAAGATCTTCTCGGTTTTCAAGCCGAGATAAACGTATAAGGAGTGTTTTTATATGTTAACCGCAATCGTAGGAACAAACTGGGGCGATGAGGGAAAAGGCCGTATGGTAGATCTTCTCAGCGCAAGATATGACATCGTAGCGCGTTATCAGGGAGGAAACAACGCAGGGCATACGGTTGTAAACGAAAAAGGAAAATTTATACTTAACCTTCTTCCGTCCGGCATTCTCAGAGATGAGACAGTCAACGTTATGGGTCCCGGAATGGTTATTGACATCGAACATCTTACAAAAGAGATTCAGTCTCTTCGCGACAAGGGAATAGACATTACACCAAAGCACCTTGTTATCAGCGACAGAGCGACAATATGCATGCCCTATCACAAGATGATGGACATACTTGAAGAAGAAAGGCTTGCGGATAAAAAATTCGGTTCAACAAGACGCGGTATCGCGCCGGTTTATGCAGATAAATATATGAAAAAGACCGTCAGAATGGGAGATCTGCTTCACACCGAAACGCTTCGCGAACACCTGAACGACCTTGTTGAATGGAAAAACCTCACGGTTGAAAAGGGTTACGGACATGAACCCGTATCCGCTGACGAAATGTACGCATGGCTTGAAAAATACGGTTTCCCGTTTGCGGATTACATCAAAGACACTACAACATATCTGACCGAGGCGATAAAAGAAGGAAAATCGGTTATGTTTGAAGCACAGCTCGGTGCGCTCCGCGACATCGACTTCGGTATATATCCCTACACCTCTTCGTCGTCCACGATAGCGGCTTACGCGCCGATAGGAGCAGGCATTCCCGCGCAGAAACTCGATGAAGTTATAGGCATTATGAAAGCATATTCAAGTTGCGTCGGAGAAGGTCCTTTCACATGCGAACTTTTCGGAGAAGAGGGCGACTCTTTGCGTGAAGCGGGAGGCGAATACGGCGCGGCTACGGGCAGACCCAGACGTGTCGGTGGGTTTGACGTTGTCGCATCACGTTACGGCGCAATGATGCAGGGAGCGACGGCAATCGCGTTGACAAAACTCGATGTTCTTTCCTATCTGAAAAAGATACCCGTCTGCGTCAAATACGATATTGACGGCAAACAGGCGGACAATTTCCCCGTAGGCGATGCACTTGCAAAGGCAAAGCCCGTTTACGAATATGTTGACGGTTGGAACGAAGACATTTCGGGCTGCCGCAAGTTCGAAGAGCTTCCCGTCAATGCGCAGAAGTATGTTGAAATGATTGAAAAAGCCGTCGGCTGCCCGATAAAATACGTTTCCGTAGGTGCGGGCAGAGACGAATATATCGAAAGATAAAATTAAAAATTTTGCTGCGGAGAGGCGAAATAAAGTGAGAAATTATAAAGAAGAGTTTGAAAAAAGAATTGCATTTATTCAAAAAGCGTTACGCGAAAGCGGCGCAAAAGGCATTGTTTACGGCAACAGCGGCGGCAAGGATTCCGCGCTTGTCGGCGCGCTTTGCAAAGCGGCGTGCGACAACACCGTCGGCATAATCATGCCGTGCGCGTCGAAGCGTAATTTTGACCTGGACGCAAAAGACGGTGCGGAAGTCGCGAAAAAATTCGGCATAGAAACAAGAACCGCAGATCTGACGGAAATGAAAAAGCTTGCGCTTGACCTGTATTCAAAAATAACGAAAGTTTCGGAAACCGCAAGCTCAAATATCGCACCGCGTCTGCGCATGATAACGCTTTATGCGGTTGCCGCAAGCGAGGGACGGCTTGTTGCGGGAACGGGAAACAGAAGCGAGGGCTATATGGGCTACTTCACCAAATGGGGAGACGGAGCATATGACATAAACCCGATAGCAGACCTCACCGTGACGGAAATATACGAATTTCTCGAATACCTTGACGCGCCCAGGTGCGTTATCGAAAAAGCGCCCTCCGCGGCGTTGTTCGAGGGGCAGACGGACGAGGATGAGATGGGCGTGACTTATGCCGCCATCGACAAATTCCTTTTCACGGGCGAAGCAAGTGAAGCGGACAAAAAAATCATTGACCGCTACCACAAAGCAAGCGAACATAAAAGAAGAATGCCGCGCACCTATCCCGAAGATAAAGAATAAATCAAAACAAACGCTTCGGAAAGCGGTTGGAGACGCTTTCCGAAGCGAAAGAGTATATTAAAGGGGTGAATGAAATTGCGCCGAAAAGAAAAAACAACTCTACGATTCGTAAAAATGCATGGTTGCGGAAACGATTACATCTATTTTGACTGTTTTGAGCAGACGATTGAAGAGCCCGAAGCACTTGCCGTAAAACTTTCCGACAGACATTTCGGAATAGGCGGCGACGGAATAGTTTTAATCTGCCCATCCGATGTTGCCGATGTAAAAATGAGAATGTTCAATATCGACGGCAGCGAAGGCAAAATGTGCGGTAACGCCATACGATGCGTCGGTAAATATATGTATGACAGACGAAACATCGGCAAAACAACGATAACGGTCGAGACTTTAAGCGGAATTAAAACGCTTAATTTGACAGTTGAAAACGGCGAGATGAAAACAGCGGAAGTCAATATGGGCAAAGCCGTGCTTGATACGAAACAAATTCCCGTTGCTATTGACGGGGACGCCGTTATAAACAGAAAAGTTTCCGTTGCAGGCGGAGAATACGACATCACATGCGTCTCCATGGGCAATCCGCATTGCATAGTATTCGGAGACGATCCCGAAAAGATTGACTTGCCGACCGTCGGACCGAAATTCGAGTTTGACAAACTTTTTCCCGAACGTGTCAATACGGAATTTATTCGGGTAATTGATAAAAACACCTTGAAAATGCGTGTTTGGGAACGCGGAAGCGGCGAAACGCTTGCCTGCGGAACAGGAGCCTGCGCGGCAGTTGTAGCGGCTGTTCTGAACGGTTTTTGCGAATACGAAACCCCTGTTACGGTTAAGCTCATCGGCGGAGAACTTTCAATAAGATATTGCAAAGACGGAACGGTCTATATGACGGGGCCCGCCGTAATAGCGTTCGACGGAACCGTAAATGTGTGAGGTGAGAACAATGTTGAAGATAAACGAAAATTACGCAAAACTGAAAGAAAGTTATCTTTTCTCGGAAATCGCACACAGAGTAAGCGCATATTCTGCGGCAAATCCCGATAAAAAACTGATAAAAATGGGCATCGGAGACGTAACTCTTCCACTTTGCGACGCGGTTGTACAGGCTATGAAAACGGCGGCTGACGAAATGGGAAAAGCCGAGACTTTCCGCGGCTACGGCCCCGAACAGGGCTACGATTTTCTGAAAGAAAAAATACGCGCCTACTATGCAAAAATCGGCGTTGTACTTGCGCCCGATTCGATATTTATTTCCGACGGCGCAAAAAGCGATCTCGGCAATATTCTCGATATCTTTTCAAAAGACAATACGGTTCTGATCCCCGACCCCGTCTACCCTGTTTACGTCGATACAAACATCATGGACGGCAGAAACATCGTTTTTGCGGACGCAAACGAGCAGAACGGGTTTCTTCCGCTGCCTGACGAAAATATCGATGCAGACATCGTTTACATTTGTTCACCCAACAATCCGACAGGCGCGGTATACGACCGTGACGGTCTGAAAAAATGGGTTGATTACGCAAAAAAGCGCAAAGCGGTAATCCTTTTTGACGCCGCATACGAATCATTTGTTACAGATCCGACGCTGCCCAGAAGTATTTATGAAATAGACGGCGCAAAAGAATGTGCCGTAGAATTTTGTTCTCTTTCTAAAACTGCTGGATTTACGGGAACTCGCTGCGGTTACACCGTAGTGCCCGACGAACTTGTTTTTGACGGACACAGCCTGAACAAGTTTTGGCTTCGCCGTCAGACGACAAAATTCAACGGCGTTTCATACATCGTTCAACGCGCAGCGGAGGCTGTTTTCACGGACGAGGGGCAAAAGCAGATCAGAACGAATATCGATTACTACCGCGAAAATGCGAAGATAATCACAACCGCGTTCGACGAACTCGAAATGACATATTTCGGAGGTAAAAACTCTCCCTACATCTGGATGAAATGCCCGAACGGAATGGCTTCGTGGACATTCTTCGATTACCTGTTGAAGAACGCGGGAGTGGTCGGAACGCCCGGCGCAGGCTTCGGAAAAAACGGAGAAGGATTCTTCCGTTTAACGTCGTTTTCAAATCACGAGAACACGCAAGAAGCCATGAAGCGTTTCAAAGAGTTGCTCGCTTGATAAGTCACATAAAAACAGATGCATCCCACATGATTTCAATATCGGGATGCATCTTAAATTATATTATTCCGATTTTGCTTCCGTTTTTGCACAATCAAGCTAAAATCAATACTTACTGATATGATATTTTTTCCCAAGCAAAGGAGAAAGTTTATTTCGAAGATCCTCCGGAGTTCCGCCTGAGAAAGTAGATTTTTCTACAATAAAAGCCTGACTTTTAGTTTGAAAAATAAGAAATAACTTTGTTGTTTCCACAACCTTTTCAACCATAGTATAAGAAACTTCGGATTCTCCGCAGTTTCCCGGAGTTTTTCCGACGACCATAAAACCGTCATCCGAAAAAGTAAAAGCATTCACGGCGTCTTTAAGGTTGCTCAACGAACGGTATTGAATATACGGTAAAATGAAATAACTATATCCCAAATACAGAATTACCAACCCCAGACACAAAGAACTCCAGCGACACACGGGATCTTCAATTACTATACTACCGTAAACTGACCATACAAGAACAGCTGCGCACAGTGAAAGAAAAATCGGAAAAGCGATTTTAGGATTGCTCTTTCTGAAAACAGCTGTTCGGCACAGTGTTTTTACAGCTTCAATGTTCAGTGTTCCCGTTGCATTAATATTCATATAAATTCCTCTTTTCTTCTATATATCAAGTATATCACAAAAATTACAGAATGTCAACATTTTGTCGTATTAACCGTTGTCACGGTTCCCGAAATTTTTGATCGCTCGAGACTACACTCGTTTTTGCCTCGCAAAAACTTCGCCTCGACGAACCGGCAGCGCAAAGCGCTGCGGGTTCGATTATCACCATACAGACCAAACAAATACCCTGCACGGCGTGCATGGATAAGGATTCTGATAAATTGTGCCCGATGGGTCACTCTGCGCTTCTCAAAATTTCGACCGTTGTCACGGTTCCCAAAATTTTTGATCGCTCGAGACTACGCTTGTTTTTGCCTTGCAAAAACTTCGCTTCGACGAACCGGCAGCGCAAAGCGCTGCGGGTTCGATTATCACCATACAGACCAAACAAATACCCTGCACGGCTAAGTGCAGGGTATTTGTTTGGTCTGCCCGATGGGACTCGAACCCACTACCTTCAGAGTCGGAGTCTGACACTCTATCCAAATGAGCTACGGGCAGATATGAAAAGAAACGATGTTTCCTTTTATATTTGCAGTCGGGGCAACAATACCAAGCCCCAACCGTCAATCGTCATCCGATGTTCTTTGAACGAAAACGGGCGGAAGACTTATAATATTATACTCCGAAATTACAGATTTGTCAAGGCTGTATTTTTGAGAAGAACGCCAAGTCGAAAGAGTCTGCGTTTGCAATTGCGTTACGAGAGTTTCTCTCAGCGTATCGCGGTAATCGGAGAACTTATCATCAATGACCGTTCTTTCAAAAATCCAAAATCCGCTCTCTGCGTCTTCAAAATAACCGAATTCGCCGATTTTAAGGTCAAACAATGCGGCAGTCATATCGTTTGGAAATGTAAAGGCAGCTGATTTTCCGTCTTTTCCGACAAGCGTTCCGACAAAATATTCGGAAGAATCCTTATCTCCCTGCGTCGGAACATATTTGTAAGCATCGCTGTATTCGCGAATGGCGTCGTCCATCCCGATTTCGCCTGTCGTAAGTTTTTTGAAGCACTCTTTCGCGCGTTCTTTTACCTTTTCGAGAGCGGCGGAATCAAGCGCAGAACTGTCGGACGGGTCAAAATTGAAAAGCGTCACAAAACGCACGCCTGCATACGACGCGTTAAACAATGATTTGACATCATTTATCGTAACGGGAGTTTTCCCTGCCTCACCGTAAATATCGGCAAAAACCTTTGCCTGCATATAGGAAACAGAATATAGATAGCGAAGCTCTTTTTCCGTGCAGCCAAGCCTTGCGCAAAGCTGCGAAACGGTATCTTTTCCGAGAGAATCTATTGCGTTTTTAACAGCGGTAAACTCTTTGAGAGAAAGCGAAAGCCCGTTTTCATTAAAATATTTTATGATATAATAAGCAGAAATATAGCTTTCTTCCGTAAGAGAATAACCGTACTCTTCAAGTGTTTTGCCTCCAGAAAGAACTATTTTCCACATATCTTCCGACGAAAAATCTTCATCACCGAGAATTTCCGCGGCAATATATTCGCAGGCGTCACGGCTTTGCTGCAAATAATAAAGATACGGAGCAAGAAAATATTTTTCTTCACCTATCGTCGCGGCATAACCGTTTCCAAAATCGGCAGAAACCGAAATATCAGTCGGGATAAGCTTTTCCATACCCGGGAACTCCGAAACAAGAAATTCGGCGAGTTTGTCATATCCTGCCGCTCCGTTCATCGAATTTTTGAGAATATAGCCGTTGTCGGGAGCTGCTGTCTCAATATTCAAGGATGCGGCGGCGGTCGCCGAAACCGATATCTTTCCGCCGAAAGAGTTGTTCTCGTCGCGAAGTTCAACACCTGCCGTCACAGTATCCGAAGACGAGTCAAACGCGATATTCATAAAAACCGACTCGGAAAAAGACGGGGTTTTAAGCACAACTTCAACATTCATTTTCTCCGACGGGGTTTGAGTTGCAAAAGAAACCGTATACGCGTTGTTTAGCGAAAAAGTATACCTTCCGTCCGAAAGCTCCGCGGAAAACAAAGGCATACCGCTTGACGGATTTTCATACACCAAAGACGCCTTATCCTCCGCCGCGCATGAATACGTCAGTTTTCTGCAAACTGACGGGTCGGATGAAGATGATGAAACAACTATACGCGCTGTTTTTCCTTTATATACATACTTCTCTACCGTCACCGAAAAATCCGCGGATTCGGAGACGGCTTTTTTAAGATTTTGACCGTATGCGGCAAAGTTGTCGGAATTAACGGCATATAAGCTTAAAAAATATTTCCCGAAGAGCGCGCCGAGCGAATTTTTGTCAGAAAACGTCGCATTTATTGCCGTTTCGGCGATTTTTACGGAAGCTTCTTTCCCGAGAGAAAAGGTTGATTTAATCATTTTTCGATTTTTATTCTCGGAATCGAGCGTAATTTCCTCATCGGAGGATTCGGAAGCTTTCAACCCGTCTGAAACCGCAGACGAGAGTTCGGAATAACCCGTTTTCAAATCGGAATACACCGCAGACAATCTTGAAATGCCCCACAGATCAAAAAGATCGACCGTCAGGCTCTTATCAAGAAGACCGTCGGCGTATACAGCGGAGGTTTTGCCGTCCGTGACGGTCGAAAAACTGAATGTTTCAGAGCCGAGAATTGCGTTTCCTTCGGATTTAACGGAGTCGTTGCTTTTTGAAACATTAAATGTTCCTTTCAAAAATTCGGGATAGGAAAATTTCTCCCCCGTTTCCGAATCCGAAAAAAACACGTCGGCAACGAACATCTCACCTGTCAGATTATCTGAATCTGTCGAAAACAGAAAGTCAAATACTTTATGCGGAAAAAGGGAACGAACGGCTGCGTCAAAGAAATCATTCGGACTTAAAATAAAATTCCCGTTATCTCTGTCCGCGCCGGAAGAACAGGCGGAGCAAATGACCCCGACCGAAACGGCTATCAGAACAATAGCGGAAATCAATTTTTTCATATCACACCGTACCGCCGTGTCTGCGGATAAAATCATAAAATCTCGGAGGCAGCTCCGAATCGAAAAACAGTTTCTCATGAGTTATCGGATGAACAAAACCTATTTGCTTTGCATGCAGATACTGCCCGTTCAACGATTTTTTATCTGTGTTTCGGGGACTGTAAAGAGGATCTCCCGCGATTGGATGCCCGAGACTTGCCGTATGGACGCGAATCTGATGAGTTCTGCCTGTTTCAAGTCTGAACTCAACAAGCGAAAAGCCGTCAAATTCCGAAATCACACGGTAATGCGTTACCGCAGGTTTGGAGTTTTTCAGCGTTACCGCCATCTTTTTTCTGTCTTTCGGGTCTCTGCCTATCGGAAGAGACACCGTTCCCTCGGGCTCTTTGAAATGTCCCCTGCAAATGCCGTTGTACACACGGAGAAAAGAGTGTTCTTTTATCTGCTCGGCAAGCCCGAGATGCGCCTCATTTGTTTTTGCAACTATCAAAAGACCCGAAGTATCTTTATCTATTCGGTGAACGATCCCGGGTCGGATAACGCCGTTTATACCGGAAAGGCTCGAACCGCAATGTTTAAGAAGCGCGTTCACAAGCGTTCCGTCGTCGTTTCCCGCCGCAGGATGAACGACCATTCCCTGCGGTTTATTAACCACTAAAAGGTATTCGTCCTCATAAACGATGTCAAGAGGGATATCCTGTGCAACAACTTCAAGAGATCTCGGTTCGGGCTTTTCATACCGAACAATGTCTCCTTCTTTAATACGGTAGTTTTTGCCCTCGGATTTTCCGCTGACCGTGACGGCATTCTCGGAAATAAGAATAACCGCCGCGGAACGCGTCAAAGACGCGTCCACGTCGGACAGAAATTTATCTAATCTTTTTCCTTCATCTTCTTTTCTTGCGATAAGTTCCATTGTAAAACTTCTCCCTTGCTGACAAAGAAAACAATGATGAAGAGCAACGCTCCGCAAGTCACGAATATATCCGCGACGTTGAAAATCGCAAAGTTTATCAAGCGAAAATCGAACATATCCGTAACCGAGCCGCGAAAGATTCTGTCAATCAGATTGCCTGTTCCGCCCGAAGCGATCAGCGCGACAAGCACGCAGGCAAACCTGCCCCTGATCTTGTTCGACAACAAAAGAAACAGAAGCAGACCCACAACCGCAACGGTCACAACGGAAAGCAGCGTCGTTTTATCGGAAAGCATACTGAATGCCGCGCCTGTGTTTTCCGTATATGTGATATGAAACACACCCTTGATAAGCGGAATCGTATCACCGATTTTCATGTTCGTTCTGACGATATATTTGACGATAAAATCAAGGATTATGCCGACAAAAAATATCGCCAGATACGGAATTTTCGAAACAAATCTTTTCATTACAGACCTTTAACGACCGCGGCGCATCTTGCGCAAAGCGTCGGATGCTCGCCGTCTTTGCCGACGGTTTCGCTGTATGTCCAGCAGCGCTCGCATTTTTCGCCGTCCGCCTTATCGACTTTCACGGAAAGCTCGTCGCCCTCGTGAACATCAACGCCGGAAACGATGAACACTGTTTTAAGAAGCTCTGCATATTTATTCAAAACAGCGGCATCTGAAGAATTTGCGGTTATGCTTATCTTCGCTTCAAGGGGCTTTCCGATAAGTTTATCGTTTCTTGCCGCTTCAAGCGCAAGGTTTACGCTGTCTCTGATTTCTGAAAGTCTGTTGAAATCGGCAATTTTCTCTTCCGAAAGCGCATACTCTTCAAACGGAGAGTTGAGGTCGTTGAAGATAACGTTTTCTGTATTGTCCGAACTCCTGTGAGGCATTGCTTTCCATATTTCGTCAGCCGTAAACGCAAGTATCGGGGAAAGCATTCTGACAAGAGAATCAAGAATAAGGAACATCGCGGTCTGCGCGCTTCTTCTTGCCTTGCCGTTTGCGCTGTCGCAATACAAAACGTCTTTTACAATATCAAGATAGAAGTTCGACATATCAACAACGCAGAAGTTGCGGACAGCATGATACACGATATGATATGCGTAATTTTCGTAACCGTCGCGGACTTTCTTCATCAAATCGTTCAGACGCGATACCGCCCACCTGTCAAGCTCGTTCATTTCCGAAGCAGGAACAAGATCGTCGGGGTCAAAACCGTTCAGGTTTCCGAGAATGTATCTCGCCGTATTTCTGATCTTAAGATATGCTTGTGAAAGCTGCTTGAAAATATCATCGGAAACACGGACGTCCGCGTGATAGTCGGAAGAAGCGACCCAAAGACGGAGCAGATCCGCGCCGTATTTTTTAATAACTTCTTCGGGTGCGACGCTGTTGCCGAGCGATTTGTGCATCGCCCTGCCCTGTCCGTCAACTACCCAGCCGTGCGTAAGAACCGTCTTATAGGGCGCGGACTCGCCGAGAACGCCGACGGCTGTCAGAAGTGAAGATTGGAACCAACCTCTGTATTGATCCGCGCCTTCAAGATAGCAGTCCGCGGGCCATTTCATTTCCGGCCATTTTTTATCGGGATTCTCACGAAGTACCACAAAATGAGACGAGCCGCTGTCAAACCAGCCGTCAAGAGTGTCGTTTTCACGGGTGAAATGCGTTCCGCCGCAATGCGGACACTTAAAGTCGCCGAGAATCTCTGCCGGGGTCATTTCATACCATGCGTTTGAGCCTTTTTCCTTGAACAACGCGGAAACCTTTTCGATGGTTTCATCGTTGCAAACGGGCTTTCCGCACTTTTCGCAGTAAAATACGGGTATCGGAAGTCCCCAGTGACGCTGTCTGGAAATACACCAATCGGCGCGGTCAACAACCATTTGAGTTATTCTGTCGCCGCCCCACGCGGGAATCCATTCAACGTCCTTTATCGCCTCAACGGTCTTATCCCTGAATGCGTCAACGGAGCAGAACCATTGCGGCGTTGCGCGGAAGATTATCGGATTTTTGCATCTCCAGCAATGGGGGTATTGGTGTTTGATGTTCTCGGAGGCAAAGAGAGCCCCGTTTTCTTTCAAATCTTCAAAAATAGCCTTGTTGGATTCGTCGTAACGCAATCCCGCATATTTGCCGGCATCGGAGGTCTGATATCCTCTGTCGTCAACGGGAACCGTCATATCAAGGTTGTAGCGTCTGCCGGTCTGATAGTCGTCGACACCGAAGCTCGGCGCCGTATGAACGCAGCCCGTGCCGCTGTCCATCGTAACATAGTCCGCGGTTACAAGCAGACTGTCAATATCAAGGAACGGGTGCTGCGCGGTCATATACTCAAAGTCGGAACCTTTGAAATGCGCAATCGCATTATAATCCGAAACGCCGCCTGCCGCCATGGTCTTGTCCATAAGCGCCTCCGCGACAATATACATCTCCTCCCCCGCTTTAACGAGAACATAACTCTCATAGGGGTTCAACGCAATGGCGCGGTTGCCGGGCAAAGTCCATGTGGTCGTTGTCCAGATGATGAAGTACATTTTGGAAAGGTCGCCGTAAGCGGAAAGCTTGCCTTTATCATCCTTTACCGCGAATTTAACATATATGGAAGTGCAGTCATCATCTGCGTATTCGATCTCCGCCTCGGCAAGAGCGGTTTCATCGACAGGGCACCAATAAACGGGTTTAAGCCCCTTGTAGATATATCCCTTTTTGTACATCTCGCCGAACACTTTGACTTCGACGGACTCAAAAGCGGGATCCATGGTCGTATAAGGATTTTCCCAATCGCCGAGAACGCCGAGACGCTTGAACTGTTCCATCTGAATGTGAACAAAATCGTCCGCGAATTTGCTGCAGGCGTTTCTGAACTCGGGAATGGACATCTCTTTTCTGTTCAGCTTATTCTTTTTGATTATTGCGCTTTCAATGGGCATACCGTGGTTATCCCAACCGGGGATATACGGAGCCTGAAAACCGCTGATAGACTTATAACGGATTATAAAGTCTTTCAGAACCTTGTTCATAGCAGTTCCCATGTGAATGTTTCCGTTTGAGAACGGAGGGCCGTCATGAAGAACATACTGCGGTCTGCCCGCATTTTTCTCTTGAAGCTTTTTATAAATCTGTTGAGTCTGCCATTCTTCGAGAAAAGCCGGCTCGCGCTGCGGAAGTCCCGCTCTCATGGGGAAATCGGTCTTCGGCAGGTTCAATGTCTGATTATAATCCATCGCTGAAAGTCTCCTGCTCAGTCTTCGTCGTCGTAATAGTCGTCATCATCGTCGTAATCGTCGTCATAATCATCGTAATCGTCATAATCGTCGTCACGACTCTTTTTCTTTTTTCCGAAGCCGAAGAAAGAGTGCTTTTTCTTTTTCGGTTCTTCTTCAAATTCATCGTCAAACTCGTCGGATTCGTCTTCGTCGTATTCGTCTGAATCATCGGAATCGTCCGAACCGAAAAGATTTCTGATTTTTGCGGCTCTGCCGTCATCGCGGCGTCCGCCTCTTTTTCTCGAATAGAAATCGCTTTCATAGTCTTCGTCATCATCATCGCCGACCATATCTTCGTCTTCTTCGTCGGCGATTTCAAGCGCGCGGTTTATTTTTTCCCGGGTCACATCGCGGGGAACGTCCGCGATCTTCGTTTCTTTAACAACGGGAATGACCTTCGTCTTTCCCTCAAGAACACTGTCATCAATCTCGGAATCATCTTCGTTCGCAGCCTCGGACACGTCTTCAACGGGAGTTTCCTCTTCAACGACGGGCGCGGGGCGCGGAGCGGGCTCGGTCACGGTAATCGCGGCAAGCTCCTTTTTCGCAAGCTCCGGCAGATTTTCCACATCGGAGGTAAACTTGTCGCAGAGAACATGAATAGCCTTTTTAACGGTTTCAATCTCGGAAGCAAGCGCGTTATACTCCGCTTTTTTCGACTCTCCGTCTTTTTCGATCTCGACAACCTTTGCAGCCGCGTCGGAAGTCAATCCGTCAGCCTGCTCTTTTGCCGTTTTCAAAATATCGTCGGCTTTCTTCTTTGCGTCGTTTATCAGCGCTTCGGAATTCATTTTCGCGGTGCGCATAACTTCGTCATAGCTCTTCTGCGTGCTGAGAAGGGACTGCATCCGCGCCTCCTGCTCGTCTCTGATATTTTCAAGCTTTTCGCTTAAAGCGATAACTTTTTTGCCGAGACTTTCCTTTTCTTCAAGCAGAGAAGTATAATCGACGATTACCTCGTCGAGAAAAGCTTCGACCTCTTCTTCTTTGTATCCTGTTTTGCTTCTCGAAAAAGTTTTTGTTTCAATATCTCTGACGCTTAACATATAATACCTCCGTCATTTGGGACTTTCATATTTTTTCATGTTTATTTTAAGCCTGTTTTTCTGCGTTTTCGGGCAAACGTCGGGGTCGGAGTCAAGAATGTATTTCCCCGCGCCGCGAACGGAAAGCCTGTCACCGAAAGAAAGGCGTTTTGTAACTTCATATATCTGCGCGCCGTTAAGACGGACATAGCCGGCATTTATGGCGGCAGCCGCTTTTTCACGCGAAGTTCTGCTTATTGCGGCAACATAGCAGTCAAGCCTGTTTGACGCCACGATAAGCCCCACGTTTTCAAATTTCCTGTCGTTGCCGATACGCTTTGTTTCATCGGCAATCTCTGCGGAACACGCGTATTTGCCTATTCGGCTGAGTTGAGAACAGATATGTTTTGCGATATTTTCCTCGGCGACGACATATATTTTTCCGTCCGAAAAGACTATATCGCCTATGACGCTTCTTTTCAGACCGAGACCGAGAATGCTTCCGAGGCAATCGGGATGACGAACCTGCGCGGTTTTGTCGCGCAATGTAATTTCCACGAGAGAAAGCGGAAAAGACAGCCAATCTTCGGAAAAAGAATCGGAATATATCGCGCACATTTTGCGCTCCGCATTTTCCGCGCCGCCGCAGAACGAAAAGCAAACGCCGCGCTTTTTCAGTATCCGCGCGCACTCATCCTGCTCGTCTTCGGAAAGAAATCCCGTATATTCAACGGAATTCCGCATCGCCGCATCTGCATGGTCGGCAATTCTGCGGGCAAAGAGTTCCGCGTCCGTCAAAAGACGGACTCCTCCGTGTCGTTATCCATCTCTCCCGTTATGTCAACGCCGCCGGGAGCGATAAGATATGTATGATCCGCGACTTTTTTAACGGAACCGTCGAGTGCGTAAACAACGCCGTAAAGGAAGTCTACGATACGCTTCGTGTCCTTTTGAATGTTTTCAAGATTAAGTATAACGGATTTTCCGGAAATCACATCGTCGGCAACGGACTGCATAGCGCTTTTATCATCGGGTTTGCAAAGTATGAAATTAGGTCTTCTTCCGGAAGAAGCGGGCGCGGAATTGCGCGAAGCTCTCGAAGCGCGCTTGGGAGCCGCTTTTTCTTCGGTTGCCTCTTCTTCATATTCAACATCATCTTCATAATCGTCGGTGTCGGAGCCGAAACCGAGAATCTGTTTGATATTTGCCATAACAAAATCTTCCTTTCCGAAAGTAAATTTATTTAAAGAGAGCCGTGCCTATGCGAACCATATTTGCCCCGCATTCGACAGCCTCCTCAAAATCGTTTGACATACCCATTGAGAGAATATCCATATCAATACCGGGAATATTGCAGGCTTTCACTTTTTCAAAAAGCTCCTTGAACGCCTTGTAACAGCGAATATCCTTTTCAATGGGCATCGTTGCCATAAGACCTCTGACTTTTATATGCTCAAAATCCGCCGCGTCGCGCGCGAGAGCAACGGTTTCCGACGGTTCTACTCCGAATTTCTGCGCCTCGTCGCCGATGTTGACCTGCAAAAGGATTTCGGTCGTTTTTCCGAGTTTTTCCGAGTATTTATCAATCTCCGCCGCAAGTTTTACGGAATCGACGGACTGTATCAAAGCTATATCCTTCATCGAAAGGAGCGCCTTTACCTTGTTTGTCTGCAAATGCCCTATAAAATGCCTTTTGCACGGAAGAAGCAGCGCGTCTTTTTCTTTCAGGTGCTGAACGTAGTTTTCGCCGATATTCTCCAATCCGACCTCAATCGCGGCGTTCGTGTCCTCTATTGTCTGATATTTTGTGACCGCAACTATCGTTACGTCAGCGTCAAAACCGCCGCGCGCTTTCGCTTCTTCAATACGCCGTTCTATTTCGGCTTTGTTGCTCAAAATTCTATTTCGCATTAACAATCTTCCCGTCAAACATATCCTTGCCGCCGCAAATGATCTCATCGTTTACCGTTAAACGGCGCGCATTGTAATCGCTTTTTGCTTTAACTATGGAAAACTCCTCGGTTGAAAACAAAATCTCAACCGGCTTGAACACGACCTTTTGTCCTATCAGGACATATACGCCGTCGGCGCCGTCAACAACGCGCAGCGCCTTATTGCTGACTTTTAAGCCCGAATAAGTCGAGTTTATAAGCTTGCAGCCCGCCTTTCTCAGCGAAAGCTCCTTCTCGGTCATCACACCGCAGCGGAAGCACACGCAAACATAGCCGTTTTCTTCGGAAGATATCGAAACAACGCTTGTCGAAAGCGTTTTTTTGGAGCCGTCGGAAAACCTGAACTCTATCTTTTCGGTCGCGCCCTTTTTAAGAGCGGAGGCATCCTCCGTTTTCATTTTTGCGGCGAATACCCAATACGGCGTCGTCTGAACCTTTCCGACATAATCGCTCGGACAGGCTTCTCCTTCCGAAGAAAGTATACCGTCGAGCTTCGAAACCGTCATGCTCTCAAAATCGGATGCCGCCAGATGCTCGAAGCCGTCGTATCCGCTGTAAAAATATCCCGCCGCCGCGGAAGGCACGCTTTTTTCCACGGAAGTGTATTTTTCGATTATCGCGTTCCGTTCGTTCAGATATTCGTCAAGTTTTTCGGAATAGCCGCGGTCGCCGTTCTTGTTAATATTTTTCTTGTTGAAGGCGGTCTGAAGATTCGCTTCACAGGAAAGAATTTTCTGCATATCGGTCGATGCGCAGGAGTCGAGATAATCGTAAAGAGCCTCTCTGCTGTCCAAATCAAGAGAGGCGGCGTCCGAAGTGATAACGCTGCTGACGGTCTTTGTTAAAATCTTAATGCTCCGGTTCAAAAAAAGCAGACGCTGCTCGTCCTCTTCCGAAAACGCCTTGCTGCTTACCATAGCGACGGAAGTGCCGACGGCAACCCGCTCCCCGTCGGAGACCTCGTGAACCAAAGTCGCGCAATCGGAGCCCGCAAACAGCGAGGTTTCCGTGCGGAGCGCCACTCCTTCGACAGCGACGGTGTCGTGATAAACGCAATCCTCAACAGACTCAACGGTAAAATCCGCATCAAACAGAAAAGAAGGCACGATACCAAAGAGAAAATAGCCGCACAAAAGCACAACAACAATAACAAGTATCGTCTTGAATACTTTTTTCTCCATAACCGCACCGCTCACATATCACTTATTTGTTTATATATGCGTAATTATATCATACATACAGAAATTCTTCTATACATTCCGATAAATTGTTAAAAAAATGTTCAATATCAAAGCCGTCCGCTTCGACCCAACGGATATTTTCGTCGCGGCGAAGCCATGTCAGCTGGCGTTTCGCGTACCGTCGGCTCTCTCGCTTTATGTTTTCAGCAACTTCATCAATATCCGTCTCACCGTCAAAATACGGAGCGAACTGTTTATACCCTATCGCCTGAAAAGCGTTGCATTCACGCGTCAGTTTTCCGCTCTCAAGAAGCGTCGAGACCTCATTTTCCAGCCCTGCGCGAAACATTTCGTCAACCCTGCGGTTGATTCTGCCGTAAAGCGTCTTTCTGTCGGCAAACCGCAGCCCCGTTTCAAAAAACTCATAAGGCGAAGGGCTCTGCCTGGAAAGTGCATTTTGCACAGACACGGTTTTTCCCGACGTATGATAAAGCTCAAGCGCGCGAATTATGCGTTTGACGTTATTCGGGTGCAGCTTATCCGCCGTCTCCGGGTCTATCTCCGCAAGTTCCGCAAGGAGCACTTCATTCCCCTCTTTTTCGGCGCGTTTTGCAAGATATTCTCTGTATTCGAGGTCTGTTTCGGCTTCGGAAAGACTTATATTTTCTATGAAGGAAGTAACATAAAGTCCGGTTCCGCCTGCGATAATCGGAATCTTTCCGCGTGAAAGAATATCGTCGACGCAGACCTTGGCGCGGTCGAGATAATCTTGCAGCGTAAAGGTTTCCGTCGGCTCGACTATGCTTATAAGATGATGTGCGATTCCCTGTTTTTCCTCCTCGGTCGGTTTTGCCGTGCCTATATCCATATATTTATAGATCTGCATGGAATCGGCGGAAACGATCTCTCCGTTATATCTTTTAGCTATCTCAACCGCAAGCTTTGTTTTACCGCTTGCGGTCGGGCCGACAACAACTATTACACGGTTATTCATCACACAATCCTCTTAAACTGCTTCTCTATTGCGGTTTTCGACAGGGCGAAAGTTATCGGACGACCGTGAGGACAGTATTTCAAGTCATTCTCATGCTCAAAATAAGTTCTTATAAGCTTTTCCGTTTCGTACGCGGAAGTATGCATTCCCGCTTTGATCGAAGCCTTGCAGGCGCAGTCGTGAAGAAACTCGTCAAGCAAATCGTTTTTTTCGAGCTTCAGATTTTCATAGTTTTCGGCAAATTTCGAAAGAACGTATTCAACGTCGGAGCTTTCGAGAATCTGCGGTATCATTCGCACAATGACGCTGCCGCCGAAATCCTCAACCTCAAAGCCCGCCTTCTCCAGTTCTTCCGCATTTTCGGTTACGATCAGGTTTTCCGAAGCGCCGAGATCGACGACTATCGGGCTGAGAAGATATTGAGAACCGACGGTTCCCCTTTTCAGCTTTTCAAAATTCATACGCTCGTGGAGGGCGTGTTTGTCTATAAACAGAACGTCACTGTCCTTTTCAACGATTATGAAAGAATCAAAGACTTCGCCCACTGTTCGGAATTCGACCGTTTTTTTCAAAAGAGAGGGGTCTTCTCCTTTTTCAGCGTCGGAAGTCTGCAAAACAACCGTTTCCGTTTTTGCCGGCTTCAGCGTCTCTGCCCCGGGGGGAGTTACGGAGGGCGCGTATTTATCCGCATTCGGCTCTCTTTTTTCGACGTTCACGGAGTTCAGGGCAAGAAGCGAAGAATCGTCCCGCAGAATATCCACGGGTTTTTCAGCCGCCGCGGCTCTTTCGAGAAGCATTTTTTTCAGCGCCTCAAATTCCGAGATATCTTCTTTTACGGCAGCCGTTCCCGCGGAATCCGAAGGTTTTTCACCGATTCCCCGTTCCGTCGGAGTTTTTTTCGAAGCGTCCCGAACCGGGACGTTCGTCACGACCTGCCACTCGCCGTAGTTTTTGATTTTTTCAACGGTTTTTTCAGGTTTATCAATCTTTTTCCGAGCCTCCGAATTTTCAAACGGAAGCTTAAAAACATCTTTTGAATTCGGCTTGATTTCGATACGCTTCACTCCGCTGTCAAAAGAGAGAGCAGTCCTCAAAGCGTCGTTCATAAAAGCGGAAACGCTTTTTTCGTCGCCGAATTTAATTTCAAGCTTGGACGGATGAACGTTTATGTCAATGCTCGAATTGTCAACCCGCAAAAAGAGAACGCAAACGGGATATCTGCCTATCAGCATGGAATTTTTATACGCGTTTTCAAGGCAGGTCTGAAGCAGACGGGAGCGTATGATTCGCCCGTTGACATAGAAAAGCTGCATATTCCGGTTCGGCTTTGAAAACAGCGGCGTTCCGATAAAACCCGTCAGACGGAAATCGTCGTTTTTCATTCTGACAGGCACGAGGTTCTGCGTCAGATTTTTCCCGTAAACGGAAAAAATCGCGTCTTCGAGCTTTCCGCTGCCGGAGGTGAACAGGGTTTCTTTTCCTCCGACGGTCAGGCGAAACGATATTTCGGGGTGAGACAAAGCAAGTTTATGAACAACGGAGCTTATCGCGCCCGCCTCCGCCTGCTCGCTTTTAAGAAATTTCTTTCTTGCGGGAACATTATAGAAAAGATCTTTTATACAAAACACCGAGCCGTCCGCACATCCGACCTCCTCGGAAGACACGACGTCACCGCAAAGCTCCCCTGCTTCAAGGGTCAGACGAACGCCTCCGACGGCATCTCTTGTTTTCGTGGTCAGCTCAACGCGCGAGACCGCGCTTATCGCGGCAAGTGCCTCGCCTCGGAATCCGAGCGTCCCGATGTTGTAAAGGTCTTCCTTCGTCGCGATTTTTGATGTTGCGTGCTTATGAAAGGCAGCGCGCGCGTCCTCTTCCGTCATTCCGCAGCCGTTGTCGGTCACTTTAATAAGGTCAACGCCGCCTTTTAATATCTCAACCGAGATTTTTGTTGCGCCGGCATCGACGGAGTTTTCGACAAGCTCCTTTACAACGGACGCAGGTCTTTCGACGACCTCGCCCGCCGCGATAAGATTGGCAACGGAACTGTCAAGAATATGTATTTTCATCAGTCTTCTCCGAAAATCATTGATTTTTGGCCTTTTGTACAAGAGCATACAGCTCGTTCATCGCTTCAATCGGCGTTAAAACCGTCGGGTCGATGTTTTTGAGCCGTTCTGTTATTTCGTCGGATGCAACGGTGTTGAAAAGATCGGGTTCTTCGCTTTTTTCTTCTTTTTTTACAACGACCTTCGGCTGTTCCGACTCGATCTCTTTGAGAACTTCCTGCGCGCGAACGATAACGGTTTCAGGAACACCTGCAAGACGGGCGACGTCAATGCCGTAGCTGTCGTCCGTTCCTCCCGGGACTATCTTTCGGAGGAAAGTTATCGTATTTCCGCGTTTTTTAGCCGCGACATTGAAGTTTTTAACGCCGTCAACCGTGTTTTCGAGAGCGACAAGCTCATGATAGTGCGTTGCAAAAAGAGATTTGGCTTTTATTTTTTCGGCAACGTATTCAAGCACGGCGCGGGCAATGCTCATACCGTCGTAGGTTGACGTTCCGCGTCCTATTTCATCAAAGATGAGCAAGCTCTTCTTCGTCGCATTTTTGAGTATATATGCGACCTCGTTCATTTCCACCATAAAGGTAGACTGTCCCGAGGCAAGGTCGTCGGCGGCGCCGACACGGGTGAATATCTTATCGACAACGCCTATCGTCGCGGCGGAGGCCGGAACAAAAGAGCCTATCTGCGCAAGAAGCGTTATCAACGCAACGGCGCGCATATAGGTGGATTTTCCCGCCATATTGGGGCCCGTTATTATCGCCATACGGAAATCGGCGGTGTCAAGAAAAGTGTCGTTCGGAACGAACACCTCGTTTTTCAGCATTTTTTCGACGACGGGATGCCTGCCGTTTCTGATGTCGATAACACTGTCGGAATTAACGGTCGGACAAACGTACCCGTTTTTGACGGCGACCTCCGCAAGCGTTGTAAGAACATCGACGTAAGCGACGGCGCGCGAAGACGCTTTAATGCGGTCTACGCACTCTTTTATACCGAGAACAAGTTCAGAAAACAGTTTGTATTCAAGCGCGACGAGATCGTCGCGCGCGGTCAGAAGCTTTTCCTCTATCTCTTTAAGCTCGGGCGTTATAAAGCGTTCTCCGCCGACAAGCGTCTGCTTCCTTATGTATGTGTCGGGAACGAGCTCGCGGCTTCCGTTCGGAACTTCGATATAATATCCGAAAACCTTGTTGTAGCCAACTTTCAGAGTCTTTATTCCCGTCTTTTCTTTTTCGGAGGCTTCAAGCCCGACCATTATGCGTTTCGCGTCCGTAAGAAGAACCCGAAGCTCGTCCACCTCCGAATTATAACCGTCCCTGATAATGCCGCCGTCTTTCATCGCGACGGGAGGATCGTCGTTTACTGCCGCCTCTATGTGCGCCGTTATATCGGAAAGCTCATCCGAGCCGCGAAGCAGATTTTTCAGATACGCCGAGCCGAATTTGCCTCCGCGAAGTATTTCGAAAATACGCGGGAGCGGTGAAAACGAGGCCGCGAGATTTTTCATGTCCCTCGGATTGACGGAGCCGTAAACGACTTTTGTCAAAAGACGGTCAATATCTCTGATTCCCGAAAGCAGATCGCGCAGTTCGGAACGCTCGATGTTGTTTTCGTAAAAATCGCGGACACTTCCCTGCCTGCCGATTATCTCATCGACGTTTGTAAGCGGCTTCTCAAGAAAATTGCGAAGCAGACGCGCACCCATGGCAGTCTGCGTTTTGTCGAGAACGCCGAGCAGAGATCCTTTCTTTTCCTTTAAGCGCATCGTCTCCACGATTTCGAGATTGCGCCAAGTCGAAAGGTCGATCTGCGCATACGCGAATTCGCCGGTAAGAGTCAGCCTCTTTATATGGTCAAGAGAACAAAGCTGAGTGTCGAAAAGATATTTCAGAAGGGAGCCCGCCGTCACCGTCGCCAAGATGTTGTCGGAAAGTCCTAGAGCCGAAACCGTCTGTCCCGTTTGTTTTTCGAGAAGGTCTCTCGCCTCTGCACAAACCTCTCCTCGCGTGAGCATACACCCCGCCGACGCCGCAATATAATTCTTTACGGGCGCCGTCTCACAGGCTTCGGGCGAAGCGTAGATCTCGCGCGGCGAATACTTTCCCAGCTCGTTTGCAACCGTCGGATCGGAAATCTTATACGAGCCCGATAAAAACATATCTCCCGTGGAAATATCCACAAAGCAGAGACATATCTTCCCGTTTTCGCAAAACGCTCCGACAATATAGTTGTTTTTGCTTTCATCAAGCATTTCGGGGTCGGTAACGGTTCCGGGCGTTATCATCCGAACGACTTCGCGGTGAGTTACGTCGTTTGTTACGGGATCTTTTACCTGTTCGCAAACGGAAACCTTGTAGCCGTGCTGAACAAGCCGTGAAATATAGCCGTCAACGCTGTGATACGGGATCCCGCACATCGGCGCGCGCTCTTCAAGACCGCAATCCTTGCCTGTGAGAACTATGTCAAGCTCTTTACTCGCAATAACCGCGTCGTCAAAAAACATTTCATAGAAGTCTCCGAGACGGTACATCAGGATATAATCCTTGTACTTTTTCTTCATCTCGACGTACTGCTGCATCATCGGAGACAACTGCGGTGCCTTCGCCATCTCTTTTCTCTCCTTAAATCGGCTCGCTTAATGACAGCCGCCGCAGGTTTCGCAGGAGCCCGAGCAGCCGCCCGGCTCTTCGCCCGTTATCGCGAAATTAAGGATGCCGTAAATCTCATTTACAAACGCGTCCGCTTCCTCTTTCGCGGTCATATACCTTTCCATTACGGGGTTTGCCATTATTTTTGTATAAGTTTCTCTCATTTTGTCCTGATGTTCTTTGAGTTTTTCTTCGTTCTTTTCTTCGCCCTTCTGCATTTCCTGCATAACGTTCATTTTTTGAAGATTGAACTCCTGAATAAGCTGCTGAAGCGCGGCGTCGTTATCGTATTCCGCCTGCGCGGACTGAAGCTCAACGAACTTCTCGTCGGTTACAACCGCTTCTCCGAGCTGTCTTGCAAGTTCTCTTACGTCTGCCATAATAAACACTCTCCGTTTTATTTGAAAATTTTTAAAATCTAATCTGTCAGTTCGGCGTATACCGCCCAGTTTGCGCAGCGCACGCCTTTCAGCGTCACCCTGTCGCCCTCTCTGAAAATTTTACCGTTCGTCTCGAACTTTACTATGGTGTTGTTCGAGGTTCGCGCAAGCATGGCGGTTTCCGAATTCTCGGCAAAGCCGTCAACCGTGGCCTCAAAGGTCTTTCCGACGAATTCGGAATTCTTCTTCGTGCTGATCTCGTTCTGCGCGGCAAGAAGACGGCTGAAACGTTCTTTTTTAACATCGGCAGGTATCTGATCCTTCATCTCCGCCGCCGGCGTTCCCCTTCGCGGGGAATAAATAAATGTATACAGCCCGTTATACTCCACTTTGCGTATCAAATCAAGCGTAGAGAGGAAATTGTCCTCCGTTTCGCCCGGAAAACCGACAATAATATCGCTTGTAATCGCCACATTCGGAATTTTCTTTTTGGCATATTCTATCAGCGAAAGATATTTTTCCGCGGTGTAGCGACGATTCATTTTTTTCAAAACGGCGTCGCTGCCGCTTTGCACCGGAAGATGAATATGCTTGCAGAGTTTATCACATTCCGCTATCGTGTCTATAAGCTTTTCGGTCGCGTCTTTCGGATGCGACGTCATAAATTTGACGGTAAAATCCCCTTCTGTCGCGTTTATATCCCGAAGCAGGTCGGAAAAATCATAACCGATGTCAAGGTCTTTGCAGTACGAGTTGACATTCTGACCGAGCAGGGTTATTTCCTTATACCCTTCCGCAACAAGCCCGCGAACTTCTTCAAGAACCTTTTCGGGCCGACGGCTTCTTTCGCGGCCTCGAACATACGGCACGATGCAGTAAGAGCAGAAGTTATTGCACCCCGACATGATCGAGACCCACGCCTTGACCTTGTCGCGGCGACGGATGGGAAGCCCCTCCGCAACGCGTCCGTCCTCCGACGTCACGTCGAAAACGCGCTTTTCGCCCGAAAGAATACGATAAAGATTTTGGGGAAAGCGATAAAGAGCATGAGTTCCGAACACAAGATCAACGTGCTTATATTTTGTCTTTAACAGTTCGGCAATATGCGGCTGAGTTGTCATACAACCGCAAAGACATATTTTCAAATCGGGATTTTCCCTCTTGTTTTTGACAAGAGCGCCGACGTTGCCGAAAACTTTGCTTTCGGCGTGTTCGCGAACGGCGCAGGTATTAAAAAGAATGAGATCGGCAGTTTCCCTGTCGTCCGTATATTCATATCCCATACGGAGCAGCATACCGTCGAGACGCTCCGTGTCGTTCTCGTTCTGCTGACAACCGTATGTGGCGGAAAAAAATCTCGGTTTTCTTCCGTGCGCCTGTTCGAATTCCGCAGAAATATGTCCGACCTTTTCGGCGTATTCTTTCTGCTTTTCCGTTTCTTCTTCGGAAAGAAACCTGTTTTTGTCCGACACAGTGTACCCTCCGCGCGTTATTTTTGTTTCACTTATCTTTTATTATAATACAAAAAATACTTTTTGTAAATATATTACATAAATGTTTCCTAAAAATTTTATCATACGCGCGTGATTTCTGAAATAAATTCAATATTTTTTTCGGATTGCGTGTTGAAAAACGGAGCGGAATATGTTAAAATATAATTGATAAAATATCCGTCGCGCGGGCGCGGCGGTCGAAACGGAGAATCAAATATGAAAGTCTTCGGAAAAGGGATCGGGCAAAACTGCGAATATTGCAAAAACGGAACGCTTCTCTGCGACGGAGAGGGCGTTGTATGTAATAAATACGGCTTTGTAAAAAGAAAATACGACTGCAGAAAATTCGTCTACGACCCGCTCAAAAGAACTCCGAAAAGCGTTGAGTTTTCAACCGATTTCGACGCCTCGGATTTTTCGATAGAATAATTTAATCTCAAAAGGAGTTTTCATTATGTCAATCAAACTCAACACTTCCTATCTCAAAGGATTTGTCGGCGAAAACGAATTTGCCGCAATCGCGCCTCAGGTCAGAGCCGCGCACGAGATGCTCGCAAACAAATCGGGGCTTGGCTCGGATTTTACGGGCTGGGTTGATCTTCCTGTCGATTACGACAAAGAAGAGTTTGCGCGTATAAAGAAAAGCGCGCAGAAAATCATTTCCGATTCGGATGTCCTTCTCGTAGTCGGCATAGGAGGCTCGTATCTCGGAGCAAGAGCCGTCATCGAGGCGGTAAAAAGCCCTCTTTACAACAATCTCAAAAAGAATACGCCCGAGATATATTTTCTCGGCAACAGCATCTCCTCAACGTACTTCCGCGAGGTTCTTTCTCTTTGCGAAAACAGGGATTTCAGCGTCAATGTAATATCCAAATCGGGAACGACGACCGAACCCGCGATAGCTTTTCGCGTTCTGAAAGAAATGCTTGAAAAGAAATACGGCAAGGAGGGGGCAAGAGGCAGAATCTATGCGACCACGGACAAGGCGAAAGGCACTCTCAAAGAGCTTGCGGACGCGGAAGGATACGAAGCGTTTGTCGTTCCCGACGATGTCGGCGGCAGATATTCCGTACTTACCGCCGTCGGTCTTCTTCCCATTGCTTGCGCGGGCATAGATATTGACAAACTTATGCAGGGAGCGCAGGACGCGCACGCGGCTTATGCGGATCCCGACCTCGAAAAGAACGACTGTTACAAGTTTGCGGCCGTCAGAAATATTCTTCTCCGAAAAAACAGAACGACTGAAATCACGGTTGCCTACGAGCCGTATATGTGGTGCTTCGGCGAATGGATAAAGCAGCTTTTCGGCGAAAGCGAAGGCAAGGACGGAAAAGGTCTTTTCCCCGCTTCGATGATCTTCTCAACCGACCTTCACTCTCTCGGGCAGTATGTTCAGCAGGGACTTCGCAATATGTACGAATCCGTAATTTGGGTCAAAAACGCGAAGCTTGACCAGATAATCCCGTTTGAAGCTTCAAACGCGGACGGTCTGAACTTCGTTGCCGACAGAAATATGCAGTTCGTCAATGAAAAAGCGTTTCAGGGAACGGTTCTCGCGCACGCGCAGGGCGGCGTTCCGAGCGTCGTGCTTGAGCTTGACGAAATGAACGAGTTTACCATGGGTCAGCTCATTTATTTCTATGAAAAAGCCTGCGGAATTTCCGCTTACGTTCTCGGCGTAAATCCGTTTGACCAGCCCGGAGTTCAGATGTATAAGAGCAATATGTTTGCGCTGCTCGGCAAGCCCGGTTACGAGGATAAGAAAGCGGAGTTGGAAAACTTGCTATAATTACGGCGAAACTGTTATACAGTTTCAACAAACTTCAAGAAATTGTCACCGACGTATTGAAATAGAAGCGTCGCTATGTTATAATTACAGCAGAGAAAAAACAATCGCATTCCCTAAGTTTTCCACCGATAAATACGGGGCTGCGCAACATCAATAATTATCCGAAAAGGAGTGCATCCACATGATCAAACTTGTAATGGGTCTCAAAGGAACAGGCAAGACAAAGGAACTTATTTCCACCGTTAATTCCGTTGCGAAGACCGCGGACGGAAGCGTTATCTGTCTTGAAAGAGATGACAAACTCAGATATGAAATCGACCCGAAAGTAAGACTTATAAGCACTGACGAATACGGTATCAACGACTACGATATGTTCTTCGGGTTCATCGGAGGATTGAGAGCGTCGAACTATGATATAACCGAGATATTTGTTGACTCAATAACAAAAATCTGCCGTTCCGACAATGTTGAGGAGCTTGAAAAATTCCTTGACGAGCTTGAAGCGATTGCGGAAGGAATCGATTTTTTCATCACGGTAAGCATGGATCTTTCGCTTGTAACTCCGAAGATTCAAAAGTATCTGTAAAACACAAAATCACATATCGGGGCGGCCGTTTTTCGGTCGCCCCGCATTTCTTCTTTTTCAAATGAAAAGACATTCCGAAATATTGCCGTCACGTTTGACATTCCGTATAAAAAGTGGTATAATGGCAACATCAAAAAAGCCGCGGAAATGCGAATTTTGCGTTACGGCGGCTTCCGACAGGAGAAAACCGATAAATGAAAGTTCTTATAATAGGTCACGGCAAGGTGGGCTCCGCCATTGCCGAAAACCTTGCACAGGACAGCAACGACGTAACGGTCATCGAAAACAGGAGCGAAGTGCTGTCGTCGCTTGAAAAAGACCTGCCCTACAAGGTTATAGAAGGCAACGGCGCTTGCATTGAAACGCTGCGCAAGGCGGGCATCGAAAACGCCGATGTCCTTATTGCGGCATCACCGCACGACGAGCTGAATGTTATAGCGTGTGTGATAGGCAAAAGGCTCGGCGCAAAGTATACGGTGGCACGGCTTCGAAACCCGGAATATTCTTCGCAGATAGTTTTTATGCACAATGAATTCGGGCTCACCTTTTCAATAAATCCCGATAAATCGGCGGCGGAGGAGATCTCGGGAATAGTCAGATTTCCTTCCGCGGCAAAGGTCGAAAGTTTTTCCGACGGACGGCTCAATCTCGTTGAGTACACCATTCCGACGGAAAGCCCTCTTGTCGATCTGCCCCTTTCAGAGATCCACGCAAAATACAGCGTCAGAGTTTTGATATGCTTCGTTGAAAGAGAGAACGAAGCGTTCATTCCGACCGGCGAAACCCGTTTACAGGCAGGAGACCGAATCGCGCTTGCGGCGGATACGCAAAGCATAATCGCATTTTTCGGGCTTCTGAGCGCAAAGAAAAAGCCCATTAAGGCGATAACTGTCGCCGGCGGAGGCAGAATACCCCATTATCTAATAAAGTCGCTTCAAGACCTTGATATCGGCATAACCGTCATTGAAAAAAGCCCGCGGTTGGTGGAAAAACTCCGCGCGGCATACGATAAAATCAAAATCGTGAACGCCGATCCGACGGATAAAGAGGTTCTCAAAAATGCAGATGTCGGCAGCGCCGACGCTTTCATATCGCTGACGGAAACCGACGAGGAGAACGTCATAATGGCAATGCACGCGAAGGCTCTCGGCTGTTCAAAAATAATTGCGGCAACCGACCAGCCGAGCTATTCGGGGATATTGAAGGACTCCGGAATAGACAGCATTATAATGCCGAAAATGCTGACGGCAGACAGGATTCTGCAGTTCGTCAGGTCAAAAGAGAACATCAGGGGAAGCAGCGTTGAAACGCTTTACAAGCTTGCGGACGGCAAAGTTGAGGCGATTGCCTTCAAAGTCAAAACCCCCGCGGAGTTTATGGAGAAGCCGCTGAAAAGCCTCTCTCTGAAAAAAGGACTGCTCATCGGCGCGATAATCAGAAAAAACACGACGATAATCCCCGGAGGAAACGACAGTATTGAGCTCGGCGACGAAGTTGTTGTTATCACAACGCAGCGAGGACTTAAAGACGTCTCTGAAATAATAAAATGACCTTATAATATCAAAACGGGAACCGTCCACGGCGGTTCCCGTAAGCTTTTTATCCGTTCACACTTCAAAATCGACGGCGTAACGCGATTCTCTTATATCCCTGCAGAGAGCCGACGCCGCAATGTGACGGGGATCATTTTTATATACTTCAAGATCTTCAACGGAGTCAAAGGTCGCAATCAATACGGCGTCGCAGTTGCCTTCTCCGAAAGAATTAACACCTGTTTCATAGAACGGATGACGTCTATCTGTCCGCGAAGAGATTCAAGAGCCGAAAGAAATCGCATCATTTCCGCCTCTTTCCCTGCCTTAAACTTCCACATAACAATATGTTTTATCATTTTATACCTCCCCTGTCAAAGCGCCCGTCATTTTTTTCGGAGCGCTTTTTTCATATAGTAGGACGTTTTTTCGACTATAACCTTCTCCGCTTCCTGTTTCAGCGAATACTCGGAAACGGGAGGCGCATCTTTTTTGACTATGAAGATAGCCTCCTCAAAAAGCTTGCTGCCTGTGTTTTTAATAATGTATACGCTTTTTTTTCTGCCTTTTATCATCAAAACCGTTCTCCCGAAAGTTTTATGAGAACAGTATATCCGATAAAAAACGTTTTTATTCCGCGGCGGCGAACACTTCGGAAAAAGTCTGCGCGTACATACGGATGAGCATATCGTTCGGATGATTGATATTGTTCGCGGTCATATCCCAGTATTTTTTGCGTTCAAGCGTTTGCGCGTGCAGGGTTGTTATCGGAACAACGGTCAGCCGTGAGCCGTATTTTTCGGCAAGCTCAAAAAGCTTTTTAAGGCGTTCGTGATGACATTTGACATCCTGCGCATAATGATTGCCCTGACAAACGGAAACGGCCGCAATCTCACATTCGGGATATTTTTCCCAAACCTTAACGCAAATTGCTTCAACTGTTTTTTCGAATTCTTCGGGCGTGGTTTCGGGACCGTTGTTTCCTCCGAACGCGACAACGAAAAAGTCGACGCTATCCGTACCCTTCCACGCATTGTCAAACTCTGAAAGACCCCACTCAACGCGGGTTCCGCCGACGGCCTTGTTAATGGAAGTAACGCAACAGCCGTAATCATCGCGAAGCGTATCGCAGACCATTTCAGCCCACGACGGCATAAAAGGCTCCGTTCCGAGCATTTTCGAACAGTTACAGCCGACCGTTATGCTGTCTCCCCAAAATGCGACGGCAAGCGGTTTTTTTTCTTTCATAAGCCGAGACAGCCGCGGAAGTTTACCCGGAAGAATAACGGGTTTATACAAATTCTCGTTAACCGCGTGTTCGTATGTGACGGCAATCTGCCTGTCAACAAGGAGAGTGCCTTCCGTATAAAGTATATAGCCGCCCTCGGAAAAATGCGCGTTCAAGCCGTCGTTCGGTGGTTCCTGCGGATTATATACGTCCCACGGAACGCGAGGCATGGAAGAATCTTTCGGAATTATGAGTTTTCCGTCGCGGACAAGCCAATCCCTGCCCTGCCGATAAACTTTTTTGCCGCCGAAATCCGTCACGGAGATTATCTTTTCGATATCGTACAGAAGCGTTATCGCGATATTTCCGGCGGCGTCCGTAATTCCTGGATATTCAACAACGAGAGCTGTTTCGTTGAGAACCGTATTTCCTTTTCTGAATGGTCTGATATATTCTGTTCTGTCGTACATGGCAAAGCCTCCGTTTCACCACTATATAATACAACAAAACGACGCTTTTGTCAAGAAAAATACCGTGACAAAAGTTGCTTAACCTCCGCGTCTTCGCTTACGCAATAATAGCAATACAGGCCGTCTGTTCGAACAACGGTTTTTTCAAGTTTCGCAAATTCCGACGGCGCATAGTCGCGAAACGCCGCCCTCTGCTCGCGCAGATGAGAATTGACGGCGGAAACTATATTCGAAAGCCCTTCCTCGTCATACGCTTTGAAGACGGCAAGTTCGTCCGTCCTCTCTCCCGACAGGCTGACAAAAACCGCGCAGTTCTCGAAATCCGCCTCGGACAAATTGAAATATGACGGAATCTCGCTTTTAGGAACCTGCACAAGTCCGACGGAAAGAGTAACGACATCGTCGCTCATAGCCGTCAAACTCACGTTTTTCCCAGAATTTGAGCAACCGCAAAGCATTAAAGAGCAGAATACCACAATCAGAACTTTTTTCATCATTTCACCCCGTGATACAACAAATAATCTATCCACCGTTCATACGCCTCGGGCATAAGATGGCAATAGTCGTCGCTTGAAAGAGAAGAAGCCAGATAGCCGGCTTCGTCCTTTAACACGTCCGCAACATCAAGAAATGCACAGTTCTCGTCTTTCGCAAAACGAGCAAGACTTTCATTGTACTTGTCGATTTTCGCATTATACAGAACCTGCTTTTCACCGTAGAGAGTAATGGGGGTTATGGTCTGAATCGCTATCTTCACATCGGGAATTGCCTTTCTGATATTTTCTATAAGCGTTTTGCAGTTCGCGATATATTCGTCAACCGAATACTGCCCCACATCGTTAAGACCGAGACAGATATATACTTTTTTCGCGCCGTAAGACGCGCATATCTCCTGCGGAGGTGTTCTGACGCCGTTAAAATATCTGTGAATGCTTCCCTCACCTCCCGGAGCAACGGCGGTTGCGGTTCCGTAACTCCCGACGCTTATAAACTTAGCCTTGCCGAGAAAATCGGTGTCTGTCTGTCTTTTCTCGGTCACGAATTTCTGCAGACCGAGAGTGACCGAATCACCGATAAACACCGCATCGTCAAAATCGCGCATAGACTGCTTTTGTGTTACGGGCGAAACCAGAGCGGAAAACTCCTCCGAACGTCCGCTTGACGGAACCGGCAGAGAATACTTGTCCCTCGGACAGGTCCTGTCAGGGTCAACGTCCTGAGCTTCGAGCCTTGAAAAAGCATAAACAAGAGGCTCCTCTTTCGCGGCGATGTTTGAGGTTGAACTTTGTTGAATTGGCGGTTGACGAATTTCCGTTTGCGGCTTTTTCCCCGTTTCAAGTTTGTCCGCGTCGGCGCTTCCCGAACAAAGAAATCCGCTCAGAACATACAGTCCCACAACGACAAGAACGAGCATGATCTGTGTTATCAGGTTTTTTCTTCCCATATTTTTCATCTCCGTAAACAAAAATGAGCGGCAGAATACTACATAAATATTCTACCACTCATAAAAGAAAAATATTGTCTGATTTTAAGCGCGAAAAATGACTATTTGACACGAGAAAGGAGATTTAATGCATTTTTATAGAGTATCTTCTCCGTCAAGTCCTGCGAAAGACCGAGTTTTTCGATATTTGTCAGCTCAAATTCGGGAGTCCACATCGGGAAATCCGACGCAAACAGAATCCTGTTCACATCATGTTTCGAAAGTATCTTTTTCGGAACAGAAAAATCCGACATCATACCGAGAGTGCTGGAAGTATCAAAATAAAAATCAGTGCCGCAAAGGTATTCGAAGGCGGCATCCCATTCGCCGTAACCGCCGAAGTGCGCGGCAACCGCGATCAAGTCGGGAAAGCGTTCTATCACCTTCCGAAGCTGCGGCGGATTGGAGTAATGATACCTCTTATCTCCCGCATGGAAAATAACGGGCATTTTATACGCCTGCGCATATTCATATACAACATCCATACGAGGATCGTCTACCGCAAACTTTTGAAAATCGGGGTGAAACTTCAATCCGCAAATACCGTTGTTCCGAATATACTCAAGTTCTTCCGTGATGTTTTCCATATCAAGATGAACCGTTCCGAAGGGAATGAACAGATCCGGATTGTCTTTGACTGTCGTTATCAGAAAATCGTTAATTCCGCGAACCTGCTTCGGAACAGTTGCAACGCTCAGAATAAACGACTTGCAAACGCCCGCCGTTTTCATTCTCTCTTTCAAAACTTCAACAGTGCCGACGCTGCTCATCGAATAATCGTAAAACGAGCCGATTGCCGCTGTCGCTTTCGCCGCGATTTTTTCGGGATAAACGTGCGTATGGGTATCAATTATTTTTCCTTGACAATTAAACATTTTTATTCCTTATGCAAAAAGTCCCACGCCGTTTCCGACATGGGACTTCATTGTCCTGATATTCCGTTTACGGAAAAATTATTTAGAAGTCATTTTCGCAACTTCGGCTGCGAAATCGTCTTCTCTCTTCTGCATACCTTCGCCTCTTTCGTAGCGAACGAAATCAACGATTTTCGCATCGCCCTTGGAAGCAACAAACTGACCTACTTTAAGACTGTCGTCAATAAAGAATTCCTGATCAACGAGGCACGCTTCGCCGAAGAACTTCTCAAGTTTGCCGGGAACCATTTTGTCTCTGATGATGTTTTCGGGTTTTTTCGCGTTTTTCGGGTCATTCTTGATCTGAGCGACAATTATCTCGGTCTCATGTTCGAGTTCGGCGGCAGGAACCTGCGTTCTGTCTACGAATCTCGGGCTCATCGAAGCAACCTGCATGGCAACCTTTTTGCCGCAATCCGCGTCAAACTCTTTATCGAACTTAACAACAACGCCGATCTTACCGTGGTCGTGAATATATGAAGCGCAACAGCCTTCAACTCTTACAAATCTTCTGACATTCATGTTCTCGCCGATAACAAGGATCATTTCTTTTCTCTTGTCTTCGATGGTGCCGTCAAAACCGGGGTATGCGCATGCCATAAGAGCTTCGAGGTCGGCGGGATTTTCTTTCGCAACAACCTCTGCAATTGTGTTTGCGAACGTCATAAATTTCTCGTTCTTCGCGACGAAGTCGGTCTCGGAGTTAACCTCAACCATAGCGGTAACGTCCGCACCGGTATATATAACGATCGCGCCTTCGGCTGCGATTCTGTTTGCCTTTTTGTCAGCAGCCGCAAGTCCCTGCTCGCGGAGAAGCGTTACGGCCTCTTCCATATCGCCCTCGGTTTTTACGAGAGCTTCTTTGCACTTCATCAGACCAACGCCTGTTCTCTGTCTGAGTTCGTTGACCTGCTTGGCGGAAATAGTAACTGCCATAATATTCAATCCTCCCTGAAATTATTCGGCGTCAGCTTCGGCGTCTTCCTTTGCGGGAGCGTCGAACTGTTCGCCCTGTTTACCCTCGAGAATAGCATTTGCCATAATGCCGGCGATAAGCTTAACGGCGCGGATGGCGTCGTCGTTGCCGGGGATGACATAGTCGATTTCGTCGGGGTCGCAGTTGGTATCAACAATAGCGACGATGGGAATATGAAGTTTTCTCGCTTCCGCAACGGCGTTTCTTTCTTTTCTCGGGTCAACGATGAAAAGAGCGCCGGGAAGTTTCTTCATTTCCTTGATACCGCCGAGGTATTTTTCGAGTTTCTCGATTTCAAGGTTGAGCTTTACGACTTCTTTCTTGGGAAGAAGATTAAAGGTGCCGTCCTCTTCCATTTTGCGAAGCTGCGCAAGACGCTCGATACGCGTCTTTATCGTTGCGAAGTTTGTCAGCATACCGCCGAGCCAACGGGAATTAACATAATACATTCCCACTCTTTCGGCTTCTTCCTTAATGGATTCCTGTGCCTGCTTCTTCGTTCCTACAAAAAGAACGCTGTCGCCTGCTTCAGCAACATCACGGATGAACATATACGCCTCTTCAACCTTTTTAACGGTCTTCTGAAGGTCGATAATGTAAATACCGTTTCTTTCGGTGAAGATGTATTCCGCCATTTTGGGATTCCATCTTCTGGTCTGGTGTCCGAAGTGAACACCTGCTTCAAGCAACTGTTTCATTGAAACTACTGCCATGATACTTTCCTCCTGAGGTTTTTTCCTCCACCCTGCCTTACGGGGACGGCAGAAATCAGCCGCACCTGCCCGAAAGCGCGCAGGATGTGTGTTATTATTTATCCGTGAGGTCACGGACTTGGTTATTATATCATAATAATAAGCATTTTTCAAGCGCATACCGAAAAAAACTCAATATTTTACATTTTTTTCGGTTTTTGCGACATAAAAGCAGGAGAAAGCAGCGCCGAAACGCCCTTTCTCCTGTTCCGAAATACTATTTTTCTATCTTCGGCAGGAAGCTTTTCCCTGAGGTTTTGAATTCCACGCCGAGATACTCGCTTATCGTCGCCGCTATCGAAGAATAGGTCGAGCCGACGCCCAGATTGACGGGTTCAACACGTTTGCCGTAAACGAGAAGAGGAATATACTCGCGGGTGTGATCCGTCGTGGGATAGCCGGGGTCACAGCCGTGATCCGCGGTTATAAAGAGCATATCCTCGTCGCCGAGCTTCGGCAAAAACGACGGCAGCCATTCGTCAAATGCCGTCAACGCTTTTACATAGCCGTCGATGTCGTTTCGATGTCCGTAAAGCATATCAAAATCAACAAGATTGACAAAGCAAAGCCCGTCAAACACGCGATCGCCCACATCAAGAGTTACATTCATACCCTCGGCGTTGCCGTGAGTGAAAATGCTTTCCGTAATGCCTTTTTTATTGAATATATCGGTTATTTTTCCCACCGCGATAACATCCTTGCCTGCGTTTGATATCGCGTCAAGCAAGGTCGGAGCAGGAGGATCCATCGAAAAATCGTGACGGTTCGCGGTGCGCGTAAAAGCGCCCGGTTTTCCGATGAACGGGCGGGCGATAACCCGACCCACGCCGTGTTTTCCCGTCAGTATCTTCCTGGCGATACGGCAGTATTCATAAAGCTTTTCGGGCGGCACGAGATCTTCATGCGCGGCGATCTGAAAAACGCTGTCCGCCGAAGTATACACTATCAGCGACCCGGTTTTAAGATGTTCTTCGCCGTAATCCTTTATAACTTCCGTTCCGGAATACGGTTTGTTGCACAGAACTCCCCTTCCCGTCTGCCTCGAAAACGCATCGATAATCTCGGGCGGAAATCCGTTCGGATAGGTCGGCAGAGGCGTTTTTGATATAACGCCTGCGATCTCCCAATGTCCTATCGTGGTGTCCTTTCCCGCAGACGCTTCGGCGATTTTTCCGTATGCGCCGAGCGGTTGATCGACGGGAAAGAGAAAATCAAGTCCGTCGATATTGCCGAGACCGAGGGAACGCATATTATCCGCTTTGAAAAACGGCGAAGCGGAGACCGTTTTAAGAGTATTTGCGCCCTCGTCTCCGAAAGAAGCCGCATCGGGCAGATAACCCGCGCCGACACTGTCAAGAACGATCAAAAATACTCTCTTCATTTTTTCTTCGCCTCTGCCTCCTGCTGTTTTACGATGGCAACAACTTTTGAAGTTCCGAGACGGGAAGCGCCGAGCTTGATATACATTTCGGCGTCTTCAAGCGTCTTTATACCGCCTGAAGCCTTTACTTTTGTATAAGGTCCCACGTTTTCAACCATAAGTTTTACCGCCTCGGGGGTGGCGCCGCCCGTCGAAAAACCGGTAGAGGTTTTGATATAAGCGGCTTTTGTGTCGGACACTATGTGACACATTTTAACGATCTCGTCGTCGGTGAGAAGGCAGGTCTCGATGATGACCTTCAAAAGTCTGCCTCTGCAAGCGGCTTCAACTTCATCGATCTCATTCTTGACCTCATCATACTTCTTCGCCTTCAGAAGTCCGACGTTGATAACCATATCAAGCTCGTCAGCGCCGTCCTTGACCGCCTGATCTGTCTCTTTGATTTTTTCCTCGAGAGGGTCGTCGCCCTTCGGGAAAGAGATAACGGTGCAGATCTTCATCTTATCGCCGACGTATTCCTTAGCCTGTTTGACGAATCGCGGCGATATGCAGACAGACGCGGTATGATACTTTATCGCATCGTCGCAAACCTGCTTAACCTGTTCCCATGTTGCATCGGGGGCAAGGATAGTGTGGTCAACCTTTGAAAGAATTTCTTTGATGTCCATAAAACTTTCCTCCTGATATTTTTATTTACGGAAGACAGTTCCTCCGCAACTTATTTATTTCCGTATATATACGTCAACGCCGTTTTTGCGGAAGCTTCTCCGCACTCCCATTTTCTCGGAGAGTGAACGTTGTCTTTCTGCCCGAATACATAGTATTTCCACAGATTAGTGGTATATGCCTCGGGTATATTTTCCGTGTATTTGCCCGAAAGCTGCCTTTTTTTGAAGGTTGCCCATGCGGTGCGCAAATTTTCGATACCAGACACGCTGCAATATACCAGCCCCGACTGGATAAAGGGCATGGAGCCGTCCACGCATGAAGTGAAGCCTTCTCTGTAAGTATTGACAAGTTTTTCAAGATGTTCGCCGTATCTGTCATTTTCGGGCGTAAAGTCGAAAGTGCTGAACTCGGGATAGCCGTATTTGAGCGCGTCCGACTCTCCCTGCCACCAAAGAATACCCTTAAAAGCAAAAGGCATCATTGGCGCTATCATCGTATTGTAATAGTTGCCCTTGTAGTTTGACCCGTCCATATAATATTCGATTCCTGAAGTCTCGGAACCGTCGATGGGCAGCCATTCTTTTATGGTCGTTCCTCCCTGAGCGCTGCATACAACTCCGACGGGAACTCCGATCTCTTTTTGAATATTCAGCGCAAAACTCACGGCATACGCGCTTTGGAGATCAAGAAGCTCGGGATTGCCGTTGTCACATGCCACCCAATCCATTCGGGACAGAATATCGTCATAAGGCGTTGCCGACGTATGCTCGGACTTCACGTTTTCGTGTCCCGGCCACTGCCAGCAGGAACGGACAAGACTGTTGTTTGCGCTTTCGTGAAACGCCTCATAATACCGTTCGACAATATAGCAGTCCTCAATTATTCCGTCATCGCCGTAGGGGTCGTTTTCATACGCATAGGGGTCGAGATCTCCGACTCGAAGGAACATATTCGACTGTCCCGAGCAAAGCCATACGTCGCCGACAAGAACATCTTCGCATATTATTTCGATATTTTCGGCCGCAGATTCGACGGAAAGCGTCTGCGATTCCGCGTTTGCCTCCATGGGATCAAGCGAGATCTGCCATTTTCCGTTTTCGACGACGCAGCTCTTCTTTTGCGAGCCGAACGAAACGGTCACAACGTCGCCGTCCGAGCCGAGCCCGAAAACAGGCGTGTTCGCGTTACGCTGAAGCACCATGTGAGTATTGAAAACACCGTTAAGGCTGAACTCACGGGTCCTCTCGATAACGGTCACGGAAAAATCCGTTTCTGCGCCGTTGTAATTGATTTTTACCGTCTTTTCGCCGGCGGTCAGGAGGTCGGCGTCCGGCGTCATCGACGCATCGACGTCGATTATTCTGCCCGAGCCGTTATCCATTATTTTCGCGCCCGAAAGATCAAGCTTCGCCCCGACATAGTAGACGGTTCTGTCGGGAGGAGAAACAAGCGTCACCGTTTTTCCGAACAAATCGGAAGCCTTCCCCTTCTCGGTTTTTCCGTAGCGAACGGTTCCGTCGTGATCGCGGAAGAAGGAACGCACGGCGATATCGGAGTTAAATTCGGATTTCGGGATACCGGTCAGAACGTATGATATAAAAAATGCCGAATCCCCGCAAATTTCGGAGGCTTTGTGCAGCTCCTTTCCGAACGGAAATTCGCCGTAAGCGTAAATCAAATCAACGGTACGCGTTTTTCCGTTTACGGTGATTTCAAAACCCGCGCAGGCGCATTCAAGCGCTTCGACGGTAGAGATAAAACGAATACTTGCGTATTCCGAAGCGGCGTCGGCGGGTTCACGAAGCTGAGCAAAGGAGCCGAGAACCTCGTTTTTTTCGCTCAAAAACTGCGAAATTCCGCAATCAACAGCCGATGCCTTGTTTAGTGTGTACAGTTCTTTTTCTTCCGATGTTGCTGCGCCGACGACTTGAGTAAAACAACCGAGCAGTACGGATATTAACGCAATGATCGAAACGATTTTCTTAATATTCTTTGCCATTTTGCCTCCGGGGTAAAAAAACCATGATGATGCCAAATACTTGTATGTAAATATTTTACTATATCCGTATAGCTTTGTCAATCGCTTTTTTACGAACTAACGGTTACTTTTGTATTAACCGCGCTGTTCGGCGTTATGAGGTATCGAAGTTCAGATCTCTTTGAAATGCTGAAAACAATCCACCGGATTGTTTCCTTTACGCATTTTGCCCTCTCAGGGTTCGAGTCCCCTCGATATGCCAAAACAAATATCTCCGCACTTTTGTGCGGAGATACTTGTTTTTGGCGCGCTTGAAGGGACGACGCCGCGGCTCTCCGTTTGCGTCGCCACCTCCTCGCATATTATGCTCGGATCAAAATGCTGAAAACAATCCACCGGATTGTTTTCTTTACGCATTTTGCCCTCTCAGGGTTCGAGTCCCCTCGATATGCCAAAACAAATATCTCCGCACTTTTGTGCGGAGATACTTGTTTTTGGCGCGCTTGAAGGGACGACGCCGCGGCTCTCCGTTTGCGTC
>CAKSFN010000006.1 GCA_934454405.1 uncultured Eubacteriales bacterium | reverse complement strand
TCTTTGTAAACGGGATTGTTTATGGTTATGGTGTTCGTGCCGCAGGAAATTACGGCGTATACGTTTTCATACGCTTCGTAAACTTCTGCTTTAACTTTGAAGTTAACAGCTATGCTGTCGCTGAGAGTAAGGTTTGCGGAAGAAATCTTAAACACAGGAAGAACGGCATCGGTTTTAAGCGCCCTTATTTTCGATTCGAGCTGCGCCTTTTCGGCAACAAACTCGGCAACGGAAAGAAAGCCGTCCTTATGATCGTCGCGGAGATGCTTCCAGAGATTGTAGACCTCCGCGTAAGCGGTTGAGTCGTAAACCGTCTGCGAAAGTTCCTTTACGGGGGTTCCGAGAGGCCAGAGAGAGGAGTTGTTCATAACGGCGTCCGCCATGACTCTCGCGCCGGAGCCCATGGGGATAACGGGAAACACTATCTCGTCGCAAAACTCTTCAAGACCGTATTCCGCGCCGTTCCACGAAACGGAAACGGATGCCGCGTCGGAGCCGTTGAGAGCCGCAGTTCTCAACGCGTTTGCGTATGCAATGACCTCGGCAAGCTCCCGATATGACACAACGTCTATTTTTGCGTATATTTCTTTAATATGAAAATCAACCGTGCTGTCGGCTGCGGTATATCCCGAAAGGTCGATGCCTGCCGACGCGGAAGCGCAAAGGATAAACGCCGATACAAGCAGGACGACCGCCAGGAACGAGGAAATTATTCTCCTCTTCATAATAAGAGACCCCCTAAAATAATTAAAGTATCATAACTATATTTAATTTGATTATATCATAGTTGCGGCTTTATGTCAATGCTTTTTCACATTTTTCATTCATTGTTTTTTCATAAATGTCCTTTGTCCGTTCATCGGCGCGGAGGAAGCCATTATATAAATATGTAGAAAAATTTCCCCGAAAAAAATAAAAAGTGCCGGCAAAGCCGACACAATACGCTTCCGAAACACGAAAATCAACCGAAAAGGTCGCCGAAATTTTCCCAGTCACCGTCACCGGAGGGCTCGACATCCAAACTCGACCATGTGATAACATCACTTTCGCCGAGCTGAATAATCTCAATATAAGGAGTTTCGTATTTCATTTTTCTCATTCTCCCCCCACAAAGGACGGGCGCCTTACAATATAAACATATTAAAAATAAAAACTGCACGATACAAGAGATAGACCTTCGCCTATACAGTCAGATTATATCATATATTTATTAAAAAGTCAATACGCGAGCCGAAAATAGTGCAGAGTTCATATTTTCGTCACCTGCCCGTTCCGAAAGAGGCTGTTTTGAATACGGCGGACGAAAGAAAAACAGGCGTTTTTGCCTATCTTTTTCTTCCGAATAGCTCGGAAAGCCGCTTCGCCGCAATCAAAATGAAAGCCAGCCCGACGGGAGGCAGCGTATAAAAAAGAACCACGCTGACAATGTGCGAGCCGCCGAGATAATGGCTTGCGATGCCCTGCGAGGCAAAGACAAGCAGCAGCGCGCCGAGAATTTTATCGTACCTGTTCCTGTCAAAAACAAGCGCGGCGACCGCAAGCACGGCAAGTATGAAATTTACAACAAGTCTTACGGTCATACCGCTCTCCGCTTTCTCCGATTATTTGCCGAAAAATCTGCGGGTAAACTCCCACGACGAACGGCACATTTCCTCTATGCCGAGCTCGGCTTTCCAACCGAGTTCGTTCAACGCTTTTGTCGGGTCGGCGTAACATTCCGCGATGTCGCCGGCTCTTCTCGGTTTGATCTCATAGGGAATGGGAATACCGTTCACCTTTTCAAACGCATGAACTATTTCAAGCACGCTGTAACCGTTGCCCGTGCCGAGATTGTAGATGTTCACGCCGTCGCTCTTCATCGCTTTTTCAATCGCCTTTATATGACCTTTTGCAAGATCCACAACGTGAATGTAATCGCGGACGCCCGTGCCGTCTTTTGTGGGATAGTCGTTTCCGAAAACATTAAGATGATCGAGCTTTCCCGCACCGACCTGCGCGATATAAGGCATAAGATTGTTGGGAATACCGTTCGGCATCTCTCCGATAAGCCCGCTTTCGTGCGCGCCGATGGGGTTGAAATAGCGAAGAAGAATAACGCTCCATTCGGGATCGGATTTCGCAACGTCCGAAAGAATAGTTTCCATCATCAGCTTGGTGCTGCCGTAGGGGTTGGTTGTGTGAAGCGGGAAATCCTCTTTTATCGGAACGCTCTTCGGGGCGCCGTAAACCGTGGCGGAGGAGGAAAAAACAATGCGCTTGCAGCCGAACTCCGACATAATCTCACAAAGCGAAACAGTTCCCGAAATATTGTTTTTGTAGTATTTAAGCGGAAATCTGACGGATTCGCCGACCGCCTTGAACGCGGCGAAGTGAATAACGGCGTCTATATTGTTTTCAGAGAAAACCTTTCTCATCGCCTCGACGTCCTGAATTCCCGCGCGGTAAAAGCGGGGACGCTTGCCCGTAATCGTTTCAATCTTATCAATGACGTCGGCGCTTGAATTGCTCAAATCATCGACGACGACAGGCTCGTAACCCGCCTTGATAAGCTCAACGCAGGTGTGGCTGCCGATATAACCGGCGCCGCCCGTAACAAGAATTGCCATAATATGCCTCCAAAAATTATCAGTATATGCAAAGTGAGTGTTATTTCCGTTTTTTACGCTTGTTCATCAGCATAAACGCATTGTAAATCATTTCCTTTATCTCTTCGTCGGGAATCTTGCCGTCGAGAAAGACGGAGTTCCAATGGCGTTTATTGCAGCGGTAGCCGGGACAAACGGAGCCGGGATATTTTTCGCGGAGCCGTATCGCCTCGTCGGGGTCGCATTTCATAACAAGATGCGCGGGCTCGGAGCCCTCGTAAACATCGCAGAACTCGTGAACATCGGCGGTTGAAAGAACGAGAGGAGAGTTGCCGTAAGGATACCTCACGCACGCTCCCGGCATTGAAAGCGCGTATTCTATAACATCTTCTTCGGTCAGCATACGTTTCGCCTCGATAAAAAAGTTCGGTTGTTGCATTTTTGATATTTTATCTGAAATTCTTCTTCGCGCCCGGGCATTTTTCCGCGATAAGAGTTTTGAAATCCTCTGCGCTTCCCTGCTCAAATCCGTTTTTATCGACGATATCCATTCCGAGCCTGTTGATTATGAAAAACGCGTCGTCCGTTTCGATAACGCGGTCGATATACGTATATGTCACGTCGCGGCTTTCGTATTCGCCGACGCAGGAATAGCCCTCGTCGGAAAAAGTCAGCGTTTTCGGCTCAAAAGCGCGAACGCGGGAATCCATAAACTTCTTTTTTATACCGCGCTTGAAAGTAAACGCCTTCACGGTCGAATACACGAACACGGCAAGCAGAACGGCAAGCGGAACGGCGGAGCTGCGGACAGCCGCCTGAAACTCGCCGACACTCAGCCCGACCCTGCCCATAACGAAAAGGGCAATCACGACGGAGACGACGGAAACGGCGATGTAAACGCTTCTGACGGCGATGAACACGCCGCGCTTGGAGACGTTTGCGCCCTTCCAGAAATTTTCTTCGTTATATTCGGTTTTGTTCACTATAACAGGCATATAAATCTCTACTCTCTGACTACCGTTATGTTGGCGGCGATGAGCGCCTGCTCCTGCTCATAAGTGATGTTCGTGCAGGTGACGACGTTCAGCCGTCCGCAATCCTTCAACGAACCGAGATCCTCTATGTAGGCGTTGCCCGAAACATTGACCGTTTCAAGCGACGAAAGAGCGGTCAATGCGGAAACGCTTGAAAAACCGTTGTTTTTCAGATCGAGCGTTTCGAGGCTTTTCAACGGGGAAACAAAGCCGAGATCGCTTATTCCCGCATAGTTGAGAGAAAGCTTTTTCAGCGAAGTGAGAGCGGAAACGGGCGAATAATCCGAAATATCGTTGCCGCCCGCGGTCAGAGACGTGAGCCCCTTGAGAGCCGAACACCATTTAATGCCCGATATTTTGTTCGCGGCGATATTAAGAGAGGTAAGGCTCGTCAGCTCGCCGATCGGCGCGGCGTCCTCGACGGAGTTGCCCGAGATGTCAAGGGTTGAAACGTTTTTCAAAGCGACTATGGAAGAAATGTCGCTCAGATTATTTCCGCTGACGTCAAGATATGTCAGGTTCGGACAGGAGGAGAAAAGCTTTGAAGCGTCGCCGTTGTTGAGGTTGCAGTTTTTCAGCGTCACGCGGCGCAGGGACGGCAAAGAGCCGAAAACATCGAAATCCGCGACCTTTGTTTCGCCCGCGAGAACGATCTCGGTTATGCCGGTCATCATTTTCAGATCCTCAAACGTCATTATAAGACCGCTGCCGCCGACCGAATTGTCAAATTTTTTAACGCGGGCAAGATCCTTGTAGTAAACAGTGCCCGAGCTCTTGCCTATCGTCGCGCGGACTATCTGCTCGACCTTCGCGTCCGCAAAGTTATACGGGTTAAGGTCGCTTCTGATAGTGTACGTCCCTTCAAAAAGCTCGCTTACGAGATTGTTGGAGGGGTTTACGGCGACGGCTTTCAGCGTGATGCTTCCGACGGGAAGAAGTATGGGATCTTCGCCGTAAACGGCACTGTCCTTATTCGGGGTCGTTCCGTCCACGGTGTAGTAAACGACGCACCCCTCGGCGAATTTGACGGTCGCGTTGACGGAGCTTTCATACTCGCCGCCGGAGGGCGTGACTTTAAGATCTGCCGGTCTGACCTTCGAAAGCCGCGTTTTGATGTAGGACGAAAGCCCTTTTGAAAAATCTATCGCGGAGGGAATGTCGCCCTTTTCGACGTAAAGCTGAATAATGCGCTTGTAAAGCTGGTCGTTTCTGGCGTTCTTTTCAGACTCGCCTATGCAGTCCAGAATCATATTTATCGCGTCGTCCTGCCTTGACTGCTGAGAGTAAAGATCGGCAAGAAGCAACACCGCGTCCGTGTTGGTCACATTCTTTTTTATGCATTTTTTCAATGATTTTTCGGCATTATCGTTATCCCCGACAAGCAGATACTGACGAGCCTCCTCGTAAAGCTCACGGGAAGAAAAGTCAAAAATATTATGATCCTGCGTACCGAGAAAAATTGCGATCGCAATTATTCCGACAACGATAAAAGCGCCGCAGAACGTGTAAAAAAACGCCGCCCCGTATCTGTTTTTCCGTCTGACGGATTGAGATTTCGGTTTTTCGGTCATTTACTTATTCCTTTCGGTTATTATATTTCAAGTTGGCGAATATAATTTATCAGACATATTTATTATAGTATACTCTAAAAGCCCGAAATAGTCAAGTATATTAACAAAAAAATAAGAAATGGAAGATCATGAACAAATATTTAGCTTTTTTTCTGATATTCGCAACGGCTTTCGTACTTCTCCCCTACTGCTCGACCGTCGGTGTGAGACGGGAAGCGAGACCCGCGGCGGCAACCGTGACTACGGCGGAAAATACGGGTCTAACCCCCGCCGCGGAAAGCGAAAACGATAAAACGGTCTGCCGTATCTGCGCGCTTTCGGAATACCTGACGGAGGACGAAAGCATAAAAGCCGCGGCCGTCGCACTTCGGACAAAAGAATTATATGACAAAGAAAACGGCGTGACAACCGAAAACGATAACTTCTACGGAATAAAAACGCCGACGGCGGAGGACTGCGCCCGAATCTACGACGCGGACAGGGTCGAAAGGATAAGAAGGCTCGTCAAAGAGGTCGAGGGCGTAACCGTTACATACGACGGAAAGCCGATTAACGCGATGATTCACATGTTTTCCGCCGGAAAAACGGAGAGCGTGGGCGATGCGGAGGGAAACGGGATCCCGTACCTGAAAGAGGTCGGTTCCCCGTGGGACAAAAACGCCGCCGGATATATTACGGAGCAGAGATTCACAGTCGGAGACGTGAAAAAAATACTTGAAAAAGAACTGAAAGCGACGCTTTCCGACAACGAGGGAGAATGGATAACGCGGATCAAAAGAACGAAGGCGGGCGCGGTTATCGGAGCGGAGGCGGGAGGAGAGCAGGCGGACGGAGAAACGCTGAGAAGGGTTTTCGGTCTGCGCAGCCCGAATTTTTCGTACAGGATAAAGGACGGCGAATTCATCTTCACGGTCAGGGGCTACGGAAACCTTGCGGGGATGAGCCTTTTCGGGGCAAATGAGATGGCGAAAGAGGGCAATACGTTTGAGAAGATACTTGCGTATTATTACACGGGAACAAACATTGACTGAAACGGCGGAACGCCGAAACGGACGCTTTTTCCGAACACGGGAAAGGCGTCCGTCGCTTATTCCGTAAAGAATGCCCCCCTGTCGGCTGCGGCAGGCGTTTTTCGCCGCCGACGGTCGCGAAAGCCGCCCGAACAATGCAGTCCGACGCGGCAAAGAAGAAAAAACGACCGAAAAAGCCGACGGGAAAGGCCGCAGGACGCCCGAAAATCGAAATTTTTACATATTTATGCGTAAACGCGGAAAAAAACATTGAAATTATAATAAAAGCGTGATATAATACATAATAAACCGAAATTTTGAAACGTATTGGAACGGACGGTAGTTTATGAGAACTGTCATAAAAGTCGGAACATCGACACTGACGCACAAAACGGGAAATCTGAACATCAGACACGTTGAGGAGCTCTGCAAAGTTATCAGCGACCTGAAAAACGCGGGCGACGAGATAATTCTGGTGTCGTCGGGCGCGATAGGCATGGGCATCGGAAAGCTTGCTTTGCGCGAACGTCCGCAGGATATTCCGTCCAAACAGGCGGCGGCGGCGGTCGGGCAGTGCGAGCTGATGTATACATACGACAAGCTGTTTTCGGAATACGGACATATCGTCGGGCAGATTCTCGTTACGGGAAGCGATATGAACAACGGGGAACGGTACGTAAACTTCAGAAACACGCTCAACAGGCTGCTTGAATTTCACGCGCTGCCCGTGATAAACGAAAACGATACGGTCGCGACGGAAGAAATCTCCGTCGGCGACAACGACACGCTCGGCGCGATAGCCGCAGTTGTGGCAAACGCGGATCTGCTGATACTTTTATCCGATATCGAGGGACTTTATACCGCCGATCCCCACACGGACAAAAACGCGAAGCTGATACCTTCCGTCCGAGAGCTGACACCCGAAATAAAAGCTCTTGCCGGGGCTTCCGGCTCTAAGTTCGGAACGGGAGGAATGCAGACAAAATTAAAAGCCGCGCAGATATGTATGGAAAAAGGGATAGACGTTATAATAGCGGACGGCTCGAAGCCCGAGCTTTTGTATGATATCGCGGACGGGAAGCCCGTCGGTACGAAGTTTTACGGGAGGACTGAAAAATGACGACCGCGGAAATTCTTGACAGAGCGTCAAAACAGAAAAGAACGCTTGCGGCGGCGACGACGGAAGAAAAAAACCGTGCGCTTGAAAAGATGGCGGACGCGCTGACGGCTCATACGGAAAAAATCATCGAAGAAAACAAAAAAGACCTTGACAACGCGCGGACGAAGATATCGGACGTTATGTTTGACCGCCTTATGCTTGACGAAAAACGCATAAAGGCGATGGCGGACGCGGTACGGGACGTTGCGAAGCTGCCCGACCCCGTCGGCAGAATAATCGACGAATTCACACGCCCGAACGGGCTGAAAATAACGAAAGTGTCCGTTCCCGTGGGGCTGCTTGCGATTATATACGAAAGCCGCCCGAACGTTACTTCCGACGCGGCGTCGCTTGCGCTCAAAAGCGGAAACGCGTGCGTTCTGCGCGGAGGCAAAGAGGCGATAAATTCAAACAAAGCGATAGTGGCAGCGCTGCGCGAAGGGCTGAAAAACGCCGGTTTGCCGGAGGACGCCGTGAGCATAGTTTCGGACACGTCGAGAAACAGCGCGACGGAACTGATGACAGCAACGGGAAAGGTCGATCTACTTATTCCGAGAGGCGGAGCCGGGCTTATACGCGCCTGCGTGGAAAACGCAAAAGTTCCCTGCATAGAAACAGGCACGGGCATTTGCCATATATATGTTGACGAAAAAGCGGATTTCAAAAAGGCGCTTGATATAATAGAAAACGCAAAGGCAAGCCGTCCGTCCGTCTGCAACGCCGCGGAGGTTTGCCTTGTAAACGAAAAGATCGCGAAAGAATTTCTTCCCCTGCTGAAAAAACGGCTCGGAGAAGAAAGAGAAGCAAGAGGGCTTCATCCCGTTGAGATGAAACTTGACGCGAAAGCGGCCGGCATAATTTCGGGAACGGCGGCGGACGAAAAAGATTTCGACACCGAATTTCTTGATTATATAATTGCCGTGGGTACAGTCAAAGATGTTGACGAAGCGGCAGATCACATCGAAAAGCACTCGACGCATCACAGCGACGCGATAATCACGGAGGACGCCGACGCCGCGAAAAAGTTTACTGCGGCGGTGGACAGCGCGGCGGTCTATGTAAACGCATCGACACGGTTCACGGACGGCGGAGAGTTCGGTCTCGGCTGCGAAATAGGCATATCCACGCAAAAGCTTCACGCAAGAGGACCGATGGGGCTTCGGGAGCTTACTTCATACAAATATATTATCCGCGGAAACGGACAAATTCGCTGAAAGGGCGGTTTTTATGAAAAACACATTCGGATTCATAGGTTGCGGCAATATGGGCGGAACGCTTGCCGTCGCGGTAGCAAAGACCGTTTCGGAAAAGATTGCGGCAGCGGATTTTGATGCGGCAAAAACAGCCGAAGTATCGGCAAAAACAGGCGCGGACATTCTTACCAACGAAGAAATCGCCGCAAAGTGCAGGTATATCTTTCTCGGTGTAAAGCCGCAGGTTCTTCCCTCACTCATTGCGCAGATCGCGCCCGTTCTCGAAAAAAGAACGGACAGGTTCACGCTTGTTTCCATGGCGGCGGGCGTTTCCATAAGCGCCGTTACGGAGCTTTTGGGAAAAGAGTACCCGATAATCAGAATAATGCCGAATACGCCCGCGGCGGTCGGAAAAGGGCTGATCCTTCACTGTGAAAACGCGGCGGTAACGCAGGACGAGGTTTCGACCTTCGAAAAAGCGCTTTCGGCGGCGGGCGACATTGACCTGATAGCGGAAAATCTTATAGATGCGGCAAGCGCAATATCGGGCTGCGGTCCGGCATTCGTATATATCTTCATCGAAGCGCTCGCCGACGGCGGCGTAAAATGCGGATTACCGAGGAACAAGGCTCTCCGCTACGCGGCGCAGACGGTTCTGGGTTCCGCGCAGACGGTTCTTGACACGGGAAAGCACCCCGGCGAGTTGAAAGATGCGGTTTGCAGCCCTCAGGGAAGCACCATCGAGGGCGTTGAAGCTCTTGAAGATGCGGCATTCAGAGCTGCTGCAATGAGAGCCGTTGTTGACGCTTTTGAGAGGACAAAGGAACTCGGTAAAAATTAAAAGGGCACTTTTTAATTGATTATACAGAAAATCGGACGGCGGTTGCCGTCCGATTTTCTGTTATATGAAGTTATTATTTTGTTTCTTCTTTTTCTTTAAGCAGGTCGCGAATTTCCGCAAGAAGTTCCTCTGTCGTGGGACCTTTCGGCTCTTCTTCCTTCTCTTCCTCTTCTTCGTTATGTTCAAGCTTGCGTCTTACCGCGTTGATAGCCTTGACCATAAAGAAAATCACGAGCGCGATGAGCAGGAAATTGATTATCGCCTGAATAAACGCGCCGTAGCAGACGGCGACTTCGGCAACGCCTGCGGCTTCGTCCGCTTCGGTTATGACCCATTTAAGGTCTTCGAAGTTGACTCTTCCGATAATAATGCTGAGAAAAGGCATAACTATCTGATTAACGAGGGAATTGACTATCGCGGTAAAAGCGGTACCCATGATAATACCGACGGCAAGGTCGATGACGTTTCCTCTTGATATAAACTCTTTGAATTCGGAAACCAGTCCGTGTTTTTTAGCCATGTTTTTCAAATCCTTTCTGTTTATAATTCTGTTTTCAGCCGAGCCAGTGAACGTTCGCGACAAGCGCGGCAAAAACTATGGAAACGATGGAAAGAAGCTTTATCAGAATGTTGATCGCGGGACCGGACGTATCCTTGAACGGGTCGCCGACGGTATCGCCCACAACCGCGGCCTTGTGGCTGTCGCTTCCCTTTCCGCCGTGGTTGCCGCTCTCAATATATTTTTTCGCATTATCCCACGCGCCGCCCGAGTTGCTCATAAACACGGCGAGAAGGAAGCCCGTGGCGGTTGCGCCGGCAAGAAGTCCGATAACGCCGGCAGGTCCGAGAAGAAGTCCTGCAACAACGGGAACAACGACCGCGATAACGGTGGGAACTATCATTTCGCGAAGAGACGCGCGCGTGCAAAGATCCACGCAGGTCTTGTAATCGGGGTCTGCTTTTCCCTCCATAATTCCCGAAATGGAACGGAACTGTCTGCGAACCTCTTTAACAACGCTTTCAGCCGCGCGTCCGACGGAGCGCATGGTCAGCGCCGCAAAAATGAACGGCAGGCACGCGCCGATGAACATACCGCCGAGTACGACGGGGTCGAGAAGATCGACGGAAAATGTTTCAACGCCCAGAATAGAACAGATCTGCTCCTTATAGGACGCGATGAGCGCAAGCGCCGTCAGCGCGGCGGAGCCTATCGCGAAGCCTTTGCCCGTTGCGGCGGTGGTGTTTCCGAGAGAGTCGAGCGCGTCCGTGCGCTGACGAACGGTCTCGTCAAGCCCTGCCATCTGCGCGATGCCGCCGGCGTTGTCCGCAATGGGACCGTAGGCGTCCGTCGCAAGCGTTATGCCGAGCGTCGAAAGCATTCCGACGGCGGCAAGAGCGATGCCGTACATACCGAACCCGGCGCCCGAAACAAAGTAGGCGACAAGAATGGCAGCAACGATAATGATTATGGGTATGGCGGTCGAAAGCATTCCGAGGCCGACGCCGCCGATTATCGTGGTGGCGGAGCTTGTTTCGGAATCCTTTGCGAGCTTACGGGTCGGACGGTAGGAATCGGATGTGAAATATTCGGTTGCAAGACCTATGAGCACACCGCCCAAAAGCCCGGCAAGAATTGCAAAATAAAGCCCGATATGTTCTTTTCCGAGCAAAAACCATATTATCGGGAATGCGGAAACGGCAATCAAAACGGCGCTGAAATTCGTTCCGCGGCGAAGAGACGCAAGAAGGCTCTTCTGATCGGCGTTTTCCTTCGTTCTTACAAAAAACGTTCCGAGAATGGAGAAAATAACTCCCACGGCGGCAAGAATAAGAGGAATAAGTATGCCTTTTCGGGGGTCGTCGGTCTTGAATGCGACCGCGCCGAGAGCTATCGCGGAGACGATGGAGCCGAAATACGATTCGTAAAGATCTGCGCCCATACCCGCGACGTCGCCGACGTTATCGCCGACATTATCCGCTATAACGGCGGGATTTCGCGCGTCGTCCTCGGGAATGCCCGCCTCGACTTTTCCGACGAGGTCCGCGCCGACGTCGGCAGCCTTGGTAAAGATACCGCCGCCTACCCTTGCGAACAGCGCCATGGAGGACGCGCCCATACCGAACGTTACGACGGTTGCGGCAATATTCTCCGCGCTTGCGGCGAACGCGAATTTAAGAAGTATAAGCCATACGGAAAGATCGAGAAGTCCCAGACCGACAACGGTAAAGCCCATAACGCTTCCCGCGGAAAAAGCGACGCGAAGACCTTTGTTCAAGCCCTCCGTGCAGGCCTTTGCGGTGCGCGCGTTGGAGGCGGTCGCTATCTTCATTCCGATAAAGCCGGAAAGTCCGGAATATATGCCGCCGGTCAAAAAAGCAAACGGTATATACGGGTTTTTGAGAATGTTCAGAAGCGTCAGCGTTTCAAGAACGACAAAAACGACAATAAAAAAGACGGTTACGACGGCATACTGCCTTTTAAGGAACGCAGACGCTCCGTCGCGCACGGCTTTTGAAATCTTTTTCATCAGATCCGTGCCCTCGTCGAACTTCAAAACTTTTCTTGCGGTCACAATCACGTACAGCAAAGCTATAAGCGCCGCCGCAAGAGAAATGAAGGGATAATAATTTTGCAAAAACTCCAGCATAAAGACCCTCCCGATAATGGCAGAAATATGTGGTTTTGTTTTATAATTATAACTTAAATATAATAAGTTTGCAAGTTATTTTAACAAAATGATTAAAAAAAGTCACAAGCGCATTTCCAACGCGAATTATTGCACAAAAGTTTTCTGCAACGCCGCTCGGTTTACGGTCAAATCGGCGGTTTCTTCGGTGTTTTGTCGTAATTTTGTAAATATTATGTAATTCCTGTTTACTTTTATATCTCTTTTTCGTAATTTATTATGCCGAAAAGCACGAAAAACCCGACGGAGAAAATCGTTTTCTCCGTCGGGCGCGACGGTGTTAGGTAATTTATCGGGAGATTTCTCGGTCAAGTATCTCGACAACGTCGCCGAGAGCCCCTTTCATGTGATCGCAGACGACCGTTCCGTAATGCTTCAGCTCGTCCGCGGCGTTTTCGGGAAGGAACACCCTGCCCGCGACCCTGAACATCGGTTCATCGTTGAAAAAATCGCCGACAGCAACTGTTTTTTTCATATCTATGCCGAGCCTCGACGCAAGGTTTGTCAGACCGAAGCCCTTGTTGTTGTCCCTGCCGACGACTTCCAGCAGTATCGGCGTGCTTCGGACGAACCTGAGGTCGGGGTAGCCGAAGCTTTCGGCATAGGGCTGAAGCTCGCGCAAAACCGAGTCCTTTTCAACGCAGAGAACCTTGAACCACGGAAGCGGCAGATCATTGACGTTTACCATAACGGCGGGGTTTTTGAGAGCCTCTACTATACGTTCGTCGCACCGTTCCGATATGCAGTACATTTTATCGTCCTTGAAAACGACAAGCATCATATCGGGGTATTTTTCGATTATCGAGCGCATAAGAGAAACCATATCGGGCGTATCCACGCCGTGCTGTTCGATAATCACTTCCCTTTTCATATCATAGAGCATCGCGCCGTTAAAAAGTATCTCGGGCGCATTCTGCGGAATATTTGCGGCAATCTGCTTTGCGGCGACAGCCCCTCTGCCCGTTGCAAGCGTGAATTTTCCGCCGTTATCCATAAAATACTTAACGGCTTCGATGTTGCGCGCGGGGATGTCCGTGCCGTCGGCAAAAAAAGTCTTGTCAAGGTCGCTGACCATCAGGTAACCGCTGAATTTTCCCATATCAAAGCACCTTTTTCAGAAAGTTTTGAGCGCGCTCCGTCTGCGGAGCCTCGAAAAACGATTTCGGGGATGTGTCTTCAAGCACCACGCCCTCGTCGATAAACATAAGTCTGTTTGAAACTTCGCGCGCAAAGCCCATCTCGTGGGTGACGATAAGCATGGTCATTCCGCCGTCCGCAAGGTGCTTGATAACGTCGAGAACCTCACCGACCATCTCGGGGTCGAGCGCGGATGTCGGCTCATCAAAGAGCATGACCTTGGGATTCATCGCCATGGCGCGAACGATGGCGACGCGCTGCTTCTGTCCGCCCGAAAGCTGCGAGGGATACGCGTCCGCCTTGTCCTCAAGCCCGACGGAAGCAAGCAGCTCCTTTGCCGCCTCAACCGCTTCGCTCTTTGAAAGCTTTCTGAGCTTCTGCGGCGCGAGCGTTATATTTTCAAGTATCGTTTTATGCGGAAAAAGATTGAAATGCTGAAAAACCATTCCCATTTCCTGTCTGATAAGGTTCACGTTCGTTTTGGGGTCGGTTATATCCACACCGTCGAAAACGATAGAGCCCGACGTCGGCATTTCAAGCAGGTTAAGGCAGCGCAAAAACGTGCTTTTGCCCGAACCGGAAGGACCGATAATCGAAACAATATCGCCCTTGTTGACAGTTTTTGTTATACCTTTCAGAACTTCTATTTCATTCTTTTTGCCGAACGATTTATAAAGATCCTTAACCTCTATCACTCTTACGCAGCCTCCTTTCGAGTTTGCCGGAAAACCAGCTCATAAGCATAACTATCGCAAGATATACGACCGCGACCGTTATAAGCGGAATGAAATACTGATACGTTCTGCCCGCTATAAGGTTGCCCGCTTTTGTCAAATCTATAACTCCGACGTAGCCCGCAACGGAAGTTTCCTTCAAAAGCGCTATAAATTCGTTGCAAAGCGTGGGCAGAACGGTTTTGAACGCCTGCGGAAGCACAATGTGCCGCATCGTTCCCACATAACCGAAGCCGAGGCTCCGCCCCGCTTCAAACTGCCCCTCGTCAACCGCCATTATGCCGCCGCGGAAGATCTCCGCAACGTAAGCGCCCGAGTTTATGCCGAACGCGAAAATGCCGACCCAGACGCCGTTTTGCGCAGAAACGAATATGAGAAAATAGGCTATCATCAGCTGAACGACGACAGGCGTTCCGCGGATAACCGTCAGATAAACCTTGCATATCCCGTTCAGAAGTCCCATAAAGAAGCGACCCGCGCCGCCCTTTTTCTTCAAATCGTCCTTATTCTTGTCGTATGAAGAACGTATTGCCGCAACAACGATACCGATAACGATACCCACAAGCAGCGCGCCGCCTGTTATTTTCAGCGTGTTTCCGAGACCGGTGAACATCTGCTTATATCTGTCCTTTTCGATAAAGACAAAACAGAACTTGTCGTAAATGTCTGCGAACCGGCTTGAAACGTCCGTCCACAAACGCGCAAAAAACTCTCCCATGGCTTCAAACATTACAGCTTTAACCCCTTTTATAATACCCGAAATATGGGCGGATGCCGTCCGCCCATATTCTTATATGTCTTTTTCCGTTACGCGGCAATGTATTTGTCAACTATCTTCTGCAAAGAACCGTCCGCAATAAGCTCCTTGAGCGCCGCGTCGATAGCATTCCTGAGCTCCGGATTGTCCTTCGAAACCGCTATCGCGTAATCTTCGTCCGCGTAGGTCGTTTCAAGTATCTTCAAGCCCTCGTTCGCCGCAACGTAGGCCTTTGCGGGCTCGTTGTCTATGATAACGCAGTCAACCTTGCCGGCTTTGAGACCTTCGACCGCAACGGCGCCGCTCGCATATTTAACAACATTTTCATCGCCGAAATCACTGGAAGCGTAAATATCGCCGGTGGTTGTTTCCTGAACGCCTATCTTCTTGCCTGCGAGGTCATCAATCGATTGGATTCCGGAATCCTCTTTAACGATAACGACCTGAATACCCTTTGCGTAGGAGGTTGTGAAGTCAACACTCTTCAAGCGGTCTTCATTGACGGTAAGACCCGCCATACCCATATCGTATTTGCCGCTCTGAACGCCGGGAACGACAGCGTTGAAGTCGCCGTCCACGATTTCAAGAGTAAGTCCGAGTTTTTCGGCAATAAGCTGAGCAACTTCCGCGTCTATGCCTACGATCTTGTCGCCGTCGTAATATTCATACGGCGGAAACTCCGCATTCGTAACCATTGTAAGAACGCCGTCCTTTGCGGTTTTTACGGTCGCCTTGGCTTCACCTGTGGTTCCCTGCGAAGCCGCAGTGGTCGGCGTGTTATCATCTTTTGAACCGCAAGCGGTAAGTCCGAGCGTCGCAAAAACAGCGACAAGCAATACAAGCGCAATAAACTTTTTCATTTTCTCATACCTCATTTTGATGTTTTTGATTTTGTGCATATATGATACCACATATTTATGCATAAGTCAATCAAGAAAATGAAACAAAATACGCGTATATAGGCGATTTTTGAAAACTAAATGTAAAGTTTATTCACTTTACTGAATAATAATTAGCAAACACCGCCGTTATCCGAGCAATTCGCTCCTGATTTTGCCGTCGATGATGCCGACCGTCTCCTCTTTCGAGGTCAGACCCTTTGCGAAGTTGTTTATTACGTCCGTGAGGTCGGTTATTTTGTCATACGTCTTGTCAAGAACATTCACATCCGTGCCCTGCCCCTGAAACTGATGATAAAAAGTGATTTCGTCATCTTTAAGATATGCGCCGCACATCGTCAGCGAAAAATTGAGCCATTTGCCTTTTCCCGCAACCCATTTCGCGATTGCTTCGGTCGTTATCTGAGCCATAATAAGATCCTCCGAATATACATATTATAATAGTTTAATCCGATAAAAAGGAGTTCAATCTGAAAAATCCGCTTTTGTCAAAATCAACAAAAGCGGATTTTCCGTGGTCCGAGCGACTGGACTTGAACCAGCGGCCTCTTGAACCCCATTCAAGCACGCTACCAAACTGCGCTACGCCCGGATGTCAGCCTAAATATATTACCATAAATCCGAGTATTTTGCAATACCTTTTTTTCATATTTTTATATTTTGTCATAATTATACCGTGCCCTTGATTTTTCGGTTCTTTTATGCTATACTTTGAACGACGCAATAAAGTTCGGAAAAACCGGACAAGACACGAAAGGAAACGAATATGAACAAAACGCCTTTTCGACGCTTCGGAACGATGCTTGACTGTTCCCGAAACGCTGTTATGAACGTGAACTCGCTGAAAAAATGGATAAAAATCTGTTCGGGAATCGGGTTTAACACGGTTCTGCTTTATACGGAGGACACCTACGAGATTCCCGAAGAGCCTTATTTCGGTTATCTTCGCGGCAGGTATTCGCAGGCGGAGATACGGGAGGTTGACGCTTACGCAAAGGAATGCGGCGTTGAGCTTATTCCCTGCATCCAGACGCTTGCGCACGTCAACGGAATAGTTCGCTGGCCGGCGTTCGCGCCCATTATCGACACGGCGGACATACTTCTTGCGGGCGAAGACAGAACTTACGAGCTTATAGACAGAATGTTTGCCTCCGTCGCCGCCTCTTATTCGACAAAGACCGTCAATATCGGCATGGACGAGGCACACATGATAGGCCGCGGCAGATATTACGATCTGCACGGAGATACCGACAAGGTCAGGATCCTTATCGAGCATATTAAAAAGGTCTCGGAAATAGGCAAAAAATACGGTCTGACGCTTCTTATTTGGTCGGATATGTTCTTCCGTCTTGCGGCGGGAGATTATTACAGGTCAAACGCGAAGATTGATGAAAGCGTAAAAAAACAAATACCCGACAACGTCGAGCTCATATACTGGGATTATTATTCGACGGACAGAAAACACTATGACAAAATGCTTTCCGCGCACGCGAAGATAAAGGACGGAACGTGGTTCGCGGGCGGACTTTGGACATGGGTCGGATATGCGGCGCACAACGAATACAGCATGCGTTCGACGAGAGCGGCGCTCGGTTCCTGCGTAAAGCACGGCGTCAAAGACGTATTTCTGACGATGTGGGGCGACGACGGCGGAGAATGCTCCAAGTTTGCGCTTCTGCCATCTCTTTTCTATGCGGCGGAAATCGCAAAAGGAATAACAAATAAAGCGCAGATAAAAGAGGATTTCAAAAAAACGTTCGGCATTTCTTTTGACAGGTTTATGCTCCTTGATCTGCCCGACAGCCCGAACAAAAATGCGGACGGAATTAAAAACACCGAAAAATATCTGCTTTTCAACGACCCGTTCATGGGCATACTTGACTCAACACTTGTCGGCGACGAGGGCGAAAAGTTCGCAAAAGCGGCAAGAAAGCTCGCATACGCGAAAAACGAGCCGGAATGGGGATACCTTTTCCGAACGCTTCACGCGCTCTGCGACGCGCTTGCGATAAAAGCGAACCTCGGGCAGCGCATCCGCGCGGCGTATTCCGCAAAAGATAAAGCCGCATTGCTTGCGGAAGCGGACAACTGCAAAAAACTCAGAAAGAAGCTTGACGGATTCCACGAGGCGTACAGACAGCAGTGGTACAAAGAAAACAAGGGTCACGGCTTTGAAGTTCAGGATATAAGAATAGGCGGAATTATAAAACGCGTTGAGCATTGCGAGCTTATGCTTCGGGATTTTGCGGCGGGCAGAATTGAAAAGATCGACGAGCTTGAAGAGCCGCTGCTCGACCTTTTCGGCGACGGAACGCAGTTCAGGAAAGAGCCTATATGCTATCAGTCGTGGAAAATGAACGCCTCCGCAAACATCATTTAACAGTGGTTGAATATTTAATATATGAGAGAAGAAAGCCCCGACGGTTTTACCCGTCGGGGCTTTGAGTTATCGGATAATCAGAGATTATTCGTAAAGCTTGCCGTAATTTTCAAGTCTCCTGAACTTCTCTTTTGCAGATTCGGCCGCAAGCTCGAAGAGTTTTTCCGCTCTGTCGGGGAACTGCTGGGTCAGGCGGCTGTAACGCGCTTCGTTTTTGATGAAGTCGATATAGTCCGCAGTGGGCTCTTTGCAGTCCAGCGTGAACGGATTCTTGCCTTCCGCTTTGAGCGCGGGATTGAATCTGAACATCTGCCAATAGCCTGCTTTGACAGCCTTTTCCATCTCGTCCTGGCAGTTCTGCATGCCGCCCTTCTTGATACCGTGCATCTCGCAGGGAGCGTAGCCGATAATCAGAGAGGGTCCGTGGTATGCCTCAGCCTCGGTGAGTGCTTTGAGAAGCTGGCTCTTATCCGCGCCCATGGCAACCTGCGCAACGTAAACGTAGCCGTAAGACATCGCGATCTCCGCAAGGTTCTTCTTGCCTATCGCCTTGCCTGCCGCCGCGAACTGCGCAACCTGACCGAGGTTGGAAGCCTTGGAAGCCTGTCCGCCGGTGTTAGAGTAAACTTCGGTGTCGAATACCATAACATTTACGTCCTCGCCGGAAGCAAGAACATGGTCAAGACCGCCGAAGCCGATATCGTAAGCCCAGCCGTCGCCGCCGAATATCCAGACGGATTTCTTGGAGAGGTAATCCTTCTCGTCAAGGATCTGACGTCTGTATTCGTTGTCGCAATCGCACGCTTCGAGCATCGCAACGAGGTCCTTTGTGGCCTGTTCGTTGGCTTTGCCGTCGTTAACGGTGTTAAGATAAGCGTCGATAACCGCGAGCTTGCCCTCGTCGGAAACGCTTTCGCGGAGCGCTTTAACGTAGCCGATGAGCTTTTCTCTGATAGTCTTCTGACCCAGATAAATTCCGAGACCGTGCTCCGCGTTGTCCTCAAACAGCGAGTTAGCCCACGCGGGACCTCTCTTGCTGGCGGTGTTGACGGTGTACGGAGTTGCGGGTGCGGAGCCGCCCCAAATGGAGGAGCATCCGGTCGCGTTGGAGATGTACATTCTTTCGCCGAAAAGCTGCGTGATAAGACGCGCGTAAGAAGTCTCGGCACAGCCCGCGCAGGAGCCGGAGAACTCAAGCAGCGGCTGCTTGAACTGGCTGCCCTTTACGGTGTTGTTGATTATCTCGGGCTTCTCGGAAACATTCGCAACAGCATAATCGAAAGTTGCCTGCTGGTCGAGAGCCTGAGCCTGCGTTGCCATAACGAGAGCCGCCTTTTCGGGAGTTCCGTCGGCAATGGCTTTCTTGGAAACCGGGCAAGCCTTAACGCAGAGCGTACAGCCCATGCAGTCGAGCGGGCTTACCGCGAGATTGTATTTGTAAGTGGTTTTGAGAACCGGCTTCGGAGCAAACTTTGTGCCTGCGGGAGCCTTCGCAGCCTCTTCCTCGGTCATCGCGAACGGACGGATGGCAGCGTGCGGACATACAAACGCGCAGTTGTTGCACTGGATACAGTTCTCTTCGTGCCAGATGGGCGCGAATACGGCAACGCCTCTCTTTTCGTAAGCGGCGGCTCCCTGCGGGAACGTGCCGTCAACGTGATCGACGAATGCGGAAACAGGAAGCGAATCGCCGTCCATTTTGTCAACGGGGATAACGACTTCTTTAACGAATTTAACGAGTTCGGGTCTGTCGCCCTCAACGTCCTCGACAACGGGCTTAACGTCTGCGTTCTTCCAATTTTCGGGAACATCGACTTTGACAAACGCGTTCGCGCCGAGCTCGATCGCCTTGTGGTTCTGCGCGACAACGTCTTCACCGAACTTGGAGTAAGACTTGGTAGCCTTTTCTTTCATATAGCCTATCGCTTCTTCTGCGGGAAGGAGTTCTGCAAGCGCGAAGAATGCGGACTGAAGAACGGTGTTCTTAACCTTCATATTGCCGACGTCGTTCTTGGCGATGGACGTTGCGTTTATGATGTAGAAATGAACGTTGTTGTTGGCTATGTAGGACTTGACCGCAGAAGGAAGATGTGCGTCAAGCTCTTCGGGCGTCCAGAGACAGTCGAGAAGGAACGTGCCGCCCGGCTTTACGTCGTTGACTATCTTGAAGCCTTTGAGAATATAGGAAGGATTGTGGCAGGCAACGAAGTCCGCTTTGGTGATGTAGTACGGGCTCTTGATGGGTTTGTCGCCGAATCTCAGGTGCGAAACGGTAACGCCGCCGGTCTTCTTGGAGTCGTACTGGAAATAAGCCTGAATATATTTGTCGGTGTGGTCACCGATGATTTTAATGGAGTTCTTGTTAGCACCGACCGTTCCGTCGCCGCCGAGACCCCAGAATTTGCAGGAAACGGTTCCTGCGGGAGCGGTGTCCGGGCAGGCGTGCTCTTCAAGAGAAAGTCCGGTAACGTCGTCAACGATGCCGATGGTGAAGTTTGCCTTCGGCTCTTCCTTCGCAAGATTTTCGTAAACCGCGAAGATGGACGACGGCGGCGTGTCCTTCGAACCGAGACCGTAACGGCCGCCTACAACTTTAACGCCGGTTACACCCTGAGTCGCAAACGAAGTAACAACGTCAAGATAAAGCGGTTCGCCGAGCGAGCCGGGCTCTTTTGTTCTGTCAAGAACGGCAACCTTCTTTGCGGTCTTCGGAAGCGCCGCAACAAGTCTGTCCGCGCAGAACGGTCTGTAAAGGCGGACTTTGATAAGACCGACTTTTTCGCCGTGAGCGTTCATATAGTCGATAACTTCCTCGGCAACGTCGCAAACGGAGCCCATCGCGATGATAACGCGGTCAGCGTCGGGCGCGCCGTAGTAGTTGAACAGTTTGTAGTTCGTGCCTATCTTTGCGTTTACCTTATCCATATACTCTTCAACGATCGCGGGAAGAGCATTGTAATAAGAGTTGCACGCCTCTCTGTGCTGGAAGAAAATGTCGCCGTTTTCAGCCGAGCCGCGAAGAACGGGATGCTCGGGGTTGAGCGCTCTCTGTCTGAAAGCCTTGACCGCATCCATATCAACCATTTCTTTAAGGTCTTCGGTCTCCCAGACCTCGATCTTCTGAACCTCGTGAGAAGTGCGGAAGCCGTCGAAGAAGTTGAGGAACGGAACTCTGCCCTTGATTGTGGCAAGGTGCGCAACCGCGCCGAGATCCATGATCTCCTGCTGGTTGGTTTCGGCAAGCATGGCGTAGCCGGTCTGACGGCAGGCGTATACGTCCGAGTGGTCGCCGAAAATGTTCAGCGCGTGGGAAGCAACGCAGCGGGCGGAAACGTGAATGACGTTCGGAAGCAGCTCACCTGCGATTTTGTACATATTCGGGATCATAAGAAGAAGTCCCTGAGAAGCCGTGTAGGTCGTTGTCAGCGCGCCTGCGGCAAGAGAACCGTGAACCGCGCCCGCGGCGCCGCCCTCGGACTCCATCTCAATCATCTTGACGCGTTCGCCGAAAATGTTTCTTGCGGGCTCGCCGAAGATGTTTTTATCGGTCGCGGACCATGTGTCGGTCACTTCCGCCATCGGGCTGGAGGGAGTGATGGGGTAGATTGCGGCAACTTCCGTAAACGCGTACGAAACGTGCGCGGCAGCGGTGTTGCCGTCCATGGAAATCTTTCGTCTGTTTGCCATGTGAAATCCTCCTGAATTTGTATGTTAATGATATTATTCACCAAATTGTATTATACAGTATATAAGTAATAAAGTAAACCGTTATATGCAAAATTTCGTTTTTTTTTGCGATAGTTCCCTTTATTTCGGAAGCTTTTGCCTCGGTTTTCTTCTTTTTCCTTTTTCGGGGCGGCGGCAGACGTAAAGTCTGTGAAGCGCCCTCGAAGCGCTGACAAACAAAGCGCGCTTTTCGGCTTCGCTGCGGAAGGTCTCCACGGGGTCGGCGATAACGACAAGGTCAAACTCAAGCCCTTTTGCCAGATACGACGGAACGACCGCCGTTCTTTCGGGATAAAGAACGTCCTCCCTGCCGATAAGCGTCAGCTTTCTGCCCTGCTTTTTCAGCTCATCGTAAACGGATTTGCAATCCGCAAGAGTTCGGCAGATAACGGCCTTTGACGTATATTTCGCGTTCTCGTCGAGGATTTTTCCGATGTCCTCTCTGTTTATCTCCTCAACGGGGTCGCCGTGACGCTCAAAGAACGAATAATCCGAGTCATTGTCGCAGAAACGGGAGGCAAATTCGTTTATTTCAACAGTGGAGCGGTAACTCTTTTTCAGTTCGCGGAAACATACGCTCCGTCCCTCGAATATTTCCGCAAGGTCGCCTATCGAGGAAAAATGACGCACCGCGCCCTGCGAAAGGTCTCCGAGCACGGTCAGGCGGCATTTCGGATAGATAACGCTCAGCGTTTTATAAAGGATATAAGGATAATCCTGCGCCTCGTCGATAACGGCGTGCTTTATATGCACGGCGATTCTTATCTGCCCGAGAAAAGCTTTTATAAGCGCGCAGGCGAACATATCGCAGTATTTCAGTCTGCCCTTTTCGATGCCTGCGGCGACGCCCGCCGCGTATTCGGGATACAGCGCCTCGATACAGCGCAGATACACGCGTTCCGCGCGGATTTCAAGCATTTCCGAGACGGAATCGAGAACTTTTTGCCTGTCCTCCTCCCAGCGCTGCCCCATCGCCTCCTCCAAAGCCTCATCGGAATAATCCACGAAGCCCTCCTGCGTCAGCTCGCGCGAATACTGACCTCTTCTCGTTCTTTTGAAATCGGAATCGAGGCGTTCGCCGAGCCCCGTCAGGATTTTTTCCTTTCGGATATCGTGCGCAAAAGCCGCGTAAAGCTCAAAATATATCTTTTTCAGCTCATCGGCGGAGCAAACGACCTCGTCGTGGAACATAACATCGGAAATCTCGATCTGCTCGTCCGCAAGCTTTTCGGCCTGCGCCGCGATTATTTCGCAAAGCGCCTTTCCGCCCTTCGCCGTTATCTCCTCCGGCGTTATCTTTTCCGCAAACAGCTCCTCCGCCTGAGAAACGAAGTCCCCGAAAACGACCTTGTCGAAATACGGAGAAAACAGGTCGTGAAAACTCGTCTGCGCAACGCGATCCTCGCCGAGATCGGGCAGAACGTCCGCGATATACGCGTCAAAAACGCGGTTGGGCGAAAAAATTATGATATTGCCCGCGGCAAGGCTGTCGCGGTACTTGTAAAGCAGGTATGCCAGACGGTGCAGGGCGATCGACGTTTTTCCGCTGCCCGCAACGCCCTGAACAAGGCATATCTCGCTGGCGGTGTTTCTGATTATCTCGTTCTGCTCGCGCTGAATAGTGCCGACAACGGCTTTCATTTTCAGGTCGCCGTCTTTGCCGAGCTCGTGCATAAGAACATTGTCCTGAACGGCAACGTCGCTGTCGAACATATATTGAAGCTCGCCTTCCCTGATAACGAACTGACGCTTAAGCTTCAGATCGCACTCCACCCTTCCCGCGGGACAGACGTAGGAGGTTCTGCCGAGCCCCGCATCGTAAAACAGGGACGCGATATCCGAGCGCCAGTCGCATATAAGAATATCGGAGCTTTCCTCGTCGATAAGCGAACGTCTGCCGATATACACGCTGTCCGTTTCGCCGTCCTCCTCGATGTCAAGGCGCGCGAAATACGGATTGTCCGCAAGGCGGAGAAGCGCCTCCTGCGTTTTTTCAAGGCGTTCGTATCTGCCCACGTCGCGCTGTTCCGTCAGCGCCATTTGCGTCAGCTCCTGCATATTCTGCTCCGGGCGTTCGCTCGCGCGCGCGAAATCCTCCCACGTTCTTCTGCGCTGCTCGTATATGTAATCGCGCAGATACGAAAGGTCGGCTCCCGTTTCGGAAAGTCTTTTCTTTATATAGTTTTCGATAAATGCGAGGCGCTTTTTTTCCTCGTTCTCAAAAGCTTTTTTTTCAGTCACCTTTCTTTTTTCCCCCTCTGTCAAGGATTACATGAGCCGCACGGAGAATACCCCTCGGCGATAATCTCGGAGCGTTTCTTTTCAACCGTCCGCCTGTTTTTTTCTTTCATCATTCCGACCGCGTCGCAGGACGGAAGATGAAACTTTCCGTTCGACGTATTCAAAACGTATGTCTTTTTTTCCTCATTCTCCGTCGGCGCCGTCGTCACGGAAGAAGCATACGTTCCGTCGGCAGCGCTGTCGCCCGTAAGATAATCTATCTTCACGCCGGGCTGATTGTTGAAAACATAGACGAAAAAGCAGATGCCGTCGCCGTCGTCCTCAACGGAATATGCCTCTATATACACGCCCGAAGCGACGAGGTTTTTATCAATAAACACGGGCGTGACCCTGTAAAGAACGTGGTTGCCCGTTTCACGTATATAGTCCGCGACCATATTTTCAAAGGGCAGCATTCCCTTCATGTTCATCCGTCGCGTGCCAGTTATAAGATTTCTCTCGTTCGCGTTCTCGGCGGTCAGCTGATACCCTATCAGATGGCAGCGGTTATAAAGATATTTGCCTTCGATAAAATCGTAGCGCACGCTGTGCCAGCCGCTCGGCTTTATATCGCCTATCGGACCGCGTTTATCCGTCGGCATCGTTTCTTTTCCGACGCACGCAAACGCAACTCCGCACCTGCCGAGACCGTCAAGCTCCGAATAGCTCTCAAACGGCGTCGCGTCCTTCTTCTCCTCTTCGGAAAAGCGTGGATTGTTTCCATCCGTCTTTACATAGGGTTCCGACGTTTGCGTTCCCGAAGGCGCCGTAATTCTTGTCTCCCCGACGGGACTTTGCTCAATCTTATCGCGAAAGACGACAACGCAGACAACGCAGACGAGAACCGCAAGCACCGCCGCAATAAGCTTTTTATTCACGGACGTACACCTCTTTTGTTATCCTGTCGTGAGAGGAGCCGGCAAATTCCGCCGTCGAAGCAAGACGAAAGCCGCGCAGAAGGTCTGCGGAAAACTTTACGTCGGACGGATAAAGCCTGTTCCAGCGGTAAACCGTCCATTCCGAAACAAGGTTCGCATACGCTTCGGGAGACGTTTTTTCAAAGAAGAAATACGCATCCTTTTCTTTCGGCGGCTCGGAGCAGACGCGCGCGGTTTTTCCGAAGCCCGAAAAAAGCGGCCCGGAATAACTTTCTATGTAAAGAGCCCCGTTTCCGACGGTTCTGACGATATCCTCGCAAAGAACCCTGTCGCGGCTCTGGCGGCGGCCGCAGAACAGTCTGCCGAGGCCGTCGTCAACGCAGATAAAAGCCCGCATAAAAAAGTCTCCATCAAAAAAGTACATATATTTTAGCAGATTTTGAAGAAAAAAGCAAGAGGCAGGGCAAAAAAAACAAAAAACACTTTTTTCCTTTGTCATTGAAAGGCGCCGCCGCTCATATAGATTACTGAAAGCTGCAAAGCAAAATAATTCAGAACAGAGGGTGCGGAAATGTTTGTAATGTCTGCAAAAATCACGAAAGGCAAAATACTTGTGGCTGCGCTTGCGCTGTGCTGCATAGCGCTTGTTGTTATCGTCGCCGTTGCGGGAAGCGGAGGCACGGTTGCCGCGAACGCCGAATACGTGACGAAAACGAACGATGAAAGAGTGGAATTTCTTAAAGATTTCGGCTGGGAAGTCGAAAACGACCCCGTAAGCGTTTCGGATATAGTTATTCCGACAAGCTTCGACACGACCTACGACGCCTACAACAACATTCAGCGCGCACAGGGGCTTGACCTCACGAAGTACAAGGGCGAAAAGGCGGTCAAATACACCTACAAGGTGACGAATTATCCCGACAACGCAGAGACCGTAAACGCAAACCTGATAGTTGTTGACGAAACGATAATCGCGGGCGATGTTTCATCTCCGGCGCTGGGAGGCTTTATGCACGGCTTTGCAAAGCCCGCGTCCGTGCTTGCGAGGGAGGCGGAGGCGCAGACAACCACGGCGCCGAACATAGCCATCGGAGGCGGCGGAAAATAATCCGGCAAAAGCCTCTTGACAAACGGGGAAAAATATTGTATTATAATAAAAACGCGAAGACGGGAAGAAGTAACAGAGACACGTTCCGAAAGAGAGCAGCCGGTCGGTGAGAGGCGCGGGAGGCGGCTTTGCGAATACATCCCCGAGCGGCGCACCGAAAGACGGCGAGTAGGCTGCGACGGAGGTTCCCCGTGACGGAACGGAGTGTCAGGGCTCATTATACGGGCGCAAGGCACTTGCAAAGGCGTTTTTCGCGAGGAGAACGCGAATCAAGGTGGTAACACGGCGAAGGTCGTCCTTGAAAGTCTTTATCAGGCTTTCAAGGACTTTTTTATTGAAAAAAAATTAATCATATACGGAGGAAAACAATGCAGATTTACGAAGAACTCGTCGCAAGAGGGCTTATCGCCCAGGTGACGGACGAGAAAGAGATCAGAGAACTCATCAACGGAGGAAAAGCCGTTTTCTACATCGGCTTCGACCCGACCGCGGACAGCCTGCACGTAGGGCATTTTATGGCGCTCTGCCTGATGAAGAGACTTCAAATGGCGGGCAACAAGCCCATCGCTCTTATCGGCGGAGGCACGGGATATATCGGCGACCCGTCCGGACGCACGGATATGAGAAATATGATGACGCCTGAGCAGATACGGCATAACTGCGACTGCTTCAAAAAGCAGATGAGCCGCTTTATCGACTTCTCGGAGGGCAAGGCGCTGATGGTCAACAACGCGGACTGGCTGCTCGATCTTAATTACATCGAAATGCTTCGCGACGTGGGTGCGTGCTTCTCGGTAAACAACATGCTCCGCGCCGAATGCTACAAGCAAAGAATGGAAAAGGGGCTTTCGTTCCTCGAATTCAACTATATGATAATGCAGTCCTACGACTTCTACGCGCTGTATCAGAAATACGGCTGCAATATGCAGTTCGGCGGCGACGACCAGTGGTCGAATATGCTCGGCGGAACGGAGCTTATCAGGAAAAAGCTCGGCAAAGACGCTTACGCGATGACGATAACGCTGCTGCTCAACTCCGAGGGCAAAAAAATGGGCAAAACGCAGTCCGGCGCGGTCTGGCTCGACCCGAACAAGACTTCCCCGTTTGAGTTTTATCAGTATTGGCGCAATATCGCGGACGCGGACGTGCTTAAATGCCTGCGTATGCTGACGTTCCTGCCGCTTGAACAGATAGACGAGATGGACACGTGGGAAGGCAGCAAGCTTAACGAAGCAAAAGAGATCCTTGCGTTTGAGTTGACAAAGCTCGTTCACGGCGAAGACGAGGCGGCGAAGGCGCAGGAGGGCTCCCGAGCGCTGTTCGGCAGGGGCGTTGCAAGCGAACATATGCCGACATTCAGCCTCGCGGACGAGGATTTCAACGAAAACGGAGAAATTGACATCGTTTCCGTTCTTGTCAAATCGGGACTTGTTCCGTCAAGAGCAGAAGGCAGACGCGCGGTTGAGCAGGGCGGCGTGAGCGTCAACGGCGAAAAGGCGGCGGACATAAAAACGGCTTATTCCAAGGCGGCGTTCGGAGAAGAGTTTATTCTCAAACGCGGAAAGAAGAATTTCGTAAAAGTCGAATACAAATAATGACAACGCAAAACGGACGGGCTTTTCCCCGTCCGTTTTCGGTTTTTGAGCAGCCGTTTTTCCGTCACAGATACGAATTTCGGCACTTTCCGTCACATTCCGCGCTGTTCAGACATTCGCGGCGGTTTCCGTTTTCGTGGCAGACTTTGACGGCAACGTTCTTTTTCAGTATCGGACAGTATTTTTTGATTACGGAAAAATCTTCCGGTCTTTTCATAATTGCAAATCTCCCGTTTCGTTCTTTCTATATTATACTCTGCGGAAAAAAATATATTCCGCGCCGCAAACGAAAGAAATATTCCGAAAACGCTTGACTGTTAAGAAAAAATAATGTATAATCATTATATATTTTTACAACGGAGGAAAAAAATGTCGAAAATCAGAATTTGCGCCGACAGCACCTGCGACCTTTCACCCGAACTTATAGAAAAGTACAATATAACCATTACCCCTCTCCAGATTTTTCTCGGAGACAAGGACTACACGGATCAGGTCGATATCTTTCCTCAGATGATATACGACTATGTGTCGAAAACGGGCGTGCTGCCGAAAACCGCGGCGGTCAGCGTGGGAACGTATACCGACGTTTTTACGGAGCTTAAAAAGGAATGCGACGAGATAATCCATTTCACCATCAGCGCCGAAATGTCCAGCTGCTGCCAGAACGCGAAAATCGCGGCGGAGGAGATAGACGGCGTGTTCGTTGTTGACTCGCGCAATCTGTCCACGGGTATCGGTCAGCTTGTGATAGAAGCCGCGATAATGGCGCAGGACGAAACAAAAACGGGACAGGAGATAGTTGACTATGTTTCTTCTCTTGTTGACAGACTGAATGTAAGCTTTGTTATCAATTCCGTCGATTATCTTTACAAGGGCGGACGCTGCTCGGGCGTTGCGGCGGTGGGCGCGAACCTGCTCAAGCTCAAACCGCTTATCGAAGTTCATTCGGGCAAAATGGAGATGGCAGGCAAATACAGAGGAAATATGAAAGACGTTGTTAAGAAATACATTCTTGACCGTCTGACGCTTCCCGGCGTGAAGTTCAAGAGGGACAGAATCTTTGTGACCTGCTCCTGCACGGATTACGACCTGCCGAATTATGCGAAGGAGATAATTGAAGGTCTCGGGCTTTTCGACGAAGTTCTCATCACATTTGCGGGAGGCACGATAACCTCGCATTGCGGCAAGGACACGCTCGGAATACTCTACATTATGGAAGAATAAAGTAGCGGGAGTTTTCCCCCGTTCCCGAAAGGGGATGTAAAAAAAGCCCAGACCGCAAAAAAGGCTGAAAAATACAAAAAAGCAATGGCTTAAAAGATAAACAAAACGACTCAAAACAGCAATTTTTGTGTTTTCCATAAAATAAGGTTTTAATACGCCTTTTTTGCTACGGGCGAATCTCACCTCTCGATGTATAAACATACACCTTCGGGTTCGATTCACCCATTCTGAACCTTTTTTCCTATCCCCAAAGGGTCTGTAAAAAAAACTTGCGTTTTTTTTACAGACCCTTTTTGCTGTATTCAAGATAAAGGTTTTTGATTAAACCCGTTAAAAATCATTTAAAGACGGAGGTTTTTTGCCCGAACAGAGCAAAGCCTTCACGAAAAATGAGAAGCTTTCGGAAAAGCCGAACCGTTTCCGCCTATCTCAAACGGTTGCGCTTGCTGCCGGGGTGGTGCTCGAAAATAGATTTCAGCTGTTCGTCGGAAAGGTCGCTTGTCTGCCCTATCTGCTTGGCATAGGAGTATATCTTCATAACCTCTTCTGCCGCTTCGATAAGCTTGACGGCATCTTCAAGCGTTCTTCCCACGGAGATAACGCCGTGATTTGCAAGCAGAACAAGGTCGTTGTCTTTCAGCGCTTCCGCAAGCCCGTCCGCGATGTGCGGCGTTGCCGCTTCGCCGTAAGGAATACACGGGATCTTCTCGCCGAAAAGAATGGCAAAAGATGACGAGCATTTTATACTGATGTCCTTGCCGCAGTAAGCGTATGCGGTTAGATACGGAGAATGAACGTGCGCAACGGCGTTGCAGGTCGGGCGCGCTTTCAACGCCTCCATGTGCAGCAGATATTCGCTCGAACGCGGCAGACTGCCCTCAACCTGTTCACCGTTCTGCATAACGGCTATCTTGTCCGCATCAAGAAAACGCTTGCGCGTGCCGGACGGGGTGACATAAAGCCTGCCCGTTACCCTGTCAAGAACCGAAAGATTACCCTCAACCGTGTTGACAAGTCCCTTTTCATCAAGTATCTTCGCATAAGTCACAACTTCGTTTTTATAGTCTTTGCCTGTTTTTTCCATATCGTTTACCACCTGTATCTTTTTTTCAGCAGAATAATAACACATCAAAGACGCGATTTCAACAGAGTTTACAATGCTGCCGAAAACCTGTCGAAACTCAAACCCTTATCAGCCGGAATTTCACGAACGGATTAAAAAAACAAAACGGAGCAGACCGAAAAAGTCTGCTCCGATTTTTGTTCGGGATTGAATTACTTCAATTCAACAACAGCGCCCGCTGCTTCGAGAGTTGCTTTCATAGCCTCTGCGTCTGCATAGGGAACGTTTTCCTTAACAGCCTTGGGAACGGCGTCAACGATCTCTTTGGACTCTTTAAGTCCGAGACCGGTGATCTCCTTAACGGCTTTGATAACCTGCATCTTGTTGGGACCTACTTCGGTGATAACAACGGAAGCGTCGGTCTTTTCCTCAGCGGCGGGAGCTGCGTCGGCAGCGCCGGCAACTACCGCTACCTGTGCAGCAGCGGAAACGCCGAATTCCTCTTCAAGAGCTTTAACGAGTTCATTGAGTTCAAGAACAGTAAGGGTTTTGATCTCTTCGATCATATTGGTAATTTTTTCACTTGCCATTTTGATTTTCCTCCGATAATAAATATTTTCTTGCGCTTATTATAACGCCGCGCAGAGCGTCAGGCGCATTCACGCCCGTAAAATGCGTAAAAACCGTAATTCTCACGCCGCGATGTTTTCTCGCTTATTCTGCGGCAGCCTCCGCAGCGGGTGCCTCTGCGCCTTCGTTCTTCTTGTCGGCGATGGCCTGAAGCGCGATCGCAAGACCCTGAAGAGGAGAAAGGATGCAGTAGAGCGTTTTGGAGATAAGGTCTTCCTTCGAGGGAACTTTGGAAAGCGCGATAACGTCCTCAACGGGAACGACTTTGCCTTCGATGAAGCCGCCTTTGACGGAGATCTTGTCGCCGTGTTCTTTTGCGAATTTGCAGATTACCTTTGCGGGAGCGACAACGTCATCGCTTGCAAGGGCAAGAGAAGTTGTTCCGTTGAGTACTTCGTCAAGTCCTTCGTAACCTGCTTCTTTAAGAGCGAATCTGGTCAGAGTGTTCTTCACGACGGAATATTCAACTCCGGCGGCGCGAAGAGCTCTTCTGAGTTCGGTATCTTCCGCGACCGTCAGACCTTTATAGTCAACGAGAACGCCCGTACCGGAAGCCTTGATCTTTTCAGCAAGAGCCGCAACGACAGCCTTCTTTTCGCTTAAAACCTTTTCACTGGGCATTAGGATTTTCACCTCCCGAAAAAAATAAACTCTTTCATTCCCAAGAACTGAAAGAGCACATATAAAAACAAAAATATTCGTTTTTTACGCCTCGACAGGATTTACGCATAAGCACCTGTTGTCTTAGGAACAGAGTGATTATACCATAAATCCCGCCGAGTGTCAAGTCAAAATGCGAAAGACGGCGCACGCGTCACAAAATATTCGGATTTGGAGGCTGATTTGTGAGACGGGGCACTTTAACAGCTGCCTTTTTAACTGATATTCTTTTTATTCAACGGGTTTGGACAAGGGAAACGTCAACGTAACTTTGAACAGGTCGCCGTCAACGGTTATTTTCATTTTGCCGTTCTGGAGCTCGGCAAGGCTTTTGGCGATGGAAAGCCCCAGCCCGTTGCCCTCCGTGTTGCGCGAAGCGTCGGCGCGGACAAAGCGTTCCGCAAGTTCTTCGCCGTCGATGTCGAGCGCGCGTTCGGAGACGTTGCGGAAGGTTATTCGGGCGGTGTTGCCGTCCTGCGCAACATCGAGATAAACGCGGGTGCCGTGTTTGGCGTATTTGCAGATATTGGTCATAAGATTGTCGAACACGCGGAGCAGTCGGCGCGGGTCGGCAAAGATGTAAACGGGTTCGGACGGCAGACGTATAACGGGTTCCAGTTCGGCGGAAGCGAGACGGTCGCCGTATTCGCCCGAGATCTGATTAACGAACGTCGAAACATCGCACGGAGCAAGGCAGACGTCAAGCGCGCCGCTCTGCGCTTTCGAGGCTTCGACAAGGTCGTCGATAAGGCGTTTGAGCCGCAGGGACTGGCGATGTATCACCTCGGCGTAACCGGTTATTTTTTCGTTGTCGCATTTTTCGGACGCGATAAGATCGGAATAGTTGACAAGCGAGGTCAGCGGCGTTTTGAGGTCGTGGGAGACGTTTGTTATAAGCTCGGTCTTCATCCTGTCGCTTCTGGTGCGTTTTTCAACCTCCGCGCCCATGCCGTCCGAAATGCGGTTCATATCTTCGCCGAAGCGTTTGAAATCTCCGAAAAGACGGCGCGTGTCGGTCTTGTATTCGAGGTTGCCACCGGCAACGGCTTTGCCCGCTTTTTGCAGTTTGCGCAGGTTGACGGCGGAACATATCACAAGAGGGATAAGAATGAGTTTTTCCGCGACCCAAACGATTATCAGATACTTGGGGTCATATATAAATCGGAGCATAAAAGCAAATTCCGCAACGGTCAGAGCAAGCGCGCCGACAGCGGTTTTGGGCACGAGCGGAACGGACGCGAAAAAGCGTCCGACGGCGCGGAAAAACCGTCCGAGAAGTCTGACAATACGATATACTACGGTGTTTTTGATAAGCGTTCTTTCTTTTATGCGCGCGGCAAAGCTCATCGCAAGTCCGAGCACGGTGCAGAGGGACAAAACGGTAAACGCCGCAGAAAAGCCGAACAATGTGTATTTATCGGAAGCGGAAGAAATAACGACAAGCGCCGCAAAAACGGGGCTGATGCAGATAAGAAGCAGCACGTCGAACGGAACGCGGTTCAAAGCCCCCGGAACGAGTTCTTCGGTATTCGGACGTCTGCCCGAAACGCACATGAGCGTTACGAACGCGGCAAGAAGCGCGGGAATTGAAACGGCGAGCAAAGCCACAACAACATAGCGCAAAGAATATCCGAGACTTATCAGGTTGGCGGTTCTCGAATAGCGGTCAACGCCGAAATATCCCTCGCGCAGATTTGCCGGATTTGCGCAGAAAATATACTTTTCGCCCACTTCGTTAGGGTCGTTGTAAAAAGAGGTGCGGAAAAACGTTTCATTTTTCCATATATAAACACGATAGCTCCAAATGTCGTCGTTTGCGGAAACGGATGCGTCGTAATTTGTCGAAAGCTGTTTTCCCGTTTCATCGTAAAACGCATAATCGAGCGAATCGGGCGTATACGGTTCTTCCCCATCCCGAATAACGGAAAACGCCGCGGAGTAAGCGTCGGACTGAACGTAGGAGATGAAATACTCTTTTTCCATTCGGCTTTTTGCGCTTTCGACATCGGTTTTTTCGTCGTAAAAGCCGTAAACAGCCAACACCGCAACGGAGAAGGCGGAAACCGCGACGGTAACAAGCATAATTATGACAAGAACAAAAAGGACGGTCTTGCCTGCGACGGAGCGAAGAAAATTTTTCATTTGTCTCTCACCTTTTCAATCATATAGCCCTGTCCGAACAGAACTTTCAGATAGCGCGGCTCGGACGGGTTTATTTCTATCTTTTCGCGGAGATGGCGGATATGTACGGCAACGGTGTTGTCGCTGTTCAGAGGAATATCGTTCCACACGCGCTTGTATATCTCTTTCGGAGAAAAAACCCTGCCCTGCTCGGACAGAAGCAGGCGCAGAATGTCGTATTCCTTCGGCGTCAGCGTTACGGGTTCGCCGTCAACGGTCACTTTTTTGCGGACGTCGTTCATCTCAACGCCGCCGCAGACTAACGTTTCGGGCTTCAGCTCTCCGCCTCCGAGGCTGAAATAGCGGCGCAGATGAGAACGCACGCGGGCGCAGACTTCAACGGGATTGAACGGCTTTGTGATATAATCGTCCGCGCCGATATTGAGCCCCAGAATCTTATCGGTATCCTCGCTTTTCGCCGTCAGAAAAATCACGGGGACATTGCTTTTCTTCCGCAGCTCGGCAAGCGCGGTCATACCGTCCTTGACGGGCATCATTATATCCAGAAGAACAAGGTGGATGTCCTCCCTTTCGACAATGCGCAGAGCCTCTTCGCCGTTGCCTGCGGAATAGAGTTCGTAGGACGGGTCGGACAGATAGATTTTAAGCGCGTTCACTATATCCTTTTCGTCGTCGCAGATCAGAATGTTATACATAAAACGTCCCCTCTTTTCTTTTTCGGTAGAATTATACCACATTATCGCAAAAAATGGAAGACGCAGAGCATTAAGAATTTATTAAAAATTCGAGGCCGCAAAAAACCGGAGTTTTCCACAGCCTCTGAAAAGAGATAGCAATAAAAAATCAACAGCAGCCTCTGCGCGGACAGCAGCAGCAGGTAAAAAGATTGAACAGCGCGTATCCGAGCAGACAATCGCCCATACCGCCGCAGGGATCGCCGTACTGCGCGTTGCGCTCCGAATAAACCTGTCCGCCCTGCTGCATCCGTTCGAGGATCTGCGCATACTGCGCGTTTGTCGGCTCAAGTCTGCACGCCTCGCGTATGTGCGTGAGGGCGACGGTCTTGTTGCCGAGGTTATAATTGGCGACGGAGCTGATAAAATACCACTCGCCGTTTCTTTCCCTGACGGAGGAAAGCAGGTTCAGCGCCTCCCTGTAATACCCCGCGTTCAGATACATTTTTGCGGTTTCCAGCGGACTCATACGCGCAGAGCCTCCGAAGGGGTTCCACGTTGTGTAGCCGCCGCCGTAACCGGGATTTCCGTAATCCGCGCCTCCCGAGGCTCCGCCGTTCCTTATCTGCTCGTAAGCGGCGTTGATCTCGCTCATTTTCTTCGCCGCCTCTTTATCGTTCGGGTTCAGGTCGGGATGATATTTTTTCGCAAGTCTGCGATACGCCCTCGTCACTTCTTCATCTGATGCTCCGCGCTCCAGCCCGAGCACCTTGTACGGATCTTGATACATTCTTTTCCTCTGTCTGAAATTTATCCGGCATCACGAGAATCCGATAATCCGCAAAACGGAACGGCCTCGTCATATACCGGTCTCTGTTATTCTCAAAAATGCGTATATGTTAAGTATATGCGTTTTTTTGCGCCGTGTCAACGGATTTGCGGATTTTTCCGTAAATCCGGCACACTTTTTTTTAATTTCAAAAGGGGCTGTAAAAAAACGCAAGTTTTTTTTACAGCCCCTTTGGGGATAGGAAAAAAGGTTCAGAATGGGTGAATCGAATCCGAAGAGAGGTGAGATTCGCCCGTAGTAAAAAAGGCGTATTAAAACCTTATTTTATGGAAAAACACAAAAATTGCTGTTTTGAGTCGTTTTCTTTATCTTTTAAGCCATTGCTTTTTTTTGTATTTTTCAGCCTTTTTTGCGGTCTGGGCTTTTTTTACATCCCCGATATTACATTTTTGATTTTCAGATCAGTTTTTCCTCTATTCCGGCAACGAAACAAAGAATTTTCATTGCGTCGGCAATATCAACGACTCCGTCCCCGTTTATGTCGCCGGGTTCAAGACCGTCAAGAAGAGCTTTTGCCGCAACGTGATACAAAACAAGCATAGCGTCGGAAATATCAACAACACCGTCGCCGTTCACGTCGCCGAGAGTAAAGTTCTTCGAAGGACGGCAATAATCGAGAGCGACCCAGCCGCGCTCGGTCTTGCCCCACAGATAGGACTTATCCAAAGAATAAAGCTCGACAATGTTCAAAACGTCGTCCATATAATACCAGCCGACGGAATCAAATGACGTTCCGGGGCCGGAGCGGATCCTCAGCGACGAGGTATCGACCGTCCATGTTTCCTCGGTCTTGCTCGAAACACCTACGCTGACGGATACGGAATCAATGCTTTTGTCTTCGTCCACAAGGTACACCGTCGTTGTGAAAAGACCGCTGTATTCGCCGAAGGTCTCAACATTTACGTCAAAAGTGACGGACGAACCGTCCAAAGAAAGCTGCTGCGTCACGTTTTTTGCGTTTGCGGACGTGATCGCGTAAATGTCGGAGACCGTTTCCGCGCCCTTGACGGAGCAGGTCAGCGTGTAGCCTGTTGTGGTGATACTGTTTATCTTAACCGAATTTATCCCGGAAACGGGTTCGGTCGCGGAGGGACAGTAAAGTCTGCCGGATATATAACGGCTGTACGTCAGCGCTATCCAGCCTTTTTCGGTTTTGCCCCAAAGGTACGGGGACTGCCCCGTCATTTCGCGTTTTTCAGTAATCGTGACCTGAGTGCCGTACTTATAACTGCCGATAACGGTCGTTCCCGATGTGCCGGGAGCGGTTCTGATGTTGGTGGAGGAGTTATCAATGACCCACTCCTCGCTGTCCGTCAACGTCAGCTCGCCGAGATCGACGTCGTTTTTGCAAAAATCATAGAGCTTCTGATACCGGGAAGGCACGCTTCCGTTATTGAACTCTCTTGCGGTCTTATAAAGATGCTCCAAAGTGACATCCCGATAACTTCCCGCGTATTTTGCCGCCTGACGCATCCAGTTATAGCCCGCGATTTCGCCTCTGTTGAAGATATCGCAGACGAAAACCATCGCGTAAGGATCGGTCAAGCCCTGCTGATAGCAGTTCTGAATATAGTTGTAAACCGTTTGCGCGGCGAAATCGTCCTGCCCCTGTCTTCCCACGGGAGAAGAAAGGTAGGCGGAGAGTTTTTTCGCCTCATCGTTTGTAAGCTTTCTCGTGCCCCACTTGGTCGAAGAGTTCATAATCTCCGAATAAAGAGCCAAACCGAGAACGGCTTTTGCGTTGGACTCCGTGTCCTCCGCGATAATAAATCTGAGCAGCTGGAGCGCGAGATCCGCGTGCCACTGCAATTTGCCGACGCTTAACGCGCCGCTGTCATTTCCCGAAACTGAGCCGTAGTTTCCTTCACTTTCGCTGATCTGATGCACGGCGGCGGCTATCATTGTGTCAAATTCGTCGCCATACGATTTTGCAGCAGACACGACCGTGACGGTCGCAAACAGAGAAATCGCGGTGATTACCGCAAGAAAGAAGGAAAGAACGCTTCTGGTCTTCCGCATAAAAAATTGTCCTCCTGTAAATACCGATAACCGCGGTATTTTGAAACTCGGAAAAACCGACGATGAAAAAGGCGCGGTTTTTCTCCGTTTTAACGGTGAAGAGACGGGCAAAAACACCCTTTTTTCTCCTCCGTTCAGGCTTAGGATCTCACCCTAAAAACCCGTTATTTTCCTTTCTTGAACTGCCGCTCTCTTCCGGCAATTCAAGTGTAGTATACCACATTTTTCGCGTTTTGTCAAACGGTTTTTCTGAAAAGTGGTTTATGGGTGGAGCAGGAATGCCTGTTTTTCGGGCTTTTTTGAACGGCAAAGGCGTGAAAATACCCAAAATTGTCACATATCACACCACGGTTAAAACCATATTTATGCGCCTCCGCGACGCTTTATTCCGTGCGGTCGGAAGGGGGCTTTCGGAAGGAAAAAACGGACGCGTTTCGGGGCGGCGCGGAGGGAGGGGTTCGGAGGAGTGAAAGGACGCGCTTCGGGGCGACGCGGAGAGCAGGGCTCGGGCGAATGAGACAGGATTCACACGGCGGATGCAGGGACGCCGCGCGCCGTCTTCCATACCTTCCCCGAGGGACGGAAAAGATAAATTTCGAAAATTGCCTACCATATTATATATTAAAAAAATCCGTTCCGAAGTTCTCACGACGGAAAAAAGAGGAAAGAGAAAAGAGCGACCGGGCGTAAGCGGCGGCGAACTCCGTCGAAAAAAGAGGGACGGTGTTTTGCGGAGGAAAAATCAGGCGGAGAACCATATATTTTACAAATCGTTCACACTTCCCCTATTGCAAAAATCGGAAATTGTGATATAATATACACAGTAATTAGCACTCAGACACAATGAGTGCTAAAACGACAAAAGTTAACATATATCTGATTGGAGGTATTTTAATATGAATATCAAACCGTTGGCAGACAGAGTTGTTGTCAAGGTCGCGGAAGCGGAAGAGACGACGAAGGGCGGAATAATCCTTACGGGCTCCGCAAAAGAAAAACCGCAGTTCGCGGAAGTTGTTGCGGTGGGCCCCGGCGGCGAGGTTGACGGAAAAGAAGTTAAGATGTACGTCAAGGTCGGCGACAAGGTCATCACTTCGAAATATTCGGGCACGGACGTTAAGCTGGACGACAACGAATATACGATAGTTAAGCAGAGCGATATTCTCGCCATCGTTGAATAATCAACCGGCAGAAGCCGCACAGGCGGCATTTAATCAAGAAACGAAAGAGGAGATATATCATGGCAAAGAAAATTATTTACGGCGAAGAAGCAAGAAAAGCTCTTCAAGCAGGCGTAGACAAGCTTGCCGACACGGTCAAGATCACGCTCGGCCCCAAGGGCAGAAACGTTGTTCTTGACAAGAAATTCGGTTCTCCGCTTGTAACAAACGACGGCGTTACCATCGCAAAGGAAATCGAGCTTGAAGACGAATTTGAAAATATGGGCGCGGCGATGATAAAGGAAGTTGCGACCAAAACAAACGACGCGGCGGGCGACGGCACAACGACCGCTACCCTGCTTGCGCAGGCGCTTGTTCGCGAAGGAATGAAGAACATCGCGGCGGGCGCAAACCCGATGATAGTTAAAAAGGGTATGCAGAAAGCGGTTTCCGCGGCTGTTGCGGAAATCAAGAAGAACTCCAAAAAGGTTAAGGGAAGCGCGGATATCGCGAGAGTTGCTACGGTTTCCTCGGCGGATGAGTTCGTGGGCAAGCTTATCGCGGACGCGATGGAAAAGGTTTCCTCGGACGGCGTTATCACGATAGAGGAATCCAAGACTGCGGAGACTTATTCCGAAGTTGTTGAGGGTATGATGTTCGACAGAGGATACATCACGCCTTACATGGTAACCGACACCGATAAAATGGAAGCTGTTATCGACGACGCTTATATTCTCATAACCGACAAGAAGATTTCCAATATTCAGGAGATCCTTCCCCTGCTTGAGCAGATAGTTCAGGCAGGCAAAAAGCTTGTCATAATCGCGGAGGACGTTGAGGGCGAGGCTCTTTCGACGCTTATCGTCAACAAGCTCAGAGGCACCTTCACCTGCGTTGCCGTCAAAGCGCCCGGCTTCGGCGACAGAAGAAAAGAAATGCTTAAGGATATCGCGGTTCTGACGGGCGGCACCGTTATCAGCGAGGAGATCGGTCTTGAACTTAAAGAGACCACGATGGAACAGCTCGGCAGAGCGGGTCAGGTCAAGGTTTCGAAAGAGAATACGATTATCGTCAACGGTATGGGCGACAAGGACGCCATCTCCGGCAGAGTTAAGGAAATCAAGTCCGCGATAGACGCGACATCTTCCGAATACGACAAAGAAAAACTTCAAGAGAGACTTGCAAAACTCAGCGGCGGCGTAGGCGTTATCAAAGTAGGCGCTGCGACCGAAATTGAGATGAAAGACAAGAAGCTTCGCATTGAGGACGCTCTTTCCGCGACGAAAGCCGCTGTTGAAGAGGGCATTGTGGCAGGCGGCGGCACGGCGTTCATCGGCGCGACTGCGGCGGTTGAAAAACTCGTTGCGACGCTTGACGGCGACGAAAGAACGGGCGCGAAGATAGTTCTTAAAGGACTTGAAGCTCCCCTTCTCCAGATCGCGGCGAACGCGGGTCTTGAAGGCGCTGTTATCATCGACAAGGTTAAGAATTCCGAGAAAAATATCGGCTTTGACGCTTACACCGAGGAATATGTGGATATGTTCAAGGCGGGCATCGTAGACCCCGCGAAGGTAACGCGTTCGGCGCTTGAAAACGCGGCAAGCGTTGCCTCGATGATACTGACGACCGAAAGCCTTGTTACGGATATCAAGGAGCCCGAACCGGCTGTTCCGGCAGGCGCGGCGGGCGGTATGGGCGGAATGTATTGATTTTTCCCCGTCACAGAGCAAAAGCAAAATTTCAAATGCCTTCGCGGAGCGATCCGCGAAGGTTTTTTTTGCGCAAAAAGAGTTCCGAACGGGCGCTCCCGCGGCGTTCTATTACGAATTTAGGTCAAAACTTCCCTAAATTCGTAATAGAATTGTATCTTTACAGGGCTGATATACTTGACAAAACTGAAGTTGCGGTGTATAATGATTACGAAAAAAGGTAAAAACTTATCTAAATTCGTAATACGGTGGTGAAAATTATGATAATCAAAAGAGACCTTTATCTTTCAAAGCTTATTCGGAGAGAAAAGAACGGACTTATCAAGATAGTAACGGGTATACGCCGCTGCGGAAAATCTTTTTTGCTGTTTAATCTGTTTCATTCCTATCTTAAAGAGAAAGGCATTGAGGACAGCCACATAATAGAAATAGCGCTCGATGACAGAAGCAACAAAGAACTGCGCGATCCGGACAGAATGCTTGAATTTGTCAAAAGCAAAATAACGGACGATAAAACGTATTATATCATACTTGACGAAGTGCAGCTGCTTGACGAATTTGAAGATGTTTTGAACAGTTTTTTGCATATTTCCAACGCCGACGTATATGTTACGGGAAGCAATTCAAAGTTTCTGTCTTCCGACTTGGTTACAGAGTTTCGCGGACGCGGCGACGAAGTTCGAATATATCCCCTTTCGTTCCGAGAATACGTTTCTGCTTACAGCGGATCGACGGACGAAGCATGGGACGATTATTTTATGTACGGCGGGCTGCCTCTCATTCTGACAAGAGAGAACGACGAGGATAAAGCGGAATATCTGACCAACCTGTTCAAAAAGGTGTATATTTCGGACATTCTTGAACGTCACAAAATCAAAAACGAGGAAGAGTTCGGCGAACTGACTGACATTCTCGCCTCGTCGGTGGGGTCTTTGACAAATCCGATGAAGCTTGCAAATACTTTCAAAAGCGTCAAAAAGAAAAACATCAGCGATAAAACGCTGAAAGTATATATCGACTGGCTTGAAGACGCCTTTTTGATAAGCAGGGTTAAACGGTACGATGTCAAAGGGCGCAAATATATAAATTCGCCGCTGAAAATCTATTTTGAAGACACAGGGCTGCGAAACGCAAGACTGAATTTCCGTCAAAACGAAGAAAATCATATAATGGAAAATATTATATATAATGAATTGCGCATACGGGGCTTCAATGTGGACGTGGGGATAGTCGAAGTTACCGACAAGGCAAAGAAAAAGCAGCTGGAGATAGATTTTATAGCAACAAAGGGAAGCGAAAAGTTTTATGTGCAATCGGCGTTTGCAATGCCGACGGAAGACAAAGAACAGCAAGAGATACGCCCGCTTAAAGCGGTAAAGGATTCTTTCAAAAAAATCGTAATCGTTCGCGACAATATAAAAGTGCGAAGAGACGAAAGCGGTATCACTACAATGGGAATCAAAAACTTTTTACTTGACGAAAACAGCTTGCTGCTGTAATGCGCAGTTTTATAACCGTATGTGAAATTCGGAGGCCGTCGGGCGGAGGGAAAAAATGATAAAAAACATTGAAAAAAACAACATTTTTGTAATTGAAACAAAGAATTTTCATTATGTTTTCGGCATAGACGGAGAGGGGTTCAACCGCCATATACACTGGGGCGAAAAGTGCGGCGTGAACGATTATGGGTTTGAAGCGGTGCGCGGCATCAGTTCAAACGACCCAGCTCTCAACGAGATAAAGCAGGAGATCACGCCGTTCGGCTCCACGATGTACCGCGAATGCGACATCAAGGCGCGGTTTGCGGACGGCTGCCGCGAAATATTCCTTGTATACAGGGGTTCTGAGCAGGACGGGGACACGCTGAAACTACATTTTGAGGACGAATATTATCCGCTCGGCATCACTCTTTGCTACGAGGTTTTTGAAGAGTATGACATAATCAAAAGATATGTGACGCTTGAAAACAAGGGAACGGAAGATATCGTTTTCGACAGGATTTTCAGCGCGGAGTTTTCGCTTCCGTCCGAAAAGCCGTACACGTTCAGAAACACAAACGGAACATACGGCAGCGAATTTTTGGAGTCCGATACGCTTCTGAACGGCGGCGACCTTGTTTTTGAGACGCGCAAAGGCGGTTCGAACTATAACAATTCGCCGTACTTTATCGCATATCAAAATGCGGACGAGCGCAGCGGCGACGTTTATTTTGCAAGCCTCGCTTACAGCGGAAATTTCAAGGTCTCCGCGAGCAGGGACGCTTATTCGATAACGCGCGTGTCGGTGGGAATGAACGATTTTGATTTTTCGCATACGTTGAAGCCGAACAGCGCGTTCGACACGCCTCCCGTCTATTGCGGCAAGGCGAACGGATTCGGTGAAATGTCGCGGAATATGAACCGTTTTTGCGTTGATTTTCTGCTTCCGAAGCAGTTCGCCGCAAAGCCGCTGCCCGTGCTTTACAACTCGTGGGAGGCAACGTATTTTGACGTAAACACGGCGCATCAATCGGCGCTGGCGAAGATCGCGGCGGATATAGGAGTTGAGCTTTTCGTTATGGACGACGGCTGGTTCGGCAAAAGAAACAACGACTTTGCGGGATTGGGCGATTGGTATGTGAACAAAGAAAAATTCCCGAACGGGCTTGACGAGCTTATCAAAAACGTGAACGCGCTGGGTATGGATTTCGGGCTTTGGGTTGAGCCGGAAATGGTCAATCCCGACAGCGACCTTTACCGCGCGCACCCCGATTGGGTATATCATTTTGAGCACAGACACGCGGACGAGCTGCGCAACCAGCTGGTGCTTAACATGACAAGGGACGATGTGCGCGAATACATCTTGGGCAGGCTTGACGAGCTGCTTGAAAATCACAATATCAAATATATCAAATGGGATATGAACCGTCCGTTTTCGCAGGTAGGCGCGGAAAATCTCGAAAATCCGCAGATGTATTCGTATCTGCACACGGCGGCGGTCTACGGAATTGCGGACGAACTCAAAAAACGCCATCCGCAGGTGCAGTTTGAGAGCTGCGCTTCCGGCGGCGGTCGCTGCGACCTCGGCGCGCTGAGCCATTTTGACCAGATCTGGACGAGCGACAACACGGACGCCGTGGACAGAATGGCTATCCAGCGCGGCTACTCCATGCTCCGCCCGATAAAGGCGATGAGGGCGTGGGTGACGGACACAACGGGGCTTAACAAGCCGTGCTCGCTCGATTTCAGATTCAACGTGGCGATGCAGGGCGCGCTCGGCATAGGCGGCAACCTGACAAAGTATTCGGAAGAAGATTTGGAAATTTGCAGGAGAAATATTGAGCTTTACAAATCCGTGCGCGACCTTGTTCAGTTCGGCGACCTGTACAGGCTTTCGAGCGAGGAGGAGAACGGAATACTCTGCAACGAATACCTGAGCAGGGATAAAAAAGAAGGCGTTGTTTTCATCGCGGCAAAGGGAACGCGTTTCTACAAAAAGCAGAACGAGCTGCGCCTTGCCGGACTTGACGCGAACGGGAGATACAGACTTACCGTTGACGGGGTTGAGATGATCAAGGGCGGCGCGTATCTGATGAATATCGGAATATCAATGTATATAAGAGGCGCGGACTATAATAAAGTGATACTGATTGAGGATACGCGGCAAAATTGACGCAAAAACGAAATAATACACAAAAATTTCGGAAATCATACTTTTCAAAGACGGCAATATATGTTATAATATAATATACTGATATATTGTCGGCTTTTTGCCGGGCTTCGGACGGAAGCTGCGGCGGAGAGAACATATTCACGTCAAACGGAGAGCTTCAAGTGAAAAGCGAGAAAAAAGACACTTTCAAAAAAATTCTTTTCCCCGCGCTTGCGGTGACCGCGGTGTCGGCTTCGGCGTTGACTGTTGTTTTTCTGCCGGGGGCATCGTGGCTGTTGATTCTGCTGATGCCTGCGGCGACGGTATTTCTTTCGGCGACGGTTGCGATAAACAAAAATCCGTGGACGGCGCTGGTCTTTATCGCGCTTTTCTTTGCGGTAACGCTTCTGTTCGGAAGATTTGCGACCGCGCTGCTGCTTTATCTTTTATTTGCGCCGACGGGCGTTGTGACGGGAATAGCTTTCCGAAAGAAAAAAACGGTAAACAGCGCCGTTACGGCGTCCTGCATCGTTGCGATGATATTCGGAATTGCGGTTTTCTGCGCGTTCGCTTACGAGGGGCACCCGACCTTTGACACGGCGCACGTTACGGAGCCGATAAAGGAATCCATCGCGGAGGCGGCGGATAAAACGGCGGATATTATTCTCGAACGCGGCAAAGGCGGGCTTTCGATATACGAGGCGGTCTTCGCAAGAACGGCGCTTACAAGCGACAAGCTTGCGGCGCAGAGACCCGCGCTTTCGGCGGATCTGCACGATATGATAATCATGAACCTGCCGACTGCCGTTGCCGGCGTGTTCCTGTTCACGGCGGCGGCGACGTATTTTCTGACAAAAAGCCTGTTGAAGCGTTCGACGTTCCCCGTGGGGTTCGCGACGAGACCGACCGAGATAAGGATAAGCAAGGCGGGCGCGACGCTGACCGTTCTTTCATGGATAGTTATATTTTTCGGGAGCGGAAGCGTATCGGACACATCGTCGCTGATATACGACATGACGTGGCTTTTCGTCGTATACATTTTTGAAACGCTGATGAATCTCGTTCTGGCGGCGGCGGGGCTTTCGGTCTTTGTTTTTCTGATGAAGAGCCGCTCTTTGCCGATGAGGGTGAAAACACCGATGATAATAGCAACCGTCGTCGGATTTCTGATAATGCAGACAACGGTCTTCTCACTGCTCGGAACGGTTGACAGTTACCGGGATCTGAGAAGCTTACAAGGAGAAAGAGTCTGAATGAAAAAGACAAAAACGCTTCACGCGATACTTGACAGGCTTCACTATATTCTGCTTGCGGTGTTCGCAATCGCCTCCAACATAGTTTCGGACAAAACTCTGTTCCGGATACTGCTGATAGCGACCGTCGTTTATATTGCCGGCTACGAGCTTTACGCCGCCGTCAAAAAAAAGAATGCGAGAAGTCTTTCCGAAAGTTTTATAGACCTGCTTGATTTTAACGAGCAGGAACGGCTGATGGCGTTTCCCCTGCCCGTTGTTCTGGCGGACAGGAAAGGCGACGTTATCTGGTACAACGACCCGTTCATAAAGGTTACGGACGGGGCCGATCTTTCGACTTTCAATTCGGTTTTCAAGCTTAATCAGGATATTTTTTCAAAGAGGACCGTCAAGGTTTCGTTTGCCTCGAAGTATTTCACCGTGATAACGGATAAATGCGAGATAAGAGGCAGAGATCTTGCCGTGCTGTATTTTTTCGACATAACGGACTATCAGCAGCTGCAAATCAAGTACAATCAGCAAAAGCCCGTCATCGCGCATATTCTCGTGGACAATTACGACGAGCTTTTTCAGGTTTCCAAGGAGAGCGAAAAGTCAACCGCGATGGCTATCATAGACAACGCGCTGACCGAATGGGCGCAATCCGTCGGGGGCATTATAAGAAAAACGGAAAAGGACAGTTATCTGTTCATTTTCAGAAACGAATATATAAAGCAATTCACGGAAACGCGCTTTGACATACTTGACAAGGTGCGGAATCTGCAAATAGCGACTTCGACGCAGCCGACGATATCAATAGGCGTCGGGTTCGGCGGCGCGACGTTCGCGGAAAACGAGGAGCACGCAAGGATCGCGCTTGATATGGCGCTGAGCCGCGGCGGAGACCAGGCGGCAATGCACTCGTCGAAGGGCTTTGAGTTTTTCGGAGGACTGAGCAAGGGCGTTGAAAAACGGACAAAAATCAAATCGAGAGTTGTCGCTTCCGAGCTGAAAACGCTTTTCAAAAAAGTGGACACGGTGCTTATTATGGGGCATCAGTACGCGGACTTCGACTGTCTGGGCGCCGCGGTCGGCGTTGCAAGGATCGCGCTGGACGCTCAAAAAAAGGTCGGCATAGTTTACGACGGAAACTCTTCGCTTGCGAACGCGCTTTACGAGAGGCTGATAAAAGAGTCGGCGGATATGAAAGAGACGTTCGTCACGCCCGAACAGGCGCTTATTATGGCAAGCCCGACCGCGGTGACGGTTATCGTGGACACGCACAGGGCTTCGATGACGGCGATGCCGAAACTGCTTGAATTTTCGGAGCGTCTGGTCGTTATCGACCACCACAGAAAATCGGCGGATTTCATCGACAACGCGGATATATTCTTTCACGAGCCTTATGCGTCGAGCGCGTCGGAGATGGTTTCGGAGATTATGCAGTATATGAACGTCAACCGTATGCCCGCGGTGGAGGCGGAGGCGTTGATGGCGGGAATATACCTCGATACCAAGAATTTTATGATACGCACGAGCCTGCACACGTTCGAGGCGTCGTCGTATCTGAGAAAAGCGGGCGCGAACACCGTCAACGTCAAAAAGCTCTTTCAGGTTGACATGCAGACGTATATGCAAAAGACGGATATGGTTCAGAACGCGAAGGTTTACAGAAAAATCGTTGCAATCGCGTGCTGGGAGGACAAAGCGGGCTCGCAGTTCCGCATAGCTTCGGCACAGGCGGCGGACGAGATGCTGAATATCGAGGGCGTGCAGGCGTCGTTTACGCTGTTCCCGGATTCCTCGGGCGCGGTTATCGTTTCGGGGCGTTCGTTCGGGCAGGTCAACGTGCAGCTCATAACGGAAAAACTCGGCGGCGGCGGACATCAGACCATGGCGGGCGCGCAGATAAAAAACTGTTCGCCGAAAGAGGCGCTTGAAATGCTTAAAAAAGCGATAGACGAATACATAGAAGAGAGTAATATTCTCGGAAATCACGGATAGGAGGACGTATTATGCAGGTAATTTTGCTTCAGGATGTAAAAGCGCTCGGCAAAAAGGGCGAAATGGTCAAGGTTTCGGAAGGATATGCGAGAAACTACCTTTTTCCGAAAAAAATAGCGCAGGAAGCGAACGCGGGAAACATCAATAATATGAACACGCAGAAAGCGGCAAAAGACTTCCACAAAGCGGAAGAAAAAGCGGCGGCGGAGGCGTTGAAGGGAAAAATCGACGGCGTAACCGTCACGTTCAGCCTAAAAGCGGGCGCGGGCGGCAAAATGTTCGGCAGCATAACGGCAAAGGAAATTGCGGAAGAGCTGAAAAGGCTTTATTCGATAGACATTGACAAGAAAAAAATAAATCTGCCCGTCGCCGTAAAGGGCTTCGGGGAGTATACCGCGGAAATAAAGCTTTATCCCGAAGTTTCCGCAAAAATCAAGGTTTTTGCGAAGGAACGGGATTGACGTAAGCGCAAAAGCGGCGAAAAGCGGCGGAACGAAAAAAGCCGCTGCGCCGAAAACAAACGGAAGGAAGAGAAAAAATGCCCTCGGCAAATAAATTCAGAGCGGAGGAGTTTTCCTCAAAGCAGGTTCCTTATTCGCTCGAAGCGGAGCAGGCGGTGCTCGGCACGGTGCTTCGCGACCCTTCAAAGCTGACGGACGTTCTCGGAAAGCTGCCTGCGGAAGCGTTCTATATTCCGCGCCACAGGCAAATATACGAGGCGATGGCGGAGCTGAACAACCTCTCCGTTCCCATCGACGGGCTCGTTTTGCTTCAAACGCTCCGCGACGGCGGCGGATTTGAGTCGGACGACGACAAGGAATATCTGCTGTCCCTGATAGACACCGCGTCGGCGATAACGAAGGTTGAATACTTCGTAAAGGTGCTGCGCTCGAAGTTTTTGCTGCGCAGAGCGCTTGATATCTGCGCGGAAGTCAGCGAAATGTGCTATGAGAACGAGAACCCCGAAAAGGTGCTCGACACGGCGGGACGGAAGTTCAACGACCTCGAAAAAGAGGATATTACGACGCAGATGTCGGACTTGCAGTCGCTTGTCAAGGAAGAAATGGACAGGCTGCAGGAGATGAAAAAGGACACCACGGGCAAGTTCGAGGCGGTCAAGATGGGCATAAGCGCGCTTGACAACTATATCGGAGGTCTGAACAACTCCGACCTCGTTATCCTTGCGGCGCGCCCCGGCGTCGGAAAAACGACGTTCGCGCTGAACGTGGCTTACAATCTGGCGACGTCGTCGCGCTATTCGCCGAAAAAGACGGTTGCGTTCTTCTCGCTCGAAATGTCAAAGCTCCAGCTTGCGCGAAGAGTTATTTCAAACGCGACGCGCATTGACCACGAGAAGCTCAGAACCGGCGAAATAGAGATGTCGGACTGGGAAGAGCTTTTCGGATTTTACAGAGAAACCTTGCGGGGGAGCCGCTTTATCGTGGACGAAACCTCGACGATAACCGTGGCGGAGATGAAGGCGAAGCTGAGAAGAGAAAAGGATCTCGGCTGCATCATAATCGACTATCTGCAGCTTATGGGCAGCGGCTCGACGGACAACCGCGTGCAGGAAATCGCGGAATATACGCGTTCGATAAAGCTTCTTGCAAAAGAACTGAACGTGCCCGTTATACTGCTTTCGCAGCTTTCGCGAAGCATAACCAAGCGCGAGGATAAGACGCCTCAGCTTTCGGACCTGCGCGATTCGGGCTCGATTGAGCAGGACGCGGACGTGGTTATATTCCTCGACCGCCCCGAAACGCACACGCCGAACACGCCGAAAAAGAATATAATGGAAGTTTATATCTCGAAGAACAGACACGGCCGCACGGGCAAAATCGAATTGCTTTGGGACGGCGCGCACACCTCGATAAAATCAATCGACCGCGCCCCCGTTCCGGAGGGAATATGACGGTTGACGACGTTATCCGCGGCACCGCAGAGAGGGAGCGGATGTTTGAGAATTGCTCGGGCGCGGTGCTTGCCGTTTCCGGCGGAAGCGATTCCATGACGCTTCTTTCGTGGTTTATCGAGCACTCCCCCGTCCCGTTCGCGGTCGGGCATTTCAACCACGGGCTGCGCGCGGAGGCGGATGACGAGCAAAAGGCGCTCGAGGCTTTCTGCAAGGACAGAGGCGTTCGCGTTTTCGCTGCGAAAGAAGATATACGGGGGCTTTGTCCGAAGGGCGTTTCCATTGAAACCTTCGCGAGAGAAAAAAGGTATGAATTTCTGGACGGGCTGAGAAAAAAACTCGGCTATTCGCATATTTTCACGGCGCATAACAGAAACGACAACGTCGAAACTTTTTTGCTCAACCTTATCAGAGGAACGGGGCTGAACGGTGCCTGCGGAATCCCTCTGCTGCGCGACGACCTCGTTGCAAGACCGCTGCTTGACCTTGACAAAAAAGAGATAGTCGCATACTGTCGGGAAAAGAATATCCCTTACGCGCACGACAAAACGAACGACGAGCCTGTCTGCCGCAGAAACGTGCTGAGAAATGAGATAATTCCGCTGCTCAGAAAACTCAATCCGTCGTTCGACGAGGCGGTTGCGAGGTTCATAAACACGGAACGGGAACAGAGCGGACTTATCGAAGAGGCGGCGCGGAGGGTGTACGGCGAGGCAAAAACCGAAAACGGGCTGTCCCTTGAATATTTCAAAGAGAACGGCTATGCTTTTTCGGGGTATTGTCTGCGCAGGGCATTCGAGGACGCGACGGGCGGAAAAAAGCTGTCGCGCGCGCTGACGGACGCGCTTTGCGACCTTGTGAAAAACGGCAAAACAAACGCGAGGATAAGCCTGACGGACGGGATAACCGCGGAAAAGAGCTATTCGGAGGTCGTTTTTCTGAAAAACAGCCGAAAAAGCGCGGATTATTCGCTTGTTTTGAGAGAGGGCGAGAATGTGATAGAGGGCGTCGGGGTTCTGACGCTGACGGAAAGCCCGAAAGGAAGAATTCCCCGTTCGCTGCTCGGACGGCTCGAAGCGAGACCGGCGAGAAGCGGAGACAGAATAAAGATCAGGGAAAGCGCGGGAACGAAAAGCGTTTTTAAGCTTTATTCGGACGCGAAAGTTCCGACGGAAAAACGGAAAGTAAATCCCGTTCTCGTCTGCGACGGAAGAGTTGCGCACGTCTGCGGCTTCGGAACATCGGCAGACATTGCGGAAAAAGAAAACGGCTTAAAGGCAGATTTCACTTTATTTTAATAAATACGTCTTAAAGAGTATATAATTTTCGTATAACATAAATAATGAATAATCAGATGCCGGTTCGGTCGGTATGCCCGAAGGCGAAAGGCGTTCGGAGCAAAACGTATAAAGGAGAGTTACCCGCTTGAAAAAATTCAAAAACTTGGCGGTCTATGCCGTTATATTAATACTTATCGGCGTTTTCGTGCTTATGCTTTTGCGCGGAGATTCAAAACGCGATACCAAGTATTCGGATATCATAAACTATTTCAGAGAGGGCAAGGTTGAAACATTCACCGTTGACGCCTCCACTCTTAAGCTGAAGCTGAAAGAGCCCAACGCTAAGGGAAAAACCGAGGAAAAATATTCGCTTTACAGCGTAGGCCTCTTTCTCGAGGACGTTGAGCAGTATATCAAAAATACCGAGACCGGAGAGCCGCGGATGGAATACGACCTGATTCCGCAGGCGCAGACGCCGGTTTGGGTCAGCGCGATTCCGTACGTGCTTATAATCATAATGCTTGCGGTTTTCGGCTTCTTTATGTTCGGTCAGATGAGCGGCGGAGGCGGTGCGGGAAAGGCGATGAGCTTTTCGAAGGCGCGGCTGAAGCTCGGCAACGAGGCAAAATCGAAGGTTATGTTCAAGGACGTTGCCGGCGCGGACGAGGAAAAGGAGGAGCTTGCGGAGGTTGTTGATTTCCTCAAAAACCCGAAGCGGTTCACCGAGCTCGGCGCGCGTATACCGAGAGGTATTCTGATGGTCGGCAGCCCGGGAACGGGTAAGACCTATCTGGCGAGAGCCACGGCGGGAGAAGCGGGCGTTCCGTTCTTCCAGATAAGCGGCTCGGACTTTGTTGAGCTTTATGTGGGCGTGGGCGCTTCCCGTGTTCGCGACACGTTCGATCAGGCGAAGAAGAACGCGCCGTGTATTGTTTTCATCGACGAGATCGACGCGGTGGGCAGACAGAGAGGTGCGGGTCTCGGCGGCGGCAACGACGAAAGAGAGCAGACGCTGAACCAGCTGCTTGTTGAAATGGACGGCTTTGAGAAAAACGAAGGCGTTATCGTTATGGCGGCGACGAACAGACCCGATATTCTGGACAGCGCGCTGCTGCGTCCCGGCAGATTTGACAGACAGATAGTTATCCGTCTGCCCGATGTGAGAGCGAGAGAAGAAATACTCAAAATACATTCGAGGCAAAAGCCGCTTGCGGACGACGTGAACCTTAACCACGTCGCAAAATCGACGGCGGGCTTCTCCCCTGCCGACCTCGAAAACATTATGAACGAATCCGCGCTGCTTTGCGCAAGAAGACGGCATCCGAGAATTACGGCGCAGGATATCGACGACGCGATACTGAAAGTTATCGTCGGCATCGAAAAGAAATCGGCGGTCAAGATCCCGAAGGACAGGCGCATAACGGCGGTTCACGAAGCGGGACACGCGGTTGTTTCGCATTTCCTTGAAAATAAAGACCCCGTTCACGAGATCTCGATAATTCCGAGAGGTATGGCGGCGGGCTACACCTACTACGTTCCCTCGGAAGACAAGCAGCACATGTCGAAAAAAGAGATTCTCGACAACCTTGTCGGGCTTCTCGGCGGACGCGTTGCGGAGGAGGTCGTGCTTGACGATATCTGCACGGGCGCTTCCAACGATATAGAAAGAGCGACGGCGCTTGCGCGCGATATGGTTACCAGATACGGTATGTCGAACCTCGGCGCGATCTCGTTCGGCGGCGACAACGATCAGGTGTTCCTCGGCAGAGACCTGACAACGCAGAGAAACTGCTCCGACGAGACCGAGGCGAAGATAGACGCGGAGATCAAGAGATTTATCGACGAGGCTTACGCGCGCGCGAAAGCCATTCTCGAAGATCACAAGCAGGAGCTTGTTAAGGTTTCCGATTATCTTATCGAGCGTGAGAAGCTTTCCGCGGAAGAGTTCGATAAGATTATGAAGGGCGAGGAGCTTGAACCGCTTGACGGCGAAAAGACGGCGGCGGAGCCGAAAAAGCCCGAAAACAAAGATGAGAATGCAAATCCCGTCTCCGACGGCGGAGAAGCCGCGGCGCAGCCCGAAAACGGCGAAGAAAAGCCCGTTGACGGCGATACCGACGATTGACACAAAGCAATATAAAGAAACGGGCTGTAAAAAAAACTTGCGTTTTTTTTACAGCCCCTTTTTGCGCGTCTTTCAGAATGCTTTTTTATATTTTTCGGCGTTTCTACGGTCAGAGTTTTTTCACGCCCTTAATTATTCGGTTTTGCATCCGCGGACATCCGCTGCGCGGGCGTCAGCGTTATGAGAACATATTCGCAATGCTCCTCGGTGCGTAACGGAAAGCCCCAGCCTGCCGTGCCGGAAGATACTATCGCGGTGAGATTGCCGCGGCGGTATTCGCCGTAGTTCATTTTTCCGACAAGCTCTATAAGCAGTCCGAACGGGTAGATCTGTCCCGCGTGGGTATGGCCGGAAAGCTGAAGATCGGCGCCCTGCGCGTTGTTTTCCGCCGCTTCGACGGGCTGATGGTCGGAAACTATGATAAAACGGGAGCGGTCGGCATTCCTGAGAAGCTCCGCGGAAGAAAGACGGGCGCCCCGGCTCTTATCCTCCCTGCCGGCAAGAATGAGTTCGTCGCCGAGGGTAACGGAAGAATCCTGCAATATCGTAATTCCGTGTGAGCGCACCGTTTCGGCAAACTCCTCCTCGGTATAGGCACGGCGGCTCTCGATGTTATACTCCTGTCTGTCGTGGTTGCCGTATGTGTAGAAAGTGCCGTAGCGGCTCTTCAGCCGGCTGTAAATATCAAAGACCCTTTCAAGCTGTTCGCGCGTCGTGGATTCGTCCACGATGTCGCCGCAAAGAACGACGGCGTCGGCGTTGAGGGAGTTTATCTCGTCTATCTTCGATTCAAGCACTTCGGGAGACTGTACGGAGCCGAAATGGGTGTCCGTCATAAGCACTATCCGGTATTCGCGCGTCAGCTTGGGGGACGCGACGGTATAGTCGGTTCTGACGATGCTCCACATATTCACCATACCGTAGATCATCACGGCGGCGGTGAGAAGCAGCGGTATCGCGGCGCTGCGGTAGACGACGCGGAGGAAGGAATAAAGCTTTTTGTTCCCACGCGTCCGCCCGATACGGCGCGCGAGCGCGGCGATGATCTCGCAGAGCAGCGCGAACGCTATGACGTGCAGAACAACGATAACGACGGCGCGCCAGATTCCGCAGAGAATAACCACGGCGACGCCGAGAACGGAACGGGCGATTCGGGAGCGCTTTGTGTTGTAAGGCACGCCGACAAGCATAAGCCATCTGCCGGAAAGCCAATACGCGCCGGCAAACATCATCAAAAAGAATATACAGAATATAGCTACGAACACTTGATTTTCTCCCTTCCGTCCTGATGTGACGGCGCAGTCATATATTGTTAATTATACAACCAAAACCGCCGTAAGTCAATTATATTACGACAAAAATCAATATTTTAATACGTAAGCTGCCCGTATATGAGACGCTTTGCGGCAGTATGCAGACCCGACAAAAAGGGGTTGTAAAAAACCTGCGTTTTTTACAACCCCTTTTGATATGGTTTTTAATTACTTAATTCTTTTAAGCAGATCGACCATGGAGACCTCTATCATCTTCTGACCGAGTTCAGCAGACGCCTCATAAGCGCTCTGAATGAACCACGCGTCGGACTGCGGAAGCCTTTCGAGCTTGACCGCGTCCGGATAGAACGCTTTGAGAAGGCTGGACTCATACTTGCCGGCGTGGTCGTATCCCGTGGCGTGCTGCGCGGCGGTAGACATACAGGAATAAACCTTTATCATACCGAACGGGAAGTCGGAATCCGTGCCGAGGTTGTCGTAGTAAGAAGAGAAACTGTTGGAACCCCACCAGCCTTTGCCCATGGTGTCCTCCATATACTCCATGATGAGTTTTTTCGCCGCTTTTGCGCAGGCGAGGGTCATGGGCATATAGTTTTCGTCTTCAAACTGGTGATGAATGAGCATATAGATGTTCTTGAATCCGCCGTAAAGCATTGATTTAAGAATACCGTAAATATAGTTCTCGTAAACATCGACGTCGATGGTAACGGTTCCGTTTTCGGGGCCGCCTACCGCATAAGACGCGACGCCGTACCAAACGGGCGGGCAAACAACACATTCTTTGCTCTCCGCAATTTTATCGGCAAAGCCCTGGCAGATCATCGTGTCGCAGCCGAGCGCGCAATGAGGTCCGTGCCATTCTATCGTGCCGATAGGCAGGATAACGGGAAGATTTTTCTCCTTCGCTTCCTGCACGTCGGCGGTCATCATATATTCAAGTCTCATAAAACAAACATCTCCTCAAGTCAGAAATCAAGTTCGATATATTTGAGTTCGTCGCAGTTGGACTCAAAGCCGTTTTCGGTTATTACGATACCCTTTTCCCAGCGAAGACCGAAAGTCGGACCGGAAACGAAGGTGTCTACCTGGAAGGTCATATTCGGCTGAAGTCTGTAATTGGAAGTGGTCTCCATCCACGGCGCTTCAACTTCGATGATGCCGGTTCCGTGGCAGGGACCGTAAACGTAGTTTTCTCTTCTGCCGTTATCCTCGAAGAATTTGAGGAAGCCTTTTGCGATGTCGGAAGCAAGAACGCCCGCTTTGAGCTGTTTTTCCGTCCACTTGTGCGCTTCAAGGCAGAAGTCAACAAGATCCTTCTTCTCGGGAGAATATTTGCCCATACCCACGGGAATACCGATCGCGGGAGAATATCCGTCAACTTTTGCGGAAAGGTTGAGCTGAACGATGTCGCCCTTGTTGATAACTCTGTAAGAGGGTCTGGAAATGGCGTGAGAAGTGCTCTTTTCGCTGAATACGTACATCGGAAGACCTTCGTATTCCGCGCCGTTCTCGTAAATCGCTTTCTGCGCGATGCCGACCATCTGAAGCTCGGTAACACCCGGACGAAGCGCCTTTACAACCTCATCGGTCGCGATCTGCGCGATTCTGAAACCTTCGCGGATGCAGGCGATCTCGTTTTCGGATTTGATCTGACGCAGGGAAACCATAATGTTGTCGGCGTTTACTATCTCCGCTTCGGGATAGCACTCTTTAAGGCCGTCCATCATAACAACGGTGGTCTCCATATAACCGCCGATACCTATTCTGATATGCTTGCCCTTAACGCCGAGATCTTCAATAACGTCGTTGTAGGTGTTCGTCTTTATCTCGGGATAGGACGGGTTTGCACCCTCTCTGTAATAAAGGCAGGGATAAATGTTCTTGATTCTCGAAACGTCGCCGGCAAAGATGACGGATTCGGGACCTACCATAACGGCGGCGTTGCCGTTTGCCGCGATAGCCACGCCTACTCTCTCAAAAAGAGGCCAGAAGCCGCAGAAGTAACGCGGATTGGCATAGTCGGACTCGGTGCCGTTGACTATCATAACGTCAAGGTTCTGCTCCTTCATCATCTCAACGCATTTTTTGCGTCTTTCAACGTATTCGTAATCGGGAATACAAACTCTGGACATGTTTTTTTCTCCTTTGAATATCTTTTTATATAATATGTATTATAAACTCAACCTATCATTTTCGCGATCTTTTCTTTCATCGCGTCCGCCTCGGCAGGGGTCAAAAGTCCCGTTGTGAAGTCAATCTTAACGGTCTCGTCCGCCTCCATATAGCGGATATATCCCTTTTTCACGCAGTCCGCATGGCCGTTATGCTCTCCCGTCGCGGGAAGAAGCATACCCACGGCGTCCTCGTTCGGGAAGCGGCTTATCCAGCGAACGCCGAACGGCAGCTGTGCCGGATGATGCGAAACATAGCCCGCGTAACCGTCCGGGAATACCTGCATACAGTGTCCTCTGCCCTCTTCGTCCGATTCATACCTGACGGTGAACACGACCTCGGGCTGATAAAACTGTTCGTTGCCGCCTATCGCATCGTGCGCGTGAATGTCCTTTTTCAGAACCTTGAACCAGTTTTTCAGTTTCTTCTTCTCGTCGTCCGTCAGCGTGTCGGGCACAAGCTCGTGCAGATAAATATTCTCCGTCTTTGCGGAATAAACGAGCTTTGAGCCGTCAACGGGGCGGAAGTTCATGTGGCACATATACGAATATTCCTGACGGCAGCCGCGCAGGTTTTCTATCTCGTTATGCACGTCGAACGTAGTAGCGTTTTCATACAAGCGGTAGGTCGGACGGAACTCGTATCCCGTCTCAAAGCCGAAAACATAACGGCAGGAGCCGCAAAGCTCAACATATCTGCCCTTTTCGTCCTCGCCGCAGACCGCCCACGCCTTGTCGTAACCGATATTGGGCAGCTCGGCGTGAAGAGGATGCGCGTCGCCGGCGGAAAAGTCGGGGTTGCCTATCGCGGTAAGTCCGCAATGGATAAGAAACGCGCCGTAAGTCTTGCAGTATTCGGTGCTCTGCGTCGGCTCGTCGAACAGCGTTTTCATAACAAGTTCATGTTCGTCAAAGCAGGCGCGCCACACCTGAAAGCCCTTGAACGGAAGCACGGTGATGTGACCGCGCGCGTTTTTGAGCGTCATGCCGCAGATGCCCGTCGAATACCTGAACAGCGACAGGCTCATCTTTCCGTACTCGAAAAGAGTTTTTTCCTTTTCCCCGAAAAAGTCGGGAGAAAGCGTTATTTTCATATCTCGCACCTCTTATTTTGCCTCGTTCATCGGTTTGCATATCTTTTCGTTCATCGCGGTTACGAGCGAGGAAAGCTGGTTCTTTATCGAGCCCGTGAAGGAAGGCGCGACGGCGCTGCCGATAACATCCTGATACTCCTTGCCGAAGTTTTCGTCCGCGAGGATCTCAAGCGCATACTGATAGTTCATATTTATGCTTGTGTTCTTATATACCTCGTAATCATCGACGGTGTCGAAGAAATTACGCGCCATATAGTCGTCGTAGCCGGTCTTGCCCCATTCCTCGGTCGGAGCGAAAAGCTTGTCGAGGATAAACGCGGAGTCCTCATCTCTCTGCGCGTCGTTGCCGTGCTTGAAAACGGAGGTTCCCCTTTCGTGGTAACCGAAATACGCGCCCGTGTTCTTGGTTGCCTCGGTCGCGTCGGGGCCCTTCGGGAACTGAACCCAGTGAACGGTGGAGCACTTTGTGTTTATTGCGTTTTCGGAAGTTTTAAGCGCAAAAACCGCGGTGTCGTTGTCTATATTTCCGCGTCCGTCAACGCTGACGCAACCGGTCTGATACATTTTTCTGACCCATTCAAGGGCGTTGATGGCGGGGTCGGAGCTGAGACCGGAAATATATTTGTCGTTTCTTTTTATAATGATGTTGGAGCCGTTGGCGTCGATGGCGGATGCTTCGAGGGAGCAGGCGCTCTGAAGCCCGTAAACGGGTCTTTGCGCGGTAAGGTCGGAACAGCGCTGAACAAGATTGAGGAACGTGTCAAACGTCCAGTCGCCCGCCTCGACCATTTCCTTGGGCGTGGTGCCTATATTGAACTCGTCGTAAAGCTTGTAGTTATAGATAAGCGCGCCGCTGTAAACGGAAACGAACGGCGTATACATGGAGCCTTTTACGGGGAAGCCGTAAAGCACGCCGCCGTAGCGGGTCGCGTCACGTTTCGCCTCGATGCCCCATTTTTCCTCGTCGGAGGCGTCAAGATTTTCAAGCTTTTCCAGATCGCAGAGAATGCCCGCCTTGAAATAGTCGCGAAGCTCGCTGAAAGTGGCGGAGCAGAAATCCGCTTCGATATCGCCCGACGCGAACATAGTGGCGAAGGTCTGCGTGCTTTCGGAAAAGCCGGAACGGATTATCTTGCAGTTATAGGCTTTTTCGATATAAAGGCACTGATTGTAAAGAACCTCGTCCTCGCGGCTTTCCATATAAGGAAGCGTGCCGGGATCTATGTCGGGGTCGTCGTCGGAGGGGTCTGCGATTATGACGGTTCCGCGGAAATAGAACTTTCTGCCGCCGAAATCCTTTTCGCCGGTCGCCGTGCCGGTTCCCGTCGGATTCTTATCGCCGTTGCAGGCGGTGAAGAACGCAAAGACGGAGAAAAGGCAGACAGCCAGAAGAATTATCTTTTTTTTCATTTTAACCTCCCGTTTATCATTCGATTATAAACGAATATATGTCTGCGTCGCTGAGTTCGACGGCAAGGCGTATCGTCCTGCCTTTCAAATCCGCGATATTTCCGTTTTCAAAGTCTATCGGGCTGTCAACGCGGTCGCCGAATATCTCGGTCGTCCAAAAGCCCTCCAAAGGCTCGTAATTCTCGTCCAGCACGCGAACCTTCATAAATCCTATCGCGGACGTCGCGAAGTTTATCTTCAGCGTGTCGCCGTCAAAGGTAAAGGGTCGGGTGACGAGGCTTCTGCCGGGATACGCGCCGTAATAGGACGCAAATCCGTCCAGACGAACCGTGTATCGGTAAAGATTCGACGGCTTGCCCGTCCATTTTCCCTCAAAATTATACATCGAGATCTCGTTCGCCGCGCCCTCGTATTCGCTCGGGGTCTCTATCATACCGAACGCGGGATAGCAGTCGCCGTAGACCCAGTTGCTGCCGTTTTCGGGGCCGGGGGTCAGCCACGCCTCGTCAAAGCGGCGGAACTTAACGCCGTCGCGGCTTGTCATAAACACGCAGTCGGTCACGGTAAGCCCCAGACGCTCCGTTAAATTGCAGCGGAGCTTTCTCTGTTCCGCGCCGCACAGCCTGTCAAAGTTTTTCGTCCATCCGTAACGCTGAACGTATCTTGTCGGAAAGCCCGTCAGAATGTGATCCGCGCGGTAATACGGTCCGACATTGTTTGTGTATAGCGGATAGTCCGCCTGTTCGCCGAAATCTATCATCGTCGGCTCCGACCAGTTCCAGAAATCGTCGGAGGTTATGACGCGGACATCGCGGATAGCGTATTCGTCCGTTTCCTCATTGTCGTGAAAATCGCGTATATAGCAACGGTATTTGCCGCTGTATTTGTCCCAATGGCACACGTTGAGGGAGTCGAACTTGCCCTGCTTCGTCAAAAGCGCCTTGCGCGTCCAGTGCTTCGCGTCCGTCGAAACATAGCCCCAAAGAGTTCCGTCCCTGCCGCACTCGGCAACGCCCTTGTATTTTTCGTCGGGCTTGCAGTTCGGATTTGTGTCCTTAAACGCGAAGAAATTATCGTAAATATCCGTTTTCTGATCCAGAATGATGTTGTTCTTTCTGTATCTGCCGAATTTGCATATACCGAGGTCGGGACGTTCCCATTTGATGCCGTCGCGGCTTTCGGCATAGCAGACCTTGATGTCCGAGCCGTTGTGCGTGCCGTCCGGCTTTATCATCGTCCAGCCGAGATAATACATTCTGTAAAAAACGCCGTTCTCGTCCTCGTCCTTAAAAATGTTGTAATAATCGCACCCGTCGCCCTCCCACGGCTTATCAAGCAGGAGCACACGCTCTTTTTTGACGGGCTTGTGTAAACGCAGCTCGGCGTTTGTGCGGTCGGGCTCGATCATAAAGTCGTCCCAAAACACCTCTCGCCTGCCGCGCAGATCGACTGCTTCTTTGCTCATAAAATCTCCTTGAAAAAGGTTCGCGTCCTCCGCGCGAAACGCCTCTGCGCGAAAAAACTCTTTTACATTTTCGGCTCCGCGCCCGCCGCGCCGATTTCGGCGCTTTTCCGCGAGGCGCATTAACCCTATAATAATCAAAGATATTATAGTATAAACGCGTTGTGTTGTAAATAAACAAAACGGACACAATATATACATTATGTCCGCTTTATTAAGTTTGAAGATAATTCTTCCGCTATTTTACAATCATTTCGATTTTGGCGAAACGGTGACGGGGAAAGGAATCCCCTTTCATTTTCCGCCAAAAGGCAGACAGACGGGAAGAGTGGTTCGCGCGACGCAATACAGGGGCACTTTTCAGAGAAGATTCATCGGGAATATTCCCCTTTTTCTAAAATGTCCTTATGCACAGCCTCTTCATAAAGTCCGTTATCTCGCCGCCGTCCTTATCCTCATAGTAATTTATGAGCATTTTTTTGAAATCAGGCACATTTTTTTCGGGAATAATGAGAAGACCGCCGCCCTGCGAAATGAGATAATGATTTGCAAAAATGACGGACGCCCGTTTGTTGCCGTCGTTGAATATCTGCGTCTTCATGCAATAAAGACACAGATTTATCGCCTTTTCGTCGGACGGAATATCCGCTTGAAGAATCTCTGCTATATTCTCCTTTACAACCGTTTCGACAGGCAACGGCGGAACATAACCCGTGCCGCCTATCGTTACGGGAACGCCGCGTATGCGTCCGCCGTTCTGAAAAAAGCCCTCGTTGACAAGGTTTGCGATATGGCAGAGAATGGAATAATCCGACGGATAGCAGATAACGTCGGGGTCAAGGATAAACTCCCACGCGTGTTTAAGATTCAGTATCTTCTGAACATCGCTCGCCGTCATACCGTTTACCGCGCCGTTTTCAATAATATCCTCGGTTTGCGGAAAGCTCGTCGCAACACCTTCAAGTACTGCCTGATCGTAAATGCTGGATTTCATATTGACCCTTGCAAAATCCAAATTCAGCTGTACTCTCGGAGAGATCTCGGCATTCGAATATCCGAGAACAGCAAGCTCCCTGTCAAGTTTGCGGATATTTTTTCTGAATTCTTTTGCGTCACGGGTATTCCGAAGAAGCAGCTGATACAATTCGTCGGAATACACTCCGACATACTTTGAAACAAGCCGCGAACCGACCCTTTTGCGAACATACAGATATTTTTTTCCGTCCGTTTCTTTGACCTCGGGAGAGCCGTCATACGGAATAAGATTTAATCTCGCCTGAAAATCCGCTTTCTGATGAAGCAATTCCCGGATCTGAGAATAATTATTGTTCATATAAGCCTCCATAGGGAACTTTTTTCAAGATTATTATATCATAAAGTTCCCTATTTTGCAATAGATATTCCCTCTGCACACGGAAATGTCAAAATTTTCAACGTTTGAAATACCGAAAAATATGAAGGAAACCCGAAATCAGCCTGTCGGATATAAACGACAGAGAGCACAAAAAAACAGGGAACTTTTTCGCCCGAAAGCAGATAAAAAGTTCCCTATAACAGCTAAATTGCGCGTTCGTTTCAGTTTATTTCAGCCTCAATCACATTCGCGCCGACAGAGAGCTCCCTGTCAACACCGCAGGCGCAAAAACGCGCGGAAGTGTTGGGAGGAACGCTTATTTCAAAGGTGACCTTGCCGCCGTCGCGCTTCCACGAGCAGGAAATCCTGCCGTTATTTTTGTCTTATCAAAACTTTACGCAGGGTAAAGGGGTACGCTGCGTTTCACAAAACTTCGACCGCTGATGCGGTGCCCGAAGTTTTTGCTCACTCGCGACTTCACGGTCGGAAAAAGTTCCTTTTTCCGCCGTTTCGACGAACCTTGTTTCGCTGCGCGAAACAGGTTAACGGCTGAAAATGACCGAACTCTTATCGCCCGACACAGGCTATTTTCGGTTATTTTCTCTCTTTTCGTCTTGGCGGGCGTCAGCCCGCCTGCGTCTCAAAAAGAAAAAATTCCTCGAAAATTTCTCTGTGGCGGGTGCCGGCAGTTTTCACGGTGCGGATTTTTGTCATAACGACAAAAAAGCCGTAGTGAATACTTGACGTATTTACAAGGCTTTTGCGAAAGTCAGGGCGAAAATCAGCCCGTCAAAACCGATGAGAGTTCGGTCATTTTCAGCCAAATCCCTTTACCCGTCCCAAAAGCAAAAACAGCCCTCTTTCGAGGACTGTTTTTTTTCGTCAATTTTCCCTTTTTTGCCTTGTTATAACTTCATGCAATGTAAAGGGGTACGCTGCGTTTCACAAAACTTCGACCGCTGATGCGGTGCCCGAAGTTTTTTGTTCACTCCCGACTTCACAGTCGATTTTTGCTTTGCAAAAATCGCTGTTGCGACGAACCTTGTTTCGCTGCGCGAAACAGGTTCGTTAATTCCTTTACCCACCCCGAAAATAAAAAACAACCGCAACATTTCATTTATTTTTGTCTTATCAAAACTTTACGCCGAGTAAAGGGGTACGCTGCGTTTCACAAAACTTCGACCGCTGATGCGGTGCCCGAAGTTTTTTGCTCACTCGCGACTTCACAGTCGATTTTTGCTTTGCAAAAATCGCTGCTGCGACGAACCTTGTTTCGCTGCGCGAAACAGGTTCGTTAATTCCTTTACCCGTCCCAAAAGCAAAAACAGCCCTCTTTCGAGGACTGTTTTTGTCTTTTGGGGTGGGTAAAGGGATTCGAACCTTCGATCTCCAGTGCCACAAACTGGCGCTTTAACCAACTAAGCTATACCCACCGTATGGCGTGCTTGAAGGGACTCGAACCCCCGACCCTCTGCTTAGAAGGCAGATGCTCTATCCGGCTGAGCTACAAGCACACATAAATGGAGCGGGTGATGGGAATCGAACCCACGCGACTAGCTTGGAAGGCTAGGGTTCTACCATTGAACTACACCCGCAAATTATGTTGACGGAACGCCGCTCCGTTTTTTTTGAAAAAGAGCGCTGCTCTCAATCAAGGCTTAATAATTATACAACATATCGGCGGTTTTGTCAATAGGGGTGTGTGAACTTTTTTTATCTTTTCGGGCAAAGCCGCCGATCGGGCGAAGTATTCTCAGCCCGATCGCAAATCATAAATCAGTTTTTTTCTTTCGTTTCAGCATTTCCAGAATTTCATTGATGTTTTTTTCGTCCGCAACCCCGGGGTTTTCTTTTTCAAAGACGACCAATTCGGATTTTGCGGAAAGTTCCTCTTTTCTGACAGAGTCAAAAACCTTTTCGATATGAGGAGTTTTGAGAGCCTGTTCCAAAAAAGATTTCGAATCGGAGGGAAAACCCGTCCACCCTCCGTAAAGAGTTTCGACGGCGTTGTCTATCTTTTCAAAAGTCAGCGGATTGCCGGCTTTTTTGTGTTCGGCAAGTATTCCGACAACATCGGAAATATCATTTTTGTACTTTCTGCCGGAACGCAGTTTCATCGCAACAAGATACTCGGCGCTGACGGTGCGAACTGTCAATATATTTGAAAAAGTCCTGTAATATACGGAAACCTCTTCAAGCCGCGGAGAGTACGATGATGTTTTTGTGAAATCGGAGTTCAACCAACCGCTCGGAAGGTCGAAACGGTCGGAAATACGGGAAATTGCGTCCTTCATGGCAGATGAAGCGCGAATAACGGCGTCGATATCGGCAGTCATATCACGGAAACCGTAATTTGCCAAAACGGCGGCGCCTCCGACCAGAACGAGCTCGGCGGGCATTGCAACGCCGTTAAGTTTTCTGAACTCTTTTGCAAGTTCTTTCAGGTACAGATCAAGATCTTTTTTGGTGAATACATTATTCTGCTTATACAATATCCCGAACCTCGCTCTCGACTATATTAAATCTGAGAAATTCAGGTATGGCGTTTTTTTCGGCAGAATGTTTGGGAGCATCGCTTTTCAATATTTTCGCGGCAGCCAAAACGCTTGACGGGTAAATTTTTGTTTTCAGTTTGCAACGGCGGAGACTGTCATATTCGGAACAAACGGGAAGCCCGCATACCCGACAAAGCCAATCAAGCATCGCAAGAAGATAAAGGCTTTCGGCATACCTCCCGTCTTTATAATACTTCCGGATTTCATTGTTTTCAAGCAGCTCCGCAATAAAAGCCGTGTCCCCGAGAAGTTTAAGTCTATGACACACATTGCTCCTGAAAAGGTCGAAACTTTCGGGACGATCGATACAGGGACGAACAAGCTGCTCCATCGAAATCCCGAGGGCATCGGACAGCCGCAGAACCGTTTCGGCGGAGCATTTTTCAATTTGCGCCTTGCCGGAACAAATATCACAGACCGTCGAATAAGGAACACCGCTGATTTTTGACAAACGGTATTTCGTTATGTTTTTTTCTTGCAACATATAAGATATGAGCATTTTTTCATTCCCCCTACGACCATTATAACGGTAAACCGTTATAATGTCAATAGTTTACGCGAAAAAAATACAAACATTCTTTTATTCATCGTCAGGATTTGCGTCGTTTTCGATGATGTCGGTTATTTCGAGATTGCCGTCGGTCATAACGGCAAGCGCGAAGTTTGTGGGATATGTTTTGCCGTAGATATCGGTCACGAGCGCCTGAAAGATGTAGACGGCGTTGTCAAGTCTACCTATCGAGAGCTGCATTTCGGCGGACGAATATTCAAATGTTTCGCCCTCGATGAAGGAGTCGCTTTGCCAATCGTCCGAAAAAACATCGTACATCACCGTTATCACGTCGCCGTCTTTGAGAGGTTCAATGCGGTCGATCCCGGAATCGGCGTTTACATAGCCTGAAAGGCTTATTTCACGGGAATTTTTGTCAAAGGTAAACAGCAGATACGAAAGCGCGCCGTTTATCCTGATAACGGAAGAATAAAAAGTATGGCTTTCCGTTTCGTCAACAACGTCACTGTTTAACTGACAGCCGTTCAGAAACACCCAGTTTCCGACGAAATTGACGGCGTATTCGTGCCCGTTTCCGGTCACGTCGGTGTCGACCCCCACGCCCCGCATTTTATCCTTGCCCTGCAAAATGCTTTGAAGGTCGATGCGGTAAAGCGCGTACCGAACGGAGCAGACAATGCTTTCGGATTCGGGAGTGACGGCGAACCACAGTTTTCCGTTTCTGACCTCGCCGAGGTTTTCAAACGTGATTCGCGCCGCGTTGCCCGAGGAAAAATATTTTTTCAGAAAATCGCCGTAAGCGGGAGTTGCGATGCCGTTCGTATACGCCTCCATATACTTTTGGCTGCCGACGGGGAAATAAAAACTCAATCCGCCCGCGTCCGCCCGAGCGGCGCCGTTGAAGCAGGTCACGCAGTCCGAAAGGTCGTATTCAAGGTCGAGATAGTCCGCAACGCCGCAGAGGTCGTAAAGGTCTCCCGCATCGCCTTTGCCGGACGAAGAACCGAAGCCCTGCGCGTAATATGCGGCGCGGGCGATCAGGTTTTTCTCTCCGCGTCCTATCTTTTCGACAATACGCGCAAACAGGTCTTCGACGATATCGAATTTTTCGAGGTCAATTACGGACACGGTGTAATAATCCGTATCGGCGTTCTTTTCGGCGTAGCCTTTCGCAATCTCCGTCGGGTCGGAAAGATTTTCAAGCGTTTTCTTCCAATCCCAGCCGCCTGAGGGTTCGAGTTCTTCGGACGCTATCATTTTTTCGGCGTAAGGCGCAAGAATACGCGCGGTTTCGTAATTTGCCATAAGGCACGCGTCGAAGCCGACGAATGCGAGTTTCTTTTGCAGTCCGACGCTTTCAAGCGCGGACGAGATTTCCGAAAGAGTGAGAAAATCGTTGCCGTTCAGCGCGTCCGAGCAGACGCCGACAGCGGAACCGCCGCCGTGATTCCAGAAAATCACGGCGGTCTGTTCCGCAGGATATTTTTCAAGTCCGAATTTCAAAAAATCCGAAAAGGCGCGCTCGCTGCCCATATTGACGGGCGGATTCGACTCTATAAGTTCAAGCGTCCCGTTTTTGACGGCGTAGCGGTTCGACCTGTCGGACGGGATATCGAAATTTCTCCATTTTGAAGAGCCGCCTGTCTGGAGAATTACGTTCACCCCGTCGGGAATATCCGCCGACAGCATTTCGGCAATATTTGCCGTTGCCGCGCCGCGTTTTTGTTCGAGGTCGCTGCCGCAGATATAGACAAGCAGCGTGAAATCCGAGATTTCCGCATCGGTCTTCGCGCCGTCCGTGCCGCTTTGTTCGCCGCCTTTGCAGGCGACCGTTCCGCCGAACAACACAAGCGCAAGAACAAGCGCGAAAAGTTTTTTGATTTTTTCAGTCATTTATTTGCCGAGTATAGCAAAGCCTGCAACCTTGTATGGGCCCCAGCACTCGGTCTGATCCCACTGGTCGATGCCGAAGAAGGCGTTGAAGCCGCTGCGTTCATCTTTTTGATAATATGTTTTGACGTTTTTCTCAACCTCGTGCGTGTCGATGTTTATTCTTGACGTCAAAGTCCACCATTCTCTCGTCTTTTTGGAGAATTCCTTGTGATTTTCTATTTTGAAGCAAAGTTTGTCGTATCCAATACCGTCTCTGTTTTTGCGTCTGCTGACGGAGTAAAATCCGCTTTTTTCAAGGTCGGCGCGAAGCGTTGTTCCGCGGCTTTCGGCGCGTTTTGCCATATTGAGCACTTTTGCCTCGTCAAGCGTGTAATCCTTGTCGTCAGAGTACCTCGCATCGACAAAGCGTTTCATTTCTTTGCCGAGAGCGTAGCAGTAAACGTAATCGTCCTTATCCGCGCGGCGAACCACTTCTATGTTCTTCATGGCGGCATTAAGTTTGGTTATCTGGCTTTTCAGGTCGCGGAGCAGTTGGTTTTCGGGGTCGGTCAGTTCGTAATAGAGAACCGCTTCGTCATACGCTTCAAGATAAAGCGAAAGAACGAATACGCGGAAACTCTCTTTCAAATCGTATGTCTGAACGTCGAAATTGTATATGTAAGAAAGCATTTCGTCATAAGTTCCGATAATACCGGAAGTGAGTCCCGCCGAGCCCGAAAGTATCTTGCTGCCGAGAAGATGCGCTTCCGTATATATTTTACTGCTTTCCTTTTCAACCGCTTTGACATATTCAGCCGCCGCCTTTTCGTATTCGGGCGTGCCTTTTTTCGCGCTGTCAACAGCCTTTTTCTTGTTTTCGAGGTGCAGAACAAGAGAACGAATTCTGTCTGCCAGAGTGTCAAAATCGTCAAGCGCGCGGCTGCAATCGTTTTTGCCGAGTTTGTCGGACATTATGGAGAGTTGGAGATTCAGTTCGCTGAGAGCAGCCGTCCACTTTGCGTCCATGGACCTGAGATACTCGTTCAGTTTGCTCAACTCTTTTGCGGTCTCGTCCTCGAACGAGTCTTCGTCGATAAACGAGAATATACGCTTTGCGCCGACAGAACCCGCCTCGGTCGCAAGCGCCTCAATTCCGGTTTTTATAAGGTCGAAAACAAGGCTTGTTTCAACGGCGAGAAGTTCCTTTTTTTCCTCCGTCGCGTGATAGTCAAGGCTGATTTCGGCATCTGATTTTTCTGCGCCCCAGAGCGTTTTCGCATATACGCCCTTTATCGAAACAGTCGCTTCTATCTCGATGTTTTCAAGCGTCGCGCCGTCTTTTTTCACGGTATTTTTCAGCGTCAGTTCGTTTGCGGAAGTTTTTTCGAAAGAAAGCGTTTCACCGAGATCTCCGCTGACTGTTACCGAGGAGGCGTCGATATCCGCAAACGTTCCGTTCGCTACGCGGATAACGGTCGTTACAACAAACCCGTCGTCCTGTTCTTCGACAAAGTCCACTTTCGCGGAAAGCACCGCGTCATAAACGGTGAATGAGCCGTTCAACTCTTTGCCGCCGACAAGTGCATCTGCGGCGATGAGAAGAGTTCCGTCTCCAAGCGCGGCAAACGCGTCGTTTGCGTTTTCGGCAAATGTTAAAAGACAGCTTGCGTCGTCTTTTCTTTCGGCGGATGCGACGGAGAGCGTTTTTTCTCCTACCGTTACGGTGAAAGATTCGGGGGTGATGTTGTTTTTGAACGTTTCGTCCGTGAGTTTTACGGTGACCGCGGCGTTCTTATTATCCGTGTTTTCGATTATGACTTCCGCTTTCGGACGCGCCACGGTTATCGTGACGGAATACGGAAACGCGTCCTTTTCGGCGGCTTCAAGTTCCGCTTTTGCAGCTTTTTCTTCGTCGGTCAGATTTTCCTGTTCGGGGGCTTTTTCTTCAATCACGGCATCTGCCGAGAATGAGACAGAACCTGATTTTTCGTTTGAGACAAGCGCGCCGTCGGCAACTACTTTGACCTCGGTATCGCTCTTGCGTTCAACGGTTCGGAGCGTCATTTCCGCAAATGCGCCGCCGAGTTTTACCTGTTCCGCGGAAACGGTGTCCGCGAATTTCATATTTTTCAGGGAAACGGTCGTATCTATTCCCTTCGCGTCGTCGGCAACGGAAATCACGTCGCTGAAAATGCCTGAAACAGAGTTATCCGTTGTCTGCGAAGAGCATCCGCCCATCACGCCGAGAAGCATAACCGCCGCAAGGATAACGGCGACCGCCTGTGTAAAGTGTTTGCTCATTTTTAAACCTCTTTTGTCTCTTTTTATGTTTTTTATTTTTTTCTTTTTATATGCGGCGGAAACGCCGTCGGGAACGTTCGCCGCGGCAGAATCCGCTCCGCGAAAACTGTTCTCCCCCGTCGCGGAAAGTTTTCGGGCTGCCGAAAAAAGAATCGACAGCCGATATACCGATATAATTATAGCATTTATTCGGTTGAATGTCAATAATCGAACGGGCATAAAACAAAAGGAGCCGTAAAAACCTGCGCTTTTTACAGCCCCTTCGGGTAAATATTTTTTTTGAGAGCCGAAACAATCAGATAACCTTGTCGGGGTTCAGAATGTTTTTGGGGTCGAAGGCGCGCTTTATGCCGCGCATTATTTCGACCTGAGTCGCGCCGTACTGTTCCGCCATAAACGATTTTTTTGCGTAGCCTATGCCGTGTTCGCCCGAGACGAGGCCTCGGAGTTCGTAACTTTTGCGGTACATACGCTCGAACGCTATCGCGAGTTTTTTCTCAAACTCTTCCTTGGATAGGTCGTCGCGGCAGATATAAACATGGAAGTTGCCGTCGCCCGCGTGCCCGAAGCTCGGAATGCGTATGGCAAGTTCTTCCGCTATCTTATGCGTATACTTGATAAAATCCGCGACGCGGTTGCGGGGCACGACGACGTCGCACTCGTCCATTTCGCCGGCAGACGCCTTTATCGCTTCAAGGAAAGCGCCGCGCGTTGACCAGACGGAATTTTTACGCTCATCGGTGTCCACGATAAACGCGTCGAGCGCGCCCATATCCACGCAGAGACGGGCGACGTTTTCGATCTCCGCGTTGACCGCGAGCGGCATATTGCCGTCAACGGTCAGGAGCAGGTACGCAACGCCGCTTTTGTCGGGGAATTTTTTGCCGAGATATTCTTCGGCGAAAAGTATTGTGTCGCGCTCCATAAATTCTATTGCGGTAAGCGACGCTTTCGACTTGATTATTTCGGGCACGGCTTCAAGCGCCATGTCTATGCTCGGGAACGGAGCGAGAAGCGACACGCTCTTTTTGGGGAGAGGAACGAGTTTCAAAATTGCTTCCGTCACAACGGCAAGAGTGCCTTCCGAGCCGACGATAAGGTCTTTGAGGCTGTAACCGGCGCTGTTTTTGACGACTTTGCCGCCGAACGTTTCGATTTCGCCGTTGGGAAGAACTACGGTAAGACCGCGGACGTAATCGCGTGTGACGCCGTATTTTACGGCGCGCATTCCGCCTGCGTTGGTGCTGATGTTGCCGCCTATCGTCGCGCTTTTTTCACCGGGGTCGGGCGGATAGAACAGGTCGTGCTCTTCGACGAATGCGGCAAGCTCCATAAGCAGGACGCCGGGCTGAACGGTGACGGCGAGGTTTTCCGTGTCAAGTTCAAGTATCTTGTTCATAAAGGCGGTTTCTATCATAATTCCGCCGTTTATCGCGACGCACGCGCCGACAAGCCCCGTACCCGAGCCGCGGACAACGACGGGGATATTGCGTTCGTACGCGTGTTTCATTATTTTTGAAACCTCTTCGGTATAAAGCACGCGGACGAGGACTTCGGGCATGGCTTTGACGCCTGCAAGCTCGTCGTGGCTGTAATCCTCGCTTATCTCATCGCCGACAAGCACACGGTCGGGAGAGGTCGCGGCGCGGAGAAATTCGATGTCGCTGTCTGTCACCTTATTATACATTTTGTTTTTCCTCCGCGATTTTTTCGATGAGTTTGGGCATAATTTCGTAAAGGTCGCCTACAAAGCCGTAATGCGCGATATTGAATATGGAAGCGGCAGGATCGGAGTTTATCGCGATTATGCGGTCGGAGCTTTTCATGCCCGCCGCGAACTGAACGGCGCCGCTGATGCCGACGGTTATTATCAGCTTGGGCTTGACTGTTCTGCCCGAAAGCCCTATCTGACGCTTGGGGTCAAGCCAGCCGAGCTCGATTATCGGGCGTGTTCCGGCGATTTCCGCGCCGAGAAGGTCGGCGAGGCGGCGGACAAGCTCAAAATCTTCTTCTTTTTTTATTCCCCTGCCCGCGGCAACGATTATTTCCGCGTCGGATATATCCTTTTCTTTCGCTTTTTTTATGACTTCGAGAACCTCGGTCGTCGTTTCTCTTTTTTCGGGCGCGAGTTCCATTTTGAAAACTTCGCCGTGAGGCTCGGTCTTTTCGGGCGCGGAGAAAATCTTGTAACGTACCGTGCAGAGCTGCGGACGGGTCTTCGGACAAAGTATCTTTGCCATAATGTTGCCGCCGAACGCAGGGCGTATCTGAACAAGGTCTGTGTTTTCGTACATTTCAAGCACGGTGCAGTCCGCTGTCAGCCCCGTTCTGAAACGGGCGGCGATACGTGGCGCGAGAGAGCGTCCGACATTGGTCGCGCCGACGAGAACGGACGAGGGCTTGACACGCTCGATGAAGTCCTCGAAAGCGTTCGCGTAAGGAAGGATCAGGAAATCCTCAAATTCGGGATAATCATAAACATAAACGCGGTCAACGCCGTATTCGAGCAGCGCTTTGACGTTCTTTTCGGTGTTGTGACCGATAAGCAGCGCATAGACCTCGTGTTTTGTCACAGCCGCAAGCTCGCGGGCTTTGCCGATGAGTTCAAATGTGACGGGGTGGAGAGTTCCTTCCTCGGCTTCCGCGTAAACGCAAACACCGTTCCAGAGCGATTTATCCACAAGCTCGTCGTGGGTCTCGACAAGCGAAACAACGCCCTCGGGACCTTTTTTGACGCAAAGTTTGCACATACGGCAGCCGGCGCCGATGTCAAGCGCTCCGTTTTCGTATGTAATGGCAGAGAACGGACAGACTTTTATAAGCGCTTCCGCCGCAAGCGGAGTGACGAGCGCGTTGTTTATTTTCAAAGATATCATTTCGCCGTCCTCCTTATATAAATTTGCCTGTTTTCAAAAGCCCGAAGATGCCGTCCGCAAGTTCGGAGGAAGTGCCTTCGAAAATCTCTTTGTTCTCGTTTTTTTCGGGCGGGAATATCTTATCGACCTGCGTGGGTGAGCCCGCAAGCCCGTAATGCGCGGGGTCGCGGTCCTCCATATCTTCAAACGTCAGCACGCTTATCTGTTTTTCCTCGTCGGTCTGCCATTTGCGCCTGCAGGACGGCAGACGGGGCGAGTTTATGTCCTTGTCAACGCAGATAAGGCACGGCAGACGCATACGCTGAACCTGCGTGGAGGTTTCGAGATTCATACGGACGGTTATCGTTTCGTCCGTCACTTCAAGCACTTCCGTGACGTTCGCCGCGTGGGCGCAGCCGAGATGCTCGGCTATCTCCGCGCCGACCTGGGCTGTGTCGCCGTCCGTTGTCAGTTTGCCGCAGATAACAAGGTCGCAATCAAGCTTTTTTATGCCGCCGACAAGCGTGTACGACGTCGCCAGAACGTCCGCACCCGCGAACTTTCGGTCGCTTATCAGCACTCCCCTGTCCGCGCCCATATAAACGGTTTCGAGAAGCGCTTCTTTCGCCTGAGGCGGTCCCATGGTCACGGTTGAAACCGTTCCGCCGCAGCGGTCTTTCAGCTCAAATGCTGTTTCCAGCGCAAACAGGTCGTAAGGGTTCAGCTTGCTCTCTACGCCGTCGCGGACGAGCGTGCCCGTTTCCGGGTCAACGGCAACATTTGTCGTGCCGGGAACCTGCTTGACACACACAACGATATTCATATTCGGAAGTCTCCTCCTGAGGTTATATCATTAAAGTATAAGAGTTATATCATATTCTACAAGATTATATCACACATTTCCTATAAATGCAAGATTGAAAATGCGCCGAATGTGCAATATCGTTAAATATTCATAAATAAGGTTTATGCGTTTTGGCTATTATTGAAAATATGGCGCTCAAAGGATAAAATCGGGAGTTTAGTCAGATACGATTTGCAAAATCATAATTTAGTCAGATACGATTTGGCAAATCGTACTTGACTAAATCATAAAAACGTGGTATACTATGTTTATAAAGACAGATTGAAAACAGAGGTGAACAAATATGTTTATCGGAAGAGAGCGGGAGTTGAACGCTCTGGAAGGATTATATACGTCAGATAAATTTGAGCTTGCGGTAATATACGGGCGGCGCCGCGTCGGAAAAACTGCGCTTATCAATAAATTTCTCGACGGTAAAAAAGCGATCTACTTCACGGGGGTGGAAAGCAACGCAAACCAAAACCTTGAAAATTTAAGCAAGAGTATATTGGAATACGGCAGAGGAATAGAAGCGGACACTTCGTTTGTCTCATTTCAGGCGGCACTCGAATATGTGTTCAAACTTGCGGAGACGGAAAGACTGATTCTTGCGATAGACGAATATCCGTATGTTGCCCGTTCGTCAAAAAGTCTCTCCTCCACCCTGCAACTGTTGATAGACAAGTATAAAGACACGTCCAAACTGATGCTTATTCTTTGCGGGTCTTCGATATCATATATGGAAGATCATGTTCTTGCGTACAAAGCGCCTTTATACGGCAGAAGAACGGCGCAAATGAAAATACTGCCTTTTAACTTTGAAGAGACGTGCCGTTACTTCAAGAAGTTTTCAGATGAAGATAAGGCATTGATATACGGCATTGCGGGAGGAACGCCGCAATATCTGTTGCAGATGAACGATTCGTTAAGTGTTGAAGATAACATCAAAAACACGTTTCTGAATCCTGTCTCTTTTTTGTATGAAGAGCCTCTCAACCTGCTGAAACAGGAAGTGCGCGAACCCGCAGTTTACACGGCAATCATTACGGCGATAGCCACGGGAGCCTCCCGAATATCCGAAATTTCTGGCAAAGTGGGAGAAAATACAAATGTTTGCTCCTCTTACATCAAAAGCCTGATAAATCTGGGCATTGTGCAAAAAGAGACCCCTTACGGAGAAAAGGCGTCCCGAAAATCGGTGTATTCCATTGAGGATAATATGTTTCGGTTTTGGTATCGCTTTGTATTCGAAAACAATTCCGTTATCGCCAGAGGCGCCGCAGATTTGGTGTACAGGCGTATCGAGCCGATGTTATCCGATTATATGGGAAAAGTCTTTGAAGACATTTGCAAACAATATCTTTGGAAACAACTTTTAACGGGTAACTGTCCCGTTGAGTTCAAATCACTCGGACGTTGGTGGGGCAATGACCCGGTTGAAAAGCGTCAGGAGGAAATAGACATCATGGGAGAGCAGGACAAGGACACCGCAGTGTTTGCGGAATGCAAATGGACGAATGAAAAAGTTGATTTGAGCGTTTTGGAAACCCTCGCAAAGCGCAGCAAACTGTTTTCATATAAAAATATCCGGTTGTACCTGTTTTCAAAATCGGGGTTCAGCAAAGGATGTATCGACGAAGCAAACAAAATGGGAAATGTAACACTCGTGAGTTACAAAGACATTGTTTTGCAGACAAAAGATTATAAAACAGCGGGCTGACAGAAAACAACACTATTAAAAATCGGCAGCGGGAAGAAAATTTTTCTGCTGCCGATTTCGGATATATGCAGTTATCCGATAAATCTTTTTCTTTGATACCGATAAATATGGAAAAGATACAACCTATATGCAAAAAGTGAGAACCGCCGCGTCTTTGCCGCGCGGCGGTTCCCGAAGGATCGGTTATACGAGCAAATTATCTGTTTTTGACGGATAATTTATCGCCTGTATAGAAATTTTTTCTGAGCAATATTATATTTGCCGTTCGTTTTTACGCGGCGGCGCTCCGCAATCAGAAAACTCTTTTCCTTGCGAAAATGTACAGTCCCGCAAGGCAGAGTGAAGAAACAGCCGCGGCAGCGATCCACGCCGCAAGGCTTTCGGAGTCTGAGGTCGGCGGCGTTTTTTCCTTTTTGGGAATTTCCGTGCCTTCGTTTCTTTTTGTGCCGCAGACGGAACATTCTTCGTGTTTTTCGCCCGTTTCGTCTTCGGTCGCCTCGCGGTCCGTTATCCACTCAAAGGTGTGAGCGTCTTCATCAAGACGAACGCCGCAAATGCACTCATTCCAATGTTTTTCCCCGTCGGCGCGAATGCCGTTTTCATCGGGAGCATGGGCAACGGCAGCGTCGGTTATTTCGCAGCCTGCATTTTGGCATTCATGCCAATGACCGTTTTCGTCGGAGAGCCACTCGCCGGAGAAATCGTGTTCTTTCGCGGCGGTGACAACTTCGGAGCAGTATACGCAGTAAACGGGAATCGTGCAGTCGCCGAGGTTCAAGCCCGGAGTATGCCCGTCGTAAACGGTCACGTCGGCGGTCGTTCTGTTTCCCGCCTCGTCGTAAACAACGATGCTGTTTTTACCGAACGGAAGCGTATAAACGCCGTTTTCGGGCTTGATCTCCTCGTTGTTTACGTATACGCCGTACAGGTATTCCTCAGTGACCGTGAACGTTTGCCCGGAGCAGTATATTCTGCCGTCCTCGATCCCGTTTATAACGGGCGCGGTCTTGTCTATTATTATGCGGTCGGAGCGGATATACCGAGTATTCATTCCGCCGTCAACTATTATGACGTAAATGATATATTCGCCGTCCTCGTCAAGAACAATAGGCTCTTCATAAGAGGCGTACACCGCGTTTTCCAGGTCGGCAACGGACATATCCCGCGATGAAATAATATAGCCTATCATCATGACGGTGCCGTTATCGTAAGCCGTGACCGTGACGGTCTGCGTATCTGCACAGTACCATTCATAGGTAAGCGGAGTGGTAAAATCAATCCAATTATAGCCGCGGAGCGTTATCATGCCCTCGGGCGCAACCGTGTCGTGCCAAACTGCGACAAGTTTTATTCGAAGCCAACCGTCTGTTTCAAGGTCGCCGAATTCGGTATCGGCGGTCACAAAAGTATCTTTGAAGCGCCAGCCTTTGAACTCGAAGCCCTCTCTTACGGGGTCGGAAACGCCTTCAAGAACCTTATCCGAATAGTAAAGCGTTTTTTCGGGAACAGACGTTCCGCCTTGCGTGTCGAAAGAAACATAATACTTTATTGCAGACCATTTTGCTTTGTAAGTCGAAACGCCCGGACCCGTCGGCACATACGTCCAACCCGTGAGACGGTGCCCCGGCTTATAAACGTCGGCAGACGTCGGGAAAGGGATATTCTCACCGAAAATATAACTTGTCGGCAACGTATACCCCTCGTTAACAAAGCCGCCGTCAAGGTCGAAAATCAGCTGGATCTCCCTTTCTTCGCCATCGGCATTGGCAGCAAGAGCCAACAGCCCGAACGACAGCATTACGGCAAGCAGAATACAAAATACTCGTTTCTTCATTTTCAATCCTCCGTCATCTGTTACGGCGCAAGAGAGCCGCGTTTCACAATTTAATATTGGGTTATGCATTAATTATATCATAGCTTGTATCAAAATGCAATAGGGAAACGAAAATTTAAAAAAAATAATAAAAAAACAAAAGTAAAAACTTTATATTGACAAATAGGTATAATACATGTATAATTTATTAAGGAAGGTGTGATGCACAAATGATAATTGACACTAATCAAGTTATAACTGTAACAGCCGCAAGCCAAAACTTCTCAAAAGTGACGCGTATTGCGGATAAATACGGTAAAGCGGTAGTATTTAAGCACGGAAAGCCAAAATACATTCTTGTCAACACGGAAAAAGAACCCCAGCTTGAATTGACTGATGATGAAAGAATTGATATTGTTGCGGCAAGAGTTTTGAAAAAGTACAGAAAGGCTTTTGAGGAACTGGCAAAATGATAAAGTTTTCGAAAGACAAAATTCTGCTGCTTCATAAATTAGTTTCAGAGCAGACAGGCGGAGATATCGGAGTTCGTGACGAATCTCTCATTGAATCTGCGATTTCAAGTGCTTTTCAAACTTTCGACGGAGAAGAATTATTCAAAACAATTGAAGAAAAGGCTGCAAAACTCGGATATGCATTGATTTCAAATCACGCTTTTGTTGACGGAAACAAGCGAATAGGTATGTTTGTTATGATTACGTTCATGGAAGTGAACGGTATTAAAATATTTTCAACAGACGCCGAAGTCGCAGAGCTCGGATTGTCTGTTGCTGCCGGGCAAAATTGTTACGAAGACGTACTTAACTGGATCAAAGACCACGAAGTTGAATAAGCTCTTTTTCATAAAATTTCAGACATACGCAAAAATCCCGCGGAGTGAAAAAACTCTGCGGGATTTGTTTTCTGAATGAATATGCCTAAATCTATGAATATACCGTTAAATCACTTTGCCCAAAGGAGCGTGACAAACACGGTAACGGCGGACACAACCGCCTGAACAACGGCGAAACGGTAATCGACCTGCGTGTTTGACCAGCCGCGGTTTTTGCGCATGTGGTCGTGGACGGGCGTTCTGATGTTCCAGAAAATTTTGATGTGAAGAAAACGCTTCATCGAAACCTTAACAAGTCCGAGACCGCCGTCAACGAGCATAACTATCGACGCGGGAATGTAAATGAACGGGCTGCCCGTTTTGAGTGCGGCAAGCGCGATGACCATACCCATGGCGCGCGAACCGGCGTCGCCCATCATAAGCGACGAGGGGTTGGCGTTGAACCAAAGATACGCGAACAGCGTTGCAACGAACATCAGCGTTGAGAAGTTGAAGCCGTCGGCGCCGTTGCGGATAACATCGACCGCAACAAGCGTCAGCAGGGTTATCGAGGTCAGCGTTGCGGAAAGACCGTCCACGCCGTCGGTGCAGTTGGTGACGTTGATCGCCGTCCAGACGAGGATAACCGTCAGAATACCGAACACAACGGGGTGAATGCCGAACGTGAAGTTTGCGATAACAAGCGTTGCGGAGCTGTCGTTGTAAGACAGGAACGTAACGGCGACCGCGACAGCGAGAAGCAGGTCAAGAATGCCTTTTTTGTATTCGTTCCACGGCACGGACGACGCGTCGTCGAAAAAGCCCGTGAGCATGGTGGAAATGACGATGAATATGTAAATGCCGTATTCGATATTGAGGTCGCCGAACACGAGCGCCGCAACCGCAAACACAAGCACGAAAATTATGCCCGCGCCGCGCGGTTTGCCCTCGGAAAGCTTTCCGTCAACGGCAAATTCTCTGCCGCCGTCGCGCGGGAGCTTTTTTCTGAGCAGTTTTGTAAATAAAAACGTTGCAACAAACGCAAAAATCACACCGAGATAATATATGAGCGAATGATTAACGCCGTTTATCAGATTAAGCATATACAGCCTCCGAAAAAATCTTCTGCAATTTATTATAGCATATCTTTGCGAATATGGCAAGAGTTGCGTTGCAAAAAGCACGTTACGCGAAAGAAATATATTCAGTCTGAAAAAACTCAATCTTTCAGCGCGGTTACGGGAACGACAAATACGCCGTCGGGACGAACGTATGCCGCGCTGCTCATGCCGCAGACAACGCACAAAACGGACGGAGCTTTGCCGCCGTTTTCCGCAACGGAATCCCGCAATGCAACAAGATTCTGCGCGGCGGTTTCGATTTGTTTTGCGCCGAGTTTTATTTCAAACGCGCACCAATCGCCGTTGTCAAGCTCAATGACGGCATCAACTTCCCTGCCCTGATAATCCTGATAATGGAAAAGGTTTGCGCCGAAAGATTCGGCATATATCCTCAAGTCCCGTTCACAGAGACTTTCAAACATAAAGCCGAGTGTTTCAAGATCGTTCAGAAGCCTTTCGGGCGTCGCTTTCAGCAATGCGCACGCAAGCGCGGGGTCACAAAAATGGTGTTTTACGGACTGTTTCAAGCGAACGGACGACCTTATATTCGAAGAAAATGCGGGTTGGTCGTCAAGCAAAAACAGGCGGTCGAAAACATCAAGATAATCGCTGACCGTATCCTTGTCAACGGAGCAGTCCTCAAAACCCTTTATATCGTTCAGAAGTTTTGTGTTGGAAGCGGTCGTGCTTTCGTTTCTCGCAAGAGAGCAAAGCAACAGACGCATTTTTCGTTTGTCGTATTTTTTGCCGTCAAGTCTTTGCGCGTCGTCGTCAAGAATCGCGGTTATATACGATTCGGGCAGAAGCTGCGCGTCTTCGGGCAGAACGCCGAGATTTCCCGGCCAACCGCCGCGAACTATATAATATATGAGAGAATGCAGATCCACCTCGCCCGTTACGGCGGGAGTTATTTTTCCGTTGCAAAGGTCACGCAGAGAAACTTTACCGGAAGAATCGCCCGACTCATACAAAGACATCGTTCGCATTCGAATCTTTCCTATGCGTCCGGCGCCGCTATGCATAATTCCCTTGCGTTTCGGAGTTGACGACCCCGTTAAAATGAACTGCCCCTTTTCGGCGCGTTTATCAACGGTGTAGCGAACGGCGTCCCAAAGCGACGGAACTTCCTGCCACTCGTCCAAAAGGCGCGGGGTTTCTCCGTCAAGAACCACCGACGGTGAAATTTCCGCAAGTTGTCTGTTCTGAAAATCGTTCCGAGGGTCGCCTATCATAAATTCGCTTTTGCAATGATAGGAGGAAGTCCATGTTTTGCCGCACCATTTTGGTCCCTCGATGCAGACGGCACCGAAGTTTTTCAGATATTTTTCAACACGGGTATCTATTATCCGCGGTCTGTATTTATTTCTTTCGGAAGCGTTCATCAAACCACCTCTTTCATCTTTTCGGTTACAGTATACCACAATTTTTGAAAAATATCAATACCATTCCGAAAGATTTCAAGATTTCATTCCGCAGGATTTCGTGATTTCATTCCGAAAGATTTCGAGGTTTCATTCCGCAGGATTTTGGATTTTCATTCCGAAAGATTTTTTTTACGGACGGTGCGAAAAGCACTTTTGTTGAGTGGGGTCAGACTATGCCGTCGATGATTTTTTCGAATTTGGGGACGGACTGAATCTCATGCGTGATGAAATTGCTGTTGTGCCAAAGTGAAAAGGTCGTAAACGGGCATGGGGCGTTTTGTGCGGCTTCGCGTGTATCAATATGAACGGACGTCAGTTTTACGCCGCGTTTTTCGGCGGCGGCGCATAGCAGAGGAACATACTTTGCGGTAAACGGACATTGCGAAGTGTAAAAAAGAGTAAAACCGTCGGACATTGGCGCGGGCTCGTTCACGCAAGCGCGGAATTGCGGAATTTCTGCCGATTCGTCAAACGGCAAATACCAAAGTTCAAAATACGGAGACGCCGCGTCGGCAGGTTTGAAGCCTTTATAAAGAAGATATTTCGGGTCGGACAAAAAACCGTGTTTCTTTTTCGAAGACAGAACGCAAAGCCCCTTTTTCCCTTTTTCGCGGCTGTCCCGAATACATTCGGCAAGCAGTTCGGAGGAATATCCGTGTCCCTTGAATTGTCCCGAGACCCAAAGACAGTCAATATACATATACCCGTCGGCGGCTATCGGCGCCCACGCGTTTTCAGCGGGGATATATTCGATAAAACATTTACCGCGGACATTGCCTTTCAGAAAAACAAGCCCCTCGTCAAGACGTTCCGCAAGCCACGCTTTTTTCGACGATACCTGAACGTCCTTGTTGTTCGAAATTGCGCAGCAGATATGCTCGGTATCAAGATTTTCATGAGAGAGACGTATAAATTCCATTATCTTCTCCTTTTATAAAGCATACGTTGCAAATTTTACAGAACATTATACACCTAACAAAAGGATTTGTCAAGAATATGTTTTGGGCTAAACATATCAGGCAAACAGACACCTCTTCGGCGAACTATGTTTCCCTGCGCAAACTAAATACTTTCATATATATTATTAAAATGAAACTCGACCCCACCGAAGCGGAGCCGCACTTCCAAGAGAATAAAGTGAAACTCGGCCCCACCGAAGCGGAGCCGAGTTTCCAAGAGAAAGAAACTCTCAAAACGCGCCGCCGTTTTGAGAACAGCCATGTGCGTGTTGCGCAGCAACAATTTCGCACGGCGTATCGGATCGACCGGTCTTCGGCGAATTTAGTTCGCCGAACTATTACTCCTTGCGAAAACTAAACACTTAAATACAATACATATAAATAAAGTGAAGCGCGACCCTGCAAAAGCAGAGCCGCACTTCCAAGAGAAAGAAACTCTCAAAACGCACCGTCGTTTTGAGAACAGCCATGTGCGTGTTGCGCAGCAACAATTTCGCACGGCGTATCAAATCAATATATCTTCGGCGAATTTATTTCGCCGAACTATGTTTCCCTGCGCAAATTAAATACTTTCATATATATTATTAAAATGAAGAGAAACTTCACCGAAGTGAAGCCCCTCTTCCAAGAGAAAGAAAATCTCAAAACGCGCCGCCGTTTTGAGAACAGCCATGTGCGTGTTGCGCAGCAACAATTTCGCACGGCGTATCGGATCGACCGGTCTTCGGCGAATTTATTTCGCCGAACTATTTTTCCCTGCGCAAACTAAATACTTTCATATATATTATTAAAATGAAACTCGACCCCACCGAAGCGGAGCCGAGTTTCCAAGAGAAAGAAATATGAAAAAAACACGAGCAAGCAATTTGAGTTTTCCGATCGCGTGATTGCGAGCGCGAAACGGAATACTGTCTTTTCCGCATACGCGGAATAACTCCGCGCGGCGGAAAAGGGACGCCGCAGGTTTTATCGCGGCGCGCGGGACTGCGTCAGCCGTTCTGCGACGGGACGTATTCACCGAAGGTCAGCGAAAGAGTTCTCTGTTCGCCGTTTCTGATAACGGTTACGTCTATCGTGTCGCCTATCTTGTGGGCGTCAACGACGGAGTTGTAGTCCGACATCGAGCTGATGACCGTGCCGTCCATGCTGACAAGCAGGTCGCCGCTTCTGAACGGGGAGGCGTTGTCCGTGACCTTGTATACATATATACCGGTTCTTGAAACACGGTAACTTATCGCGGTTGCGCGGTCGGTAAGGTCTATGGGTTCAAAGCCCGTTGAGATCCTGCCCGTAACGTAACCGTATTTGATAATATCGTTTATAACCGCTTTTGCGGTGTTGACGGGGATTGCGAAGCCGAGGTTGTCTATATTCGAGCCCGTCGATTTTGCGTTGACTATGCCGATGAGGTTACCTTTTGCGTCGAACGCGCCGCCGCCGGAGTTGCCGGGGTTGACAGCTGCGTCAATCTGCAAAAGAGTCATCGTCTGATTGTCTATCGTTATCTGACGGTCCAGCGCGCTGACAATGCCCTTGGTGACGCTTCCGCCGAGCGAGCCGAGCGGGTTGCCGATAACGACAACGTCCTGTCCGACAACTATCTGCGAGGAGTCGCCGAATACCGCAGGCGTCAGACCCGTTGCGTTGATTTTCACAACGGCGATGTCGGTTTTTTCGTCCGTGCCGACAACCGTGGCGTCATAGGTCGTTTTGTTTGCGAGCGTGACTTTTATATTTGTTGCGCCGTCAACGACGTGATTGTTCGTGACTATATATCCGTCCGAGCTGACAACAACACCGCTGCCTGCGCCCTGTGTGACGTACTGACCGAAGAAATTCGAGGTGGTGACGGTCTCCGTTGTTATCTCGACGACGGAGTTTTCGACAGCCGCGACGACTTTTGCGGTGTCCGTGCTGCCCGCGACGGAGGAGGTGTCAACTTTGGGTTCGGTGCTTTCGTAAATGACGGTGCTGCCGCCCGACGGGGACTGCGAGCCGCCCGATGTGCCGTTTCTGCCGAAAAGCATATACGAGCCGCCGATGCCGAGACCGGCTGAAAAGATTACCGCCGCGACAAGCAGCGCGCAAACGGCGCCGATGCCGAACTTCTTTTTCTCTTTCGGCTTTTTGGGAGGTCTCGGAGGCTGCTGCGGAGCGGAATATGAATACGTTCCGTTCGGAGCAACTCTGCCGTAGCCGTGTTCGCCGCCGTAATTATAATTGGTCTGCGGCTGACCGTTGCGATACGAATATTCATAACGCGGAGGCTGCGGACGCGTCTGACCGGGAGCGGCGTAAGTCGGGCTCGGGCTGTGATATGACAGCTGTGCCGCAGGCGCGTGGGGTTCGGGTCCTGTGCCGACCTCATAGCGCTCGCCCGTTTGCGGGTCGTAGGCGTATCGCGGTTGAGCGGAGGGCTGCAAAGGGGCTGCCTGACCGTCTGTCTGCGCGGATGAAGCCGCCGCTGCCGCATTCTCCGCGTCAAGGCGCTTGCGTTCCGCAGACTCAGCCTCGTTTATATTGAGTTCGTTTTTTTCAAAATCGTCCATTTCAAAAAACCGTCCTTTCCTGTTTTTACAAGAGGATTATACCCCCGGAAAGTGACGGCTGTGTGAACGTCCGGTAAAAGTCGGCGGAAAATTCGGAAAAAATGAGGTTCACAATGCGTTCACGCGAAAAAATGCGGTTATTTTATCCGAAAAACGATAACCTTGCCTTCAAAAACCTCTATAACGGCTTCCGCGTTCGGCAGCGTTGAGTTGCTTGCCCAAAGCGGAACGTCGGCGCAGAACTCGGCCTTTTCGACGCTGTATTTCAGTCCGCGCTCGCTCACAACGGCTTTTTCGGTCAGCGGAAAAACGGTGACGTTCACGCTTTTTTCTTCCGCCGGAAGCGTCAGCGCGCCGCTTTCGAGATAATCTATCCGCGCGCGGTCGGTTATTATATACCCCTTCGCGCCTCGCGCGTAAATATACCGCAGCGTTGCGATATTGGCAAAGGTGTGGTCCTCTCTCTCGCCGCCGATGCCGCCCACGATAACTATTTCGTCGCAGCCGCGGTCAAGAGCGTAACGGACAGCGTAATGCGCGTCCGTGTCGTCCTTTTCTACGGGCAGAACGATTTTTTCGCCGTCAAAAAGCCTGCCGTCGGGGTAAGAGTCAAAATCCCCTATAACAAGCGACGGCCGCACGCCGAAACGCTCGGCGGTCTTTAAGCCGACGTCGGCGCATATAACAAAATCGTCTTCCTTGATTTCAACGGGCAGAGAAGAAAGCTCCGCCCATACAAATATGACCGCTCTCATTTGTTTTCCCACGCTTTCATTTCGCCTATCTCTTCGTAAAGACGGACGAAGGATTCGTAACGGGTCTTCGGCACTCTGCCGTCGTCTGCGGCGCGGCGCAAAGCGCAGTCCGGCTCGGCGATATGGCGGCAGTCGGAAAAGCGGCAGCCGTCCGAAATAGGCTCCGCAAACTCGGGAAACAGGTCGGGCAGAACGGTTCTGTCAACCAGCCCGAACTCGCGCGGTTCTATCTCGGAAAAGCCGGGAGTATCGACAACGCGTCCGCCGCAGGCCTCGAAAAGCTCGGTGTGACGGGTCGTGTTTCTGCCGCGTCCGAGTTTTTTGGATATTTCGCCCGTTTCAACGCGCGCTTCGGGGCAGACAAGGTTCATAAGCGTCGATTTTCCGACGCCCGAAACGCCCGAAAGCGCCACGGTGCAGCCCTTTATCTCGTTTTTCAGTTCTTCGACCGTCTTTTCGTTCGGAAACGCCGCCGAAAGAGAGTAACTCTTTATCGGAAGCGACGCATACAGCGAAACGATGTCCGAATTTTTGTCCAGATCGGTCTTATTGAACACTAAAACGGGCGTTACGCCGAGAAAACGCGCGATAACGGTCATTCTGTCAAGCGTGTAAAGATTGGGCGCGGGGTCGACAACGGCGCAGACGATGAAAAGCTTGTCTATGTTTGCGACGGGAGGACGCGGAAAAGCGTTCCTGCGCGGCAATATCGCGGTCAAAGCGTCGTTTTCGACCTCGACCTCATCACCGACAAGCGGCGATATCCCGTTTTTTCTGAAAATTCCTCGGGCGCGGACGGACAGCAGCCCGCCTTCCGATGTTCTGACGGTATACAGTCCGCCGACGCCCTTTATCAATGTTGCTTTCACTTGTTTTTGTTTACCGTTTTACTGATTTCCGCCGTGCTCGGGGTTCGGGTCTTCCGTCGGCTCGGTTTCGGTCGTTGTCGGAGGTTCGGGTTCCGTTGTGGGCTCCGTTGTCGGCGGCTCGGTCTGTCCCTGTCCGTTTGAGACAAACACGGTTATGGTTGAGCCTTTCAAGACCTTTTCGCCGGGTTCGGGTGAAGTCTTGGTCACAAGCCCCTCGGCAAGATTGCTCGAACCGTACTGAACGACGTACTTTATCTCCAGCGCGTCGAGAAGAGATTTTACCGTGTCCAGCTTCGCGCCGATAACGGAAGTGGGAATGGTGACGTAGTTATCCGCAGTGCCGCTTTTCATATTCAGATAAAGCGTTATCGTGCCGTTTCTGTCTATCTTTTCGCCTGCGGACGGAGAAGTTTCGATAACTATATCCGTTTCGATGTCGGGCGACGAGTATTTATATTCGGTCTTGCAGGCAATTCCGAGCGCCTTCAAAACGGCTTTTGCCTGCTCCACGTTGACGTTTGTCAACCCCGCGGGAACGGTGGTGTAGGGCGAATTGCCGTTTGAAACGTAAAGCGTTATCTCCGCGCCCTTCTCAACGGATTTGCCTGACGGCGGATCCTGCTCGAATATCCTGCCCTCGGGTTCGTCGGAATCCTTCCACGAGTAAATAAAGACGAACTTTTGCGAATCCTCGGCGGGCACTTCGTTTATCATCATACCCACATAGGTCGGCACGCGCTCATAGTTGCCTTTTTCCCCGTTCACTATTCCTATCGCTATCAAAAAGACGACGAGCAGCAGCAGCGCCGCGCAGCCTATGCCGACAACGGCGAACAGCCAACGGTTCTGGGTGCGTTTTCTGACATAGCGGCTCTTTTTCTTAGGCAGCGGATCTTCCGCGATAAAATTCGGGTCTGCCGAAGGCGGTGTCGTTTCGAGAATGACGTCGGGGTTTTCTTTGAATTTTTCAATATCTTCAAGCATCTCGCCCGCGTTCTGATATCTTGCCTCAACGTTTTTGCGCATCGCCTTCATAACGATATGCTCAACGGCAGGCGGTATATCGGGAACTATCTGCGACGGCGGAACCGCTTTTTGCTGAACCTGCATAAGCGCGACGGAAACGGCGCTGTCCGCGTCGAACGGGAGCTTGCCCGTCAGCATTTCGTAAAGAATGACGCCCGTTGAATAGATGTCGCTTCGTTCGTCGGCGGGTCTGCCCTTTGCCTGCTCCGGGCTGATGTAATGCACGGTGCCTATCGCCTTGTCGGAAATGGTTATCGTGCTGTAATTCTGAACATGCGCGATGCCGAAATCCATAACCTTTACCGTTTCGTTGCCGTCCACCAGAATAATGTTCTGCGGCTTTATGTCGCGGTGAACGACGCCGCGTTCGTGGGCGTGTTTGAGCGCGGAAAGTATCTGCTCAACGATATGCAGCGCGTCGTAAACATCAAGCGCGCCGTTTTCGACCATATATTCCTTGAGAGTGGGACCTTCGAGGTATTCCATAACGATATACTGAACGTCACCCTCGAAATTGACGTCCAAAACGTCCACGATGTTTTCGTGAGAAAGCATGGCGATGGCGCGGGATTCGTTGAGAAAACGGCGGCGGGACTTCGGTTCTCTGACAAATTCCTCTTTCAGAACTTTGAGAGCGACAAGCCTGCCCTCCTGCGTATCCTCGGATTTGTAAACAACGCTCATACCGCCCGTGCCGATAACTTCTTTGACTGCGTAACGACCGTCAAGGACGGTTCCGACCAATCTGTCTTCCATATATAAATATCTCCTTATTCAATCTCATCGCCGCAGACAAGGACTGCGGTCACATTGTCCGTTCCGCCGTTTTTCAGGGCGCGGGCGACAAGCTCGTCGCAGACCTCTTCGGCGTGGAATTTTTCAAAGACGCTTTCGATCTCGGAGTCCTCGAGCATATTCGTCAGACCGTCCGAGCAAAGAAGTATGATATCCGTCGGAGAAAATTCCGTTTTATCTATATCCGCTTCGACCTCGCTTGTGAAGCCGAGAACGCGGGTTATAACGTGGCGGTAGGGATGAACCTTTGCTTCTTCTTCGTTTATTTCGCCGTCGTCAAGCATTTGCTGAACTATCGAATGATCCCGTGTCAGACGGGAAAGCTCGCAGCCGTCGTAAAGATACGCGCGGCTGTCGCCGACGTGCGCTATGTACGCGCTGCCGTCAATGACATAAGCCATAACGACCGTTGTGCCCATTCCGCGAAGCCCCTCGTCCTTGAGAGAGACTGCGAAAACGGCATCGTTCGCGTGCCTGATAACCTTTTTGAGCAGCTCTTCAACGGAACGGCTTCTCGCAAAATCGTCGTAGCTTGTCGAAAGCGACGCGTCAAACGTTCTCACTGCAAGCTCGGAAGCGACGTTGCCGCCGTTGTGGCCGCCCATTCCGTCGCAGACGACGGCGTAAAGACAACCCTCGTCCAGCTGTTTGAAAACCATATTGTCCTGATTCGACTCGCGAACCTTTCCGACATCGGTTTTTCCGTAAACTTTCAAGCCTGTGACACCTCCCCGGTGTTTGGTTTATTTGAAAATGTTTATTTTAATGTTTGTTCTTTACCTTTTGCCTTTTCCTCGGCAAGACGGAGCTGACCGCAAGCCGCGTTAATCCCGTCGCCGAGAGTTCGGCGCTTGGTGGCATTTACGCCCCGTTCGAGAAGTATTTCGCAAAACTCGTCAACCGTTTTTCTGTCCGACGGAATAAGTCCGCGCTCGGAAACGTAATTGACGGGAATGAGGTTGACGTGGGCAAGCCTGCCCTTCATAAGCGACGCAAGACGGCGCGCGTGGCAGGCGGAGTCGTTCACGCCCTTTATAAGAGTATATTCATAAGAGATCCGGCGATTCGTTGCCGCGACATAAGCGTCGCAGGCTTTCATCAGAGTTTCAATGTTATAAGCGGAATTTATCGGCATTATCCGCGAACGCGTTTCGTCGTCCGGCGCGTGCAGGGACACGGAAAGCGTTATCTGCAAGCGTTTTTCGGCAAGCTCGTAGATTTTGGGAACGATGCCGCAGGTGGACACGGAAACATGGCGGTGGCTGATGTTCAGCCCTCGCGGATCGTGCAGATTTTCGAGAAAAACGCAGAGATTGTCAAAATTATCCAGCGGTTCGCCGACACCCATCACAACAACATTGGTCACACCCGTGTCCGCGTTTGCGAAAGCGACCTGCGCAAGCATTTCACCCGCCGTCAGATCGCGCTCCCTGCCCAAAAGCGTGCTTGCGCAAAAGCGGCAGCCCATACGGCAGCCCGCCTGCGAAGAGATGCAGACGCTGTTGCCGTGTCTGTATTTCATAACGACGGTTTCGATAAGAAGCCCGTCGGAGAGAGCAAAAAGATATTTTGTCGTGCCGTCCTCGGGGTCAACGAGACGGCGGCGCAGCTCCAGCGCGGCAAGGGTGCAGTTCTCTCGCAGTTTTTCGCGAAGCGGCTTTGAAAGATCCGTCATACCGTCAAACGTCATAACGCCGCGGCTCAGCCACGCGTATATCTGCTTTGCGCGGAACGCAGGTTCGCCGAGGGACCTGATATACGCTTCGAGATCGGAAAATGTCAATGATGAAATGTCTGTCATATCCGTAATAAAAAGATTTGTTAATGTGTTTTCTTTACTCTGCGCCGAGCGCATACACCTGCGTCGGACAGAGTTTGTATATTTACCGTTAAAGCGCTCAATCCCTGTTGTTTCTTGCTATCAGAATAAGACGCAGCAGCTGCGCCAGAGAAAGGGCAAGGGCGGCGACGTATGTCATCGCGGCAGCGGAAAGCACCTTGCGCGTGCCGGAGGTTTCGTCCGCCGAAAGTATGCCGCAGGAAACGAGCGATTTCATCGCACGGGACGACGCGTTAAATTCGACCGGGAGCGTGACAAGCTGGAAAAGAACGACGGCGGCAAACGCGATAACGCCTGCCATGACAAGCGGTTTGAAACTCAAAAAGATACCGATTATAATAAGCGGAATCGAGAGCGACGAGCCGATATTCGCAACGGGAAGCACGGCGTTTCTTATCTTTATCGGAGCATAGTCCGAATAATGCTGGCAGACGTGCCCGACCTCGTGCGCGGCAATGCCGACTGCGGCGACGGACGTTGAGTTAAAAACGTCGGCGGACAGGGACACCACGTTCGTGCGCGGGTTATAATGATCCGTCAGTTCTCCGCCGCATACTTCTATTCGGACATCGGTTATCCCGTTTTCAAGCAGAATACGGCGGGCGGCTTCTCCGCCTGTTATGCCGCTGCGGTTGCGGACGGTTTTGTATTTGGAGTATGTTCCCTTGACGTTCGCGTTCATGATAAGTGAGAATATTATCATCGGAACAACCAGAATAACATACCAATAATCATAAAAGAAAAGAGGCATTTTAATATCTCCTTATTAAACGGCAGAGCCGTTATCAGAAATTGATACCCGAGAAAGCGTCTTTTGCGCGCGGCTCGGTCTTCACCTGCCGCCTGCCGCCGTTACGAAAGCGTTTCCGGCTTTCTGCCGCGGCAGAAGTCCTCGGCGGACATACGTTTTTTGCCTTCGAGTTGAATATCCGTGAGACGCACAAGCCCGTCGCCGACCCTGACGACAAAGCGTTTGCCGTCAACGACCGTTCCCGGCTCGGCGTCGGACGAACCCTGTTCAAGGCGCGCGCCGTAAACTTTGAGATTTTTTCCGTCAAGAGTGCAGAAAGCGCACGGTGCAGGGCTTAATCCGCGGACGCGGTTGACAAAATCGCGCGCGGACATATTCATATCAAGACGGCGCGTTTCGTTGTCTATCATCGGGGAATAGCAGGTCTGCCCCTCCTGCGGTATGCGCGGAGCGGTTCCCTTTTCTATCGCGTCAACGGTTTTGACAAGCAGTTCCGCGCCCAGAGCGGCGCAGCGGTCGTGCAAAGTGCCGAAGTCGTCGTCCTCCGTTATCGCCGTTTCCGCTTTGAATATCATATCGCCGGTGTCAAGTCCCGTGTCCATATACATCGTGGTAACGCCCGTCTTTTCGCAGCCGTCCATAAGAACTTTGTTTATCGGGGCGGCGCCGCGGTACATCGGAAGCAGCGAGCCGTGAACATTGACGCTGCCGAGCCCCGGATAATCGAGAACATACGCCGGAAGAATTTTTCCGTAAGCGACAACGACGTTCAGTTCGGGGTCTATCTCCGAAAGCAAATCGGTTATCGCGCCGTTTTTCAGCGTGGTCGGCTTATAAACGGGAATGCCGAGCGCCGCGGCTCTCGCGCCCACGGGCGTCGGGGTCAGTGTATACCCTCTGCCTTTCGGCTTATCGGGCTGTGTGATAACGGCGACGGGGGTTCTGCCGGCTTTGACAAGCGCGTCAAGGCTCGCAACGGCAAAATCCGAAGTTCCCATAAAAAGTATGCGCATATTTTCGGTTTCCTTTCGTCAATCCTCGTCGGGGTCGAGATAATGCTCGACGTGAGTTCTGAAAAGTATTCCGTCAAGGTGGTCAAGCTCATGGCAGAAGCAAACGGCGGTTATGCCCTCGCGCGTGTACCGCACGTCCTCTCCCTTTACGTTTTTGGCGCGGACGGTCACCCTCGCGGGGCGGCGCGTGACGCCGAAAACGCCCGGAACGGAAAGGCAGCCCTCTTGAGCCTCCTGCTCGCCGACGGCTTCGACGATTTCGGGGTTGATAAGCTCAAACATCTTGCCGTTGTCGTCAACAACGATGACAACTCGGCGCAGAATGCCGACCTGCGGAGCGGCAAGACCGAGCCCCTCTGAAAGCTTTAACGTGTCCTTCATATCGTGAACAAGCTCTTCAAGATGCCTGTCAAACTTTTCGACGGGGCGGCACACCTTCGCAAGACGCTCGTCTCCCTCTTTTACTATGTTTCGGATCGCCATATTTATAACCTCTTTCGGATTGTCGTTATATTTCAAATAAAAAAGCCGCAGAACAATTCAATCGTTCCCTGCTTCGCAGCGCGAACGCTAAACGATGCTCGTCGGGTTCATATCGATGCCGACGGTGATGTCGCGCGCATTTTTGTCCGTCAGCATTCCGAGATAGACTTCGCGGAGCAGGCGGCGCGTCTTTGCGTCGTCGCGGCATTTGACGAGGATTCGAACCCTGTCCCGTCCCCCGACCATGGGCACGGCGGTCTGACGGGCGCGGATCACCGTCAGGGGAAGCTTTGCGAACTCCTCGCGCTTCAATTCGTCCTCGACGCGGCGGAGGAACATCTCCGCAGCTTCAAAGGCGCGCGAAAGGGAGTCTGCGGTGAAAACGCATTGGCAAACGTCGCAGAAAGGCGGATAGACAAGCAGTTTTCGGAGCGCGGTTTCTTCCTCAAAAAAGCCCTCGTAATCCTGTTTTATCGCGTGTTCAAGCACGAGATGCGTCGGGGAAAAAGTCTGAATGACGGCTCTGCCCTGCTTGTCGGCGCGGCCCGCCCTGCCGACGACCTGCGTCAGGAGCGAAAATGTTTTTTCGTAAGCGCGGAAGTCGGAGGAATAGAGCATGGAGTCCGCCGAAAGAACGCCGACGAGCGTTACATCGGGGAAATCAAGCCCTTTCGTTATCATTTGCGTGCCGAGCAGCACGTCGTATTCGCGGCGGGCGAACGCCGAAAGAATCTCGTCGCGGCTGTTTTTGCCGCCGACGGTGTCCGCGTCCATACGCAATACGCGAAGCTCGGGGAAAAGCGCTTTTATCTCACGTTCGGCGCGCTGGGTGCCGTAACCGGAATATTTGAGAGTTTTTGAGCCGCAGACGGGGCAAACCGTGGCGGCGGGACGGCTTTCGCCGCAGTAATGGCAGACAAGGCGGTCGTTCGCGGCGTGATAGGTCATCGGGATTCCGCAGCTTTTGCAGGTGAAAACATACTTGCATTTCGGGCATTGAACAAAGGAGTTATACCCTCTGCGGTTCATAAAAAGAATGGTCTGCTCGTGTTTTTCGGCGTTTTTCGCGATCTCCGCGGCAAGCACGGAGCCGATGATGTTGCGTCCGCCCTCCGCAAGCTCGCGCGACATATCGTCCACAAGCACCTTGGGAAGAGGCTCGCCGTTGTATCTTTCGCGCAGAACGGAAAAGCCTATTCTGCCCTTTTTTGCCTTGTAAAAGCTTTCAAAGGACGGCGTTGCGGAAGCGACGAGCAAAAGCGCCTTTTCTTCCGCGACGCGGTAGCCTGCGACGGCTTTTGCGTCGTAACGGGGCGATTTTTCGGATTTATAAGTGTGTTCCTGCTCCTCGTCCACTATCACAAGCCCGAGATTTTCGACAGGCGCGAAAACGGCGCTGCGTGTGCCGACGACGAAACGGGCGTCGCCCGCGCGTATGCGCTTGTATTCGTCGTAGCGCTCGCCGACGGAAAGGCCGCTGTGCAGAACCGCAAGCAGGTCGCCGTAGCGGTTTATAAGACGGTCGATTATCTGAAGCGTCAGCGATATTTCGGGCAAAAGAAGCAAAACCGACTTGCCGCGGGCAAGAACCTCGTCCGCAAGCGCGGTGAAAACGTGCGTTTTGCCGCTGCCCGTGACGCCGTAAAGCAGATGTGCGCCGCCGCTGCCGAGATTTTTCGAGATCTCGCCAAACGCTTTTTGCTGCTCCGCGTTCAGCGCGCGCGGCTCGGGGCTTTGCCCCCTCTCTTTGTTTTTGAGCGGATTGCGCGGGGTCTCTTTTTCAAAAAATTCCAGAACACCGTATTTTTCAAGCGTTTTAAGCACACTCGCGGAAACGCCCGTCATATAGAGGACGTCTTTGACGCTTGCCTCGCCGTTTTCGAGAAGATAATCGAGAACGGAGAGCCGTTTTTGCACGGCGGTCGTGTTTTTGCGACGCTCCCGGCGGACATAATCCGCCGCTCCCGGCAGAACACGAACGCAGCGGGAAACGCTGTCCGCGACGGTAGATTTTTTTTCGAGGGTCTCGACAAGCTCTCCCCTTTTTATCAGGCGCAGAACCTTTGCGTATTTTTCTTTTCCGAGCCGTTCGGCAAGGTTTTTGCGCGAAACGACGTTTTTGTTCGCCTCGAAAAACCCGCGTATCTCATCGTCGGAAACAGGCGCGTCCATACGGATAAACCTGTCAAAGCCGCCGACTGTGCCGGGCGCCATAACCGTTTTTGCCGCCTCGAAAAACGGGCAGAAATACCGCTCCTTCATAAATGCGCAAAGGCGCAGTCCCTTTTCGTCGAGAACGGGCGCCTCGGAAAAAACGTCCTCGATCTCTTTCAGCTTCGCGTCCCCCGAAGGCTCGCGGATATCGACAACGACCGCGCGGACGGCGCGGCTGCCTCTGCCGAACGGACACCGCACAAGACTGCCGACGCAGACAACTTCTTCAAGCGCCGCGGGCAGCAGATATTCGTACTGTTTATCCGCTTGAAACGGAACGCCCTCGATATAAACGCGGACGCTTTTTTCCGGGGTCACGGCAGGCTTACCGCTCAGACTTCCTCGAAGTAGGCTTTTCCGTCCTCGAAATCCTTAACGGCAAGAGAAACGGAGCGGTCTTCGAGACGAATATCCGCGGCTTCCGCCTTTTCGGAGATATCGCGCGCGTGCTTCGCAACGGCGATAACGAGCGAATAGCGGCACTGTCTTCTGTCCGCAACTCCGTGTTTGTTGATCTTCAAAAGCTGATTCAAGCTGGGGTATAACATAATAAAACACCTATCCTATATATTTCAGAATTAATTTTTCAAGCTCGCCGACGGCGTCCTCGACCCCGTCGTTGATGATACGATGATCATAGTCGCCGCTCATTTTTATCTCATAACGCGCGCGTTCAAGCCGCTTTTCTATCGCAGCCGATGTGTCCGACCGTCTGCCGCGAATCCGCTTTTCAAGTTCCTCCTCATTCGGCGGAGCGATGAAAACGGTTATCGCTTCGGGCATACGGCGGCGAACATTGAGCATGCCCTCGCGTTCGATTTTGAGTATGACCGCCTTGCCCTCGCTCACCCATTTTTTTATCGGGTCGAGCGGCGTGCCGTAAAGCACGGAGCAGTATTCGGTATATTCAAGCATTCTGCCCTCGGCTATCGCGCGGCGAAACTCAGCCTCGCTGATAAAATTGTAATCGACGCCGTTGACCTCGCCCTTGCGCGGCGGACGCGTCGTGTTTGAAACGGACATAACGGCACGGTCGCCCAGACGCGGCATAAGCGCTTTCAAAACCGTGTCCTTTCCGACGCCGGACGGACCGGAAACAACAAATACGGCACCTGTTCTGTGATTATTCGTCATCTTCGTTTTCCTCTTCGATCTCGGTGTCGGGCTCCGCTCTCGCGGCAACGGTCTCGGGCTGAACGGCGCTCAGAATAACATGCTCGCTGTCCGTGATGATAACGGCGCGCGTCCGTCTGCCGTAGGTCGCGTCTATCAGCGTTGATTTTTCCTTCGCGTCCTGAATAATACGCTTTATCGGCGACGAATCGGGACTGACTATCGCAACTATCCTGCCCGCGGCGACAACATTGCCGAAACCGATGTTGATAAGCTTCATATCTCTTCCGTTCCCTCCCTATTCAACGTTCTGTATCTGTTCGCGAATCTTTTCGATGCACGTTTTTATCTCAATGACGCGGGCGGTGACTTCAAGGTCGCCTATCTTTGACGATATCGTGTTCGCCTCGCGGTTCATCTCCTGTATGAAGAAATCCATTTTTTTGCCGTTTGAAACGCCCTCCGCGAACATATCGGCAAGCGTTTTGCAATGGCTGTTCAGCCGGACAAGCTCTTCGTCTATCGCTATCCTGTCCGCCATTATCGCGACCTCGGTCAAAAGCCGCTGTTCGTCCACCTTGACGTCGCCGAGCAGTTCTTCTATCCTCGCGCGGAGCTTTTTCTCATATTCGCCCGTCAACTGCGCGGAACGGCTCGCTATAAAATCGACGTTCTCCTTGATTTCGGCGCATTTTGCCTGTATATCATCCGAAAGACGGCCGCCCTCGGCCTCACGCTGGGCGATAAACGCATCGGTCGCCTCTTCGAGCGCGGGAAAAACGGAAGCCCAGACGGCTTTTATGTCCGCGTCCTCCTTTTCGGCGGCTATCACGTCGGGAAAACGCAGCGCAACGGAAGCGCCGGCGTCGAACGGGAGCGAATACGTTTCCGAAACGTCTTTCAGCGCCGCGTAATATGCTTCGAAAAGCGGCTTGTTCACCTTGACGGACGAAACGGAGGCGCCGTTGTCGGCGATGGATACGTTTACCTCGATTTTGCCGCGAACGACGCGCGTCTGCAAATACGAACGTATCATATCCTCTATCTGCATATATGCGCGGGGAATACGCGCAAACATTTCAAAATATCTGTGGTTGACGCTTTTTATCTCAACGGTCACGTCCGTTCCGTCCGTCACGGTTCGAGCCTTGCCGTAACCGGTCATGCTTTTTATCATATTCTCTTTTCCTTTCGGGAGCGGATTTTTCAAATCCCGCGCGCCTGACGCGCATAATATTTTACTATATATTATATCATATATAGGCTTGTTGTCAAGGCAGAATATAAAAGATGTTATAAAAAATTTCCATACGACGGCAAAGACGGCAAAGCAAAGCGGAGAGGAAAGCGTTTTTCGGCTGTCGCGGAGCGGATATTTTCAAACTTTTTCCGAACAATATTGAATAATTGACTTAAATATGTTAATATATTCATCGAGCGCGTAAGCGCGAAGCGGTTTTTCCGCTTTCGCGAAGGTTGGGCTGACAAAGGCATTCAGCCGAAGACGGACGGAGGTCGTCCGCCGACGAGCAGGGTTTCTAAAGTCCCCTGTTTCCGCCTTTCGACGCGCGAAGCAACGACTTTTCCGACCGAAAGACATTTCAGACATGAACAAAACTCTTGACAAAATCAGACACAACGTCCTGCCGCTTCTGGCAGCCGTTATCTGGGGAACGGCTTTCGTCGCGCAGGAAACGGCGGCAAGGCACGCGCAGGCGTTCACGATAAACACCGTCCGCTCGCTTCTTTCTTTTCTTTTCCTGCTTCTTTTAACGGGAATATACAACTTCGCGACGCGAAAAAAGCGCAGCGGCGGTCAGGCGAAAACGGAGGACGAAAAAAAGAGAGAACGAAAACTTCTCCTGCTCGGAGGTCTCGTCTGCGGAACCGTGCTTTTCGTTGCGCAGTCGTTCCAGCAGCTCGGTTTTTCGCAGGGCGCGGATTCGGGGAAAAGCGCGTTTATAACGGCGCTTTATATGATCCTCGTGCCGCTGTTCGGACTGTTTTTTAAGAAAAAAATGCCCGTCAAGGTGTGGATAAGTCTTGTGATCGCCGTCGTCGGCTTTTACCTGCTCTGCATCAAAAAGGATTTTACGCTCGAAACCTGCGACCTGCTGATATTCATCAGCGCGGTGTGCTTCGCGGTTCACATTCTCGTTATCGACAAATTCACGCACGACGTGCCCGGCGTCAAGCTTTCCTGCGCGCAGTTTGCGGTCTGCACGGTGCTTTCGGGCGCGACGATGTTTGTTTTCGAGTCGCCGTCGCTCGGAGAGATCACGGAGGCGTGGCTGCCCCTGATTTATCTCGGCATACTCTCGTCCGGCATAGGCTACACGCTGCAGATAGTTTCGCAGAAGGGCGCGAATCCCGCAATTGTTTCGCTGCTGCTGAGCCTTGAATCGGTGTTCGGCGCGGTTACGAGCGCGATAATATTGAAAAAAAGCCTCACACCGAGAGAATATATCGGCTGCGCGCTTATTTTTGCGGCGGTCGTGCTGACGCAGCTGCCCGAAATCCGGAGGAAAAAACTGCATGGATAACTCGTTTGACAGGGAATATTACGCCAAATACGGGGCGCTTGTGTGCGGCGTTGACGAAGTGGGCAGAGGACCGCTGTGCGGACCCGTCGCGGCGGCGGCGGTGATACTGCCCGAGGACTTTGTGCCGGAGGGAATAAACGACTCGAAAAAGCTTTCCGAAAAGAAGCGTGAAAAGCTGTATCCCGTCATTCTCGAAAACGCGGTCGCGGTCGGGATAGGAGTGGCGTCTCCTGCGGAGATAGACGAAATAAACATACTCAACGCCTCGTTTCTGGCGATGCGCAGGGCGATCGAAAATCTTTCCGTCAAGCCCGATTTTGCGCTTATCGACGGCAACAGGGCGCGCAATATACCCGTGCCGTGCGAGACCGTCGTGGGCGGCGACGCAAAAAGCGCGTCGATAGCGTCCGCTTCGGTCGTGGCAAAGGTTTACAGAGATCGGCTGATGAAAAAACTCGCGGAGGAATACCCGCAGTACGCGCTTGAAAAGCACAAGGGCTACCCTACGAAAGAGCATTACGAGCTGCTTAAAAAGCACGGCATCGCGCCGATTTACAGGCTGTCTTTTTTGAAAAATCTGGACGAAAAATAACGGTCAGCGATTCGCGGGCGGCAGGGCTTCGCGAAAGGTCGAATTTCTCCGCGCGAATGCCCTTTCGGACAACGGCTTCGCCGCCGTTTTGCTCTCCGCTCGGCAGCGCCCCGGGAGGCAAAACGGAAAACCAAGAACCAAACAGGGTTTATGCTTCAAAAATAAGCAAAAAACAGAATTTTGTTGATTTGACAGCCCATAAAAAGTGATATATGATACGGCTTTCCGCGAAACCCCGGACGGCGCGACGTGCCGATGCGAGAGTTGAGAGGCGGAGAAACGGAAAGATTTATGTAATTTACAGGATCTTTACAGGAATTATGTAAACAGTAACTTGTTTTTTTCGTTGATTTAATATATAATATATGCGGTATCGTTCGGCCTTCCGCGAAACCTCGGACGGCGCGACGTGCCGATGCGAGAGTTGAGCGGCGGCGGAGCCGCGGTCAAGGAAAAACAGCCGCGGGAAATTAAAAAAAACAAGTATACCGCAACAAAAACAGACACATTATATCATTTTCGCGCGGTAAAAGACGCTCGAACAGGCGTTTTATCACGCGCGGAGGTAAAAGAGGAGAGAATTATGTCCGCATTCTTTACAAAATACCCGTGGCTTTGGATAATTCTTATTTCAATGGTTCCCGTTGTCGAACTGCGCGGCGCAATTCCGACGGGCTTTTTCGGCTACGACCTGCCGATAGTTCAGGTCTGCATAATTTCGGCGCTTGCCAACCTCGTTCCCGTTCCGATAATCTACTTTTTTGCGAGAAAAGTGCTTGTCTGGGGCAAGGACAAAAAATTTATAGGCAAATTCTTCACGTTCTGCCTTGAAAAAGGCGAAAAGGGCGGAAAAAAACTTTCGGGCAAGACCGGTATCGGGCTTTTTATCGGGCTGGCTCTCTTTGTCGGCATTCCCCTGCCCGGCACGGGCGCGTGGACGGGAACGCTCGTCGCTTCCCTGCTTGACATCAAATTCAAGCGCGCATTTCCCGCGATATGCTGCGGCGTTATATGCGCGGCGATAGCGGTCGGACTTATCTGCGCGGGCGGCTCGTCGGCGTTCAGCTGGCTCATACCGAACATAACAAAGGCATAACCATCGCAAAAAAGCCGCTGCATTTTTTGCGATTAGCCATGTGCGGTTTGCGCGTATGCGCGAACTATCGCACGGCGTATAAAAATAGGATAATACCGTTTGCTCGGCTTTTCGCCTGCGAAAAACGACGCAAACTCCGCGCAGCGGAAAGAAAAAGGCTATGCACATTTCGGGGAGTCCCCTGTGTGCTTCAGCTAACAGATTCCGTACTTTGCGTATTTAACAAATAGCTTCGTCTTTTCAGCAATTCCCCTGTTTGCTCCGCAAACACTTTTCGCACTTGCCGATATAACCGAAAAAAAACATCAATTACTTTTGGTTTGTTTTTCTGAACAATGGTATCTTTTTTGTTTTCCGCGAAACCTCGGACGGCGCGAAGCGTCGTTGCGAGAGTTGAGCGGCGGCGAAGCCGCGGAGCGGAGACGAAGCGGCGAGACGAAATATCGGGAATATAAATATTATTTTCGCGGATAAAATAACAGATGTCAAACAATATGAAAAACAGCAAGCTTAAAAACCTTTTGACGCTCTTTCTCACCTTTTTCAAGGTCGGGGCTTTCACGTTCGGCGGCGGTTACGGAATGATTGCCCTGCTGGAAGCCGAATTGGTCGGCAAAAAGAATTGGATAGACGAGGATGAGTTCCTCGATATAGTTGCTATCGCCGAATCGACGCCGGGACCCATCGCGGTCAACGCGGCGACTTATATCGGAAGTAAAATCGCCGGGCTTGCGGGTTCGGCGGTTGCGACTTTGGCGATATGTATGCCGTCGTTTTTTATAATCTATGTCATTTCGCTGTTTTTGGACAGATTCCTCGGGCTTGAATACGTCCGCTATGCATTTGAGGGCATACGGGTCGGAGTGGTCTTTCTGATATTCTCGGCAGGGCTGAAAATGCTGAAAGAAATGAAGAAAAACGCGTTCAATATCGCGGTGGCTGTCGCGGTCGCGGCTGCCATGACAGCGGTTTCGCTGTTCTCCGTTTCGTTCTCCTCGATTTTCTACATTCTGATATGCGGCGCGCTCGGAGTGGCGGTCTACCTTATCGGCAGATGTCGGGAAAGAGGGGGCAAAAAATGATATATCTTCAACTCTTTCTCAATTTTCTGATGATCGGCACGGTCTCTTTCGGGGCGGTTACGGCATCGCAAAAAAGCCGCTGCATTTTTTGCGATTAGCCATGTGCGGTTCGTTCGAAGGAACGAACTATCGCACGGCGTAAGGGCGAAGAAAAGTCCGTTCTCATAAGGTTTCACGGGCTAATCTTTCCCTCCGCATTGCGTTCACTTCTTGCAATACACAAAGTATTGCTTCAAAGTGACCGTTTCACGGAGAAAAACATTATCTCCGTGAAACTCTTCGACCTGACAGCCTTGATTTTGTTCTGTTTTGAAGTCGAGGAGTGCGAGAATACTTTCGTATTTTAAGCGACGAGACAATAAAACAGGGCAAAAGCAACACTGTCAGGCTTGTGAAAACGGGCTTTTCTTCGCCCAAAATCGGATAATACTGTTTGCTCGGCTTTTCGCCTGCGAAAAACGACGCAAACTCCGCAAAGCGGAAAGAAAAAGGCTATGCACTCTTCAGGCACAGCAGATATATTATGAATCTTTCCGTAAACCCATAAAAACAATACCTTTTACAAAAACAAAAAGAAATCCGCAAGATGAATAAAAGATTTTATATTAACGACAGAAAGAGGCGATAGAAAATGATATATCTTCAACTCTTTCTCAATTTTCTGATGATAGGCACGGTCTCTTTCGGGGGCGGGTACGGCATGATCTCCCTGATACGCGAGACCGTTATCTCAAATGAGTGGCTTGCCGAAAGTGAATTTCTTAATATGATAGCGGTTTCGGAATCGACACCCGGACCTCTTGCGATAAACATGGCGACGTTCGTCGGCTCGACACAGGGCGGCTTTTTCGGCGCGCTTGCGGCGACATTCGGGGTCGTGCTTCCGTCTTTTATCATCATTTCGCTTATTGCGCTTGCGATGAAGCGGCTGATGAAATACGGCGGCGTGCAGGCATTTCTGAACGGCATTCGCCCGTGCATAATCGCGATGATACTTGCAACGGCGCTTATTATGGCGCTTGAAACGCTTTTCGGCTTTTCCGCCGTCGGCTCGGGCTTTGCGCCGAACATCAAGAGAATTGTGATGTTTGCGGTTATCGGCGCCGCTGCCGCAGGATACAAACTGCTGCGCAAAAAGCAACTCTCCCCTATAATCCTGCTTCTGTTTTCGGCGGTGCTGGGCGTGCTGTTTTACGCGCTGTGACGCTTGCGGCAATACATTAAAATAAAATCAAAAAGCTTCACCCCGTACTCTTGTCCGATATGACAAAAGCACGGGGTGAATTGTTCGTCTACGCGATATTTTCTGAAATATACGGCATAAAATCCGAAAAAGCAAATTGATTTGACGGGAAAAACTCGGCACGGACCGAATACGGTCGAACGCGTATTGCCGACACGGGCGGATTGCGCGCTTTAGGGACAGAGTTATCAGCCGAGTTTTTCGGAAATGACTATATCGGTCGGAGTGCCGAGGACGAAAGAGCCGTCAAGGGTGCGGACAAAGGGCGTGACGGTTATTTTTTGTGAGAATGCCGAAGACGGCACGGACGAAAGAACAAACGTGGCGAAATATTTCGACGCAAAGCAGATATCGGAGGGTCGGTATTCAAAAGAGGAGGCGCCGTCGGTTGCAAACAGCGAGGAATAGACGGTTTTTGTTTCGACATCGACGGTCTTGCCGCCGTATTCAACGCGGAAGCCGACGGAGGAATACATATCGCCGTCAACGGTGGTTATCAGGCGCAGAGAGGTTGAAGAGGAGGTCGGGACTGTGCCGACACGGAGTTGGCTTTTGACGGAAAAAACTGCGGCGGGAATGAATTTTGCATAGGCGCTGCCGTCGGTTTTAAGATAGGGTTCGGTGCAGTTTTCGTCGTCAAACCAGCCCGCGAAAACGCTGCCTTTAAGCGTCGGGAGAGTATCGGTCGATTTATAATCGGAAACGGGAAGAAGTTTTGAAACGAAAGGTTCGGACGCTGTCCGAGGCTCGTAATACCATACTTCTTCCACGCCCGCGTCCGTCCGCGAAACGGTTTCCCTGCGCGCGAAAATAAGCCCCGAAAGTGTTTGCGGCGGAGTTGGAAGGCTGCCGTTTTCGGGCAGCGGAATAAGCATTTCGCCGACATTCGGAATATTTTTTCCGTCGGTCGTCTTACAGGTCACCGTAAGCGTTTTTCGTTCAAAATCGCCGCTTTTGTCGGTGGCAAGCACCTCGCCCGTTTCCGCGTCCGTGACAAAGCCCTCGATGCGGTCTTTCCAATAAAGGGACGGCAGGTCGGCGGCGGAAATGACAAGAGACAGCGACTTTCTTGCGGGCGCATAGTCGTACCACGAGGAAAGCGCGGGGATTTCAAACGTTTGTGAGCGTTCGAGTTTTATTTCGTTTTCCTCGGATATTATGCGGAAAGTCAGTTTCAGCGTTCGGGGTTCGGACGAAAGGTTTTGAACGACGGTGCGGAATTCGAGGTCGTGTCCCTTTGCGCGGAGCAGGTTTTTGCTTGTTATGCGGTATTTTTCATAGGCAGAGCCTATCGCGTCCGTTGCGGAATGTTCTATTGTCACGTCGGGCGCGGCAACGTATATCTTTTCGGGTTTTTCGGTATACGCGGAATCGTTCAGACGGCGAACAAGCTCGGCTTTGCAAACTTCGCAGAACCGATAATTTCCGATATCCTCCATAATGCAGGAGCGGGACGGGATATAGGTCGACGAGGCGTTGCCCTGCGTTATGCCGACGCCCCGGAAGCCGAGAAAATCGCGCCACGGAACGTCGCTTTGAGAGGCGGTGTTTGAGATGTTTACGGAGTTTTCCCTGAAACTTCCGTACTCGTCCGCAAGACGGCCTATCGCGTGACCTATCTCGTGCGTCATGGATTCTCCGTTTTCACCGTCCTCCGCAAGCGACGAATACGAAAAATAACCGCGCGGAGCCGCGGAGCCGAAATATTCTTCGGAATTGGAAAGGATATGAACGGAGCAGGCGCTGCTGCCTTTATCGAGATATTTTTCCTCTATGACGTCGCGCAGAGCGCGGAGCTTGTTCATACCGTCTTCCGAAATATACGTGGTCTTTCCGTAATGCGAGACGGAAAAATACGTGTTTTTCACCGTTCCGAAAGAAACGCTTACTCCGCTTTCCTCGGACGGCGGCGCGACGGCATAGATGTTGATTTTTGTCGCGTAGGACGCGAACGGCTCATAAGAAAGCATTCCGCGAACGCGGCGTGTCACGTCCGATATAAATTTATCTCTTTCCGACGCGGTATAGCCGTCACCGAAAAAGAGCATTACGCGGTTTTCGGCGTCGCTGCCGCATTTTTGAATGATATGAACGGGAAACGGGACGGCGTTTTCGTTGCCCGACGTTTCGGCTGCCGCCGTTTTCGGCAAAACAAAAGCAAAAAGCCCGATCATCATTGAAAACAAGATAAAAAACGCCGACGCGCGGCATTTGTTTCGCACCGTTTTTTTCATATTCTTTGCTCCGTATTGAATTTATAATTATGCTTATAAGATAACACCGAACGCGCGGTTTGTCAACGGTTTTTGCGCGACAGCCGCGAAGTTTTGCGAGTTTGTTCGCGGCTCGACCGAAAAAGAGGACGTCGCGACGGGGCAAAAAGAAAAAAGAGACCTCGCGATCTCTTTTTTTTCGGTATTATGCGCCCGTATCGGGCAGAAAGATCCCGAAACGGGGCTGTTCATTCGCCGCAAGAAGTGGTTTTTCGGTCGCGCTTTCTCTTTTTCAGGAGGGTCACGGCGAATACTGTCGCGCCGACAAGCAGGGGGATCCCCACAAAAAGGACAAGCGCGGCGACGGCTATGATTTTGCCCGGGAAAGAACTGAAAAAGCCCGTTTTTACATATTTCGGAGATTCGGAGGCGGAAAGCGAAAATTCCAGCTCCGTATCGGGCAGCCCCGGCAGGGAAAGCTCATACCCCGTGTCGGTCTTGAAAAAGCCGTCAATGCCGCTTTTCGTGATAAAATACGGGGTTTTTACAACGATTTTCAACTCGCCGAAATCCGCCCATTTTTTTGCGGGCGAAAGTAGGTATTTATAACTGTAAACGCTCGGAGAATAACTCGCGTCGATGTCCGGATAAAGAGGCGCGGTCACCGTGTTCGTCAGGGTCTGTCCCGGTTCGAGAGAGAGTTCATACTCGTACCACCGCATCAGGGAAAAGTCCCATTTATCCCAAAAAATCACACCTTTTCCCGAGCCTTCCGAAAGATAATTCAGAAAAGCGACCGTGGCGTTGTATTTATCAACATCAAGGATCTCCGCGTCGGCTGAATACTGACCGAGAGCGTAATCGGAAAACGCCGTGACGTCGGAATGTTTCAGGGTCACGGTTCCGTCGATAACATCTTCGCAGGCGCCGTTTTCATAAAGCGTCCATTTCAGTTCTTTTTCGGGAAGGTCCCCGAAAAAACGAACCGTGAGAGTGTCGCCGTTTTTAACCCAGCAGGAAATCTGATAGCCGGATTTCAAAACATTCGCGCCGCTCTGCGATTCGCAAAGAACGCGCGTTTCGGACTTATCTGAGCCGTACACAAAAGCCGCCGTTGCGGCGCTGTGCCGCTCGTCAAGCCCCTCGACGGAATATACAAGAGTGCGGACGGGCAGATCGGGGCGGAAAAACGGGTCGGAGACAAAGCCGTCCGAAAGTCTCGGCATATCCTCTTCAAGAGAAAAGGCTGTATACCTGTTTTTGAAAGTGTAACGAACCGTCGCCTCCGCAGGTTTGCCGTCAACCGCGACGCCGTATTTTTCCGTATCGGGAAAAGATACGGATATCTTATCGGCGGCAGAGTCCGAAAATTCTCCGTAAAACGGCGGATTTCCGAAAGGAAAGACAAGTTTTGCGGTCACCTTGTAATCGGTCGGATTGCGAAAAACGTATTCGGCGGAAACCTTTCCCGCGTAAGCAAGAAAGCCCTTTTCGCTTTCGTAATGCGTATCCGGAAACTCTCCGATATCGAAAGTCAGCGTTTCACGCTCTACGGTAAGAGGGCAGTCGTCTGCCGCGGCGATAACGCCCGAGGTGTCCGTCCCCTGCCAAAAGCGCGGCGCGGAATTTGCGAGCGAGGGGCTGATAAAAGCCGCGGTTATGAGAATAAGCGAAAGAAAAAACGCAAAAACTCTGTTTTTCATAAAAACTCCTTTCGTTGCGGCGGACAGAGCCGCCCGTTCTGTTTTTTCACAAAGACGAAAGTTATCCGCCCGAAAGATCAGATGAGTTCGTAATCTATATCCGCGGGGAAGTACGGCAGCGAGAAGCCGAGCAGGTTCGCGCCCTCGAAAACGGCGGCGCGCTTGAAGCGGTTGGACTTGAAACGGTCGTAGAAACGGTCAAGCGTCGAAACTATCTCGTCCTCGTCAAGTTCTTCAAACACGGCAAGGCAAAGATTTTTAATATCCGAATATGCGGCGCGGCGTTTGGCGAAGAAGAACATTATAAAGTCGATAAGCTCGTATTTGCCAACGCTCTTTTCGGTCTCCTGTCCCTCGACAAGTTCGGGGCTTATCGGGGTCTCGGCGATGTCCGTAAGCACCTTGCCGAGGTCGCCGCCGCGGGTGGCAGCGATATTCTTTACAAGTTCGCGGACAAGCGTTTTGGGAACGGAAGCGTTGGGGTTGTAATGTGCGAGGTCGTCGCCGCCGAACGTGCACCAGCCGAGTGCGGCTTCCGAAAGGTCGCCCGTGCCGACAACGAATGCGCCCTCCGCGTTGCCGACGTTGAACAGGATATCCGCTCTGGTTCTTGCCTGTGCGTTTTCGTAAACAACGTTCTTGTTTGCCTCGTCGTGTCCCAGCGCTTCAAACATCGCTTTGGTCGGTCCGACGATGGATATTTCGCGGCAGGTGCAGCCGAGAAGTTTCATCAGGCTGTCGGCGTTCGAATGGGTTCTTGCTGATGTGCCGAAGCCGGGCATGGTTATGGCGATAATATTTTCCGTGGGCAGACCCGCCATGCGGAAAGCGTTTTCCGCAACAAGCAGAGCAAGCGTGGAATCAAGCCCGCCGCTGACGCCGATAACGGCTTTTTTCAGTCCCGAACCGACTATGCGCTGATAGAGCGCCTGCGTTTGAAGCAGGAAAAGTTCGTTCAGATAGCGGGACGGCTCGTTTTTGCCGTAATACGGTATGCGCTCCGTTCCCCTGTTCGGGCGGGAGTAGATAAGTCCCGTTTTTTTGTCGCTGTCCGCGCAGGCGATAACGGTCTCGGGACGTTCCTGACTTTTGAAATCAACGATAACGCCGCTGTTAAAGATGCCCGTAAAGCCCTTGTAAACGCGGTCCGCGGAACTTTCGCCGAAGCCGCAGTTTGCAACAGCGACAACGCAATGACGTTTGTTTGCCGCGTCCGCGCAGAACTCGATGATGTCGTTCTGAATGCATGGATAGCCGTCCATTGCGGTCGGAAGAAGCAGAACGTCGGCGTTCGTCTCCGTGCCCGACTCGGAGACCATAACGGTCTTTCCGCCTATCTTTACGGTGGGTTTCTGTATCAGGTCGCCGCCCTTGACGATAATATTATCGTAGCCGTAAACGGCGGTAACAAAGCATTTGCCCGTTTTTTCGGAATATTCGCAGAGTTTGTCAAGAGCCTCGTTGGTCTCGTCCGCAAAGCACTTATAGTGCGCCAGATCCGAGCAGCTTGCGCCGGTCAGGCAGTATGCGGGAAAAAGGTAAACATCGGCTTCGTTTTCGTCCATAACTTTCATCATGGCGTCCGCGTTGCGGAACGGTCTGCCGACGGAAACGACAAATGTCGCAGCCAAAATTTTCATAGTATTATCCTCTTGTTTCAGATTGCTGTTATTTTACATTTTATTATACAATATTCGGCGGTGGTTGTCAATAGCGGCAACAGACGATATCATAATTGAAAAAGTAATCACCATAATTGCGTATATCCTCTTGACGAAACGGGAAAATTATGATAAAATACGATTAACCATAGATTATCCTAAAAATGCGAGGTGTATTATGGCATATATTACACGGGAACTTGAACGCAAGTTCTTAAAACTTAATGATTTTTTCAATGTTATTCTTGTTACGGGTGCAAGGCAGGTCGGCAAAACGACGATGTTAAAGCACCTTGCAGAGAGTGACAGAACTTATGTCACCATGGACGATACAATGATAAGAGCTCTTGCCCAGTCCGACCCTGTGCTGTTCTTTCAGACATATAAGCCTCCGATACTCATTGATGAGGTACAGAAAGCGCCGGAATTGTTCGAACAAATCAAAATCATCTGCGACGAGAGCAACGAAAAAGGGCTTATCTGGCTTACAGGCTCGCAACAATACAATATGATGAAGAAAGTGCGTGAGACGCTTGCGGGAAGAATCGGAATTCTGGAACTGTACAGTTTGTCCGCAAGAGAAAAAGCGGGACTTGTGTTCGATACAGATTTGGATTTCTCACTCGCCACATTACAGGCAAGACAACGCAAACTTCCGAAAAATGATGTGGTTCAAGTATTCAATCACATTTGGGAGGGCGGTATGCCCCAAATACAGGGCGTGGAGGACGAACTCAGACAGGAGTATTTCAATTCCTATATTGACACATACCTTATGCGTGATGCCACCGAAGCGGGCGGCATTACAGACACCGTTCGTTTTCGCAAATTTCTTGTGGGCTGCGCATCTCTTGTTTCGGAGCAGGTCAATTATTCAACGTTGGCGGAATCTGCCGACATTGCACCGAGTACAGCAAAAGAGTGGCTGAAAATTCTTGTCGGATTGAATATAGTCTATCTTCTTGCGCCGTATTCAAACAATGAACTCAAACGGCTGAGTAAAACGCCGAAGCTGTATTTCTGCGATACGGGACTTTGTGCGTATCTGTCCATGTGGCTGACACCGGATACTCTGCGCAACGGAGCCGCAAGCGGGCATTACTATGAAAACTATGTTGTAATGGAACTTGTTAAAAACTATGCCTACGCAAAGTCAAAGGTAAACATCACCTACTTCCGAGATTCCAATGCAAAAGAAATTGATGTGTTTGTTGAAGAAAACAATGTCATTCATCCGTTGGAAATCAAAAAAAGCGCGGCACCCGACCGTCGTGAAATCAAAAAGTACAGCGTATTGGACAAGGCTTCTCTGAATCGCGGAAACGGCGGAATCATCTGTATGTGCGAAGAACCGATACCCATAGACAAAGATAACTGCTTTATTCCGAGCAATCTGATATAATCAATTTCAATAACAAAAAAGGCTGGATAATAAAACAATGCTCGTTCTTTGCCGTTATCGGCAATAAACGGTAAATTCAACAGCGAAAATCACACGATTTAACAGTATAAAATATTTTATTCTTGCCGATAACCCCTGTTGCAAATTCGTGCAGTTGATTGCATAAAACAGATGATTTTTATATATTTGTGCGGTTGACTGCACAAAACGCACGATTTTTACGACTTTGTGCAGTTGACTGCACAAAAAACAAAGATATACAAAGCAAGAGCCCCGCCCGTCCGAGAGAGAAGTCTTTCGGGCGGGCGGGGTTTTATGCGGATTAGGAATTATTGAAATTATCGGGATTTGTGGTGTTTTGTCGCTATGCAAGGAATAACATTATTTCGCATTATGTGGGGATTTGTGGTTTTTATGTCATACGAGGGATAGCATTATCCCGCACTACACGGAGATTTGGGGTGTTTTGTTGTTATGCAAAGACAAGGCTATCCCCCGATTATGAGCAGGATAAGGTTATTTTGCGGCGTAGTTCTCTTTTTCGATGAGCTGTTTGCCCTGTGCGGAGCAGATCCAGTTGTAGAGGATTCTTGCGGGGCTGTCGGCGGGTTCGTCGGCGCGGATAACGACATAGAAATCGTTGGAAAGTTCGTATTCGCCGGAGGCTATCGTCTTGTTGGAGGGCGTAACGCCGTTGAAGTCGAATATTTTTGCGGAATCGAGCGTGCCCGCTTCCATATTGGTCAGATAGTAATAAACGGTGTAACCGAGCGCGCCGGTGGAGCCGTCATAGCCCGCGATGGCTTCGAGAAGACCTATCATAGAGCCGACAATCTGATCTTTCGGGGGTTCCATGAGAGCGTCGCCGAGCGGGAAGAATTTGTCGAAAAGGGTCTGGCTTCCGCTCTGCTTATTGCGCTGGAAAGGAACGATATCGACCTTGTCGCCGCCGAGTTCGCTCCAATTTTTCATTTCGCCCTTGAATATTTTTTCAACATCTTCGCGGGTCAGGTTGGTGACGGGGTTATCCTTGTTGCCGATAAAAACAAGGCCGTCAGCGCCTATCGCGGTCATTTCAAGTCCGACTTTCGAGTCTTCTATCATCTTTTTCGCGTCTGACGAGGGTTCGTAGACAAGAACGATGTCAAAAGTGCCGTCAAGAATCCACTTGTAGTTATCGGTGGTCGAGCCTGCGAACGAAATCATTTTGTTTGCACTTTCGCGGTCGATGCCGCATATGGTGGCGGTAACGGCTTCGCCGAGAGGCAGACAGGCAAGAGAGCCGCCCATTTTGGGATAGTTGTCAACGGTGAATTTGAACGTGTTGCCCTGTTCCGTTGTTGTCGGGGCGGCGGTTGAGGGTTCGCCTTTCTTTGTGCAGGCACATACGCAGCCGAGCAAAAGAGCGGCGAGAAGTACGAGAGAAACGAGTTTTTTCATTGCGGGGAATCCTTTCTTTTTATATAATTTAATTGGGTGCTTGTAATAATTAAATCGGGCGCGGGAATAACAGAACTTTTGCAATGTGCGAATAAGTATATAAAATTTTGTTTGGTTTTTGTCGCGGAAAATACGGCATTGCCCCGATACAGATAACGGCTGCGCCGCCGTTTTGCTCTCCCCCGACGCTGCATCGGGCGGCAAAACGGGAGTTTTTCAGCGGCTTTTATTCAAAGCAAAGGTCCGATTTCGGGAGACGGGAAAATATTCCGGCAAATGATTTATCAGCGGAGCGTGTTCTACGGCGTAAAAGCGGATTTCCGTTTTTTTACGGCAAAACACTCACTCGGGCTTTTACGTTTTCTAATCCGTGAGGTTCATCGTTGTGCGGCAGAGCACGTTCCAATCGGAGTCAACCGTCCAAACATAGCCGTCACAGTCGTAAACATACAATGTGCCGCGGGACGTCTCGACAGAATCAATAAAGGTGTCATACGTCCGAATAACGGAGAGGTCGTCGGGGGCAATAACGGAAAATCCGCTGCCGTCCTCATTCTTTTTCAAAAGATATTTGCGGTTCAGCAATTCAGGATATTCTTCGGCTGAAAGTTTGCCGCTGTTTTTGTCGAGCAGCCGATAATAATAACCGCTTCCGTCATCGTTGAACAGGCACGGAATATACTTTTCGCTTGCAAAGAACGCTTGCGGGCGACCGTCTTCGGGCACGTCGCATACGGTTTTCAGGTTTTTATCCACAACGGTTTGCTTTCTGCCGATGTGAAGCAAATACAGTCCATTGCCAAGTTCGTCCGCATAATCGCATTGACGGGAAGCTCCCGTAAAATTGTAAACCATGTTCCGATCTCCGACAGAAATGAGATCCCCGTCAAGGTTGATACGCTTCGCATTAAAGTTGCCCGAAATGTCGAATGTCGTCTTCACTTTTTTGTTTTCGTCAAAGACGGTGACTGTTTTATTCTTTACCGCAAATATATTGCCGTAATCATCGGAGCATACACTGTCATATTCGCAAGGCAGTATCTGTTTTTCTCCGCGATAAAGCCCGCATTTTCCGTCGGCACCGTAAACAACAAACTCACCGGGTGCGGTAGATGCGGCGCCTGCAACGCCGTACTCGAATTTTTTGATTCTTTTGCCCGACTTGTTTATTATGTAGTATTCAAGCTTAAAGTCCGAGCCGTATGCGTACAGCAGCGCCGTGCCGTTGACGAACTCGGAAACGGAGGAACTTTCATCTGCCGTGAAAAGATATTTTCCCGCTGCGGAATAATAAGAGGTGTCGGAATCGACAGCTCCATACGAAGCCTCACAGCAACTGAAAATGCCGTCTCCTCGATAAGAAACGGATTTATTTTTCGGAAATTCGAATATTGACGAACCGTCTTTCGGTATCAGGAAAGTTTCGGATGTCTCGGTATCGTCGCCGCTGTGGTTTTTTCCAAGCAGATAATAACCGTCGCAATATTCGATGCTGTCGTAAACGGGATCGGTCACAATAACGCCGTCAACGGTGCAAAGACCGTAGTAGCCGCGAATCATTTCCGACATATATACATCTTCGACCTCTGCGGTCTCATATTGAACAACGGAGCCGAGATACGGCATAAGTTCGCCGTAATCGGAACGCGGGATAAGATTATCGACGTACTTATCAAACATTCGCGGCGAATCCGCCGACTTATACTTGCCGATGTCGGGCAGTTCGTCGAGCATGAAGCCCCACGTTGTCGGTTCGGGCGAAGAGGTTGGCTGCTGCGTTTCATTTTTCTTGCAGGCGCAGAACAGCGTCAGAAGAACCGCGAAAAGGAGAAGAAGAGAGACGGTTTTTTTCATTGTCAAAACCCCTTTGATATGAAAATCTGCGATTCAACGGCATGGTCACCTGTCGAACGCTTTATATATCATCTGAAAAATCGCGCGTTTCGGACTTGCCTTTTTCGCTGCAACCGAGCCGCACGGCGGTGCGTTTCTTTTTCGGGCGCGCGTCAGTCTGTTGCGTTCATCGTTGTGCGGCAAAGCACGTTCCGATTTGCGTCTGTTGTATAGGCATAGCCGTCGAGGTCGTAGAAATACAGAGTGCCGAGAGAGGTTTCGGACACGGCGAAAAATGTCGAATACGTCAGCAGAACTTTGCCGTCCTTGCCCGAAAAGAGGTTGCGGTGACTGCCGTCCTCGGTCGGGAGAGAATAGCCGTCAAAGCCGTCGATAAGAAAAACGTTTTCGACAATGCTCCAATCGGAGGTGTCCGCAAGTCTATTTTCGTAAACTTCGCCGTTGGCGGGGTCAAGGGAGCGTTTCAGAACGACATATCTGCCGATATTAAAATTAGTGATATACCAATCTTTCGGGGCGGTATAAAGTGTTTTTAAGTCCTTCGAAACAACGCGGTATGTGACGCTTCCGTTTTCACCGCTTCCGTAATTGCCGCCCACATACATTTTCAGTTCGGGGATATACGAAAGAGAGTCATACGGAAGTTTTTTTCCGCTGTTGTCTATCAAACGTCCGCCTACGGAAAGAACATTCGCGGAATATAAATAAATATCTTCTTCCGCAGGGTCAACGGGAAAACGGGAGACCTCTTTCAGTTTTTCGTCAAGCACAACGGCGTACTCTCCGTCGCGGATAAGGAAATATCCGTTATCGTATGCGGGTTTTTTATCGAATTTTCTGTCCGAAAGCGGCTTTGTGCCTTTGTATATCATATACTTTCCGCTGTCCGTCAGCACGGCAAAATATCCGTTGTCGGAAAGCATTTCCGCATCGGGAACGGTCAGCAAAGTCTTAAAGGAAGTATCGACAAAGCGTGTCTGACCGTCAAAAAGGAGACTCGCGACACCGTTTGTGAAACGTGTCAGAAAATAATTGCCGTCGGAGTTGTCGAGCAGCAGTTTTCCCGTCGCGGAATAATATTTTTCGTTATTGTTTTCACAGTCATATATTGCGCGGAATACTCCGCAGCCCCAGTATTCGACATAAACGTTTTTTCCGAAAGAAAAAATCGAAGAGCCGTCTTTCGGAACAACATAAAAATTGCCGCGAAAATCAGAGGGGTCATACGTCGTATCGACGGAAGCCTTTTTCAGCAGATAGTAACCGTCGCAGTATTGAACGGACGCATAAACAGGGTCGGTGACAATAGTTCCGTCCTTGCGGCAAAGCCCGAAAAGCCCTTTCGTTTCGGCAAAAGTTCCGTCTTTAACCGTTGTGTAGTTCGCGGCGGCGTCCGAGATATTGAAAAAGTAATCCGCGACGGCGCCGAGATACGGCACAAGTTCGCCGTAATCGGAGCGCGGGATAAGATTATCGACGTACTTATCAAACATTCGCGGCGAAGTCGCCGGCTTATACTTGCCGATGTCGGGCAGTTCGTCGAGAATTAAGCCCCACGTTGTCGGTTCGGACGAAGAAGTCGGCTGTGTTTCGCCGTTTTTCTTGCAGGCGCAGAACAGCGTCAGAAGAACAGCGAAAAGGAGAATAAAAGAGACGGCTTTTTTCATTTCAAAACCCCTTTGATGTGAGAGAGCATGAATAATATATTTTTATATTCTGAATAATGATATTTGCCCGTTCAGTATATCAAACGTTTTACAAATGGTTTTGTGACGCGAAAACGCATCAGTTTGCAAAATATTCACAAACGCAAATCGGATATAGGCTTATTTCCCCCTGCGCCTGTCGCGGGCGTCGGATCTCGCGTCGTTCGCCGTTCAGTCCCTGTTTATCGGCGCACAGCAAACGGTGTTGAAATTTTCGTCAACTGTATATGCGTAACCGCCGCGATCGTAAAAAACAAGAGTGCCGAGAGCGGTGCCGAGAGCGCGCGCCAGACTGTCAACCTTTGTTTTTTGTTCGCCCGTGACGGGGTCGGTGAGCGCAAGCGTCCGCTTTTCGGGAGAACCTGTCAGAAAAAAGCCTCCGAGACCGTCAAAGTATGCCGAAAGCTCGTATTTACGCGTTTTTCCGTTTTCGGGGTCGTAAACAATAGCCTCGGAAGACCGCATAGCGTAAAAAACGAGAATGTCGCAAGGCAGTACCCACATATTTACGGAATAACCCTCGGGTGCTTTGAAAAGCTCGTTTAAGTCACGGTCGAGAACCGCTCCGCCGTCGGACAGAGAAACGGAGTAAACGCCGCTGTCGGGATAAAAAACCGTATCGTAAAATCCGGAAATATTCTGTCTTTTGCCCGAATTCGTAAGCAAAAACGTGCCTGTATACAAGGTCGAAAAACAAACGGCGTCGGGGCTGACTATACGGGCGGCTTCGACGTTGTTTTTCAGCCCGTCGCCGCCGATGTCGAACGTGCCGAGGGACTTCATATCGGGATCAAACGCGTAAGCCGCCGAGCCTTTTACCGCAACTATGCCGTTTTCGTCGCCGAACACGCCGTCGTATTCAACGGGAAGCAGCATATCTTTGCCGTTCGCCGTCACGCCGTATTTGCCGTTTCCGTCGCCGACGCAAAACAGCCCGCACCTGAAATCTTTGGCTTCGACGGGGGTTGAAACGGTGTTGAAAGAAGTATCGACAAAGCGATATGCGTACTCCGACTCCCCGTCCGCCGACTCGGAAACGAAGTTTTCTTCAAGCGCGACGCCGTTATAAAAAGAGAGCGTGAAACCGAAGAATTCGCTTTTGTCAAAATACAATATCTCGCCGCGGGCGGTGCAGTATGCCGTTTTTGCGGAATTTTTTGAAGAAGAGTGATAATACGCGAATATTCCGTCACCGCAATACTTCGCCGTGCCGCACGTTTTAAGCTCGGCCACAAACGAACCGTCGGAGGGTATTATCAGATATGTAACGTCCGTATCTCCGACAGGAAAGGACTGCGCTAAAACGGATACAGTCGCAGGCTCGAACCGCTCGAGAAGATAATACCCGTCCCGGTATACGACGCTTTTGTATATCGGCGCGGTGACTATCCTGCCGTCGGCGGTGCAGAGCCCGTAAATCGGAATGACGGTATACGGATCTTTCGCGCGCGAACTTCCGGAGATTCCGCCGTCGAGATAATACTCATACATGTCGCCGAGATACGGCGCAAGCGTTCCGTAGCCGTCGTCCGGGACGAACTCGGTCAGCGCCGTGTCGAAATATGTCGGAGAGCCTTTCGGTTTATACCCGCCGATGTCGGGCAGCCCGGCAAGAGTGAAGCCCCGCGTCGGCGCGGCGGAAGGCTGTCGGTCGCAGGCAGCGGAAAGGAACAGCGCGGCGGCGGCAAGAAGAACGGAGAATATTCTTTTGAGCATAATTTCTTTATCCTTTCCTTTTTTCGGGAGCGTAAAAGACAGACTATTGCAACACTCTGTCTGTATGATAATACATACGAAAAGCTTTGTCAATCCTTTTTTGAAGATTTTTGAAAAAAAACAGACTGCGGAAGCTTATCACGTTTCCGCAGTCATCTTAATATTTTTTTTCGGCGAAGCGAAAACGCGGCGGCGAAGCGTTCGGAGGAGCGAAAACGCGGCGGCAGAGCGTCCTGCGAAGTGAAATCGTGACGGCAGAGCGTTCGGCGAAGCGAAATCGCGGCGGCAGAGCGTCCGGCGGAACGAAAGCGCGGCGGCGTCAGATTATCTCTATCTTCCTGTCGAGGGAGAATGACCAGATATACTTTTTGACGACGGGCTCTCCGAATATTTTTTCGGCGGCGAAGGCGTACCTGTTGAGCTGACCGGAATAGCGTTCCGTCAGTTCCTCCTCCGTCTTTCTGTCCGACTTGTAATCTATCAGAACAAGCCCGTTATCCGTTCGGCAGAGAGCGTCTATCGCGCCTTGCAGAAGTATCTCGGCGTCCCCTTCCGCGTCGGCGGCGTACTCGCTTGCCGGAATGCGAACGACGAAGGCTTCTTCGCGGTATACCTTTTTCGAGGTTTTAAGCAGTTCGCCGATATCCGAGGCAAGGAAAAGACGAATCTTTTCGATGTTGACGGCCTCCGCGTCGCGTTCGGTCAGAACATTTTCCGAGATAAGACGCTTCATCTCGCTTTCGGGGTCGGCGTTCGGGTCTATGAGCGACACGAAGCGATGGATTGCGGTTCCCCTTTCCGCGCCGCTCATCTTCGAGGGAGCCAAAAATTCGGGCGTGACGGAAGGCTTTGCGCGCAGGGGGAACAGCGGCTCGGCGTTCTCGTCCGCGATAAAGCCCTTTGTGAGCTCCGTTACGGAAATTTTGGCGGGAACACGGGAAAGAACGGTTGAAAGCGACGCGCCGAAGCGACGGTCAAGCTCCTGTTTCGGAACGCCGCACATACAGACCTGTCCGCCGTCGGGCATCTCGGGCGGCGTTTCACCGTCGGGCTCGGCGTCCTCCGCCTTTGCGTCCGCGCTTTTGAAGACGTTGACGCGGACGGGTTCGTCGGGGGTGAGAGCCGGAACGTCGGCGCAGTTGAAAAAGCCGCTGTCGGGGCGGTGCGTCATCGCCAGAGACGCGAACGCGGCGAAGCTTTTGCAGGTTTCGACCGCAAGCCGAAGGCATTTGAGCTTTTTCGGGCCGTCGGGCGCGGCTGTATAGTTATAAAAATACGCGTATTCGTCAGGTTTCAGGGCTTCCGCTGAGGCGCAGAGGATAAGCTTTTCCTTTGCGCGGGTGACCGCGACGTAAAACACGCGAAGTTCTTCCGAGACCTTCTCGTTTCTGTCGAGAAGCTTGTTCAGCGAATACAGAAACGACGGGGCTTCAACGGTGCCTTCTTCGTCGCGGAGTTTCGTGCCGACGGCGAAACGGGAGCTGAAAAGAACATTGTGACTGACGGGTTTGGTTTTTGTGAAGTCCTTTTCGAGGTTGGGCAGAATGCAGACGGGAAATTCAAGCCCCTTCGAGCCGTGAACGGTCATCACGCGCACAAAGTCGCCCTTCGGCGCGGAGACGGGCTCGTTTTTTTCGCCGCTCGCGATGAAGTCGTCTATCAGCTTCAAAAAGCGGGACAGGCTGCCGTCGCACGCCTGCTCGTGTCCGAGCGTGAACGCCTCAAAGCTCATCAGATCCTCGTGGCGTTCTTCGCCGCGGGGCAGCAGCAGAACCTTTTCGGCGCAGCCCGTCGCGTCATAAATACGGCGCACGAGAGAGGACAGCGGCAGCTCGAAGGACAGCGCGCGGAGAGCGCGGAAAGACGATAAAAACGCGTCAATACGGTCGGAGTTTTCGGCGAAAGCGCTGATCTTGTCGTAAAGATATCCCCCTTTGCCGAAGGCGGCGACAGCCTGCGCGACATCGCTCTCGCGCACGTCGAATATGCCGCAGGTCATACAGGCGTAAAGGTCGATGTCCGAATACGGATTGTTCAGGGCGCGCAGAACACGGACAACCGCGCCGACGGTCTTGGACTCGAAAAGGTCGCTCCCCTTTTCAAAAAAAGACGGCACGCCGAGAGCGCGGCAGGCGCGCTGTATCTGCTCGCATTGTCCGTTTGAAAGGCAGAGAACGGCGATATCGGAAAACTCGTATTTTCTGCCGCAGTCTCCTTTTTCGACAAGCCCGAGAATCCTTCTCGCGGCGTGGGAGGCGTAGGGCTTCAGCGCGTCGCTTTCGAGCAGGCTGTTTTCGTAATCCCCCCGCAAAACGTCAAATTCGACGTCGGGAGAGGGGCGCGCCTGTTCGGGCTCGGCTTTTTCGCCGTGGTTGAGCCACTCGCCGTCGTCGTATTCAACGCCGCCGACCTTTTCCGAAAGAAGCATGGAAAAAAGGAAGTTCGCGAAATCGAGAATCCCCTTTCGGCTGCGGAAATTCCTGTTCAGGTCGATGCGGTAAAAAACGTCCCTCTTTTTCGCGAAGCATTCGGGGCTTGTGCCGCGGAACGCGTAAATCGCCTGTTTGAGGTCGCCCACAACGAACATATCGTCCCTGCCGACGGCGGCAAAGCACAGATCCTGAACGGGACTTGTGTCCTGATATTCGTCTATCATAACGCCGTCGAAATCTGCGGCGACGGCACGGGCAAGGTCGGTGGGCTCAAACGCGCCGCTGTTATGGTCGTAGTTTTTTACGAGAAGGCGAAGCGCGGCTTCCGTTATCATATCGAAAGTATATTTGTTTTTCTCGGCGCAGATACGGCGAAGCTCCTCCGAATACGCCTCCACGAGGTCGAACAGGCAGGAAACGGGGCGGCGCATCACTTCAAGCTCCTTTGCGACGGCAGCCGTTGAGTGCATGAGCAGAGGAAGGTCGAAAAGTCCGTTTCCCGAGCTTTTGTCGCGCACTTTTTTGCGCAGCTGCTTAAAGCGGTCGAACGCGGCGACGTCGTCGTCCTTCGTTCTTCGGGTCAGGCGACACTCAAACTCGAGAGTTCTCGCGCCGTCCCAATCGCCCTTTTCGGCGGCGTCAAGAGCGCTGCGGAGTTTGAAAACAACTTCGTCGAGAGCGCTTGCGTTGTTTTGACCGCCTATCAGCCCCGAATCGAGAAGCTCCTCAAAAGCGGGAAGAACCTCCCCGATGCGGTCGGCGATATACGAGCAGCAGAACGACGTGAAATACGCGGGGTCGGAGTAGAGCTTCTTTTTTTCCTCGAGCCATTCGGAGCGGAACGGAACGGTTGCAAGCTTTGAAGAAATATATTTGACGTCGAGCGGTATCTTTTCGTTTCTGATATCGCCTCCGACGAGGTCGATAAGCGTCTTGAAATCATCGCTCATCTCCTCAAAAGCGCGCGAAATGACCTTTTCGAGGGCTTCCTGCTCGGCGGCGGCGGTCTCGGTCGCGTCCGCCATACCGAAGTTGGGGCTGACGCCGACAACGCGGAAGTTTTCGCGGACGAGGTCGCCGAAAAAGCTGTCTATGGTTGAAATTCTTGCGTTTCCGACCTTGACCAGCTGACGGCGCAGACGCGCTTTTACGGCGGCGTCGGTCTCGCCGCGGCAGAGGTCGGCTATCTTGCGGCGGATACGGGAGCGCATCTCCTTCGACGCCGCTTTGGTGAAGGTTACGACGAGCAGGCGTTCAATATCGCCTCCGTCCGCGACAAAACGGCAGACGCGCTCGGAAAGAACCGAGGTTTTTCCGCTTCCCGCGGCGGCGGAAACAATGATGTTTCTGCCCTTTTCGGTAATAGCCGCCTTTTGGGCTTCAGTCCATCTTTCAGCCATTGTTTTCACCCTCCGTTTCGTTTTTCAGGTCTTCCCTCATTCGTTTGAGAGCGTCCTCGTTCCTCATCTTTTCGTCGGAGACGCAGCGCTCGGAGTTTTCGCATATATCCGTGAACGGGCAGTAGCCGCAATCGCGGCCGTACCTCTTTTTCGGGGTTTTTTCAAACCTGCCGGACGTCAGCGAAACGCACATGCCGCGAACGGTCTTTTTGATGTCCGAAAATACGGTCTCAAAATCCCGCTCGTCCGCGGAAAAGAAGCATTTCGCAACGTCTTTGTCAACAAAATATTTTCCGCTCGGATCGACTTTTTTCATCAGTTCCTCGCCCTCGAGGATCATTCCGCTGCGGCGGTGGGTCGGGGGCAGAGAGGGCAGCGCGCCGTTTTCCGCGAAATAAGCGCTTCCCGACATCGCGGCGAAAGAGCCTGTTTCAAACTCCCTGTTCAAAAGGTAGTACATCATTCCGGCAGGCTTGGGCTCGGAGGAGAAAAGCCCCCCTCCCGTTTCGCTGAGAATGTCAAGATAAAGCGGAAGCTGAACGGAAAGTCCGCGATATATGTCCGCAAGGGAGAAATCCTTGTTCCCCGTTTTGTAGTCGATAACGCGGACATACGTCCTGCCGCCGTCGTCGAGCGCGTCAACGCGGTCTATGGAGCCCGTTATGCGCGCTTTTACGCCGTTTTCGCAGTCAAGGTCGAACGCGGGCAGACCGTTTTCCGACCTGCCTATGCCCAGCTCGGTGTAAACGGGGCGGTAGCCCGTCGCGCGGAGCTCGTCGCGCATGGAGCAAAGCAGCGAGAAAAGCCTTTTACGCACGGAATCGGCGCAAACGAGCATATCCCGGCGTTCGGCGTCTGCGCCGAAAGCTTCGCGCATATACGCGCCGACCTCTTTTTCGGCAACAGCCGCCAGCGCCTCGTTGTCAAGAGCGGCGAGGTCTTTTTCCTTTTTGAAGATGCGGTCAAGCGCGGCGTGGACAAGAGAGCCGACGTTGACGGCACTGAACTCCGCCTTTTGCAGCTCGTCAACGCCGAGCCCGAAGCGGACGAAGTAACGATAGGGACATTCCGCGAACGTGTCGCTTTTTGTTGCGGAAACATAAACGGGAGAGCCGTAAAGCTTTTCGGCGACCTCCTTCGGAACGGAAAAGAGCGACTGCGGATATTCGCGTCCGTCGGCAATGCGCAGCCCGAAATAATCCGAAAGGTCGCGAATGCCGTAGGCGACCGCCTTGGTCACGGCGGGGCGGGTTCTGTAAAGCCTGTCCGCGGAGGACGCGCCTGTTTTTATCTCGGAACGCGGAAACGCGCCGAGACAGAGATCGAACGCTTCGCAGGCGACGCTTTCGCCGCCGTCGGTCGAGGGATAGGACATATAAACGCGTTCGGTGGCGCTTGTCAGCGCGTAATAAACGATAAACTGCTCGTAAAGAAACTTTTCAAAAGGCGCGATATCCACGGTTATCCCCTGCTCTTCAAGCGCGGCGCGTTCCTTTTCGGGCACGAGCAGCGAAGAGGTCGGGGTCTTGGGAAAGGCTCCCTCGCGAAGTCCGAGCACGAACACGGCGCGTTTTTCAAGAAGAGGAGCCGTGTCGGCGCCGCCGATGAGAACAGCGTCCGAGCTTGTGGGAATGGAGCCGACGGAATATTCGGAGATTATGCGCAGATACATCCTGCCGAACATATCGAGGCTGACCTCGGATTCGCCGACGGCAAGAACGTATTCGTCAAGTCCGCGGACAAGCAGCTCGAACAGCTTTTCGCTTTCTTCCGCAAGGGTCTTTTCTCCCATCGCCGCAAGCGATTCGGAGTCCGCCTTTATTCTCCGTTCGAGGTCGAGCGTTTCAAAAAGCCCGAAAAGCCGCTCCGCGTGGCTCTTAACGGACGCTTTTTCGCTCCCTTTGCCGAGGAACGAAAGTATCCCGCAGACCTTTTGTCTGACATTTTCGGCGCGGAGCAGGCGCGCGGCGTCCGAGGGGGAGGGCGTTTCACTGCCCGAAAAGCCGCGAACGCTGCGTTCAAACGGCTCGAAAAAGCCTTTTCCGTTCACATTCCAGATAAGAACATAGCGTTCAAATTCGGCAAGCTCCGACGCGCCGACGCCTTTGATAAAGCCGCAGCGGACAACATCCAGAACATCGTCGCGGCGAAAGCCGAAGCGGACGGCGGCGAACAGGGAGCCGATGAAGCGAACCGCCTTTTTTTCGAGCGCGCCGCTTTTTTTATGGCGGAAAAACGGGATCGAGTAATCCGCAAATATCTTTTCAAAATACGGGGCGTAGCGAGCATCGTCGCGGGTCACGACGGCGATATCCGAAAAGCGGAAGCCGCAGTCGAGAACAAGTTTGCAGACGCGGCAGCAGACGAAATCGACCTCGTCGGAAATATCGGTCGCCTTGTATATCTCCACGCCGTCGCCGTCGTCCGAACCGGAAAAAGCGTCGGTTGCAAGAAAACTTTCAAGGCGCGCGGGGCCTTTGCGCAGGTATTCCGTTCCGTTTTCGGCTTTTTCGCGAATGACTCTGCCGCCGAGCCGAGCCGCCAGAGAGGCAAGCTTCTTTTCCACGGCGCAGACGGGGGCGAAAAGCCCGTTCTCGTCAAAGGAGCCGTCCGAAACAAGCCCGACGCAGATATCGGCGCCCGCTTCGCAAAGGGCGCGGACAACGGAAAGCTCGGAGGCGTTGAGAACCTTGAAAAAATCAATAAAAACCGTGGCGTCGCGGAACAGTCCGCGCTCGGCGATAAGCTCGGAAAAAAGGCGCAGATTATCGGCGGAATCGGCTCTGTCCGCGCCGAGAAGCGAATCGTACATACCGTAAATGAGAGCAAGGTCGCGCACGGCGTCCGAGGTTTCTGCCGAAAGCAGCGCGTCGGGAGAGACCGAGTATTCCTTGAACATTTTTATACGCTCGCAGAGAGCCTCGTTGAAGTAAAAATCCGAATATCCGGCGTAGTATTTCAGCTGCGGCGAAACATCGTCGAAAGCGGCGGACACAAGCGCGGCTCTGCCGCCCTCTCCGACAAAATCAAAGGTTTTTCCGCATTCGGCAAAGGTCAGCGCAGCAAGTCTTTTGAATGAAACGACGCGAAGCTTGTGAAGTTCTTTTTCGCCGAGTTCGGAGAGCAAAAAACGCTCGGCGGTCAGCGTGTACTGATCCGGCACAATGAAAACGGCGCGTTCGCCGTCGGAGGCGCGGCGCGCAAACTCCGCGGCTTTCGTTCTGATCCGACGGTGAAGGTCGGAACCGTTTCTGCCGTAAACGATTTTTAAGTCTTTCATAAGCGTCCTCTTTTTTCAAATACATTTTTTGGAAGAATACTTTTCGCCCGTTTGCCGATACTTTTTTCGGAAAGGCAGGCGCGGAAAATGCTGAATAAAGTGGTTATATGCGGAATAGACACCTCAAAGCTCGAAGTCATACCTGCGGCGGAGGCGAAGGCGCTGATGCTCAAAATCAAGGCGGGAGACAAGGAGGCGCGGGAGAGGTTCATAAGAGGAAATCTGAAGCTTGTTCTGAGCGTTCTGCGCCGTTTTTCGGGCAGAGGCGAGGAGCCGGACGACCTTTTTCAGGTCGGCTGTATCGGGCTGATAAAAGCGATAGACAATTTCGATCTGACGCAGGATGTGCGGTTTTCGACATACGCCGTGCCGATGATAATAGGCGAGCTGCGGCGGTATCTGAGGGACAACAACCCGATACGCGTCAGCCGTTCGGTGCGCGACACGGCGTACAAGGCGCTGACGGCAAAAGAAAAACTGACAAATGAGCTCGGACGCGAGCCGACGCCCGAGGAGACGGCAAAAGAACTCGGACTGACGCGAAAAGAAGTTGTGCTGGCGCTTGAAGCGATAGTTGACCCCGTTTCGCTTTTCGACCCCGTATACAGCGACGACAGCGACACGCTTTATGTTATGGATCAGGTCAGCGACAAAAGCGACTGCGACACAAGCTGGGTCGAGGAAATCAATCTGAGGGAAGCGCTGAAAACGCTGTCAGACAGGGAAAAACGCATCGTTACGCTTCGCTTTATGCACGGCAAAACGCAAATGGAGACCGCCGCTGAAATAGGCATTTCGCAGGCGCAGGTGTCGCGGCTTGAAAAAAGCGCGCTGACACGGATAAAAAATATGATTTAGCGAAAGCGTCAGCTTATTTCGATATTTATGCCGTTGAGCTCAACTCCGCCGTCGGCGCGGACGAGAATGAACTTTACGCCGTCGATGACGCGCGTTTCGACGAGGTCTTTCTTTTCGGGGCTGACCTTTATCGACACGTCGGGCGTTTTCAGCTCGAATTTTTTCGTGTCCACAATGTTTTTCGGACGCAGCTCCGCGCCCTTGCCGAAGTCCTCGTCGAATTTTCTGCCGAACGCCTCAACGCGCTCCTCGTCAACGCCGCCGTCGCGCAAAATACGCTTGACCGCACCTTTGGAGATAGTCAGCGTGTCGCGTTCCCTGCTCTGCTTATGCTCCTCGATAAGCTCCGCTATGCCGGAATGAACGCTTGAAGCGACGTCGAGATCAAGCGCGTCCGAAACGGATTCCGAAAGCGCGGCGCCGAACGTCTGCTTCTGCTCCGCCGCAGGCATGGGCGTCTGCGCGCCGAAAACGGTGGCGGCGAACTCCGCGTGATTGTTCCTTATGTCGCGCGCATAGTAGCCCAAAGCGTAAATGTCCGCCTTTCTGTCGTTGAACGCAGGGTACATAAAGCCGAGCGTCGGCGCGGTTACGATTGATTTCAGGGCGGTGTTTACAAAAACATTCTCCCCCGTCGAAAATGTCAAAACGGGTCTGCCCGATTTGAGAGGACAAACGGCGCAGAGAATGTACGAAAAAGAATCGGTCGAATCCTCAAGCTTTTCGCCGTCCGAGCCGAAGCGGAAAACATCGTAGTTCTCGTGAACAAGCAGAACGACGTATCCCCCGTCGCTTTCCACGCACGTCGCTATCCTTTCAAAAAGCGCGCGGCGCGCCGTTTCGTCTTTGCACCCGCTTGAACGGAGCGCGTCAAGCATTTTGTATACGTCGCCGTTCGGCACCTCCGACGCGGGAAATGAAACGTCAACAAAGTTTCTGCCGGTATTGGAAAGCGTCCGTCTGAAAACGCCGAACACGGCTTCCGTTTCGTCCTCCGTCATCGACGCAACGGGAACGTCAAACTCGGACGCTATCTCGCGCGTCTGCGTGACCATACACCCCGAAATGCGGGTTACGTTGTTTTTATCGGGCTTATATCTTCTGCGGATCTCCGCGGTTTCTCTGTCTGTCATAATATCTCCTGATTTCAAGTAAATAGTGATACATACATTATACATCTTTTTTCGGATTTTTGCAAGCGTAAAGAGGGACAAAAACGGGACGTTGCGGTCAGGACAGCGAAAAAGAGAGCCGCGGCGCGGCGATATATGCAAAAAGTGTGAACTGTTTGTGAAGTTTCTTGCTTTTCAATACCCGATATCGTATAATTAAATTAAAGAGCGGCGCGGACGGCGCGAGAAGGTGAAAATAAGCGGCGCGGACGGCGCGAGAGAGTGAAAACAGCGGCGCGGACGGAACACGAAAGTGAAAAAAGAGGCGCGGGAAAGGCGGAAAATAAAAATGAACGACGGCAGAACGACGGCGGAAAAGAAAAAAAAGCTTTATTTTATACTTACGGTGGCGGAAATAGTTATCGGCATCGCCGGCATCGCCGTTTTCGTTGCGCTCTGCCGCACGGCGGAGGACATAAAGGCTTACGTTGTCGCGCTTTTGCTTGCGCTTGTTATGATAGTGAGCGGCACGAGCAGTCTTTTCAAACTGCGTAAAACGAAAAAAGAACAGTCGGAAGCAAATGCAGCCGACCGGGATAAAAAAGACGGGGACGAGATATGAAGACCGTTGGGATAAAATGTCCGTTCTGCGGCGGAAACCTTGAATTTGAGAATGGCTCAAAACCCGTAAAGTGTCCGTTCTGCGATTCGCAGGTCTTTCTTGAAGAAACGGAAAACAGTTCCGTCAGAGCGGGGTACGATTTTGAAAAGGGGCGTATGAAGGCGCGTCGGGACGCCGCAAAAGAGCGGCTTGAAGAGGAAAAAGAGAAAGTCCGCGCGCAGCAGGCGGCGGATCTTGAAAGAATACGGGCGCAAAAGGAAGCGGATCTTGCCCGCATCCGGGCGGCGCGGGAAGAAGAAAACAGAAAGAAACGCCGTATATTTTGGATTATCGGGTGGATACTCTGTTTTCCCGTTCCGCTGACGGTTATCCTCGTCCGTTCAAAAATGCCCAAAATATTGAAGATTTTGATTGTCGCCGCAGCGTGGGCTATTTATATTGCAATGATTGCGAGCGGCATGGCGTCGGGCGAGAAAAAACCGGGCGGAAACGGTTCTGAAGCCGCACGTCCGGAAATATCGCATACAATGCACGCAACCGAATAAGACAAGGCAGATAAAAGGGATGTAAAAAACGTCGGTTTTTTACATCCCTTTTTATATATCGTCGGAAAAAACAATCTTCCGAAAACTCGCTTTCTGCCCGAAAATCATTGGGTTTGCGGCGTTTTCTTAAAGAAAACGCGGCGGTTTTTCGCTCCTTTCGAACGAAGCCATTTCAAAGTGTCCGACAGAGTTCTTTTTAACGGTCTGGGACGGTATCCGAGTTCCTCGCTCGCCGTTTCGTGCGAAAAATCGCCGTTTGAAGCAAGCACTTCAAGCGCATACGGCGTGAATGAGGCGGGCTTTTTCCGCTTTACGCATATTTTTTCGGCAAGCGGCGCGAAAGCTTCGGCGATGCGCATGGGGACGCAGGAAACAACGCGTTTGAGCCCCGCAAGATCACGCACGGTTTTGAGAATATCCGAAACGGTCGCGTAATGACCGGAAAGAATGTAGCATTTACCGCTCTTTCCGCGTTCGGCGCAGAGAAAGATACCCTTTGCGACGTCCCGGACATCGACGAAGTCGTAGCCGCCTTTAACGGCGAACGGCAGACGGCCGCGGATGAAGGCGGAGATAAGACGGGTTATGTTTCCGCATTTTTCGTCGCCCGGGCCGATTATGCCCGAAGGATGAACGACGGAGGCGTTGAGCCCTTTTTCGGCGGCGGCAAGAACTGCGGCGGTAGCCGCGGCTTTGCTTTTTGCGTATGCGCCGTTTACCTTATCGGGCGAAAAGTCCGAAATTTCGCGTATTTTATCGCCCTCCGGCAGCTCCGGAATGGCATGGACGGAGCTGACGTAAACAAGTTTTTCGACGCCGTGACGCAGGCATCTTGAAATGATGTTCTTCGTGCCGTCGATGTTGACGCGGTAGATCGCCTGCCCCGGCTCGCTTGCGACGGAGATCATACCGGCGCAGTGAATGACGCAGACGCCGCTTTCGCCGGAAAGGAACAGACCGCCGAGAGAACCGTCGTCGGTCACGTCGCCGCGAACCCAGACGACGCCTTCCGGAAGATCGGACGGCAGTTTTTCGTTTTCAAGCGCGAGCGCGCGGATATTTTCCGCCTTGACGCCGCGACAGAGAAGCTCTCTTACAACGGCGCTGCCGAGAAAGCCCGCCGCCCCCGTTACAATATACTCTTTATACATAATATTCACCTCGGAACATAAACGAATTCTGAAATTTTATAGACATCTATTGATTATCTTTCGCATTTATATTATAATATATCCGAACGCGAAATGCAATAGTCAATGTTGCGGCAGACGAAAGATAATCGACATACGCAACGGCGCAGTCAAATAACTTTCCGAATTTTTTTAGGAGGACGTTATGAAAACGGACGCAAGGGTCAGATACACGCTGAAAATGTTAAAGGATTCCCTGTTGAGGCTGCTTGAAGAAAAGCCGATAAACAAGATAACCGTCAAGGAGGTCTGCGAGCGGGCGGAGCTGAACAGGGCGACATTTTATCTGCATTTTTCGGACTGCTTTGAACTGCTTGAAAGCATCGAAAACGACCTGTTGAGAGACTTTGAGGCGGCGCTCGGCAAATCGGAAAAAACCGACGTGGCGGGGCTTATAGCGGCGATATACGATATGATAGACCGCAACCGTCAGATATGCCGCGTGCTGATTTTTGAGAACCCGAAAGCGACGCTGCTGCGGAAAATGATAGAGCAGGCAAAGCAGCCGAGCCTTGCAAGCTGGCGCTCCGAGCTGAAAGACGTATCGGCGGAGACCCTTGAAATGCTTTATATACATCTGTCAAACGGGCTGCTTCACGTTATCGTTGAGGGCTACGGAAGATATGACAGAAAAACGGTCGCGGATTTTGCGGACAAGGTCGTTAAAGGCTCGTTCCGCGCAGCCGAAGCCGTAAAATAACGCTTAAAACAGGAGGAACGGGGCGGTTTTACCGCCCCGTTCCGCTTATATTGCAAAACAGATATAAGATGATGCCCGTTATTTCTTTTTGACGTCATTGAATCCGACGCGCGCCGCATAGTGCGTGTGAAGGAGTTCGTGCGCCTTGTGAGAGTTGGGCTCGCCGAGGAAGTCCCTGTAAAGCTGCTGAATCTGCGTGTTGTTGTGGGACTGTCTGACAGTCTGTCTCTCGTCCTCGGAATAAAGGGCGTTAGCTCTTTTTTCCTTGTAGGTGTCGAGAATATCGATGTCCTCGTCGGGCAGGAAGCAGGGCTTGACGTAGGGCTGACCGCCGCCTGCGATACAACCGCCGGGGCAGCCCATAACCTCGATGAACTGATACTTGGACTTGCCTGCGCGGATCTCGTCAAGCAGAACCTTGGCGTTTTTCATACCGTGAGCAACGGCAACATTGATGTGGGTGCCGTTGATTTCCAGCGACGCCTCCTTGATGCCGTCGAAGCCTCTGACCTCGGTGAACTCTATCTTGCCGTACTCGTCGCCCGTCAAAACGTGGTAAACGGTTCTGAGGGCCGCTTCCATAACGCCGCCGGTAACGCCGAAGATGACGCCCGCGCCCGAATACTCGCCCATAATGTCGTTGTCGGGCTCTTCGTCGGGAAGCTTTCTGAAATCAATACCGGAACGCTTGATGAGTTTTGCAAGCTCTCTGGTCGTCAGAACCGCGTCAACGTCGCGAATGCCGTCAACTTCCATTTCGGAACGGGATTTTTCGTACTTTTTGGCGGTGCAGGGCATAATGGAAACAACGAAAATATCTTTCGGGTCAAGTCCGTTCTTCTGCGCGAAATAGGACTTGATTATCGCGCCCTGCATCTGGTGCGGGGATTTGCAGGAGGAAAGATGATCAAGCAGATCGCCGTAGTTATACTCCGCGTAGTTTATCCAGCCGGGAGAGCAGGACGTGATCATCGGAAGATGCTCGCCCGATTTAAGTCTGCCGAGAAGCTCGGTGCCCTCTTCCATAATGGTGAGGTCGGCGCCGAAGTTGGTGTCGTAAACCTTGTTGAAGCCGAGACGGCGAAGCGCCGCGAACATCTTGCCCGTTGCGGGAGTGCCTATCTTCATTCCGAACTCCTCGCCTATCGCAGCGCGAACGGCAGGAGCGGTCTGAACGACAATGTATTTGCCCGCAGCCATAGCCGCGTCAACCTTGTCTATCTCGGAAACCTCCATAAGCGCGCCCGTGGGACATACGGAAACGCACTGACCGCAAAGAATACACGGGCTGTCCGCGAACGAACGGTTCTCCGCAGGGCCGACGATGGTTTTGAAGCCTCTGTTCTCAAAGCCGAGAATGCCGAGACCGTGCGCGTTTTTGCAGCGTTCGATACATCTGCCGCAGAGAATGCACTTGGAAGTGTCGCGCATTATGGACGGAGAAAGTCTGTCAACGGTCGCGGGCGTTTTCGCGCCTGCGAATCTGCCTTCTCTCGCGCCGACAAGCTGAGCGACGTGAAGAAGCTCGCAGTGACCGTTTTTGCCGCACTGCTGGCAGTTTACGTTATGATTGGAAAGAAGGAGTTCAACGGACGCTCTTCTTGCCGCAGCCGCCTTCGGAGTGGAAATTCTTATTTCCATACCCTCCGCGACGGGGTAAACGCAGGAAGCGACAAGGCCTCTTGCTCCGGTCGCTTCAACCAGACATACGCGGCAGGAACCCTGCGAGCATTCGCCGTGGTTGAAAGCGCAGAGGGAGGGGATCTCGTAGCCGCATACTCTTGCCGCTTCGAGGATAGTCAAGCCCTCTTCGACTTCGTAGGGGACTCCTTCGATTTTTATATTTATCTTAGCCATTATTTCAGTCCTCCCAAATTATTCCTTAACAATTGCCTTGAACTTACAGCTTGCGATACAAGCGCCGCACTTGATGCACTTCTTGGAGTCTATCTCAACGGCGGGCAGCTTCTTGCCGGGCGCGATGTAATCTGTCTTCGAGATAGCGTCCGTCGGGCAGGAGCGCATACACATTCCGCAGCCGAAGCACTTATCCTTGATAACGGTGTAGTGCATAAGCTTTTTGCAGACGCCCGCGGGACATTTCTTGTCCACGATGTGCGCGAGATACTCGTCTCTGAAATGCTTGATGGTTGAAAGAACCGGGTTCGCGGCGGTCTGACCGAGCGCGCAGAGAGAGTTGGTTTTGAGCGTCGCGGCGATCTCTTCAAGCTCGTCGAGATCTTCGAGAGTGCCGTTGCCCTCGGTGATTCTTGTAAGAATTTCAAGCATTCTTCTTGTTCCGATACGGCACGGAGAACATTTTCCGCAGCTTTCGTCAACGGTGAATTCAAGGAAGAACTTGGCAAGGTCCACCATACAGGTGTCCTCGTCCATAACGATAAGTCCGCCCGAGCCCATCATGGAGCCTATCGCGGTGAGGTTGTCGTAGTCTATCGGGGTGTCGATGAGCGATGCGGGGATACATCCGCCGGAAGGACCGCCGGTCTGCGCCGCTTTGAACTTTTTGCCGTTCGGAACGCCGCCGCCGATGTCCTCAACGATTTCGCGAAGGGTTGTGCCCATCGGGATCTCGACAAGACCCGTGTTATGTATTTTGCCGCCGAGCGCGAATACCTTGGTACCCTTGGATTTCTCGGTTCCCATGGAAGCGAACCATTCGGGACCTTTGAGGATTATCTGCGCGATGTTGGCATAGGTTTCAACATTGTTGATTATGGTCGGCTTGCCCCACAGACCTTTAATTGCGGGGAACGGAGGACGGGAGCGCGGCATACCTCTGTGACCCTCGATGGAGGTCAGAAGCGCGGTCTCCTCGCCGCAGACGAACGCGCCGGCGCCGAGACGGATGTGAATGTCGAAGTTAAAGCCCGTGCCGAAGATGTCGTTGCCGAGAACTCCGTACTCTCTTGCCTGTTTGATTGCGATTTTAAGACGTGCGACCGCGATGGGATATTCCGCACGAATGTATATCCAACCCTCGTCAGCGCCTATCGCGTAACCTGCAATAGCCATGGCTTCAAGCACCGCGTGCGGGTCGCCTTCGAGAACGGATCTGTCCATGAACGCGCCGGGGTCGCCCTCGTCGGCGTTACATACGACGTATTTCTTGTCCGAAACGCTGTTGCGCGCGAACTGCCATTTTCTGCCGGTCGGGAATCCGCCGCCGCCTCTGCCGCGAAGACCGGAATCAAGGATAGTTTTTATAACGTCCTCGGGCGTCATCTCCCGGAGAACCTTCGCAAGCGCGAAATAACCGTCCATCGCGATATATTCGTCGATGTTTTCGGGGTTGATAACGCCGCAGTTGCGCAGAGCGACACGGAGCTGCTTTTTGTAGAACTGCGTGTTGGAAAGGGACGAGTTGAGGATCTGCTCCTCGGTTTCGTTCTCCTCTTCCTTATAAATAAGGCGTTCAACGGGGCGGCCTTTGAGGAAATGCTCCTCAACTATCTCGGGAATGTCCTCCGCCGTTACCTTGCTGTAAAATACTCCCTCGGGGTAAACTATCATTATCGGACCGAGCGCGCAGAGACCGAAGCATCCGGTCTGAACGACCTTGATCTCGTCTTCAAGACCCTTTGCGGCTATTTCTCTGTGGAGCGCTTCCTGTATCTCGGCGCTGCCCGAAGAGGTACAGCCGGTACCGCCGCATATAAGTGCGTGAATTCGAAACATAGCGTTTTTTCCTCCTGTTAATTATAAAGACGTGGTGCCTATCGTGTATTCGGAAATGACTTTTCCGCCTTTGAGATGCTTCTCAACGACTTCCTTCGCCTTTTCCGCCGTCATCTTGATGTAGGTGACCTTGTCCTTGTCCTTCTCGTAAATTTCAACGATAGGCTCGTACTGGCAAAGTCCGATGCAACCCGTCTGGGTTACGGAGACCTTCGTTGCCAGACCCGCCTCGTTTACGCCTTCCACAAAAGCGTTGAGAACGGGACGCGCGCCTGCCGCGATACCGCAGGTTGCCATACCGACAACGACGCGAACGTCATCGCTTGACGCGTTGCGGACGGCGACTTTGTCCTGCATCTTCTGTTTGATTGCCATAAGTTCCTCAATAGACTTCATAACATGAATTCCTTTCTTGGTGGATATATATTATTATTTTTTTCTCGCAAATTTAATTTTTTCGCTGTCGTTATTATCCCTGCATCGCCGCGTATTCCTCGTTCATAGAGCCGCGGATCCATTCAAGCACCTCGTATTCGGAAAGCGGAACGTCGCCGAGAACGGCGCGAAGCTCGGCGCAGCAGACGCGTACTCTGCCGCGGGGGGTGGTGTGCGTAAAAGTGAAATTTATGTCGGGATTGCCCTGTATAAGACTGACGATCGTTTCGGTCAGGTCGCCGAGCGGAATAAAATCAATATGATGCAGCCCGAATGTTGCCGTAAGCGTTGTGCCGTGGTCTTTCGGAAACTCTTTTTCGGAACGGGATGTTATTTTTACGTCACCGCCCGTCTGAACGGCAAGCATTTTCAGAAAAGGCACGCCCAACCCGACGGCGCGGGTCTTTCTTGTTGTGAAAAACGGGTCGGAAAGCTTTTCGACCTGCTCGCGGCTCATACCGCAGCCGTTGTCCGCGACGGTGAACGTCAGCATACCTTTTTCGTCCTCGTCGAGCGATATTTCTATCTCGGTCGCGCCCGCGCGGACGGAATTCATCGTTATATCAAGAACATAAAGGGAAAAATCATCCATAACTTTTCTCCGTTCATCCGTTTCGGAGTTTTTCGATAAGCGCTTTCCGCAAAAAGGCGGAAACGGAGGAGCCGTCTTCGGGGGGATCGGGCAGCGAAACCGTGTTTGAGCCGTCCGAAAGCGATTCGAGCCTGTGCGCGTCCGAGCAGACGACGAAATTTTTGCCGTTCAGCGTCGGAAAACGGCGCAGATATTCGTCCAAAGACTCCCTGTCGTTCAGTTCAAACGACGAAAAGCGCGGTTCTGCGGGAAAATCGCCGAGAACGGCGATAATGCCGTTTGACTGACGGTCTATGTGCGCGGGGTGGCAGACACCGCCGTATTCGGAGCAGAGCGCGTGCGCAGCATACAGATCAAGGTCGGTCGCGTTTATCAAAAGGTCGGGCTCCGTACCCGTTATGTTGCCGTCCGCGTCCGTAATAAGCTGATCGCCGAATATTTCGGGGCGGTTCGCTATCCTTATGCGATGAGCGGCAACCGCTTCGTCAAAAGCCATCGTGCCGTCAAGCGTGTCAAAAAGGCAGACAACGTGAATATCTTCGGCTGTCGTAAGTTCCATGCCGCCGACGGGAACGATGCCGTACCGCTTCGCCGCCGCAAAAAACGCGGGACAGTTCGCGGAAGTGTTATGGTCCGTCAGCGCAACTATCTCCAGACCGAGCAAAGACGCAAGCCCCGCGATGTCGGCAGGGGTCATATCGTTTTCGGCGCACGGAGAGAGGCAGGAATGAACGTGAAGATCGTATTTGAAATCGCGCATGGCGTTTTCAACCCTTTTCGGAAATTTCCGCGGCGCGTAAGATACCGCATATTTCATATACGGAAAGCGGAGACGACAGCACTGTTATCCCCTTTTCCTCCGCGGCGGCTTTTGCTTCGGGGTCAAGCGCGACACCCTCCGCAAGAACGACGGCGGCAGCCTCCGTAAGGCTTGCGACCGCGATGACGTTGACGTTGGACATAATCGTTATCCAAAGATCGCCCGCCTCGACGCGGCTCATCGCGCGGCTGAGAAAATCGCCCGCGTAAACGCCGTCGAAGCATGACGGGATATCGCCGACCGCGCTTGTAAGAGAAAGCGCGGACACGAGAGGCTCAAGCTTCATCTTCACCCTTCTCCTTTTTGAGCTGAGGTTTTTTGTGAGCTATGAATTTTTTTGTCAGCTCGTTTGCCTGACGCATACTCAGGCACTGGTGGAACAGCTCGCGCATTATTACGGTGCATTCGTCTATCTCGGTCTCTTTTTTAACGACGTCCTCCGCAAATGCAAGGCAGGTCGGCGCGCCGCAGGAGCCGCAGTCGATGCCCGGCAGATTGGCGGTGATATTCTCTATCTCGCTCATCATACGCATGGCTTCGTTTCTGTCCTCCGAAAGGCGCATCTCGGAGCCGTAGAAAACGGATTTATCCGTGAAGCAGTATTCGGGAATATCGTCCTCGCGCGGACGGTTCGGGCTGACGGGAAGGTAGCGTTTTATGGACTGCAGACGGGCTTGGGCGATATAAGGATTGGCAACGGTCATCGCGCCGCCGACGCAGCCGCCGCTGCACGCGTTGAGCTCGATAAAATCAAGCCCCGTGATATCCTTGTTCTCGATCTGGTCAAGCACGCGGACGCAGTTTTCGATGCCGTCCGCGGCAAGATAGCTGTCGTTGAACGCGGCGGAGCTTTCGCCGCCCGTGGTTGCCCAGCCTATGCCTATCATCCCGGCCTCGGACGTATGCGCCGGATATTCGCCGCTTTTCATCGCGTCAAGCAGCTTAAAATAAGTGTCCCGAACGGAAACAACGCAGTCGATGTTGTTTTTGTCGCCGGCGAAGCCGTTTTTGACGTAGCTGACCTTTGCGGTGCAGGGAGATATGAAAAATATGCCTATTTCGGAGGGCTTCACGTCCGGGTGAAGCTCGGCGGCGCGGTCGCGCGCAAGCTTTGCCGCGATCTCGATAGGCGGAAGAAGAGGCATAATATTTTCCGCAAGATACGGATAATTCATGCATATCATTCTTGTTATGACGGGACACGCGGAGCTGATAACCGGCTTGACGATGTCCTCGCGGTTCAGATACATTCGCGTGTACGCGGAAACCATTTCGGCGGCGCAGGCGACCTCGAAAACATGATCAAAGCCGACGGCGTGCAGACCTTCTATTATATAGTCGGCGCTTGAAATGCCGTCAAACTGACCGTAAAGAGCAGGCGCGGGCAACGCGACCGTTACCTTGAACTCCTTCATCCGGTCAAGCTTGTCGTGCACGGCGCGCTTCGCCTTGTGAGGGCACACCTTGATGCACTCGCCGCAGTCGATGCACTTGGAAGAGCGGATACTTGCTTTGCCGTCCCGAATTCTTATCGCCTCTGTCGGGCAGCGTCTTAGGCAGGTAGTGCAGCCGAGGCACTTTGACTCGTCAAGAGAAACGGAGTGCTTGTAATCCCGCATAAATGCTCACTCCCCTTTCGGAAAGACCGTAAAACGGTGGTATACATATTAAAATGTCGAAACGTCTTTGTTTCGCAGGTTCAAAAAAACGGATGTCAAAATCAAAGCCTGACGGTCATCGTGATGGTCGTTCCGACGCCGACTTCGGTGTCTATCTTCATCGAATCGGTGTACTTTTTCATATTCGGAAGTCCCATACCGGCGCCGAAACCGAGCGCGCGGATATTGTCCCTCGCGGTCGAATAGCCCTCCTTCATGGCAAGGGCGACGTCGGGAATGCCCGGTCCCTTGTCGGCAAGGACTATGATAACCTCCTCGTCGGTCACGGTTACGTCCGCCGTGCCGCCTTCGGCGTGAATGACCATATTTATCTCGCCCTCGTACATCGCGATGGAGACCTTTCGGATAACGTCGGGGGAAACACCGAGCTGGCGGAGCTTTTTCTTGACAAGCACGGACGCTTCGCCCGCGGACGAAAAGTCGGCGCCGTCAACGTCGAAATGGAATGTTACGTCCGCCATATCACTTTTTCCCCAGTCCCGAAGAATAAAGCAGTCCGCTTGCCTCGAAGGCGCGGAGCTTTGTGGCAAGCAGTACTATCCCGCTGTCGGAAGCGAGATCTATCATCTCCAAAGTCGGTCTTTTGCTGCGGACGAACACAACGCAGACCATATCCATCATTTCGGCGGTTCTGACGACCTGCGGATTGACAAGCCCCGTCAGCAGCACGCCCTGATCTTTGACGTATGCCAGCACGTCGCTCATCATATCGCTGCAGCAGGCGGAAAACACTTCTTTTTCAAGCAGCTCCTCCCCGCAGAGAACTTCGGCGTCAAGCAAGGTAATAATATCGCTTATCTTCATCTTTTTGACCTTTCGGCGCGAACAGACCCGTCGCACTTATCGTAGTTTTTATCGTTGAAATTATTGAGCTGCCGAACGGTATTCCTCAACGATGCCGGGAACCATATCCACGGAAACCTTCGGATATACCTTGCCGTTTATCGTAACGGCGGGCGCAATACCGCAGGCGCCGATGCAGCGAAGAGCGTCTATGGTGAAAAGACCGTCCTCGGTTGTCTGCCCCGCGCCGATGCCGAGAATTTCGGAAAACTTGTCTATGACCTGCTGAGCGCCCTTGACGTAGCAGGCGGTTCCGAGACATACGCCGATAACGTACTTGCCGTTCGGAACGAGAGAGAAGAAGGAATAGAAGGTAACGACGCCGTAGATCTCGGCAACGGAAATGCCCGTTTTATCCGAAACTATCTGTTGCACCTCGAGAGGAATGTAACCGTACTCGTTCTGAATATCGTTCAGAATCATGATGAGCGGGGTTTTTTCTCCCGCGTGTCTGTCGCAGATCTCCGTTATGTGTTTAACGGCGTTTTCATTCAAATGAGCCATAAGCCCCTCCTTGTAAAATTTGCGGTTTGACCGACTTGTTTTTCTTTCTTTTTCGGTAAAAATTCCCCTTTCGACAGGGGAATCTCGACCTGAATTATGTATTATTCGGCATAACGCATATATCTTAACATATATTATCGTTTTTTGCAAGTGACTTCGTTATAATTTTGACAAAAAACACAAAAAGTTTAACATATACCATTTTGGTATGAAACGCCTTGCAATTTCGGGGCTTTTCGTATCCGATTTTTTTTGGGAGAACGACCGAATTTTCGGAATTTCTGTGACAAAAGCGGCGGCGGACAGCCGTTTTTCGGGGTGAAAAGGCGGTTTGCACAAACGGGGCTTATTCTTTCTGTG
>CAKSFN010000005.1 GCA_934454405.1 uncultured Eubacteriales bacterium | reverse complement strand
CATTTGACGCAAACGGAGTGCTTATTTCCGGTTGAGAATTTCATTTACCTCTCGCCTTCGGGCGAGAGGAGCCGTGCGGATCGGTTCCTCCACGCGGGGCACGGCGGGCAACGGATATTTTCCGGCGAAACCGATTGTTTTGTTTTGATTGGAGAGAAAATATGGTCATAACATATTTGTTATTTCTGCTTTTTTCAATGAATTTTATGCTGTGCGGGAAATATTTTCTTTCCGCGATGTTTGTCGGTCAGTGTATAAAGAACAAACGGATAAGAATAGATGCGAAGTTTTGTGTTATTTCGGCTTTTGCTCTTGTTTATGCGATTGTTGTTTTTGCGACCGCGAATAAAGTTTCGATAGACGTTCTTTTTCTTCCCGTCGCGTATGTTTTCGGGCTCAATATGAAAGCGATATCGGACGATAAATATAAGCTTCCTTCCGCCGTTTTTATTTGTCTTGCGCTCGGAATGTGTTCCCATGTCTTTTTGAACTGCGTTGCTGAAATAATCAAAAACGGAGGTTTCAATTACGGCGCCGTGCATTACGATTTTTGGTCGGGACAGGTATCTTCTTCTACCGGTCAGATGATAAACTTCACTTTCGCGGCGGCTTTGTTAACATATTCCGTGATGAAACGCGGTAAAAATCTTTTTATGCTGCTGCTGATTGTTCCGTGCCTTATTTACGGCGCGATTGTGGGCAGTCGCACCGCAATAATGGTCTCGGTGATTTCGTTGGCTGTCGGAATTATCGTGCTTGCGGTCAACGCAAAATCCCGACGTGCGAGAGTAGCTTTGATCTTCGTGCTGCTGCTTGTTTTTATGGTTTATATCGTTATAAAATACGACATTTTCGGAATATCAAGCATACTTAACAAGAGTTATTTGTTTACGAGATTCGATAATTCTCTTTCGGACAAGAACGGTTTTTTCTCTACCGAAAGATGGGAAATAAAGGCAGGATATATCCGAAACGCGTTTCAATACCCATGGGGCGGCGGAAAAATACGGCATTTGATGGGCGGAGATTACGCCCACGACCTGATTCTTGACACTTTGAGCGAAGGCGGGATTTTTTCTTCCGTTTTGCTTGTTGCGTATTTGATTATGTGGATAAAAAGCATCGTGAAATTTATACGGAGAAGCAATTCTCTTGATATAAAGGTTCTTTTTATTCCGTTCCTTACCGTTTCGCTGATTCAGATGACCTTGGAGCCCATTCTTGACGGGGCGCCTGTCTTTATGATGTGTCTTGTTTTGCTTGACGGCGTTATAACAAACGTAAATCGAATGAGGAATGAAAATGAAGATAGTATTTCTGTCTAATTATTTTAATCATCACCAAAAACCGCTGTCCGATGCGCTTTTTAAGCTGTGTGATGATTACCTCTTTATCGCGACGGGAAAAATGAGCGATGAAAGAGCGGCTTTGGGATACAAACATCTTTCCGCTCCGTATGTCAAAGAAATTTCCGACGATCCCTCCGATACAGGCTCAGTTATTTCCTTAATAAACAATGCCGATGTCGTTATCGCAGGTTCTGCCCCCGAGTCGCTTTTGAAAGACCGTAAAAAAGAGGGGAAACTGATTTTCAGATATTCGGAAAGGCCCGTAAAGGGCAATCGCGAGCCTGCAAAGTATCTTCCCCGACTGATCAAGTGGAGCTTGAAAAACCCGCGTAAAAAGCCGATATATCTGTTGGGAGCGAGCGCGTACGCCGCGTATGAATACGGCAGATTTTTCCTTTTCAGAGAAAAAGCGTTTAAGTGGGGGTATTTTACGGAAGCGGAAATTTATCCCGACGGGTTTGAAACTCCGTTGCGCGAAAAAAAACCGAACTCAATACTGTGGGCCGCCCGAATGTTGGCATTGAAGCATCCCGAAAGCGCGATCGCCGTAGCGGAAAGATTGAAAAAAGAGGGGTATTCTTTTACTCTTGAAATGGTGGGCGACGGCGTTTTGCGCCCGGAAATCGAAAAGATGATATCCGAAAAAAACCTTGAAAAAGAAGTGGTTTTGCGTGGCGCCATGAGCCCCGAGGACGTCAGACTTTCTATGAGAAAAAGCGAGGTGTTCCTTTTTACATCCGATAAAAACGAGGGCTGGGGTGCGGTTTTGAACGAGGCGATGAATTCGGGCTGCGCGGTTGTTGCCTCTCACGAGATAGGCGCGGCGCCGTTCCTTATCAAAAACGGAGAAAACGGAATTATATACAAGGACGGAGATTTTGAGGATCTTTTTTCAAAAACAAAAAAACTGCTCGATGATAAGGAGCTTTGTCGAAATATCGGCAGAAAAGCCTATGAAACAATGGTCGGTGAGTGGTCTCCTCGCATCGCGGCGGAAAGATTGATCTCAGTTTCAGAAGATATCCTTTCGGGAGGAAAAGGCATGGGACTTTACGGGTCCGGTCCGTGCAGTAAAGCGGAAATATTGAAAGATGATTGGTTTAAAGTATGAAATTTAAAACGTTTAAAAGATGTATTTTTCTTCCGTGGGTAAACGGGATTTTTGCGGGAACCGGCGCTTTTAAAATAAAAAGAGCTCTCCTTTGCGCTTCCGGATATGATATAGGCGACGGCACAAAAGTCGTGGGACCGATACATTCCAGCGCGGAGTTGCACATAGGCAAAAACTGTTGGATAGGCAAGAACTTTGTGTGTAACGGAAACGGACGCGTGGACATTGCGGACAATTGCGATATCGGACCGGAAGTTACGTTTCAAACAGGGGGGCATGAGATAGGCGATGCGGAAAGAAGAGCGGGAAAAGGCAGAAAATTCCGTCAATCCGTGGGAAAAGGAACGTGGATAGGCGGCAGAGTTACCATTCTCGGAGAAACATCTATCGGAAACGCCTGCGTTGTTGCGGGATGCGCCTGCGTTGTTAAGAGCGTCGGCGATAATATGCTGGTCGGCGGCGTTCCGGCAAGGAGTATAAGAAATCTTGAGTGCATTGAAAAAACTGTTACGGAATAAGGTTGCAAAAAACGCCGGCTGGTTGATCTGCGGACGCATTATTCAGATGCTGATAAACTTTTTTGTCGGCATATACACCGCAAGATTTTTGGGACCGGCGGATTACGGGCTGATAAATTATGCCGGAGCGTACACGGGCTTTTTTGCTTCCGTCTGCACGCTCGGAATCAATTCCGTTATTGTGAAAGAACTCGTAGACAATCGCAAAAACGAAGGCACTGTGCTCGGAACATCCATGCTTTTAAAGGCGATGTCGAGTATCCTTTCCGCCGTAAGTATTTTTTGTATTGTTTTCGTTGCGGACAATGGCGAGCCCGTCACGATAGCCGTGGTCGCGCTGTGTTCGCTCGGTATGATTTTCAATTTGCTCGAAACCTTTAATTATTGGTTTCAGTCCCGTCTTGAATCAAAAATAACGGCGATCGCGACCCTTGCGGGATATATGATTACCGCCGCTTACAAGGTGTTTTTGATAGTCACACAGAAAAGCGTTGTTTTCTTTGCGCTCGCAACTTCTCTTGATTATATCGTCGTCGGAATTATCCTGATATGTTTTTATAAGGCGAAAAAAGGTCAGAAACTCAGGTTTTCGGCGGATTACGGAAAAAAACTGCTGAAATCCAGCTGGCATTTTATTCTACCCGCCGTGATGGTGTCCGTTTACGGTCAAACGGATAAGTTTATGCTGAAACAAATGATCAGCGATTCCGAAATAGGGTATTATTCCACGGCGACCGCTTTATGCACTTCGTGGTGTTTTGTATTGCAGGCGATAATCGACTCTTTTTATCCCACTATCATGGAGGATTACAAAGCGGGAAATCTTGCTTCGTATGAAAGGAAAAACAAGCTTCTTTATGCGTTGACTTTTTATATCTCCGCGTTTGTTTCGGTTTTCTTCTGCTTTTTGGCGGATCCGATAATTCGGATACTGTACGGCGACGCTTTTCTTGCCGCTGTATCTCCGTTGCAGATAATAACGTGGTATACGGCTTTTTCGTATCTGGGCGTTGCAAGGAATGCTTGGATTGTATGCGAGAACAGGCAAAAATATTTAAAATGGGTTTACGGTTCCGCCGCCGTTTCGAATGTTTTACTCAATTTATTGTTGATTCCCCCCTTCGGAGCGTCGGGCGCGGCGGCGGCTTCGCTTATTGCGCAGGTGATAACCACGATGATCGCCCCCGCTTTTATTCCGGGATTGCGCTCCAATACAAAAATGATGGTCGACGCGATTTTTCTTAAAGGCATATTTCCTCTGAAAAAGAATAAACCAAACGACAAAACAAAATAAGCGAGATATACTCGCGGAAACATCGGAGATTTTAAAATGGGATTGTTTACCGATAAAACTTTACTTATAACCGGCGGGACGGGTTCGTTCGGGAACGCCGTTCTCAACAGGTTTTTGAAGACGGATATAGGAGAAATCCGTATCTTTTCGAGAGATGAGAAAAAACAGGACGATATGCGCCATGAGTTTCAGGCGAAGATGCCCGATGTCGCGGACAAGATAAAGTTCTATATAGGCGATGTTCGAGATCTTGAATCGTGCCGCGGCGCCATGCACGGCGTTGATTATATATTTCATGCCGCGGCGTTGAAGCAGGTTCCGTCGTGCGAGTTTTTTCCGATGGAAGCGGTTCGCACGAATGTTATCGGCACGGACAACGTCCTGACTGCGGCAATCGAAGCGGGTGTTGAGGCTGTTATTTGCCTTTCGACCGACAAGGCGGCTTATCCGATAAACGCCATGGGAATAACGAAAGCGATCGAGGAAAAGGTGGCGATAGCGAAGTCCAGAAATTCGGGAAAAACAAAGATATGCTGTACGCGTTACGGCAACGTTATGTGCTCGCGCGGTTCGGTTATCCCCCTTTGGATAGAGCAGATAAAGGCGGGACATCCGATAACCGTTACCGAACCGTCGATGACGCGTTTTATAATGTCTCTTGACGAAGCGGTCGATCTTGTTCTTTTTGCGTTTGAACACGGCAAAAACGGCGATTTGCTCATTCAGAAAGCTCCTGCGTGCACGATAGGAACTCAGGCGGAGGCCGTATGTGAGCTGTTCGGCGGCAAAAAAGAGGATATAAAGGTCATCGGCATACGCCACGGCGAAAAGATGTATGAAACGCTGCTGACAAACGAGGAGTGCGCGAAAGCGGTCGATATGGGCGATTTTTATCGCGTTCCCGCAGATAACCGCGGACTTAATTACGACAAGTATTTCAAAGAGGGCGACGAGAGCCGCAACACGCTGACCGAGTTCAATTCCAACAACACAAAAATGCTGGACGTTGAGCAGACGAAGGCGAAGATCGCCGCGCTTGAATATATACAAGACGAACTTGCAAAACAGGAGAGATAACGAAATGAAACATTTATCTTTTGTTATGGTTTTGATTCTGTCGGCGGTCGTACTGTTCGGCTGCGCGCCGGAAAAGGAACCTCCGGCGTCGGAACCGTCCGCAACGCCCTCCGTGACGGTTCAAACGACATCTCCGGAACCTGACGTCCCCGTTTTTGATATCAAAACAAGAGTTTGCGTTATGAAATACCCTTTGAAATGGAAAGACTCCGTTAAAGTTGAAATCACGGATGATGCGGTCTTCTTTTCAAGCGGAGACGTAAAACTTTTCGACTTGCTGTTCGGCTCGGACGAGGGGTATCTTCTCGGAACATATAACGGAACTTCAATAAGTATAGTTTCTTATGATATCAACGGCGACGGGCTTTCGGAAACCGATTACCATACATACTGCGCAATGCAGGAAGACGTGAATGTGATAATACAGTACTGGTTGGCAGACAAGAATTTTGTGATTGCCCGCTGATGAGGTGAAAATATGAATATTCTGGTTACAGGTGCGGCGGGCTTTGTCGGAAAAAATCTGTGTGAAGCGCTTAAAGCCGTCCGCGACGGAAAAGACAGGACAAGACCCGGGTTGAATATCGGGGAAATATTCGAATATGACGTATCGAGCGATCCTGCTTCACTTGACGGGTTTTGCGAAAAGGCGGATTTTGTGTTCAATCTTGCGGGAGTGAACCGCCCGAAAGAGCAGAGTGAGTTTATGACGGGGAATTTCGGCTTTGCCTCAACGCTTCTCGCATCTCTCGAAAAGGCGAAAAACACTTGCCCCGTAATGCTTTCGTCGTCCATACAGGCGACGCTTATCGGCAGATACGGTCAGTCCGATTACGGCAAATCCAAGCTTGCGGGCGAAGAACTGTTCTTCGGCTATGCCGCAAAAACAGGCGCAAAAGTGCTTGTTTACCGTTTCCCGAATCTCTTTGGAAAATGGTGCAGACCGAATTATAATTCCGCCGTCGCGACTTTTTGCGGCAACATCGCGAACGACTTGCCGATAACGGTCAACGACCGAACGACGGAACTTGAACTGCTTTACATAGACGACCTTGTTGCCGAGATGCTCGACGCGCTCGAAGACAAAGAGCATCGCTGTGAGTTTGACGGTTTGAAAACCGTTTTGACCGAAAACGGAAAATACTGCGCGGCGCCCGTGACACATCACGTTACGCTCGGCGAAATCGTCGATCTGCTCGAAAAATTCCGCGACGAACCCGCTACGCGCGTTATGCCCGAAATACTGAACGGGAGCTTTGCGAAGAAACTGTATTCGACGTATCTTTCGTATCTTCCGAAAGAGAAGGTCTGCGTGCCGCTGAAAATGAACATTGACGCGCGCGGAAGCTTTACGGAGCTTATGCGGACGGAAAAATGCGGTCAGTTCTCGGTCAACATTTCAAAACCCGGAATCAAAAAAGGGGAGCATTGGCACAACTCGAAATGGGAGTTTTTCATTGTTGTTTCGGGACACGGGCTTATACGGGAACGGAAGATAGGCTCCGATGAAGTCCTCGATTTTGAGGTATCCGGAGATAAGATCGAAGCCGTTCATATACTTCCCGGCTATACGCACAATATCATAAACCTTTCGGAGACCGAAGACCTTGTGACCGTTATGTGGGCGAACGAACAGTTTGACCCCGCTCACCCCGATACATATTCCGAAAACGTGGAGGAAAACAAATGAAACTTGATTATTCGGACGTCGTTTTCCGCGGCGACGGAAAGCTGAAACTTCTCGTAATCGTCGGCACAAGACCCGAGATAATCCGTCTTGCCGCGGTTATAAAGAAGTGCAGAAAATATTTTGACTGCATTCTCGCTCATACGGGGCAGAACTACGATTATACTCTTAACGGCGTGTTTTTTGAGGATTTGCGTCTCGACGCTCCCGAAGTATATATGGACGCCGTAGGCGACGACCTCGGTGCGACCGTCGGAAATATAATCAACTGCTCGTACAAGCTTATGACGCAGATAAAGCCCGACGCCCTTCTGGTTCTCGGCGATACAAACTCCTGCCTTTCCGCGATTCCTGCAAAAAGGCTGCATATTCCCGTTTTTCACATGGAAGCCGGTAACCGCTGCAAGGACGAGTGTCTTCCCGAAGAAACAAACAGGAGAATAGTTGATATAATTTCCGACGTGAATATGGCGTATTCGGAGCACGCACGCCGCTATCTTGCCGAATGCGGACTGCCGAAGGAGCGCACGTTCGTGACAGGTTCGCCCATGGCTGAGGTGCTGCACGAAAACCTTGATAAAATCGAAAAAAGCGATATTCTGAAAAGGCTTGGGCTTGAACCTGAAAAGTATATTCTTCTTTCCGCTCACAGAGAGGAAAACATAGACACCGAAAAGAACTTTTTGTCTTTGTTCAACGCAATAAACAGATTGGCTGAAAAATACGATATGCCGATACTTTATTCGTGCCATCCGCGAAGCAGAAAAAGGCTTGAAGAATCGGGCTTTAAGCTTGATCCTCGCGTTATCCGTCACGAGCCGCTCGGATTTCACGATTACAACAATTTGCAGATGAACGCCTTCGCCGTCGTTTCGGACAGCGGCACGCTTCCCGAGGAAAGCAGCTTTTTCACTTCCGTCGGCAAGCCGTTCCCCGCCGTTTGCATAAGAACCTCGACGGAACGCCCCGAGGCGCTTGACAAGGCGTGCTTCATTCTTGCAGGAATAAGCGAGACGAGCCTTCTGCGCGCCGTTGAGACCGCGGTTGATATGAATAAAAACGGCGATCTCGGCATCCCCGTTCCGTATTATACGGAAGAGAACGTTTCGACAAAGGTTGTGAAGATAATCGAATCGTATACCGATGTGGTGAATAAAATGGTTTGGAGAAAGTCGTAAAGGGCGACTTTCGACCGATGTAAACAAATGTTGACGCCGAAGACGGGAAAGCCGTTTTTCGGCGTCGTTTTTTGTTCCGTCTGCGCGAATTTTGAAATAAGGTTAACATTTTTTATTCTTTATTATGCGCAAGCCAGCAATCGCTTGACTTTTTTTGAGAACTATGATACAATCGAAAACAGATAGATAGTATATTAAAAATTTATTATATTCAGATAGGAGATATTTACTATGGCTGAAAAAACCGACGGCGCAATGAACGGATCCGGTATCGTAGATCTCGGATTCCCGATGTGGCCTCAATTCAATCCCAAAACCTTTGATCAGGTTACCGAGACGCTTAAGAGCGGCAAGGTTTCTTACTGGACAGGCAAGAAGGGTATGGAATTTGAAGAAAAGTGGGCGAAATGGTGCGGAGCGGACTACGCTATTTCCTGCACGAACGGCACTGCTGCTCTTCACATCGCAATCGCGGCTCTCAACATCGGCCCCGGCGATGAAGTTATCGTTCCCTCTTACTCGTTCATCGCGTCCTCGTTCTCTATCGTTCAGGCGGGCGCTATCCCCGTATTCTGCGACGTAACGGACGATCACACAATCGACCCCGATCTCATCGAGGGACTTATCACTCCGAGAACCAAGGGTATCGTTATCGTTCACCTTTACGGCGTTATGTGCGATATGAAGAAGATCATGGCTATCGCAAAGAAGCATAACCTCAAGGTTATCGAAGACTGCGCGCAGTGCTTCGGCGGCGTTTACACCGACGAAAACGGAGTTGAGCATAAATCCGGTACGATAGGCGACGTCGGCTGCTTCTCTTTCTGCCAGTCCAAGCATTTCACGACCGGCGGCGAGGGCGGTATGGTTGTTACCAACGATGAAGACACCGCGTGGGAAGCGCGTTCCTTCCGCGACCACGGCTACAACGTAAGACTTCGTATGAACCTGCTCGCGATGGAAGAGGCTCTTCCGTACGTTCATACCAGAGTGGGCTTCAACTACCGTATGACCGAGATGCAGAGCGTTATCGGCATCAACGAGCTTGAAAGATTCGACAGCTGGAACCTCGCAAGAAGAAAGCAGTACGCGAAAATGTACGATGAGGCTTTTGCAGGTCTTCCCGGCATAGCGAAGCTTCCCCTCAACACCAAAGAAAGACAGTGCGCTTACTGGTGGTATCCGATAAATCTCGACCTCGACAAGCTTGACATCGACGCGGCTGAGGTGTGCAATCTTCTCAAGAAGAACAACATTCCCTGCTCCGGTATTCTTTGGCCCGAAGCATATCAGGAAGAAGCGTACACCCATCACGTAGGCTTCGGCACGGCTAAATTCCCGTTCGAATCCAAGGAGTACGCGGATCCGAAACAGGTTGACTACGAAAAAGTTCTTTGCCCGAAAGCGAAGAGCCTTCGCGCGGTCACCGTTTCCCTGTTCCTGCACCCGACATGGGAGCCCGAGCACATTCAGAGATGCATCGACGTCTTCAAGCAGATTCTTGCCGATCATCAGAAATAATCCGACCGCATAGGAAATTGTATAGAGGGATAGGCTTCTGCCGTCCCTCTATATGGATTTTTCGTCGGAGAGCGCGGATGAGATTTTGAGCTTTTTCCGCCGCTTTTCCGAAGCATACGGGGCAGGCCTGACGCGGTTTTTGTCTTGCCTGCCGAAAGGAGAAACTTTTATGGACAGAAAAATCAAATGGGGCGTTATCGGAGCCGGCGGTATAGCCGACAGAAGAACGATGCCCGGTATGATGCTCGCGAAAAACGCCGAACTAATAGCGGTTATGGACGTTAACGAGAATATCATCGAAGGACTGAAAGAAAAATATAACGCAAAATACGCGTATACGAACGCCGACGACCTTATCGCAAACCCCGAGGTCGAGGCGGTATATATCGCAACTCCCGTTGTTTTCCACGCCGAACAGGCTGTCAAGGCCGCTCGCGCGGGTAAGCACGTTCTTATGGAAAAACCCATTGCCATGACCGTTGCGCAGGGCAGACAGGTCATCGCGGACGTTAACGCGTGCGGCGTAAAGTCCGCCTGCGGCTTTATGATGCGTTTCGGCGCGCTGAATCAGCAGATCAAAAAATTCATCGCCGACGGCAATATCGGGCAGGTTGTTTCCGCAAAAGCGCAGTTCACCTGCTGGTATCCCGATATGCCGAACTGCTGGCGTCAGCAGAAAAAGAACGGCGGCGGCGGCGCGTTTGTGGATATGGGCGTTCATTGCATAGACCTTATCCAGAACATTCTCGGCACAACGTGTGACAAGGTTTCCGCGCTTATCGACACAAAGACCTTCAAATACGAGGTTGACGATTCCGCGTCCGTTCTTATGCATCTGAGAAACGGCTGCAACGCGTTTGTTGAAGCAAACTTCAATATTCCCGACGCGGCTGCGAAGTGGAGACTTGAGTTTTACGGCACAAAAGGCTGCATAACCGCGAACGACACCATTCATCAGCTGGACACGGGCTCCGTTGACGTTACGCTTGAAGACGGTTCTCATCCCGACATCACGGCGGACTTCACGAACCTTTATACCAAAGAGATAGAGTCTTTCTCCGATTCCATAATAAACGACACTCCCGTTCTTGTTCCGCTGTCCGACGGCGTTCAGGTTCAGGAGATAGTCGAAGCGGCTTATTACGCTGCCGAAAACGACAAGGTCGTTAATATCGACAAATTCTTCGGCAGAGCCTGACGGCAATTTCAGACCGTTGCGGCGGTGCAGCCGCCGCAACGGATAAAAAGAGGAATATATTATGTTTAAGTGCGCGTTTTTTGAAAGTGATATTACGCCGCCTTTGTATAACTGCATGCCCGGATATTTTAACGAGCGGCTTGCGGAGGATATAAAGGATAAGATATACGCAAAAGCTGTTGTCTTTGAGGGCGGCAACGGCGAAAAGGCTGCGATGATCGCAGTTGACGCAAATTTCATAACCGAACAGATCGCAAACGACGCAAAAGAACGAATAGCGGCTCATTCGGATATAAAGCCCGAAAATGTTACGATGTCCGCCACCCATATACATAACGGCGGTCCCACGGTGGATTGGGGCAAGCTTGTAAAGCACAGCCCGTGGTATGTTAAATTCGTTGCCGAAAAGGCGGCTGACGCGGTTATTGTCGCGAACCGGCATCTGCGTCCCGCAAAAGTAAGTTATGCCAACGGCAGGGTAGAAGATATTTCTTTTCACCGCATTTATCTGATGAAAAACGGAACATATCAGACCAACCCCGGCGTTCGCAACCCCGACGTCGTTCGTCCCGCAGGTCCGATAGACCCCGATGTTACGGTGCTTTTTGTCGAGGACGCCGAAAACGACAAACCGATGGGCGCGATAGTTAATTTTGCGTGCCATCAGGACTGCGTTGACGCCATGGCATACAGCGGCGATTTTTCAAGTGCGATGTCGGACAATCTGAAAGAGCGTTTCGGCTTCCGCTTCGTTTCGGTCTTTTTCCCGGGAACGTGCGGAAACATCAATCATTTTGACGTATTCGGCGGCAAGCACGCGCAAAAAGATTATTACCGCGTTATGGGCAAAAAGCTTTCGGATGAGATACTCCGGGTTCTTCCCGAACGCGAATATTGCTCCGACGATACCGTTTCGGCTTATAAAAAAACCTGCTCCGTCAAAAAGAGAATGGTGCCCGAAAGCGAGATACCGGAGCTTGAAAATATAACAAAAACCGTTGTCTTGCGTGAAGACGAAGAAATAGGTTCTCAGTCCGACCCCGACCAGCTGCGCGCGGTTTTCGCGTATGACCTGCTTAATTACGCCAAGGACAAGAATGATACAAAAGACGTTCCCGTTCAGTTCGTCCGTATCGGCGACAATGCTTTTTACGAGCTTCCCGGCGAGGTTTTTGTTGAGTTCGGTCAAAAGATAAAGGCAGAATCACCTTTCGGACATAATTTCATATTCACAAATTCAAACGGTCTTTTCGGATATATTCCGCTGCGCGACAGATTTGCGCCGACCGTTTACGAATCAAAGCTCGGCTGTACGAGTTATCTTGAACCCGAAGCGGGCTATATCTTCACGGATACCGCGCTCGAACTTGCAAACAAAGCGAAAAACAGATTTTAAGCAACCCCCTGACAAGAAAGAGGTTTTTATGAACATCAAAAGAGTTTTGGCCGTTGTTCTCTGCGTCGCCGCTGTTTTAAGCGCGACTTCCTGCGCCGTTATTCGTTACGGTAACGCGCCCGAGGTATACGGCTTTGCGTATTCGACCGAATTTTTCGGAAAAGAAGAGACTTTACCGGAAGAATACAAAAATGCCGCCGCAACCATAACAATGTGCAAAAACGAGCGTGAGATCGCCTATGTCGCGATTTCCGACGCGGAAAAAGAACTGACCGGCGTTAAATTCTCGTTCGGAGAGTTCTCCGACGGCGAGCACATTTTCCCCGCAGACAAGATCGAGGGTTACAAAATGAGCTACGCCGAAAAATTCAGCAATGAAAAACAGGCGTATTATACCGAACCTTTCGGATATATTCCTCTCAATGATTTTACCAATAATTCAAAGGTGGCATCCGCCGAGAACCAGGCGTACGCGCTTCGTTTCGAAACTTCCGCGGACACTCCCGCGGGGATTTACCGCGGAACGGCTGCCATTGAATATGACGGCGGCAAAAAGGATATTGAGGTCGTTGTTAAGGTTCTCGATATAACACTTCCCGAAACGAAGTCGTATGAAACCAACTTCGGCAGCTGGCTTCCGTCGAGCAGGTATTATTACGAAGGATATATGACCGCGGAGGAAATGGACAAAGTGTTCCTCGATTTTGCCGAGGAACAGAGAATCCCCGTCGCGGGCGGAATATGGAACAGAATTTTTAAATATCCCACCGACGGTCTTACCGGTATGAAAGCGTGGGCGCGTCAATGCAAATACTATCTTGAAGATCACCCGAACAGCCCCCATCTTCATGCCATATGTTGGAGCTGGTGGATGGATACGACCACTCCCACAGAGGAGCTTGATATACGTAAATATACTCAAATGACTGAGTTTTATGAAGCGGTCGTTGCCGAGGGTATAGAGGATCACTTTGTATATTATCCTTTGGACGAGCCCGAAAAGAACGAGTGGGTTCGAAACAGAGCCAAGGAGGTTCTTCGTCAGTTCAAGGAGTATTATCCGGAGATAAGGGTTATTCTGACGGCTTCTCCGGTTGAAAAGTTTTATGCCGACGAGGCTTCTCTTTTCGTTCCGTTTTTCTATTCCGAGCTTGCGGAGGACTATGCGGATTTCGGCGAGGGCAAGCCGCTTTGGGTATACTTCCTTGCGGAAAGAGCCGCGTCGGGGTGGTATTCGGCGATGATAGGCGCGAGCGGCTATCTCCAGTGGGAGTACGGTCTGCTTTGCGCATACAATGAAGAGGAAAACGCGTATAACAAAGAATTGACGACGGAAGAGATATGGAACGGACTCGGCGGAAAGTTTGTTCTTCCCGGCCGTATTGATGACGGCATAGTCAACGAAAACCGAGGCGTTACCACGACCTGCGCGGAAGGCATAAGGGACGCTGCTGAAGAATACGAAAAACTTCTTATTTTCAAAGAAAAGGCAAAGGCGTTCTATGACGGGCTCGGCATAACCGAGTATACCTTCGAAGACGCTGTAAGAAGCATATACGCAAATGTTATAGACACGCATACCTATAACAACGACGAGATCCCCGCCGATATTTTCGATTTGATGCAGAAAGAGATATATTCCGATATTTTGAGCGGAATGAACTCTTTCACGGTTATTTCGGAAAACCGCACCGAGGCGAACCCGAACGGCGTTACCGTGGAAGTGTTCACCCGTAAAGGCGCGACGGTTGCGCTTGACGGCAGAGCCGCCGACGAAACATTTGATTTCGGTTCGTATGAAAAGCACGTTTTCAACGACAGCGCAAGCAAAGGTCTTGAGCGGCATACCGTCACGGTTGACGGCAGGGACTTTGTGAAAACGTACAGAATGAGTATCCTTGAGCAGAAAATGACCGTTCTGGATATCGAAAACGATTTTGATGCAATAAAGGCCGCGATTCTCAAAAACACAAAGTCCAATATTTCCGGCGACCGCATTGAAAAAGTTGAAATAAACGGAAAAACGGCGATGAAAATAACCTTCCTGTCGGCTTCCGAGAAAATCGTGCTTTCCGGCGGCGATCTTGCGAACGCTTCGTGGGGCGATTACACTTCGTTTATCGTAAACTTTGAAAAAGGCGAAGGCTGCGAACGCGCTAAGCTCTCGGCAGGCTTCGTGTTTAAGCGCGCGACCAATCCCGTCGTTATGGATTCAAAGGTATATTATCAGCATAATAAGACGGTTACGGCAAGTTTGCCGGGCGACGCGATAAGCGCGGCGAAAAAATCTCCCGTTACGCGTCTCACCATAAGCACGGACGCCGCGACAACGGTCTACATCACCGATGTTTCCGTAGGAAAATAAAAAGAAATCAAAAAGCAAACGGAGTTGAGAAAATGCTTCAAATGGAAAGAAAGGCGAGCGACAACAAGTATCTGCACAAGGACTTTCATGTCACGCTCGACCTCGGAATCACCTATATCGGGGAGCATTTCGGCGGGGAAGAAGCGGTCAAAGAATATCTGACAACTTTTTCGAGCGCCTACTACCCGAAAATGACGCTTTCGGAGCTCGAGGATTATTTCAAAAAAATCTACGAGGCGGAGGAAGAACCGGAAGCGCTTTCGACCGAACTTTCGGACGGCTGTCTTAAAGTGAACGTCGAATATTGTCCCGCGATAAAGTATATGACCTCGATAGGGCACGAGCATTCGCCGTGGTATTATATGACCACTTCTGTTGTTTACGACACGTGGGCAAAGACCTGCGGTTTTGAGTTCGTTATGGGTGATTATGACCGAAAAACGGGAAAAACCTCATTTGAATTCCGGGAGGTGTTAAAATGATCTCCTGCACCGAATTTATTTATTCTTACAGCGAGCTGTTCAAGTTCATTGAGAAAAAAGGCGGCAAGGACGCCATAAGAACGTATTGGGAGCATATCTCGGACAATTATGTCAAAGAAAGGCTCGGTGCGTGCGTGGAAAAGGACGGCATAGAGGGCTGCTACAATTATTGGGCGAAGTCTTTGAGCGAAGAGGCGGCGGATTTCCGTATGACTCTTGACGGCGACACTTTCACGATAGAAATGTTTCACTGTCCCTCAAAGGGCAGATTGCTTGACTGCAAGCGCATAACGCCTTATCCCGATTATTGCAGGCATTGCGATTTGCTTTACCGCCGTGTTGTCGAACCTCTCGGGCTTGATTACGATTACGATATGTCCGAAGTTGACCGCGCGCGCTGCAAGCTGACCATAACCAAAAGAAAACAGGGCTGAAAACCCGTAAAAACGCTATAAAATTTATTTATATAATTTATATAAAAAGAAGGACTTTTATTATGAGCAAAAAGGCTGACATTCTGGTACCTCTGTTTACCACATTCAACAAAGACGGCAGTATCGACTACGATACGTTCGCAAAGATAGAGAGATACGTTCTCGACAAGGGCGCCGACGGCGTTTATGTCGGAGGCTCTTCCGCAGAGTGCTTCTCTCTTACGCAGGACGAGAGAAAAAAGGTTCTCGAGCTCGCCGTTAAAGTTGCGGACGGCAAGCAGGTTGTCGCGCACGTCGGCGCAATAGGCACGGGCATCGCCTGCGACCTTGCGGCGCATGCAAAAAAAGCGGGCGCAGACGCAATCGCTTCCGTTCCCCCGTTCTATCACGGCTTCCAGCCTGCCGAGATCAAAGGATACTATACCGCAATCGCGGACGCGTCCGACCTCCCCGTTATCATCTACAACGTGCCCGGAACAACGGGCGTGGGACTTTCTCTTGCGCAGTTCCGTGACATTCTTTCCGACGACCGCGTTGTTGCCGTTAAGTATACGGACGTCAACTACTACACGCTTGACAGAATAAAGAAGCACACCGGCGCTTACATCTATTCCGGCGCGGACGAGTGCTTTGCGTACGCTCTTATGGCGGGCGCCGACGGCGGTATCGGAACTTCGATGAACTATTGCACGGAAAAGTTCATCGCAATCAAAGAAGCGTTTGACAAGGGCGACATCGCAACCGCACAGTCCGAACAGCGCAAGATAAACAACTGCGTTCAGGCCATTATCGAAACCAGAGGTCTTCCCGCAATGAAGTATATGACGACCGTTGCAACGGGCATCGATGTCGGTTGCTGCCGCAAGCCGTTCAGAGAACTTACCGCGGACGAGAAAAAGCTTCTCGAAAAGACTGCGGCGGAAAACCTGTAAGAGATTCAACACATTCGGGGAGGCGTCCGCTTCCCCGAAAGAAAAATTTTTATTTTGAGGTAATAAAAATATGAAAGTAGCAGTAGTCGGTCTCGGCTCGATGGGGCAGAGAAGAACCCGTCTTATAAAGCAGTACGACAGCTCCATAGAAGTTTTCGGCATTGACACAATGCCCGAAAGATGCGCGGAATGTCAGGAAAAATACGGAATGAAAACTTTTGCTTCCATTCCCGATCTCGTTGCGGCGGAGCCCGAGGTTTCCTGCATCTTTATCAGCACCGGTCCGCTTTCGCACAACCCCATCATCAAAGAGTGCATCAAATACGGTCTTCACGTTTTCACGGAGATCAACCTCGTTGCGGACGGCTATGAGGAAAACATCGCCGCGGCGAAAGAAAAGGGCGTTAAGCTTTTCCTTTCCTCCACATTCCTTTACAGAGACGAAGTCGCATACATAAAAAAAGCCTGCGACGCGGCAAAACAGGGCAAACTCAACTATATTTACCATATCGGTCAGTATCTTCCGAACTGGCACCCGTGGGAAGATTACAGAAAAGTTTTCTATGCGAATCCGAGAACGAACGGCTGCCGTGAGATAATGGCGATAGATATGCCGTGGATTCTTGACATCTTCGGACCCGTTAAAAAGTTCTCCTCGATGAAGTCGAAGAACACCGACCTTGACATCGCGTTCAACGACAACGTCTATATTATGATGGAACACGAAAACGGCAACAAGGGCGTTTTTGTCTGTGACGTTGTAACTCCCAAGACCGAAAGAGACTTTGAGGTGTACGGCGAAAACTTCTTCCTCTCATGGGACGGAAGCGCAACAGGTATCCGCGAATGGCACGCAGACCCTACGGCTGAAAACCCGAATAAGGTCGAGCTTACAAGCGTTGATATTTACGGCAACAACGCCGAGAACAGAAGCGAGTATGCTTCGTTCGTCGTTGAAAACGCATATCTGAATGAAATCAAAGCGTTCTTCGCTTATGTAAAAGAGGGCAAAGAGCCTGTTTATACATTCGAGAAAGACAAGATCCTTCTCGATATGATAAGCGAAGTGGAGAAATAAGAATAATTGCGGGGAAAAGTCTTCACCGGAGGACTTTTCCCTCTCGAAGAATTTGTAAGGTTGGTTTAATATGAAATACGAGACTCTCAAAGGGCTTGAAATTTCCGCTCTTTCGCTCGGCACGGTTCAGCTCGGAATGGACTACGGCATAAACAACGCCGGAGGCAAGCCGACAGAGGAAAAGGCTTTTGAGCTTCTTCAAACCGCGGTTGACGGCGGAATATCCGTTATCGACACCTCGTCCGACTACGGCACGAGCGAAGAAGTTGTAGGAAAATTCTTCAAGCAGTATAAGGGCAAAAAACCCACGATAGTAACAAAATTCAAGATTGAGAACGACCATACGAAAGTTGCTCCCATCTCCGACGTCAGAAAAAATCTGCGCGCGCAGGTCGAGACTTCTCTTGAAAGGCTCGGCTATGATTCGCTGCCCCTTCTTATGCTTCACCGCGAAAGCGAACTGTTTGATTACGGCGACGTGCTTCCCCGTGAGCTTGAAGCGTTGAAAGCAGAAAAAATGGTTGACCGCGTAGGCGTTTCTCTTAACGGCTGCACTTATGTAAAGGACGTTCTCGCAAACGATCTTTACGAAGCGGTTCAGATCCCTCTTAATATGATGGACACGCAAAACGTGCTTCACGGCGGTATCGACAAACTGAAAGAAAAAGGCGTTATCGTCTTTATCAGAAGCGTATTTTTGCAGGGACTTTTCTTCCGCGACCCCGAAACTCTGCCCGAAACGGGACTTCTTTCGCAGGCGAAAGAGCCTTTGAGAAAGCTTCACGCGCTCGCAAAGGAAGAGGGACATTCCGTGGCGCAGATCGCCATAACATTTATGCGCGATCTTGCCGGCGTCAATTCTCTTGTTCTCGGCGCGGAAAACCCCGATCAGGTCAGACAGAATCTTGAGCTTGTAAACGCACCCTCGCTTTCCGCGTCCGCAAGAGAGAAGATTCTTGATATGTTCGGCGACATCAATCCCGACATTCTCAAACCGTGGCTTTGGAATAAATAAGTATGCGTATGAAACGGATATTGTTGCTGTCTCTGAGCGTTGTAATGTTCGCGTTGATAACGGGATGCGGCATTGTTCGCAAATATGTTCCGGAAAAATCTTGTCATATAGGCTCTTGGTTGCCGAACGGGATTTCCGAAGATGTTTTCGAAGAAATCAACGCGTCAAACACCGGCAACCCGGGGGTCTATTCGGAGGGATTGATTTCTTTCAATGCCGCAAAAGGATATAGGTTGCCCGCGTCGGTGTTCGACATCTCCGGCAGTACGTCCGCTTATACCCACATCGCTTTTGAAGTTAAAAATGAAAACGATTATACTCTTAAAAGAGGTTCGGTTACATTTTTGACAAACCGCGCGAATGTGAGTGTGACTTGTTATTCGGATATAAAAAAGGGCGAGACCGGAATAGTTCTGTTTCCTGTTTCGAATTTCGGTAATATAAGGATCAACAAACTCAGACGTATAACCATACTGTATTCGAATCACGGAGAGGAATGCGTTATTTCGTTGAAAGATGTTTATCCCGTAGCCGTTTCTGTCGGATTGCGAAAAACGGTCTGTGAGATCCGTGACCCGTTTATTCTTTCGGAAAACGGTATATATTATATGTACGGAACGGGCTGGCAGTATTACAAAAACACATCAGGCGACATAAACGGGGAGTGGACGGGACCTTATTCCATGGTGGACTGGAATCGTATCAAAGAGCTTCTTCCCGACTACGAACAGCAATGCTGGGCGCCCGAGGTTTATAAGTACGGCGACGCGTATTATGCGATAACCACATACAATTCCTCGGAAAGAGGCGGCTCGGTCGGCACGCACAAGTACGACGGCAGAGGAACGGTTATTCTTCGCGCCGAAACTCCGGAAGGTCCGTTTACAAAGTGGTCCGACGGACTGATAACGCCCGATTCATGGGATTGTATCGACGGAACACTCTACATAGACGATAACGGACAGCCGTGGCTTTTCTTTGTTCACGAATGGACTTCGACCGACGGAGAGGGCGGCAAATTTGCCTGCGCAAAACTTTCTTCGGATCTTAAAACGCTTATTTCCGAGCCGAAAGATGTTTTCAGTACGGGCGGCGTGACTGACGGCTGCTTTATCTATACCGCGGCAAACGGAGACCTGCTTTCGCTTTGGTCAACTTATGATGATGATTACGGTTACTGCGTCAACGTTATTCGCAGCAAGAACGGTATAGACGGCGATTGGCAATTCGACGACCTGCTCTATTCTTCTTATTACGGGAACGAGAGCGGCGGTCACGGAATGTTGTTCACGGATACCGACGGTCTTATGAAAATGAGTTTTCATATAGACAGCGATAATAACTACGCGGCATTTATCAATGTAAAAGAAGAAAATAACAAACTGGTACTGTCCGATTTAACGGTTTCGGAGATACCGGATCAACCCGAATGAAAAGGGTATGAAAGGCGATATTATGAATATTCTTGCAATAGGCTGCCACCCGGACGACGTGGAGATAAACTGCGTCGGAACGCTTATTAAATGCGTTCGGAGAGGCGACAACGTAACCGTTTGCCATTTCTGCAACGGTAATATGGGACATGAAGTCATCATGCCCGACGAACTCAGACTTATTCGTGCGGCGGAAGCCGAAAAAGCGGGTTCGCTTGCCGGAATCAAAGTTATCAACGGCGACATCGGTGACCTTCTTGCGAACGGCTATGATATGGAACAGAGAAACAAGGCGATAAAGATAATCCGCGACGCCGACCCCGACCTTATCATAACTCATGCGCCGACAGATTATATGTGCGACCACGTTGCGGTATCAAAACTTGTGTTTGACGCTTGTTTTGCCGCGTCCTGCCCGCATTATATGCCCGAACTCGGAAAGGCTTCGAAAGTTACACCGCTTTATTATATGGATAATCTCGGCGGTCACGGCTTTGTTCCGACCGAATATGTGGACGTCACCGACGTTATGGAATTGAAAATGGAAATGCTCGAATGCCACGAGAGCCAGCTCAAATGGATGAGAGAGCATGACAACATAGACTTTGCGGATTTTGTTCGCACGATAGCCAAATACAGAGGCTTCCAGTGCGGCGTTGCTTATGCCGAAGCGTTCACGCAGGCGTTTGTTTATCCCAAAGTTCAGCCGAGGAGGTTACTGCCGTGAAATACGACGTTGCTTGTATAGGCATTCTTGTTGCCGACGTTATCGCAAAACCCGTAGACAAAATCCCCGCACCCGGTCTTCTTGAAAGGATAAACGGGATAGAAACATTTACCGGCGGCTGCGCGATGAGCGCGGGCATTGATATGGCAAAAATAGGAATAAAGACCGCCGTTCTCGGAAAAATCGGAAACGACAGTTTCGGAAGTTTTCTGAAAAACGCGCTTGTGGAATACGGCGTCGGAGTTGACGGCATAGCCGTTGACGAAAACGCGCAGACTTCCGCTTCCATAGTTCTTTCCGCTTCTTCGGGCGAGAGAACGTTTTTGCATTGTGTCGGCGCAAACGGAACTTTCGGACTTGACGACGTGAATTGGGATGTTATAGCCGATTCGAGAATAGTTTTTGTCGCGGGTACCATGCTTATGGATTCTTTTGACGGCGAACCGTGCGCAAAAGTCTTGAAAAAATGCAAGGAAATGGGCAAGATAACGGTTCTTGACACCGCGTGGGATTCGCAGGGCAGATGGATGAAAGTTCTTGAACCCTGTATGCCGTATATCGACGTGTTCCTTCCCTCCATTGACGAGGCGGCGGAGCTTGCGGGTACGAGAGACCTTGACGCAATAGCCGATTTCTTCTTCTCAAAGGGAGTAAAACAGGTTGCTGTCAAAAACGGAAAGCACGGCTGCTATCTGCGTGAAAGCAAAGACGCGGCGCCCGTCCTTCTTCCCACTTACAAAAACGCTCCCGTTGTTGATACGACAGGCGCAGGCGACAGCTTCTGCGCGGGCTTTATAACAGGTCTGGCAAAAGGTATGTCGTTCACCGAATGCGGCGCGTTTGCCAACGCCGTCGGCACTTTCTGCGTCGGGGCAAAGGGCGCAACGACGGGCATAAAGGATTTTGACACGATAAAAGCCTTTATGAAGGACAATGTTCCCGGCTGACGGACAAATCTGATTAAAAAGGACAGTAATCAATATATGAAAGCAGTAGTATACGGCGGCGGAAACATCGGCAGGGGCTTTCTCGGACAGCTTCTTTACAACAGCGGCTTCGAGACGGTTTTTGTCGACGTCAACCGCGAACTCATTGACAAACTGAACGAAACTCATTCCTATCCCATAAAGATAGTTTCGAATGAAAAGCAGGAAGAGGTCGAGATCAAAAACGTGCGCGCGGTAACGCCCGACGACGCCGTTGACGAGATTGCGACAGCTGATATTATCTTCACTTCCGCGGGTGTCAGAATACTTCCCTATGTCGCGCCCGTTCTGCGCGCGGGTATCGAAAAACGCTCCAAGGGCGTCGATATCGTTATCTGCGAAAATCTGATGGATGCGGACAAGTATCTGAAAAAACTCGTTGATCTGGACAGAGACGATGTTGGTTACGTCGAGGCTTCCGTCGGCAGAATGGTTCCCGTTATGACCGACGAAATGCGTGAGGGCAATATCTGCAAAGTTTGGGTAGAGCCTTTCTGTACGCTTCCCGTCGATAAGGCAGCGTTCAGAAACCCGATTCCCGATATAAAAGGCATGGTTCCGTCCGAACCGTTCCGATATTATATTCAATCCAAACTGTTCCTGCACAATATGGGACACGCCATCGCTGCGTATCTCGGCATGAACAAGGGCTACACCTATATTTGGGAAGCGATGGAAGATCCCGAAATAGCGTCCACGGTTCGCGACGCGATGACCGCTTCCGCAAAAGCGCTTGCGGCGGAACACGGCAAGGACGAAAAAGAAGTTCTTGCGTATGCGGAGGATCTGATGTTCCGATTCAGGAACAGATACCTCGGCGATACGACCGAGCGCGTAGGCAGAGACCCCGAACGCAAACTTGAACCGAACGACCGGCTTCTCGGCGCAATCAGGCTTAGCCACAAACACGGTCAGCCCGTTGACGCGATCAAAAAGGGTGTAATGGCTGCCCTTGACAGGCTTTAATGCAAGTCTGCGCATCACCTGCTTGTACCAAAGCGGATTTTTCGCATAGGTTCAAAAAATGAAAATAACGAATGGAGGAATACCATTATGAATTTTATGTCCACGGTTAAAGGTTCCGCCCTTGAAGGATTCTATCCGCAGGGCTGGGATATGAAAAAAATCGACGAGTGCTGCGAAAAAGGCACCAAAAAAGAGGCTTTCTGGAACAAGAAGTTCAAGCCCGTTGCCTGCGACACCGTTGCAGACCTCGACACCTACATGGGTCACGAGATCGCTCTTCAAATCAAAAAGGCAAGAGACAGAGGCGAGAAACTTGCCATGATCCTTCCCGTAGGTCCCATGGGAATGTATAAGTGGGCGGTTTACTTCCTTAAAGAATGGAACGTCTGCTGTGACCATGTTACCACGTTCAATATGGACGAGTGGGCTGACGGCGAGGGCAACACTCTTGAATCGACCGACCACGCATCATTTGAGTATTCGATGAAAGAAGCGTTCTTCAACAAACTCGGAAAACTTACCGTTCCCGAATCGCAGAGAAACTTTGCAACGAAGACAAATCTTCCGACTTACCCCGAAAAACTTGCGAAGTTGAAGGCAGAGGGCGCAAAGCTCGTTCTTATTTACGGTATCGGCAGAATGTGCCACATCGCATTCTGGGAACCGACGATAGGCGCAGAGTTCGACAGCGATGAAGAATGGGCAAAACAGCCGTACAGAATCGGTGTTAAACTTCACCCGCTCACGATAGAGCAGAATGCCATAACCTCGTTCAAATCCAGAACGACTCTCGTTCCGTGCAGAGCGAACACCATAGGCCCCGGCTTGTTCCTGCAAGCGGATTACGCCATCGGCGGTGCCGACGGCGCTCTCAGCAGAGGCATGGGCTGGCAGGGAATGTCTTTCCTGACAACGCTTCACTACGGTCCGGACAGACATATCACCTCTACTTACATTCCGACTCTTCCCGGCAAACTCTTCTATCTTAAAGAACTTGCGGGTCCGTTGGTTGCGGAGTGCAACTGATCTGTCGGATCGGAAAACGCCGCTCTATTGTTCCGACGGGCGAAAGCCCGTCGGACTTATTGAAAATTTCGGTTCTTTCAAAAGCGCAGAAGGTTTTTGCCTTTTTGAAAGGTTCGAATAAGAAAAATATTTAATCGGATATATAATATGAACGGAATTGCGTTGATAAAAAAAGAAAAGGGCAGAAGTGTGTATGCCGCATACACGCTCTGCTTTTTTGCCTTTTCCGCTCTTATTATCGCAATTTACGCGGCGGCGGGCAAAAGCTTTGTCTGGTGGGACGACGGCATGTATCAGCATGTCAATTCGCTTGCGTATTACGGAAAATATCTGCGCGAGGTCTTTTCGGGCTTTCTGCGCGGCGATTTTGAAGTTCCGATGTTCAGCCTGTCGATAGGCTACGGCGCCGATATTGCCTCAACGCTGAACTATTACGTTTTCGGCGACCCGTTTTCGTTTTTTGCGGTGTTTGTCCCCGAGCGGTTCACGGAAATTCTTTACAATGTTCTGATATTTGTTCGTCTGTATCTTTGCGGGCTTGTTTTTTGCGTATTTTTGCACCACAGAGGCAGAAAAAGCGTTCCGGCTGTTTTGAGCGGCAGCCTTATTTACGCTTTTTGCGGATATATGCTTTTTGCGGGCGTGAGACACCCGTATTTTCTTGACCCCTGCATCTTTTTTCCTTTGCTGCTTATCGGCATCGACCGCGTGTTCGACCGAAAAAAACCGCTCCTGTTTATCGTTATGACGGCGGTTTGTGCGATTTTTAATATTTACTTCTTCTATATGATCTGCATAGGTATGTTTATCTATGCCGTTGCGGTCTATTTCTCTTTTTTCGAAAAGCGGAATTTTACCGATTTGCTGAAATGGCTCGGTCGGTTCGTGCTGTATTTTGCCGTCGGCGTTTTGCTTGCGGGTGTCGTTGTCGTGCCCTCGGCTTATGCGCTGATGTCCGCTTCGAGAACCACGTCCGATGTTTTCGTTCCGCTTTTGTATTCAAGCGATTATTACAACAAGTTTTTGACCTCGTTTATCGGTCCCGCCAATGCGGGCAGTTGGACGCGCCTTTCTTTGACGGGTGTTTCCGTCGTTGCCGTTGCGCTTATGTTCCTGCGCAGAAAAAAAACGGCGCACAAGATAGTTTTCGGTGCGCTGACGCTGTTTTTGCTCGTTCCGTATTTCGGGCATATACTGAACGGCTTTTCTTATGTTTCGAACCGCTGGGAATGGATGTACTGTCTGCTCTGCGCATATATAGTTTCCGCCGTTCTCGAAAATGCGGAGGAATTTTCCGACAATCACCGTCTGTATGCGGGACTTTTCGGACTTTTTGTTTCGGTTGCTCTTGCGTTCACGGTTTCCGCATCGGATAAAAACGCTCTTATTTTTGCGGCGGTTCTTTGCCTTACATCGCTGGCACTTCTTGCGTTCAGAAATAATGCAAAAGCGGCGCGCGCCGCACTTTGCTTCTGCACCGTTTTCGGCGTCGGCGTCAATGTGTTTTTGATGTATTACGGCTCATCTTCAAACAAAAATGCAACCGTGGGTTATGACTATGCGGGTTCGTTTCACGATAAAGGAGCTGTTTTTGAAACGCTCTTTTCGGAAAATACGCCCGAGACCGTTATTTCCTCTCTGCCCGATGCGGAAAAAACACGTTACGATATTTTCGGCAACGGCAGATATAATGTCGCAATGCAGCGCGGTGTCAATTCGACTGAATTTTATTACAGCGTTTCCAATCCTTATGTGTCGGGGTATTTTGACGCTTTGCATCTGAACGTGCCGATGGAGCAGAAGTATTCGGACTCCGACGGACGTTTGGCGCTTGATATGCTTGCGGGCTGCCGATATTTTGTCTCCGTTGACGGGGCAAGACAGCCGTTCGGGTATTCTACACTTGTCGCTTCGACCGTTTCGGGCGGCAGAACATACGATATTTACGAAAATCCCGATTCTCCCGGGCTTGTATATGCTTTTGACAAAGAGTTTTCGTCAATTCGGTTCAACTCGCTGACCCCTGCACAAAAACAACAGATAATGCTTTCGTTTGCGGTTACGGACGCATCCGAAAACACGCAAACGCTTTCTTTTGACGAGGTTGAAGAGAAATTTGATGTCGTTTGCGGCGACGGTGCGGAGTATGACGGTAAGTTTTTCCGTGTCACAAAGAAAAACGCCGAAGTTACGCTTACTTTCAACGGTGACGCATTGTCTGAAACATATCTCGACTTTGAGCAAATAGGTTTTTCGCCGTTTAAGCGTTCAGACCTTTTTGACGATTCGGCATGGGCTGAAATGACCGATAAGCAGAAAGAAAAGGCAAACAGGAAATATAATATCGGAACAACAAAAAACAAACTTTACATCAAGGTCTCGGCGGAGGACGTCACAAAAGAGTTGACCTGCTTCAATCCGACGTATTCGTATTATAAGGGCAACGATGATTTTACGGTCAACCTCGGAACATTTGATAAGGGCTTGACGAAAATCACATTGACGTTTGAGACCTGCGGCAGGTATCATTTTGAAAATATGCGCGTTTCGTGCCTTTCCTCCGAAAAAGTTCTTGCCGCCGCAAAAGCATTGAAAAATACTGTTTCCGAGATAGAAGTCTTCAAAAACGGCATTTCCTGCAAGACTGATTTTGACAAAACAAAAACGGTTGTTTTCGCCGTTCCGTTTTCTTCGGGCTGGACGGCATATATCGACGGCGAAAAAACCGAGGTTTTCAACGCGAATGTGATGTATTCGGGTGTCAGGGTCGGCGGCGGCTCGCATACGGTGACGCTGCGCTACAAAACACCGTTTTCAACGCTCGGAGCCGTTTGCTCCCTTGTCGGGGTTCTTGCGTGCGCCTGCCTTGTCGCGTTTCCGTATTTTGTCGAAAAACGCAAAAAGTCGGCGGCGGAAAAACATCAAAACCAAAATGATTAAATATTGAAAAATTCCATATAAAAATCCATCGAATTATGCAACTTTACGGAGGTTTGTATTGACAATCGTGAATAAGTATGTTATTATATATTAAATTTATTCATTTCAAAAAAGAGTGAACGGAAGTGGTAAAATGGCGATAAAAATTATTCTTATTGCCGCATTTTTCGTCGTGATGCTCGGCGTCGGAGTATACTGCCGAAAAAAAGCGACGGATGTTAACGGATTTGTTCTCGGCGGACGCAGCGTCGGACCTTGGCTGACGGCCTTTGCATTCGGAACGTCATATTTTTCCGCCGTCATATTTGTCGGCTATGCGGGACAGTTCGGTTGGAATTTCGGACTTTCATCAACATGGATAGGGCTCGGAAACGCTTTTATAGGCTCTCTTCTCGCATGGGTCATCCTCGGCAGGAGAACCTGTATTATGACGCACGCCCTTGATTCCAAAACAATGCCCGACTTTTTCGGACTTCGTTTTAATTCTCCTGCGCTGAAAACGGTTGCGTCCGTTATAGTATTTATATTTCTTATTCCTTATACGGCGTCTCTTTTCAACGGTCTTTCCCGCCTGTTCACTATGGCTTTCCCCTCGGTGGATTACGCGTGGTGCGTTGTTGTTATGGCTGTTCTGACGGGTGTTTATGTCATTGTCGGCGGCTATATGGCAACCGCCATCAACGATTTTATTCAAGGCATAATCATGCTCGGAGGCATAGTCGCCGTTATTGTTCTCGTCCTCGGCAAAAACGGAGGTTTTACCGCAAGTGTTACCTCCCTTGCGCAGGTTTCTTCTGCCGAAACCGCAGCCTTCCCCGGAGCGTTTGCCTCGTTTTTCGGACCTCAGCCGCTTGCTCTTCTGTTTGTTGTTTTGCTGACTTCTCTCGGAACTTGGGGACTTCCTCAGATGGTCGGGAAGTTCTACGCGATAAAAAGCGAATCGTCGATAACGAAAGGTACAATAATTTCCACGTTTTTCGCCATCATTGTTGCGGGAGGCTGTTACTTCCTCGGCGGTTTCGGACGACTTTTTACAACACCCGAGGAGGTTGCCTCGAACGGCTATGACAGCATAATTCCGTCCATGCTTTCTTCTCTTGACAGCGATCTTATGATAGGCGTGGTTCTTGTTCTTGTTCTTTCCGCGTCGATGTCCACGCTTTCGAGCCTTGTGCTTACATCTTCGTCAACGATAACGCTCGACCTTATCGCTCCCGTCGTCAAAAAATTCGATGAGAAGAAAAAAGTTGTATGTATGCGCTTTTTTGTCGCTTTTTTCATCGCCGTTTCGGCGTTTATCGCAATAATCCAATCTGACCCCGAATTTAAGATCTCGTTCATCGCGCAGCTGATGGGCGTTTCGTGGGGCGCGCTTGCCGGCGCGTTCCTTGCCCCGTTCCTTTATTCGCTTTATTGGAAAAAGACCACAAAAGCGAGCGTTTGGGTCTCTTTCGCTCTCGGCGTAGGTGTAATGACGGCAAATCTTATCTGCACATTTACGGGAACAACGTTTATTTCTCCGTTTTTCTCGTCCCCGATAAACGCGGGTGTGCTTTCCATGATTGTCGGGCTTATTGTTGTTCCTCTCGTCAGCCTCGTGACCCCGAAGCAGAAAAAAGAGGAAACGGAAAGGATTTTTTCGTGTTATTCGGCGGAAGTGGTCGTTCACGCAAAAAGTTCGCTTAAAGAAAAAGAGTAATATACCGAGGAGAAAAGGATATGTTTTTTCAAAAAGATATTGAGACCATGCCCCGCCGTGAGTTGGAAGAACTGCAACTCGCAAAGTTGAAGCATTTGGTCGATTACTGCAAAAATAACGTTCCGTTTTATGCAAAGCGCCTTGAAGAGGCGGGCATAAGCGGAGACAAAATAAAAACTCTCAGCGATATTCAGTACATACCGTATACCGAAAAAAGCGATATACGAGACAACTATCCCTACGGACTTTTCGCGCAGCCGATGAAAAATATTGTCCGTATTCACGCCTCTTCCGGCACGACGGGGAACCCGACTGTCGTCGGCTACACAAGAAAGGATCTTGACGTGTGGTCGGACTGCGTTGCCCGTCTTTGCGCTGCGGTCGGCGTTACGGATGAAGATATAGCGCAGATATCTTTCGGCTACGGACTTTTTACGGGCGCGCTCGGACTGCATTACGGCCTTGAAAAGCTCGGCGCGGCGGTTATTCCCGTTTCGAGCGGCAACACGGAAAAACAGGTCAAACTGCTTCACGATTTCGGCACGACCGTTTTGATAAGCACCCCGTCTTACGCGATGTATATGAGCGAAGTTGCGCATGACATGGGAATATCCAACGAACAACTCAAACTGCGTATCGGACTGTTCGGCTCGGAGGGCTGCACAAACGAACTCCGTGACAAGATAGAAAAAGGTTTCGGGCTTTTCTCCACGGACAACTACGGAATGAGCGAACTTTGCGGCCCCGGCGTTTCGGGCGAATGTTATCTGCGCGACGGGCTTCATTTTGCGGAAGACCATTTCCTGCCCGAAGTGATAGACTCCAAAACGGGCGAAGTTCTCGAACGCGGAGCAACGGGCGAACTTGTCGTAACAACGCTTTCGAAAGAGGGTATACCTCTTCTCCGTTACAGAACAAAGGATATAACGCGCCTGAATTACGAGCCGTGTTCCTGCGGCAGAACGCATTGCCGCATGGATAAAGTAAAAGGACGTTCCGACGATATGCTTAAGATTCGCGGCGTCAACGTCTTCCCGTCGCAGATCGAGAGCGTTATGGCTAATATCGACGGTATTTCGCCGCATTACGAACTTGTTCTGACAAGAAAGAATTACACGGATTATCTTGAAGTGAGAATAGAAATAAATGACGCGGGACTTTTGGACAATTTCGGAAAACTCGAAACCCTGCGTCAGACCGCGGTGGCAAAACTTCAGACGGTTCTCGGTATCAAAGCAAAGGTGACGCTTGTCGCGCCGAAATCTTTGAAACGCTACGAGGGCAAGTCAAAGCGCATTGTTGACCTTCGCGGCAAGGAGGAATAAAAGAGTGAAAAAACTGATGATAGGCAACGAGGCGGTTGCCAGAGGTCTTTATGAGGGCGGCGTGAAAGTCGTTTCCTCTTATCCGGGAACTCCGAGTACGGAAATCACGGAATTTATTGCGAAATACGACGACGTTTACAGCGAATGGGCGCCCAACGAAAAGGTTGCGGCGGAAGTCTGCTTCGGGGCGTCGGTCGGCGGCGTCCGTTGCGCGTGCGCGATGAAGCATGTCGGGCTGAATGTTGCGGCAGACCCTCTGTTCACATTTTCCTACACCGGCGTTCGCGGCGGCACGGTTATCTGCGTTGCCGACGATCCCGGTATGCATTCGTCGCAGAACGAACAGGATTCGCGTCACTATGCGATAGGCGCAAAGGTTCCCATGCTTGAACCCGCCGATTCCGCAGAATGTCTTGAATTTGCGAAAAAAGCCTTTGAACTCAGCGAAGAATTCGACACACCCGTTTTGCTTCGCGTCTGCACCCGCATCGCGCACGGGCAGTCCGTAGTCGAGACGGGAGAACGCGAAAACATCGCTGATAAACCGTATGAAAAAGAACCTGCAAAGTACATAATGATGCCTGGCAACGCGATAAAACGCCACCCGTTTGTTGAGCAGAGAACCGAAAGGCTTCGCGAGTTTTCCGAAAAATGCGAATTTAACCGAGTGGAATACGGCTCGTCGGATCTCGGCATAATCACTTCGGGCGCGTGCTACCAATATGTCAAAGAAGTTTTCGGAAATGATGTTTCCGTTCTCAAGCTCGGACTTGTAAATCCGCTGCCCGTTGATACTATAAAAGACTTTGCTTCAAAAGTTAAACGCCTTGTCGTTATCGAGGAACTTGACCCCGTTATAGAAAATCACTGTCTTGCGCTCGGACTTAAAGTTGAGGGCAAAGCTCTTTTCGGTCTGCTCGGCGAGCTTTCGCAGAGAAAAATCGCGGAAGCGTTCGGCATTGAGGATAAGCCGTTTTCCGCACTTGAAAATCCCGTTCCCGTCCGTCCCCCGATGATGTGCGCAGGCTGTCCGCACAGAGGAATGTATTACGTCCTTGCCAAAAACAAGATAACCGTTTTCGGAGATATAGGCTGTTATACGCTCGGCGCTCAGCCGCCGCTCAATTCGCTGGATACCACGCTTTGTATGGGCGCGTCCGTTTCGGGCATTCACGGCTTTAACAAAACGGGCGAAGCCGACAGAGAAAAGAAAACGGTTGCGGTTATCGGCGATTCAACGTTTATGCATTCCGGTATGACGGGACTTGTGAACATCGCTTACAATGCAACAAATTCGACCGTTATAATTCTTGACAACTCCATAACCGGTATGACGGGACATCAGCAGAATCCGACGACCGGTTACAATATAAAAGGCGATCCCGCCGCAAAAGTTGACCTTGAAGCGCTTTGCCGCGCGCTCGGCATAAACCGCGTTAAAGTGGTTGACCCCTACGACCTTGCGGAATGCGACAGGGTTCTGAAAGAGGAGCTCGCCGCGGAAGAGCCGTCGGTCATCATCAGCCGCAGACCCTGCGTGCTTCTCAAAAGCGTCAAGGCAAAATCGCCCGTTCACGTCAACCACGAAAAATGTATCGGCTGCAAGGCGTGTATGAAATTCGGCTGCCCTGCAATAAGCATCAAAGAAAAGAAAGCCGTTGTTGACGCGACCCTTTGCGTCGGCTGCGACGTGTGCAAGCAACTTTGCAAATTCGGTGCATTTGAAAGCGAGGCGAGAGCGTGATGAAAACAACGAGTTTAATGATAGTCGGCGTCGGCGGACAGGGTACGCTTCTTGCGTCCAAGCTGCTCGGCAGACTGCTCGTGTCCGAGGGATACGACGTAAAGGTTTCCGAAGTTCACGGCATGAGCCAACGCGGAGGAAGCGTTGTTACATACGTCCGCTTCGGTGAAAAAGTTTATTCGCCCATCGTGGAAAGAGGCGAGGCGGATTGTATAATCGCTTTTGAAAAGGCGGAGGCGGCGCGTTGGCTTCCTTACCTTAAAAAAGGCGGAAAAATGATTGTAAACACGCAACAGATAGACCCCATGCCCGTTATTATCGGCGCGGCGGAATATCCCGAAAACGTGCTTGAAGAAATGAAAGCTCTCGGCGTTGATACGGACGCGATAGACGCGCTGACCCCTGCTCTCAATGCGGGTTCGGCAAAAGCGGTCAATATCGTTCTTATGGGAAGACTTGCCCGTTATTTTGACATTCCCCGAGAGAAATGGACGGCGGCAATCGAAAAGTCCGTCGCGCCCGAATTTGTTGAGATGAACGAAAAAGCGTTCGCGCTCGGATACGACGCGGAGGCAGAGGCTTGATATGAAATACTGGCAGGAAGAAATCGAAACAATGCCTCGCAAAAAAATTGAGGAATTGCAAACGGAACGGCTTATAAGGCAGGTCGAAAGAGTTTACGACAACGTCGAGCTTTACCGCAACCGTATGGATGCGGCGGGGGTTAAACCCTCCGATATAAAATCTCTTGACGATATAACTAAACTCCCGTTTACAAGCAAGCAGGATCTGCGCGATACATATCCCTACGGAATGTTCGCCGTTTCTCTGGATGAAGTTGTCAGACTTCACGCGTCATCGGGGACGACGGGCAAGCAGATTGTTGTCGGATATACGAGAAACGACCTTGATATTTGGGATGATATATGCGCGCGGCAGCTTGTCGCGGCTGGCGCGGATAAAAAAAGCAAAGTCCATATTTCTTACGGCTACGGGCTTTTTACCGGCGGAATGGGCTTCCACGGCGGAGCCACAAAACTCGGAGCGACCGTTATCCCCGTTTCAAGCGGCAATACGGCAAGACAGATAACCATTATCGAGGATTTCGAGCCGGACATAATCTGCTGCACGCCGTCTTACGCTTTGTACATTGCGGAGACGATGGAAAAAGAGGGAGTGGACGTTTCGCAGCTGAAGCTGAGATCGGGTATACTCGGCGCGGAGCCGTGGACGGAAGAAATGCGCGCGGAGATTGAAAGAAGGCTCGGAATAAAAGCATACGACGTATACGGACTTACCGAAATATGCGGTCCCGGTGTTGCTTATGAATGCTCCGAACAGCACGGAATGCACGTCAACGAAGATCATTTCATAATCGAAATAATCGACCCCGAAACGGGAGAGCACGTACCCGACGGAACACAGGGTGAAATGGTTTTCACCTGTCTGACAAAAGAAGCGTTTCCTCTTATCCGTTTCAGAACAAGAGATATAGGCGCCGTTACGCACGAAAAATGTTCCTGCGGCAGAACTTTTGTCCGTATGTCAAAACCGATGGGCAGAACCGACGATATGCTTATAATCCGCGGCGTCAATGTTTTCCCGTCGCAGATAGAAACCGTGCTGATAAAAATGGGATATTCTCCCAATTATCAGATAGTTGTTGACAGAATAGACAACCACGACACCCTGGACGTTCTTGTGGAAATGACGGTTGACACGTTCACGGATACGGTCACGGGCATATCCAGAAAAGAAAAAGAACTCGAAAGCGAACTTCGTTCTCTGCTCGGCATCGCCGCAAAAGTTCATCTTGTCGCGTCCGACTCCATTGCGCGCAGCGAGGGCAAAGCCAAACGCGTTATAGACAAAAGACTTAAATAAACGGAGGATAAAGATATGACAGTTTCGCAATTATCAATCTTTGTTGAAAACAAGGCGGGCAAACTCGTCGAGATAACGGAAGTTCTCGGCGAAGCAGGTATAGATATCCGCGCGATGTCCATTGCGGACACGCAGGATTTCGGAATACTCCGCCTTATTGTCAGCGATGCCGAAAAGGCGAAAAAAGTGCTGACGGAGAAAGGAAACATTGTCAGCATAACAAAAGTCACGGCGGTCGCGGTTGACGACAGACCCGGCGCGTTGACGGAAGTTATCAAACTGCTTTCCGACAACGGCGTGAATATTGAGTATATGTATGCGTTCATAACCGTTTCAGGCAAACACGCCTGCGTCGTTCTTCGTGTGGAGGATAACGAAAAAGCTATAAAACTGCTTACCGAACGCGGCATAAAACTCGTTTGCGAAGAAGATATAAAGAATTTATAGGAGAATGCCCGAAAATGAAGATCTCGGAACTTTTTTCGGATAACAGGCAACATCTGTCGTTTGAGGTTTTTCCGCCGAATAAGAGAGTTTCCGCCGATACGGTTTATGCCGCCGCGGAAAAAATAGCAAAGCTGAATCCCGCATATATAAGCGTTACTTACGGTGCGGGCGGTTCTGCGACTCAACAGGCGGTAACGCTTGATCTGGCAAAACATATCAAAGAACAGGGCATTATTCCTCTTGCGCATCTGACCTGCATAAATTCCGATACGGAAAGCATCGACAATATGCTCCGTTCGCTGCGGAGCGAGGGTATCGAAAACGTTCTGGCGTTGCGCGGAGATCTTGTTGAGGGCGCGGACGTCAACCCTCAGTATCTGCACGCAACGGACTTGATAAAACATATATCGGAATTCGGCGGGTTCGATATCGCCGCCGCCTGTTACCCCGAGGGACACCCCGACAGCGAGGGCGTTGAGGCGGAGATACAATATATGAAGATGAAAGAAGACCTCGGCGCAACGCATTTTATCAGCCAACTGTTTTTTGATAACGAGGACTTCTATTATATGGCGGATCTTGCCCGTCGCGCGGGCGTCAAGGCCCCGATACAGGCGGGGGTAATGCCTGTTGTAAACGTGCGTCAAATTCAGCGTATGGTCAGCACCTGCGGCGCAAAACTGCCGAGAAAGTTTTCAAAGATAATGGCTCGTTACGGCTCAAAGCCAGAGGCTCTTTTCGACGCGGGAATAAGCTACGCGACGGAACAGATAATCGACCTGCTTGCAAGCGGCGTTCAGGGTATTCACGTTTATGCGATGAATAACATCGAGGTTTCACGACGTATCCGCGAAGCGGTCGCGAATATGTTATGAGAATAAAATTTTTAAGAACCCCCCGTGTACGGCGCGCGGAAATGCTGCGGTACGCGAGGTGCGGCGACGGTGTCGGCGTTGAAAAGGAAGCGGAGCAGGCGCAGCGGCTCGTTGACGACCTTATCCGTCCTGCCGCCGCCGCTGTTGTTTTTGATATAAAAAGGGAAGGCGAAAAACTTTTTATCGCGGGAACCGAACTTGAGGGAAACAGCATAAAAAAACTGCTTGCTTCGTGCAAAAAATGCGTTGTATTGGCGGTAACTGTCGGTTTCGGGGCGGATATGAAGATATCCGCGCTCGGAGCTTCTTCTCCCGCTCTCTCTCTTTTGGCGGACGCGGCGGCTTCTTCCGCGGTCGAGGACGCCTGCGACGCCTGCTGCGAAAGCATAGAAAGCGAACTCGGAATAAAACTGACCCCGAGGTTTTCGCCGGGGTACGGAGATCTTCCGATGAACATTCAGCCTGCGCTTCTGGAACTGACAAACGCAAGGCGCGATCTGGGACTTACCGTCGGGAGCGGTTGTATGCTTTCCCCGATAAAATCCGTGACCGCGATAGCGGGAATAAAAGAGGTGGAAAACAGTGACCTTTAACGAACTGATGTTTCTTGACGGCGCGATGGGAACAATGCTTCAATCGCGCGGAATGAAACCCGGCGACAACCCCTGTGTTTTCGGCGCGGAGAATCCGGATATTATTGCGGATATCCATCGGGAATATTTTAAGGCGGGCGCGCAGGCGGTGCTTTCCAACACTTTCGGAGCAAGCGTTCCGAAGATGAAAAACAGCGGAATGACCTGCGAAGAGGTGATTTTTGCCGCAGTTTCCTCCGCAAAAGAAGCCGCGAAACCGTTCGGCGGAAAGGCGGCGCTTGACGTAGGACCTCTCGGCGAGCTTCTCGAACCTCTCGGCTCGCTGTCCTTTGAAACCGCCGTCGAATATTTCAAAACACAGATGATCGCCGGCGAAAAGGCAGGCGCGGATTTTATATTCATCGAAACGATGATGGATCTTTACGAGGCGAAAGCGGCGCTTATCGCGGCAAAAGAGAATACGTCGCTTCCCGTTTTTGTAACGATGACTTTTGAGGAAAACGGCAGAACGTTTACGGGCTGCGACGTTCCCTCCGCGGCAACGGCGCTTTCGGCGCTCGGCGCGGACGCAATAGGCGTCAACTGTTCCGTAGGCCCCGACAAGCTGCTTTCCGTGATTGCGGAAATGCGGAAATATACGACGCTGCCGCTTATTGCAAAGCCCAACGCAGGGCTTCCCCGCGCGGACGGCAGTTATGATCTGACGCCCGAAGAGTTCGCCGCGCACACGGAAAAACTTGTAAAAGCAGGCGCTTGTGTTGTCGGAGGCTGCTGCGGAACGACGCCCGAACATATACGGCTTCTGAAAGAAAAGCTTTTGAACACAAAACCGCCCAAACGCCCCGAAACCGTTCCCGCAGGCGTTTGTTCTTCAACAAAATACGTTGCTCTTTCACGCTCCGTTACGGTCGGGGAGAGGCTTAACCCGACAGGTAAAAAACTGCTTAAACAAGCGCTTATCGACGGCGATATGGGATATATTTGCCGTCAGGCGGTCGCGCAGCAGGAGCAGGGGGCGGAAATTCTCGATATAAACGTCGGCGTTCCCGGCGCGAATGAAGAAGAGTTGATGAAAAAAGTCGTTTCGGCGGTTCGCTCCGTCAGCGATCTTCCGTTGCAGATAGACTCTTCCGACCCTGCGGCGATAGAAGCGGGGCTTCGCCTTGCCGGCGGACGCTCCGTTGTCAATTCCGTCAACGGCAAAGAAGAATCCCTGAAAACCGTGCTTCCTGTTGTGAAGAAGTACGGCGCCGTCGTTATAGGACTCACCCTTGACGAAAACGGTATTCCCGAAACGTCCGACGGCAGGGTGGAGATAGCGAAAAAAATCATCTCACGCTGTGAGGCAGAGGGCATACCCCGCGCGGATATCGCGATAGACTGCCTGACGATGACCGTCGGCGTCGATTCGGAAAATCCGGGGATAACGCTCGACGCGCTTGAAAAAGTAAAAAAGCTCGGAGTAAAAACCGCGCTCGGGGTCAGCAACGTCTCTTTCGGTCTGCCGAGAAGAGATATTGTCAACAGAACCTTCCTTGCGGCGGCGTTGAACAGGGGACTTGATCTTGCGATTATCAACCCCGGCGACACCTCCATGACGGAAACGATGATAGCTTCGCGTCTGCTTTCGGGCTTTGACGAGGGCGGAGCGGAATATATAGAAAAGTTTTCGCAAACCGCAGCAGAAAAAGCGCCGCAGGGAAGCGTATATTCGCTTTCGGAGGCGGTTGAAAGAGGCTTGCGAAGCGAAGCGGCGGCGGCGATGAAAACGCTTTTACGGACTGAGGACGCGCAGAATGTTATCAATGCCGAATTGATTCCCGTTCTCGACAATATCGGAAAACGCTACGAAGAAGGCAAGATATATCTGCCGCAGCTTATGCGTTCCGCGGAAGCGGCAAAAGCGGCGTGCGATGTCGTTCGGGCGGCGCTGCCCGCGGCGGAAAATGCCTCGGAAGACACGGTCGTTTTGGCAACGGTTCACGGCGATATACACGATATAGGAAAAAACATCGTGCGGTCGGTGCTTGAAAACTACGGTTTCAGAATAATCGACCTCGGGCGCGACGTTCCCGAGCAGACCGTTGTTGACGCGGTTCTGAAAAGCGGCGCAAAGCTTTGCGGTTTGAGCGCGCTTATGACAACGACCGTGCCCGCGATGGAGAGAACGGTAAAGATGCTTAACGAGCAGGCACCGTTCTGCAAAACGGTTGTCGGCGGCGCCGTTCTGACTGCCGATTATGCCGCAAAAATAGGCGCGGATTATTATTCGAAAGACGCGGCGGCGACGGTTCGCGCGGCAAAAGAGGTTTACGGTCGTGTCTGACCGAAAGGAGTATATAATAAAAATGGAATTTAAGTTTTCGAACAGAATAAGCGGCGTTCAGGGTTCCGCAATAAGAGAAATATTCAAATACGGCAACCGTCCCGAGGTTATAAGCCTTGCCGGCGGAAACCCCGCGCCCGAACTGTTTCCGTCAAAAGAGTTTTCGGAGATACTTGCCGAAATACTTGCAAAAAAGCCGACGGAGGCGCTTCAATACGGTGTGACGGAGGGCTATGCGCCGCTTCGCGAATACGTTAAAAAATTCATCGCCGAAAGGGAAAACATCGGCAGAGATTTCGATGAAACAATAATCGTTTCGGGCGGTCAGCAGGGAATAGACCTTGCAACGAAAGTGCTTGTCAACGAGGGCGACGCCGTTATCGTTGAGGAGCCGAGTTTTATCGGCGCGCTGAACGCATTCCGCGCTTACGGCGCAAAACTTGTCGGCGTTCCCGTTAAAAGCGACGGTATGGATATCGAAATTCTTGAAAAGAAGCTTAACGAAACCGAAAACGTCAAGATTATTTACACCATTCCCACTTTCCAGAACCCGTCGGGCGTTACGATGTCCGCGGAAAAGAGAACGAAACTCTGCGCACTTGCAAAAAAACACGGCGTCGTTATTATCGAGGATAACCCGTACGGGGAACTGACGTTTGACGGCTCGAAAGTTCCGACGATAAAATCGGGCGACGATGAGGGCATTGTTCTTTACAGCGGTTCGTTTTCAAAAATTCTGACCCCCGGAATCCGTGTGGGCTATATAACGGGTCACCGTGACCTTATCGCAAAAATCGTTATCGCGAAGCAGGTATCGGACGTTCATACCCCGATGCTCACGCAAATGATGTCTTACGAGTTCCTTACGCGCTACGACCTTTCCGCACATATCGAAAAACTCCGTGCGCTTTACGGCAAGCGTTGCAAGACCATGCTTGACGCCATAGACGAGTATTTTCCGGATACCGCGACAAGAACCTCTCCGAAAGGCGGACTTTTTGTATGGTGCGACCTTTGTGACGGAACGGACACCGCGCCGCTTGCGAAAGAATGTGTTCAAAAGAATGTTCTTTTCGTTCCCGGAAGCACTTTTATGGTCGATATGAACGCGCCGACATCGACGATGAGGCTCAACTATTCGTCAATGACGGAAGACAGAATTGTCGAGGGCGTCAGACTTCTCGGAAATGCGATAAAAGAATCCGAGAGCTCAAAGTGATATTTTGTTTGTCACGGAAAAATGAAGACTTCCTTTCGGGGAGGTCTTCTTTTTTTGTCAAGAACAAACGGGAGGGCATATAGTGATAGTGGAAAAGTCGGAATGAAAAGGAGATGTAAAAAAAATGACGGAAAAAACTTTGAGGGAGCTTCCTGTAGGGAGCGAGGGACGCGTTGTCGGAACGGGCTTCAGCGGCTCCGAAAAAAGACGGATGCTCGATCTCGGAATTGTCCGAGGAACCCGTATAAAAGCGCTTCACAAAAGCCCCTGCGGAGATCCCGTGGCATATATGATACGGGGCGCGGTTCTTGCCGTTCGCGGCACGGACGCGGAAAAAATATTTATCGGATACAGGTGATTTTTATTGGGCTTGACAAATTCTTCGACGGGCTTTTCCGTCGTCGGCGAAAAAGACAGCGGCCGCGGCGATTTTACGGTTGCGCTTGCGGGAAACCCGAATGTCGGGAAAAGCACGGTATTTAACGCTCTCACGGGTTTGAAACAGCATACGGGCAACTGGCCGGGAAAGACCGTCGGAAACGCCGTGGGAAAGTATTTCTATAAAGGAAAAGAATATTCGCTTGTCGATGTTCCGGGAACGTACTCTCTGCTTGCAAATTCCGCGGAAGAGGAAATAGCGCGTGATTTTCTTTGCTTCGGAGACTGCGATTGCCGAATAATCACGGTTGACGCGACCTGTCTTGAAAGAAATCTTAACCTTGTTTTGCAGATACTGGAATTTACCGACCGTGCGGTTGTGCTTCTGAACCTGATGGACGAAGCGAAAAAGAAAGGAATACATATCGACACCGACGAACTCTCTCTGCAACTCGGCGTTCCCGTTATTCCCGCCGCCGCAAGGTCGGGCAAAGGGCTTGACAAACTGAAAGATGCCGTGCGCTGTGTGTGCGAGGGCAAAAAGTGCTATGTGCCGTGTATGCTTTACGGCAAAGAGACGGAAGAAACAGTGCGTGCGCTTTCGGACATTGTTGCGGAAACGGCAACGGGGCTGCTTTCTCCCCGCTGGATCGCGCTGAAACTGCTTGAACGGAATGAGACGTTGAACGCACGAATATGCGAATACACAAAAACCGACTTTTCGGCAGATGAACGCATCAAACGGCTCGTTTCGCAAACGAATGGAGAAGAATTTCTTGAAGAAGAGGTCGGAACGGTTGTTGCCCGCGCCGAACAGATAGCCGCGCTGTGTCTTTATTCGCCGCCGAACGCCGATAGGCGCGACCGCAGGGCAGACAGGATTTTGACATCTCCTCTGACGGGAATCCCCGTTATGCTTGCTTTGCTTGCCGTAATCTTATGGATAACCGTTGTGGGCGCGAACTATCCTTCCGATCTGCTGTTCAAAGGCTTTACGTTTCTCGGCGAAAAACTGAGAGATCTTCTCGGGCTTATATCGGCGCCTCCCTCCGTGACGGGCTGCATCGTTGACGGAATATATCTGACGCTGACATGGGTCGTTTCGGTTATGCTTCCGCCCATGGCAATATTCTTTCCGATGTTCACGCTGCTTGAGGATATCGGATATCTGCCGCGCATAGCGTTCAATCTTGACGGACTTTTCCGACATGCGGGTGCCCACGGTAAGCAGGCTCTGACTATGTGCATGGGCTTCGGGTGCAACGCCTGCGGAATAACGGGCTGTCGCATAATTGACTCTCCCCGTGAAAGAGCCATCGCTCTTCTGACAAACAATCTCGTTCCGTGCAACGGTCGTTTTCCCGCGCTCATCGCTCTTATCTCGATGTTTTTTGTCGGCTCCGCGGCAGGCGGTGAAAACTCTTTTCTCTGCGCTCTTATATTGCTCGGAATGATAGTCGTTTCGGTCTTATCCACGCTCGGCGCGTCAAAATTCCTGTCTTTGACGTTTCTGAAAGGAAAGCCGTCCTCGTTTACGCTCGAATTGCCGCCGTACCGTGTTCCGAAAGTGGGAAGCGTTATCGTTCGTTCCGTTCTCGACAGAACGCTGTTTGTCCTCGGCAGAGCCGTCGTTGTTGCGATCCCGGCAGGGTTCTTCATCTGGCTTCTCGCCAATATAACCGTGGCGGATACTGCCGTGCTTTCTTATCTGACCTCGTTTTTCGACCCTCTCGGCAAAGCGATGGGGCTTGACGGCGCAATAGTTCTCGGGCTGATACTCGGCTTTCCCGCAAATGAAATAGTGCTGCCCGTAATTCTGATGTGTTATATGAACTGCGGCACGCTCGTTCAGTACGAAAGCCTCGACTCGCTGCGTTCTCTTCTTGTCTCAAACGGGTGGAGTATGTGTACGGTTCTGTGCCTTACGGCGGCGTTTCTGTTCCGTTTTCCGTGCGCGACATCGTGCCTGACGGTTTACAAAGAAACAAAAAGTTTCAAAATGACCGCCGCGGCGTTTGCCCTGCCGACGGTTATGGGCATTATTGCCTGTATTCTTATAAAAACTTTGTTCGTTATTTTCGGTTGACAAAAAGCCGCGCATACTGTATAATACCGTAAGAGATTATTTTTTATCCGATTTTGCGGAGGTATATGCTATGCTGCTTTGTCAAAGACCGCCGATGGGCTGGAACTCATGGAACACGTTCGGTCCGCTCGTAAACGAGCAGATTGTTTTGGAAACCGCAGATAAGTTCGTTGAACTCGGACTTCGCGACGCCGGTTACGAATACATTGTTATCGACGACTGCTGGCCCGCGATGGAAAGAGTTGACGGAAAACTTGTCCCCGACCCGGAAAAGTTTCCTCACGGAATGAAATACGTTGCCGATTACGTTCACTCAAAAGGCTTGAAGTTCGGCATTTATTCAAGCGCAAGCACGCGCACCTGCAAGGGCTATCCCGCAAGCTTCGATCACGAGTTCGAAGACGCGAAGACATTTGCCGAATGGGGCGTGGATTATCTTAAATACGACTATTGTTACAAACCGCAGTCGATAGATTATCAGATTCTTTACCGCCGAATGGGGCTTGCTCTCCGCTCCTGCGGCAGAGATATAGTCTACGCCGCCTGCAACAGTCTGCCGGACGTTCACGATTGGATAAGACCGACCGGCGCGCACCTTTACCGAACCACGACCGATATTCTCGACAACATCGTAAGCATACACGACATCGCATACAGCCAGCTTGATAAAATAGGACTTTCCGCAACGGGTTGTTATAACGATATAGATATGCTTGTTGTGGGAATGTATAACAAGGGCAATGTTGCTTTCGGCGGCTGTACGGACGATGAATATACGATGCATTTCGCGCTTTGGTGCCTGCTCGGCGTTCCGCTTATGATAGGCTGCGATATAAGAAACACGACCCCGCAGATGATAGATCTTTTGAACAACAAAGAGCTTATCCGCATAAATCAGGACGCGGAGTGCCGTCCGCCGATGATCATAAGCGGCAAAAATCCTGACGGAACAAACAGCGCAAAGCTTATCCTGTTCCGTTTGCTTGAAGACGGCGAATACGCGCTCGGAGTTTTCAATTTCACGGACGGCGACGCACGTCCCATCCGCGTGGAACTCTTCGACATCGGTCTTTCTCTCGGTTGCGGAAAGGCGCTTGAACTTGTTGACGTCATGAGCGGCGAAAGGTTTGAAAACGTGACGGAAACGTTTTCTCCGCCGATGAACTGTCACGCCTGCCGCGTGTTCAGATGCAGAATAGTTGACGCAAAGTAGCTTCATTATTATATTAACCTCTTCGCGCACAGAATTGAATATCTGATTTTACCCGTCGGTGTCGGCGGGTAATTTTTTTTTGGCAAAAAAAATTTTCGGTCAAAACGGAGTGCGGACGAGAAAAACGGAGAAAAAACGAGATATTTTTAGATAATTATAAAAAACACAACAGTCGAAAAAATGCATTATCTGATTTTGACTTTCTTTGACTTTTATCAAGTTTGACTTTCTCTGACTTTTGATGTATAATGTACGCAGAAAATGAGAAAGAGGAAAAAAGAGGTGGCGGTCAAATGAAATCAAGCGATTTGATAAGCGCGTTTATAAAACAGATGCTTGAACAGCAGGGCGGAAACGTTGAGCTTCGCAGAAACGAACTTGCGCAGCGTTTCGATGTCGTTCCCTCGCAGGTCAGTTACGTTATAACGTCGCGCTTCACCCCCGAACACGGATATGTGACCGAAAGTCACAGAGGCGGCGGCGGATATATCCGCATACGCAGGGTGGAATATAACGACGGAAACGCGCGGATAATGCATATAGTAAATTCAATAGGAAAAAGCGTCAATATGTTTGACGCGGGTCTGTTTCTGAAAAATATGGAAGAATACGGATATATATCTCCGCAGGTTCATATAATCATCAGAGCGGCAACTTCCGACAACGCTTTGGCATCCGTGCCGCAGGAAAACAAAGACGAAGTAAGAGCGGCAATACTTAAAAATTGTCTGTTATCATTGAAATAAGGGGTTGATTTTATGTTGTGTGAGAATTGCAAGAAAAATGTGGCTACTACTTATCTTAAACAAACCGTAAACGGAAAAACCAACGAAATATTCCTTTGCTCCGAGTGCGCTCAGAAACTCGGACTTGATTCGGGCTTCGGCTCTTTCGGCTTTGATATGCTGCCGAAGTTTTTCGGAGCGTCAAACGAGCTTTCGGAACTTCGCTGTCCATCCTGCGGAATGCTTTTCAGTGAGATCGGCAAAAGCGGACGCGTTGGCTGCGACCAATGCTACGATACCTTTGCGGACAGACTTGCCCCCGCGCTGAACCGTATGCACGGCAACAAAAAACACGCGGGCAAAATTCCGTCGTCCTTTTCGGGCGGCAGAAGCGACGAGGCGGAAGACCTTCGTTCCCAGCTCCAAAAAGCGATCGACGAAGAACGCTTTGAGGATGCTGCGCGGCTGAGAGACGAAATCAAGAAAAATGACGAAAACAACGGGAAAGGGGAATGAATATGGACAGCACGATAATCTCTTCGAGAATAAGACTTGCAAGAAACATCAGGGGCATTCCCTTTACCGGCAGAATGACCGTTGACCAGAAAAAAGCGGTCTGCGCAAAAGTCAAAGAAGTTGCATCCGCGATCCCCGGTTATAAATTCGATTATATAGATATGGAAAACGTGACCGCCATTCAGGCCGGTTCGATGGTTGAAGAACACCTTATAAGCGTCGAATTTGCAAACAACCGTGAAGGAGAGGGGCTGCTTCTTGACAGAAAACATAACGTTTCCATAATGATAAACGAGGAGGATCACCTGCGCATACAGGTTCTCGGCAGAGGCGAAAAGCTTGCGGCGCTCTATGAAACGGCGTCCGGGATAGACGACGCGCTTGACGAAAAACTGCACTTTGCGTTTTCCGAAAAACTCGGTTATCTTACCCATTGTCCCACAAACCTCGGCACGGGACTTCGGGCAAGCGTTATGATGCATTTGCCCGCGCTTCACGAAAGCGGGTTGATTAACAAGATAATAAATACGGTTTCTCAGGTCGGTCTGACCGTTCGCGGAATGTACGGCGAGGGTTCCGAACCCGCAGGCTGTATTTATCAGGTGTCGAACCAGATAACGCTCGGAATAAGCGAAAAAGACACCATTGAGCGTCTTGAAGACATAGCGCGCCAGATCGCGAGAAACGAAGCGGCGCTCCGCGAAAAGATGCTTGAAAACATATCTATCGAGGACAGAGTTTTCCGTTCTTACGGAATTGCCCGCGAGGCGAGAATTATGTCTTCGCAGGAATTTATGAAACTTATGAGCGATATCCGTTTGGGTATCGAGGGCGGTCTTCTGAATCTTGATACGAAAGTTCTTGACGACCTTTGCATCAAAGTTCAGCCTTATACGCTTATGCTTTACGGCGGCGAGGGCATGGAGATACGCCAACGTGATATAAAACGCGCGGATACCGTCCGCGATAAATTGAAGGAGTGATAATTATGGCGAACAATTTTTCCGAAAATTCCACCCGCGCTCTGAACCTTGCGCTCGAAGCCGCAAGACAGTTCGGTCACGGATATATCGGCACAGAACATTTGCTTCTCGGTCTGCTTCGGGCAGACGGCGGCGTTTCTTCTAAGGTTCTGCTTGACGCGGGACTGACCGATGAGTTCGTCGTTGAGAGAATAAAAGAAAACGTCGGCGTCGGCGTTCCTTCCGACGTCTCGGGACAGGATATGACCCCGAGACTGAAAAGGATCCTCGAACGGTCGTTCGTCGAGGCACGCCGGACGGGCAATTATATAATCGGGACGGAGCATATCCTTATGTCTCTTCTTGAAGAGCCCAACTGTCAGGCGGTCGAGATTATCGAATCCGCCGGCATAGATATCCGTTCTCTTTATTCCGACGTAATCGAAAGTATGGGACTTTCCGCTTCGGGCGAGTCCGAAGGCGATTCGCATAAACGCGGCGGCTCCTCAAAAAAGAGCGGCGGCAACAAGAATACGCCCAACCTGAACTCTTACGGCACCGATCTGACCGAAATGGTTCGGGAAAACAAGATAGACCCGATTATAGGCAGAGGCGCGGAGATCGAAAGGGTCATTCAGGTTCTTTCGAGAAGAACAAAGAACAATCCCTGCCTTATCGGCGAGCCCGGCGTAGGCAAAACGGCGATAGCCGAGGGACTTGCGCAGCACATCATTGAGGGCAGCGTTCCCGAGCCGCTGAAAAACAAGAGAGTCGTAACTCTTGACATCGCTTCTATGATAGCGGGCAGCAAGTACAGGGGCGACTTTGAGGAGCGTCTTAAAAACGTTATCGAAGAAGTTAAAAAAGAGGGCAACGTCATTCTGTTCATCGACGAACTTCACGTTCTTGTCGGCGCGGGCAGCGCCGAGGGCGCGATGGATGCGGCGAATATTCTGAAACCGTCTCTTGCGAGAGGCGAGATAAGGGTCATCGGCGCGACCACGCTTGACGAATACAAGAAGCATATCGAAAAGGATGCGGCTCTTGAACGCCGTTTCCAGCCGATAATCGTTTCCGAGCCCTCCGAAGAGGACGCAATCGCCATTCTGAAAGGTATCAGAGATAAATATGAAGCGCATCACGGCGTTAAGATCTCCGACGAAGCCATTGAAAGCGCCGTCAGACTTTCGAGCCGTTATATCAGAGACCGTTTCCTGCCCGATAAAGCGATTGACCTTATGGACGAGGCGGCTTCCAAACTCCGTATGAAAAATCTGACGGCTCCGCCGGATCTGAAGAGCAAGGAGGAGGAAATCAAGAGAGTTGCTGGCGAAAAAGAAAACGCGGTAAGAAATCAGGATTTCGAAAAAGCGGCGACGCTCCGCGACAAGGAAAAGGCGCTTACTTCCGAACTCGAAGAGATGAAGAAGAGCTGGAGTTCCGAAAGCGGTAAGGAAAAACTGACGCTGACCGCAGAGGATATAGAGGACGTCGTAACGCAGACCACAGGTATTCCCGTTAAAAAACTCGTTCACGAAGAAAGCGAAAGACTTCTCAATATGGAGGAGATCCTTCATAAGAGGGTTGTCGGTCAGGACGAAGCCGTCAACGCCGTCGCAAGAGCGATACGCAGAGGCAGAGTAGGGCTTAAAGACCCGAAAAGACCGATAGGTTCGTTCCTGTTCCTCGGTCCCACGGGCGTCGGCAAAACCGAACTTTCCAAAGCGCTTGCCGAGGTTCTGTTCGGCGACGAGAGCGCGATGATAAGGGTTGATATGTCCGAATATATGGAGAAACACACCGTCTCCAAGATGATAGGTTCTCCTCCGGGCTACGTCGGCTTTGACGACGGCGGTCAGCTGACAGAAAAAGTCCGCAGAAAGCCGTATTCGGTAATTCTTTTCGATGAAATCGAGAAGGCGCATCCCGACGTATTCAACATTATGCTTCAGATTCTCGATGACGGCAGACTGACCGACGCGAAGGGCAGAACCGTCGATTTCAAGAACACCGTTATCATTATGACCTCCAATATCGGAGCCAAGACGATAACGGACGCGAAGAAACTCGGCTTTACCCCCGAGGAGGACAGCTTCGACAAGAATCAGGAGAAGATCAGAGAAAATGTTATGGACGAACTCAAGCGTTCGTTCAGACCGGAATTTCTGAACCGTATTGACGATATAATCGTGTTCAGACAGCTTGACCGCGACGATATCAAGAAGATCGCTTCGAGACTTTGCAACGGCGTTGTAAAGAGCCTTAAAGAGCTCGGCATAAATCTCACCGTGGACGATTCCGCGATAGACGTACTTGTCGAAAAAGGCTTTGACGTGACCTACGGCGCCCGTCCGCTCAAACGTGCGATTCAGTCTCTTATCGAGGATAAGATGGCCGAAAAGATGCTTGAAAAGACGTTCTCCGAGGGTGACGAAGTTGTTGCGAAGGGCGAGGACGGCAAGATCGTTTTTGTTGCTAAGGGCGAAGCGTCCGAACAGAAACCGACGGAAGAAAAAACCGAAGAAAAACCCGATGAAAAGGGCGACGCGAAAGCGTAAATACACAAAAAAACGAGGTTCCTTTTTAAGGAACCTCGTTTTTTCGGCGGATTTCGGTTTTTTTGTAATTCCCGAATCGTCCCCGTAAAATTCAATTTGTTTTTGCGTCCGCTGCGGTTGTTTGTTCCGCGACGGGCGTTTTTTCGTCGGGCGGGAGTTCTTTGAACAGATACGGCTTTCCGTTCTTGCCGAGCATGATGAATATTATTGCGAAAATAATAAAAATCCAAAGCGCGAATGAGCCGAAAAACGCTTTTCGCGCCTCCTGTTTTTGCAGCCCTTCTCCGTCCTCCTCTTTTCTCTTAAAGTGAAAACCGCAGATCTTAAACAGCGCGATAACTGAAATCAGCGCAACGATCGCGCCTCCGACGGCGATAAACGGGAAAAACCCGTTGTAAAGCGTTTCGTTTCGCAGACGCAATATCCAAAGAGAGGACATCAGCAGGTGTGAAGCGGCGTTTACAGTGTAAGTCAGAATTATAGAATCGGTTTTGAGATATAGCCAGCCGAGCAGAAGCCCGAGAATGAAAAAATACGGTATCTGCTGAAAGGATTTGAAACAAAAACCGTTGAACAGCCCCGAAAGCACGACGGCAAAAGCGTAACTCTGTTTGCGTATATCGCCGATAACAATGCCTCGGAATGAGATTTCGTGGAAAAACGGAGGAATAAGCGTTGCCGCGATAACAAAGACCGTTTGCGTCAGCGCGCTGTCGCCCGTGAATGGCGCCGCCTCGTTGACCGTCAGTCCGGTGTTGCGCAATGCGGAAACCGCAAGCGCGCCGAGAGCGTTGAAGGCAACCGAAACGCCGAGCCCGGCAAGTATTCCGAGCGCGTAATGCGCGGGCGTTGCCGACGACCTTCTGTGCGTGAAAAACTTTCCGCTCGATTTGTATTTTGCAACATTGTAAATGAGAAACGGAACGTATATTCCGACGCCTGCGTAAAGAAAGTCAAGCAGTATTCTCAAACAGCTTTTCCATTCGTTGTCGGGCTTGATCAGAGCGTTCGGATAAACCCCGAAAACGGGAATGGACACAAACATAAAGATGCCCGCGATAAGAAGGGTGTTGAAAACCGTTTTAAGAAAATCTTTTCTCTGCTGTTCTTTGAACGTGACGAATTTTTCTTCTTTCCGTTTCCGGCTCATTCGGTTTCCTCCGCAAGTTCGCGCAGGTGACCCTGCTGCTCCATATCTTCAAATCCGTTTTGGCGAAGCGCCTCGTAAACAACTATTGCCACCGAGTTTGAGAGGTTCAGACTGCGCAGATTCCCCATCATCGGTATTCTTACGCAATCTTTGTAATGCTCTTTCAGCAGCGTTTCGGGAAGCCCCTTGCTTTCGCGTCCGAAAAGGATGAAGCAATCGTTCGGGTAATCCGCCTGCGTATGGTTTTTTGAGGCTTTCGTAGAGGCGAGGCGCATTGGCTTTCCCTTTGCAAATTCAAGAAAATCCGCAAGGCTTTCGTGAATTGTGACATCGAGATATTTCCAATAATCAAGCCCCGCGCGTTTCAGATGCGCGTCGTCTGTCGAAAATCCGAGCGGTTTTACCAGATGCAGGCTTGCGCCCGTGCAGGCACAGGTTCTGGATATGTTTCCCGTGTTCTGCGGGATTTCGGGCTCGACCAAAACTATGTTGAGATGTTTCATTCTCTGCCGTAACCTCTTATCGTTTAATACGCTTATTATACAACATTACATATCTTTTTTCAAGTTTAATTGTGTGACAAAAAATGGCTGAAAGAGGATAAAACGGGCTTCAAAGGTTTTCTAAACGCAAATAAATGTGAAAAAGCGTTAAAAAAAATGGTTACTTTGTAAAAATGTATTGCATTTCGAAAAAAAATATAGTATTATATATACGATATATTCGACCCGGAGGTTCATTATGGCTGAAGAAAGCGGAGGTTCCTTGTTTGAGGTTCCCGAAGAAGCGTTATTCATAAGAGTTCCCCGCGGCAGGCTTATCGGCGTTGCCTCGGCTTTTCTTGTGTTCATTGTTCTTATAGGCGCGTTGACAGGCATGCCTTTGGGAGGCGCGATGGGCCTTATGCTCATTTTCACCGGCCCTCTTGCGGTTATCTGCGTTTATTTCATCGTTATGTTTTCCCATGTCTGGAAAGCGTATCACTATTCGATGGTGCTGTATGTTCTCGTCTATGTTCTCGGGTTTGCAATATCATTGGTAGTTCCGATGTTGTTCTATTTTAGTTAAAAACGATTTCTACTGAAATATACTGGAGGAAATTAAAATGGTTAACCTGTTTTATCCCAACGAGGAAGCGAAAAACAGCAAGCTTAAAAATACCGAATATTACAAGCAGCTCGGCTTCGATCAGGGACTTGTTTTCGGAACGATGCGTCTTTTCGGATCGCTCGGGGACAACAATAAGCTTATAGATTACGTTACCACCGACGTCGAGACCATTAAATACAGACAGCAGGTGTTCGACGATTTTAAGAAAAACACCTCGTTCAGAGCCGCGATAGAGAAGATGATCCCGCACTTGCAGGAGCTTCTTGATATGAGAAGACAGAACAAAGAAAGCGGAGATACCACCGCGCATCTTTACAGTGTCTGCGACATGGATCTTTATTTCTCGACGCTCACAGATCTTGACAACATTTTCAAGGAAGCCACGGGGCTCCAGTCTCAGGCTCTTATAGATTTCGGAAAATTCATTTCCGAAAAGGTTTCCGCTCCCGAATTTGCGGATATGAAAAAACGCGTTGAAGCGGCGATGGACGAAGTTAAAAATATCAAGTCCATAACGCTCGGGATAAATCTCGACGCGCAGCTTTATCCGAAGGAAGCCGGCATCGTTTCCATCAATAAGGATGTATATAAGTCCGGAAACGTTGTTGACAAGGTTCTTCGCGCGGAGATCAAGAACGACGAATATACCTGTATGGCTCCGCTTGAAATAGTTACCAGAGGTATGGCTCCCGATGAAGTCAACGCGGTTTACGACGCGCTGAACAACGCTTTGGACGTTATGTATAAAGCGTCCGTTAAGAAATTCCAGCCGATGGTTGCGGAATTCCTTGCCGAAAATCTTGACTTCCTTTCCGATATCGTTGAGCAGTTGACGTTCTACACGGCCGGCTGTATGCTTTTCGACAAGCTGAAAGTAAGTTACAGACTCGGCGTTACGAAGCCCGTCGTTCACTCCATGCAGGAGCGTGTGCTTCACCTTTCCGGCGTATATAACCCGATCTACGCAATCAGAGAGACCAAGAGAGACCTCGTTGTCAACAACCTTATCTTTGACAAGGTCGGCGATATTTACGTCCTGACCGGCGGCACGAAGACAGGTAAAACATTGTTTACTCAATCCGTGGGTATTGCTCAGATAATGTTCCAGCTTGGTATGTACGTTGCGGCGGACAAGGCCGAAATGAGCCCTGTTGACAATGTGTTTGCTCTCTGCCCGATGGATACGGGAGACAAAAACAGAAAGCTCGTCGAAGCGGACTGCGAAAAGATTTCCGAAATGCTTCCGCAGATCACCTCCGACTCGCTCGTACTGCTTGACGGCGTGCTTGCCGCCGCTTCCAACGTCGAAGCTACATATATCCTCGAAAACGTTCTTCAGGTCATCGCAGGCAAGAAGTGCAGAGGCATTCTTTCCACGGCGTTTGCTGACATCGCGGAATCCGCGGACGAGATCAACAAGAAGTCGGGCGGCTCCAAGGTTGACACTCTCGTTGCCCGTGTTGAAAACGAAAGAGCGATGTATATTATGGACAGAGAACGTCCCGAGGGCGGTATCTTCGCAAAAGAAATCGTTCAGAAATACAACTTTGTTGCGGAATAAGCAAACAGGCAAAATCAAATATGTCGCGGCTTTTTCAGAAGCCGCGGCTTTTTTTGCGCAAAAAAACGGGCTTTCACTTTTCAAAAGGCTTTTTATGAATAAATCCGATCGTTTTTCAGATACTCAAAATAGGTATAAAAAACGGGAACGGTGACTATGCGCATATATGATTTGAAAGTCGGGCGCAGAACGGAGCCTTTGGGTATCGACGGCGACAACCCTCTTTTTTCGTTTCTCTGCGACGGGAACGGAACTTTTTCCGTCGCGGTTTTTGACGCGGACGGAAAACCCGTTGCGAAAAAGAGCGTCACAACGCCGGAAAACGGAGGCTTTCGGCTCGGAAAAAACTTTTGCGGACGGTTTACGTGGACGGTGTCCTACGGAAACGAAAGCGTTTCTTCGCGCTTTGAAACGTTCGAGGCTTTCGATGCGCCCTTTATAACGCCGAAGAACAGGGAGATTTTTGCCCCGAGGATTTTTCGCGGCTTCACGCTTGAAAGGCGTCCGTCTTCGGCTCGGCTCCACATAACGGGGCTCGGACTTTACCGCGCTTTTCTGAATAAAAAACGCGTCGGAAAATCCTGTCTGACGCCGGGTTTTAACGATTACGGCGCGTATCTGCGCGTCAACTGCTTTGACGTGACCGATCTCGTATGCGCGGGCGAGAACGAAATAGAGGTTTTTCTCGGCGACGGCTGGTATCGCGGCGAGATAGGGCTTTCTCGCGCAAAAAACGTTTACGGCGACCGATATGAGGTTGCGGCGCGGCTCGTTTTTTCGTTTGAGGACGGAACGGAAGGAGAGCTTCGAACCGACGAATGCTGGCGCGCAAGCGAAAGCTCCTGCGCGGAAAACTCTGTTTATGACGGCGAAAAACACGATTTCACGGCTTTTCCGCGGCATATATGCGAATGTGTCGAAACGGCAGACCGCAGACCCGTCTGTCCGGATTTCGGGACTCCGACCGTGGAAAAAGCGATATTGAAGCCGCGCCTTATCGTCAGCCCGAATGGAGAAAAAATCCTCGATTTCGGACAGAATTTTGCCGGCTGTGTTCGCTTTTCGGGTATGCTCGGATACGGGCAGAAGTTGAAAATATCGCACGGCGAAGTGTTGCAGGACGGCTGTTTTTATAATAAAAATCTGCGTTCCGCGAAAGCCGTTGCGGAGTATGTGGGAGACGGAAAAAAACGTGTATACGAGCCGATGTTTACGTATTTCGGGTTTCGTTACGCTCTTGTCGAGGGGCTTGACGAGGTCTTTGCCGCGGATTTCGATGGGGTTGTTTTGAGCGCCGATATTCCCCGGACATGTTATTGCAAAACGGCGGACAGCGACGTTAATACCCTTATAGAAAACACATATCGCGGTCAGCTTTCAAATTTTATTGATATTCCGACGGATTGTCCGCAGCGCGATGAACGGCTCGGCTGGACCGCCGACGCGCAGGTGTTTGCCCCGACAGCGTGTTTTAATGCGGATTGCTATTCTTTTTATAAAAAATATCTGCGCGACCTGTGGGACGATCAGACGCTTTATTATTCGGGCGATTTTCCGATGTACAGCCCGTCGCTGCGGAAAACGCCGCCCGCAGGAGGAGCCGTCTGGGCTGATTGCGGAGTTATTCTGCCGTGGAAGCTGTATGAGTTTTACGGTGATATAGTTCTTTTGCAAAATTGCTTTAAGATGATGACGGACTATGTTTCCGTTCTTCGTGAACGGGATATTGAACAAGGCGACAGGGGACTTATCACGTCAGGGTTTTGCTTCGGCGACTGGCTTGCCCTCGACGGTCTTGACGAGACTGCTCTTGTCGGGGCGACGGATAAGGGCTTTATAATGAGCGTATATTATTTTAATTCCGTCAATCTGACGGCGAAAGCCGCCGACGAACTCGGCCGCCCGGAGCGCCGTGAGCTTTCGCTTCTTGCCGGCAGGATACGAAACGCGATACTGAACGAGTATTTTTCTCCTGCGGGAAGACTTGCCCTCGACACGCAGACAGCGTATATTTTGAGCCTGTATTACGGGATATACAGAGTAAGAGAGCCTGTTGTCTCCGCCCTTGAAAAACGGCTTCAACGCGACGGGTACAAGCTGACGACGGGTTTTGTGGGAACGCCGCTGCTGCTTCCCGCGCTGTTTGACGCCGGACTTGCGGATTACGCGTATCGGATACTTTTAAGCCGCGAATATCCGGGTTGGCTTTACGGGGTCAGACACGGCGCGACGACCGTCTGGGAAAGGTGGAACTCTCTTCTGCCGGACGGACGGGTCGGCGACACCGGAATGAATTCTTTCAATCACTACGCTTACGGCTCGGTTTGTGAGGCGGTCTATACCCGTATAGCGGGGCTGCGTCTCGGCGAGGCAGGGTGGAAGAGTGCCGTTATCGAACCGTGTCCGCACCGTCTTATGCGTTATGCGGAGATTGAATACCTTGCTCCGACGGGTAAATGGAAGGTCAAATGGAACCTTGATCTCGAAAAAGAAAAATTCTTTATCGAAACAAGCGTTCCCGCAGGCTGCACGGCGCGGATATCAGTTTTCGGCAAAACCGTTTCCGAAGTCTCGGAGGGCGAATATTTCTTTGAAGTTCCCGTTCCCGCATATATAAGTTTTCCGTTTTCGTGCGACACTCCCAATATCGACATTATGGCTTTTGAGCCGACAAAATCGCTTCTGAAAAAATATCTGTTTCCGATATATGCCGCCTGCGAAAGAGGTTCGCGCGCGTTTCTTTTGGAAACTGTTCGCTCCTGTGCTATAGCATTTGGAATAAGCGAAACAGACGATAATTTTTCCGAATATGAAAATAAAATACGCAGGATCAAAGCATAATAAAAGAGAAAAAAGCGATCGGGCGGCGTTCTGCCGTCCGCACGGAGAATTACGGATATGACGGAAAACAGAACGGTTATGAAAATATCGTCGCTGACAAAAACCTTCGGCCCCGTTGTTGCGCTCGACGGCGTCAGCCTCGAAATACGCCGCGGCGAGGTTCGCGGTCTGATAGGCGAAAACGGGTCGGGAAAATCCACCGTGTCCTCGATTTTTTGCGGTATGCAGGGCTTCGACGGCGGAAAAATGGAGTTTCTGGGAAAGCCGTGGCGTCCCCGTTCCATGCACGACGCCCTTTTGCACGGTGTGGGAATGATAGTGCAGGAGAACGGAACGGTTCCGGGCATAACGGTTGCCGAAAACCTGTTTCTTAATGACAGCGGAAGATTTGCGAAAGGAAAGCTCGTTAACGGCGCGGAAATGATAAAAGCCGCGCAGAAAGCACTTGATGAAACAGGCGCAGGTCACATTGACGCAAAAACCGTGACGGGAACTCTCGATATGCAGGACAGAAAGCTTGTCGAGGTCGCAAAGGTTATGCTTCACGACCCTTGTATTCTTGTTGTTGACGAAACGACAACCGCGCTTTCGCAACGCGGCAGAGACATAATATACGGACTTATGCGACGGATGAAAGAAGAAGATAAAGCCGTGGTCTTTATTTCGCACGACCTCGATGAAATTACGGAAAAGTGCGATACGTTGACGGTGCTCCGTGACGGAAAAATAATCAGAACTTTTGAAAAAAGCGAATTTGACCCCGACCTGATAAGAACCTCAATGATAGGCAGGCGGCTTCAGGGCGATTACTACCGTTCGGACGTTGATTCCACACACTTTTCCTCTGTGTCCGTCGAAGTGCGAGACGTGACGCTCAAAGATAAGTTGAAAGGGGTGTCTTTTGACGCTTACAAGGGTGAAATCCTCGGCATCGGAGGGCTTTCGTCCTGCGGAATGCACGCACTCGGAAAAGTTTTGTTCGGCGCGGAAAAACCGACCTCGGGCAGCGTTCTCGTAAACGGAAAGCATTTGAAAGATCCGCGTTCCGCCATGAACGCGGGCGTCGGCTACGCCGCAAAGGACCGTGATGTGGAGTCTCTTTGTCTTGCGGCATCTATAAAGGACAACATCTCGTCCGTCGGTATGGACAAATTTGCCGTCGCGGGATTTCTGCTTCTTCCGCAAAAAGAAAAAGAATACGTTTTTGCAAGAACGGAAGAAATGAAAGTCAAGTGTTTTTCTCCCGATCAGCCGGTATCCGAGCTTTCGGGAGGAAACAAGCAAAAAGTCGTTTTCTCCAAATGGATAGGCTACGGCTGCGACGTGCTTGTTCTCGACTGTCCGACACGGGGCATAGATATCGGGGTTAAACAGATGATGTACGCCTTGATGTATAAGATGAAAAACGAGGGGAAAACAATAATAATGATATCCGAAGAGCTTTCCGAGCTTATAGGTATGTCGGACAGACTTCTGATAATGAAGGACGGAATTATCACTAAAGAATTTCTTCGTAATTCCCGCCTTTCCGACGCTGATATTATCGGATATATGGTTTAAGGAGGGGGACGGTATGCCGGATATTCTGACACACGAAGGCGCGCTGACCGCCGAAAACCTTCTGAAACGGCGCAGGAAGGCTATTCTGACGCGCCGTCTCGTCCGCCTTGCACCCGTTATCGCGTGCGTTTCTCTCGGCGCGATGTATCTGCTTGCCGCCGCGTCAAAAGGATATAACATCGCGATAGGCTTGCAGGGAGTCGTTTCCGACGCCTGCCTTGTCGCGCTCGTCGCAACCGGAGCCACTTTTATTTTCTCCTCCGGCTCGTTTGATCTGTCGCTCGGCTCAAATATGCTGATAAGCGCAATCGTCGGCGGAATTGTCTGTAAAAAAACGGAAGATGTGCCGCTTGCGGCGCTTGTCTGCATTGCCGTTGCCGTGTCACTTTCCGTTCTGAACTCGGTTCTCGCGTCGTTTTTCAATCTGCCGGTTTTCATTATGACAATCGTGATGATGAACGTGTATTCGTCCGTCGCAACACTGATGATAACCCTTTTCGGGACGAACGCGAAAATTTCGGTGCCTATGAGGCTTGTCGCGGGGCTTAACACAACTTTTTTTCGTCTGCTTCTGCTTGCCGCATTTGAAATCTTCTGCTGCTTTCTGTTCTATTTTACAAAGCTCGGCAGAAAGGAGCGATTTCTCGGCGGAAACCCCGTCTGCGCGCGTCTTTCGGGAATAAACGCAAAAAAACTGACTATTCTTTCGTTTGCGCTTGCCGGCATAGGCATAGGACTTGCGTCGTTCGCGATGATTGTCGAAACCCCGACGCTTTCGTCGTCATCGAGTTCGACCGTGGGTATGAATATGCTGATCGCGCTCGTTTTCGGCGGAATGAATATGAACGGAGGCCCCGAATCACGGATGTATTCGGCGCTTTTGGGCGCATTTTCGATGGCGTTTCTCGATTCGTTTATGAATATTTTCGTGACGGGAAGTTGGTATCTGCAAATTGTCAAAGGCGCGCTTTTTGTCGCGGTCGTAACTCTTTTCTCTGTCGGCAACCGAAGCCGAACACTCAAACGGTGATATTCCGGAGGTCAATATGAAAAAAATATTTCTGAAAACAATATGTCTCGTTCTTTTTTCCGCGTTTCTCCTCGCCGCCGCTTCTTCCTGCAAAAAAGGAAGCGGTGACAAGGGAAATATCGACGGAAAAAAAACCCTGAAAATAGGCGTGCTTCGAGAGGATGATTCTTCCGGCGAGGCGAGCGCGTGGGAAAAATATCTGAAAACGGTCGGAAAAGAGCTGAATATGACGGTGGATTTTACAACGACGAACAGTTCTTCCTCCGAGGTATCCGCCATAAACACCTACGCCTCAAAAGGGTATGACGCGATACTGCTTTTTTCGGACGACGATTTCGTCGCATCCGTTACAGCGGCGGCAAACAAGAAAATGTACGTCGTTTCTCCCACGGGGCATCCGACGGAGGAACAGTACGAGCAAATAAAGGACAACGGTTTTTATCTCGGCTCCGTGGCGCCGCTCGACGATACCGAATACAAAGCCGGTTACGATATGGCAAAATATTTTGTCGAAGAAAAACAGCAAACGAATTTTACGATTTTCGGCGGCGCAACGCTGTACGGCTCGACGATGCATATAAACCGTTTGACGGGTATGCTTGCATATCTTTGCGAAGACGCCTCGACCTCTTATGACGGCGTGAAAAACCGCGGTGAGCTTTACGGAAAGGTTGCCGGGCAAAGCCTTGATCCGTCCAAGTTCAGGAGCGATAAATATAAAATTTCGGGATATATGGACGGCTTCGCGTTTGACGATGCTTTTTCCACAAAGCTGACGAACAGCCTGATTTCGGGAGGAACCTGTATATTGACCGTCGGCGCGGGCGGAGTGGTTGCGAAAACCGCTTACGGAATAACTTCCGCAAACCCGTCCGTCGGGAAGACTCTTGTCGGCGGCGTTGACGCCGTAACCTCCGAATACGCCTCCGATTTTGAAATCGGCTACGCTTATGACTGCGGTAAATACGCATCCTCCATGGCACCCGCGCTTATCCTGATAACGAACGCCGTGAACGGAAGCCGTCTGACCGCGGCCGACGGTAACGCGCCCCGAACGGGCAGCGGCTACTGGATAGCCAAAAGCCGCGGCGAGCTTGAAAAAATGCTTGCGTCGGATAACGAAAAAGACGGATACTGTTTTGACTCGAAGGTCGTTGAGCGTTACAAGGGCTGCACCTACGCCGAATTTGAAAAGCTCTGCGCGGCGGATTATGAGACCGCAAAAATGATAAAAGCCGAGTAACCGCTCGGACGACGGGGCACAGAAAATGAAATATATCAAAAAAACTCTCGGCATTGCTGCTATACCTGTTATCTGCCTTGTTATAATGAGCGCGGTTTGCGGGCTTTCGGGGACGGCGCTTTTTACGGGGTTCAGTTCCGTTCAGCTGTATTTTCGCGGCTTGGCTTACGTTTTGCTTCTTTCTTTCGGCGTTTCGATAAATCTGCACACGGGGCGGTTTGATTTTTCGACGGGAGCGGTTATGCTTCTCGGCGGAGTTATCGGCGCGAAAGTAGGCAGCCTCAGCGGCGGAGGACCCGTTGCGATGATTCTTTCCGCGGCGGTCGTCGGTGCCGTCGCAGGTGCGGCGATCGGTTCGCTTTATGTCTTATTGCGTCTTCCTCCGATGATAATAGGGCTGGGTATGACGCTCATTACAGAGGGCATTATAGCAATAATCACGGACGGCTGCAAGCCCGTCGGCTTCGGCGCCGACGATTCGTATTATCGCTTTGCCGTAAATCCCACGGCGATGATAATTGTTTGCGCGGCGGCACTTCTGCTGATGATAACCGTTTTTCATTTTACGAAATTCGGATACGATTACCGCGCGTTGCAAACGGGGCAGACAATTGCCGTAAACGCGGGCGTAAACGAAAATGCCAACGCCGTTATATGCTATGCTCTCGCGGGGCTTTTGTTCGGCGCTGCGGGCGCAATATCCGTCTGCTCCTCAAACGGAGTGACGCCCACGATAAATTTTTCGACGATAGCTTCTATGTTCGCCTGCTTTCTGCCTCTGTTTTTTTCGCAATTCATAAACAGGTTCTGCAACAAGCAGACAGCCGTTTTAATGGGTTGCGTCGCTTATGAGTTTATTCAGATAGGTTTCGGACAGATAAGCAGCGTAAAAGCGTTTTTCACATCCGACGTTTACAAGGTCGTCGAAGCCGCCGCGCTCGTTCTTTTTCTGATATATCTGAACAACGGGGACTTCATACGGCGAAAGAGGAAAAAATATGCCTGATCTCGGTTCAAAACCGTTTTATCTTGACGGGGAAGCGGAAAAGTGGGTCGTTTCGACACGTCTTTCGATGAGCGAAGAAGACAAACTGCGTCAGTTGTTCTGCCTGATAACTTACAACGAAGATGAAGATTATTGCCGTTATATAGGTTCTTCCGTTCGCCCCGGAGGATTTATGTGCAGAACAATGAGTTCGGAAGAGTGTCGCAGAACCGTTGAAAAAATGAACGGGTATTCCGCCGTTCCGCTGCTTGTTGCCGCAAATCTTGAGCAGGGAGGAAACGGCGTTGCCACGGACGGCACCCCGTTCGCGCCCGAAATGGCAATCGCCGCCGCGGGAAGAACGGAGCACGCGCGCCGCCTCGGCAGGATATGCGGAACGGAAGCCCGCGCCGTCGGCGTCAACTGGGCGTTTGCTCCCGTTGCGGATATTGATTTTAATTTCCGCAATCCGATAACCAACACCAGAACGTTCGGCTCCGACCCCGAAACCGTGGCAAAGATGAGCAGGGCGTATATAGAAGAAGTTCAGAAATGCGGCGTGGCGGCGTGTGCAAAACATTTTCCGGGCGACGGCAGGGACGAACGCGACCAGCATATCGCGCCGTCTGTCAACGATCTCGGAAAAGAAAAATGGATGAAAACCTACGGCGCCGTATACCGCGAATGTATAGACGCGGGCGTTTTGAGCATTATGGCGGGGCATATAAGCCTGCCGTCCGTCTGCCCCGCAGGGCTGCCCGCGACGCTGAGCCGCGAGATTCTGACGGGGCTGCTCCGCGCCGCGCTCGGATTTAACGGACTTATCATTACCGATTCTTCGACCATGGCGGGCTTTGCATGCGCGATGCCGCGAAATATTGCCGTGCCGACCGCCGTTGCCTCGGGCTGTGATATGTTCCTGTTTACGAAGAATATAGAAGAGGACATCCGCTTTATGTTCGACGGTTACGAAAAGGGAATAATATCTCCGCAGCGTCTCGACGACGCAGTTGACAGGATACTTGCGCTGAAAGCGGCGCTTGGTCTTCATAAAAACAGACCGCAAAAAGAAAGCGAAAAGCTCGGGTCACCTCTGTTTGCGGGGTGGGGCAGAACTTGCGCGTCGGAAGCGATAACGCTTGTAAGAGAAGAAAAAGGCGTTTTTCCGTTGACGACGGAAAAATATCGGAAAATACTGTTATATCCTCTGGAAACGAAAAAAGGATTTTCCGTTTTCAACAACGACGGCTCCGTTTGCGAGAGATTTCTCAAAAAACTTCGAGGCGAGGGCTTTGACGTTTCCGTTTTTAAGCCCGCAGAGGGGTTTGAGGGTATGATGTCGCCCGTGTCGGATATCGTCGGAAAATATGACCTGCTCGTTTATGCCGCGAATCTTCAAACGCGCTCCGATCAAACGGTCGTCCGCATAGAGTGGCAGCCTCCGATGGGCGCCGACGTTCCCGTTTACTGCCACAGCGTCCCCACGGTTTTCGTGTCTTTTGCAAACCCTTATCATCTTCTTGACGTACCGCAGGTCGGAAATTATATAAACTGTTATTGCGGCAATGATGCGTTCATAGACGCTCTGATCGAAAAAATAACGGGACGAAGCCCATTTGTCGGAACATCTCCGTCGGACGTTGAGTTTCCGCGAATAGACGGATTGACGACATAAAAATACGGGGGCTGTAAAAACCGCAGGTTTTTACAGCCCCCGTCGTGACGGAAAATTTTCTGATCGGTGAACAAATCCCGTTTTATTCGGAAAGGTCCTCTACATAAAGCGTTCTCACGCCGCCGCCGTTTCTCTTTTCGAGGAAGCTCTTTGCAACCTGCGGAAAGAGAGCGTAGCTCAAAACGTCCTCTTCGCATTTTGCAAGATCTCCCGCCTCAGCCCTGTATTTTTCAAGCTCGGGAGCGATGAGATCCGCGGGACGGCAGGTTATAACTTCCTCGTCGCCGATGCACTTTTTGCGAACATCTTCGTTGACGGACGCGGGAAGCTGACCGTATTCGCCTTTCAGCATACCCTTTGATTCCTTGGGCACCATCTTGTATCTCTCTCCGGCAAGGACATTCATCACGGCCTGCGTTCCGACTATCTGCGAGGTCGGAGTTACGAGCGGAGGATATCCGAAATCTTTGCGCACTCTCGGAACTTCCGCAAGCACTTCGTAATATTTGTCCTCTTTTTTAGCCTGTTTGAGTTGGTTGAGCAGGTTGGAAAGCATCCCCCCGGGAACCTGATAGATAAGCGCTTTTGTGTCAACGCTCAAAACTTTCGGGTCGAGCCAGCCTTCTTTTTTCAACTTGTCCGCAACGGTTCTGAAATAAGCCGCCGCCTCGTTGAGCTTAACAAGGTCAAGCCCCGTGTCTCTGTCCGTGCCCTGAAGCGTCGCCACAAGCGATTCGGTTGCGGGCTGGGACGTGCCGTTCGCAAGCGGGGAAAGCGCGCAGTCCACAATGTCAACGCCCGCCTGCGCCGCCATAAGGTTCGTCATATCTCCCGTACCCGCCGTGTTATGCGTGTGCAGGTGAATGGGAACGCTGACGGAACGTTTCAACTCGGAAACAAGTTTGTAAGCGTCGTAGGGGAGAAGCAGGTTCGCCATATCCTTGATACAGATGGTATCGGCGCCCATTTTTTCGAGCAGTTTTGCGAGTTTGACAAAATACTCGATGTTGTGTACGGGCGAAACGGTGTAGCTTATCGCCGCTTCGCAGATACCGCCGTATTTCTTTATGGATTTGACGGACTGCATAAGGTTTCTGGGGTCGTTGAGCGCGTCGAAAACTCTGATTACGTCAATTCCGTTTTTGATGGATTTTTCAATGAATTCGTCAACCACGTCATCCGCATAATGCTTGTATCCGAGCAGATTCTGACCTCTCAGAAGCATTTGAAGACGGGTTTTCGGCATTGCGGAACGCAGTTTGCGCAGACGCTCCCACGGGTCTTCGTCAAGGAAACGCATACAAGCGTCAAACGTTGCGCCGCCCCAGCATTCAAGAGACCAATAGCCTACGCTGTCGAGAATTTCGCAGCCGGGGAGCATATCCTCGATTCTCATTCTCGTTGCCGCCTGCGATTGGTGCGCGTCACGGAGAATTGTGTCTGTTATAAATAATTTGTTCATATCGTTACCTCCCGCAGTATCAGCCGCAGATGGCTATAAGAACGCCTGCCGCGATTGCGGAGCCGATAACTCCCGCGACATTCGGGCCCATAGCGTGCATGAGCAAGAAGTTCGACGGGTTCTCTTTCTGACCTACGACCTGCGAAACTCTCGCCGCCATCGGAACGGCGGAAACTCCCGCGGAACCGATAAGAGGGTTGATCTTGTTTTTCAGGAAAAGGTTCATAACCTTTGCAAGAAGAACGCCGCACGCCGTTGCAACGCCGAAAGCGATAACGCCGAGGACGATTATTTTGATGGTGTTCGCTTTCAGGAACGTTTCCGCCGTCGCTGTCGCTCCGACCGTAACGCCGAGGAATATCGTGACGATGTTCATTAGCTCGTTCTGAACCGTCTTTGAAAGTCTTTCCGTAACTCCGCATTCCTTGAACAGGTTGCCGAGCATGAGGCACGCGATGAGCGGCGCCGCGCTCGGAACGAGCAGCGAAACAAAAACGGTAACTATTATCGGGAAAAGAATTTTTTCTCTCTTGGAAACGGGACGGAGAGTTTTCATAACTATGCCGCGTTCCTTTTTCGTCGTCAGCAGCTTCATTATGGGAGGCTGAATAACGGGAACGAGCGCCATATACGAATATGCCGCGACCGCTATGGGTCCGAGCAGGTGAGGCGCAAGCTTTGATGTTACGAATATCGCGGTGGGACCGTCTGCGCCGCCGATAATGCCTATCGACGCCGCCTCCGCCATAGAGAAGCCGAGGAAGCCGCGCGCCGCCGCGTACGTCGCGAAAATACCGCCCTGCGCCGCCGCGCCGAGAAGAAGGCTTTTCGGGTTTGCTATAAGGGGACCGAAGTCCGTCATCGCGCCGACGCCGAGGAATATAAGGCAGGGATAAATGCCGAGTTTAACGCCGAGGTAAAGATAGTCGAGCAAGCCCGCCGTCAGTCCCTCCTGCGAACCTGCGAACATTTCCCAATGAACATGTCCGCCCGCAAACAGCTCTTCGTGGAACATCTCCGCGCCGGGGAGGTTGGTCAGAAGCATACCGAACGCGATTGGAACGAGAAGAAGCGGCTCGAATTTTTTAACTATTCCGAGATAAAGCAACACACAGGAAATGGCTATCATGGCAAGCTTCAGCCAGTTGCCTTCGGAAAACAGATAGAACCCCGTCTGCTGCAAAAATTTTATAATGTAATCCATTTTACGACCTCCGAATCAAGCGATCGTGCAGAGAGTTGCGCCGGTGTCAACGGATGCGCCTTTGGAAACGCTTACGCCGTGAACCGTGCCGTCGCAGGGAGACATTATTTCATTTTCCATTTTCATCGCTTCGAGAATAAAGAGAATATCGCCTTTTTTAACGGAAGCGCCCTCGGAGCATCTTACGTCGAGGATCGTTCCGGGCATCGGGCAGGAGATCTTTTCGCCGCCTTCGGGAGCCTGTACGGGCGCCTGCGCGGGAGCCTCGGGCTCTGTTTTTGCGGAAGCCGCATCGGCTGCGGGAGCCGCGGGAGCCTGCTTCGGGTCGAAGTTTTTAACTTCTTCGATTTCTATCTGATAGGTTTTTCCGTTTACGTTTACATTGTACTTTTTCATTTTTCGTTCCTCACATTCTCTTTATGGATAAAATTCTTATTGCCGAAACATCCGTTCCGAGTTCCTCCGCTATCGCCGCGGATACCGCCGCAACAAATTCCCGTCTGTCGGGAATTTCTTCTTCCGCCGCAGAGGGAACGGGTTCTTTTTTCTTTCCGGCGTTGTTCGTCGCTTTTCCTATCAGCCCGAATACCGAGCAGACGATGACAAGGCAGATAAGTCCGAGAAAGACTATGCCGATGCCGAGCAGGATAACCATGCCTATCGACGCTTCTCCGTCTGTCGGCGCTTTGTATCCGAAAATCTGATCCGCAAAGTTTTGCAGCCATTCGGGAACGCCTGCGAGAGCCGTTGTCAATGCTTCCATATTTACCTCCGTTATATGATATTTTTATTGTTTTTTCATAGATAACCGAGCCTTTTTCACGGGCCCGAAAGCAAAAACAGGTATAAAACCCCATACTTCCTATGATACCATATTATATTATACCATAACCGCCGAAAAAGTCAAGAGAAACGGCATTGTACGAAATGATTTTTTTGAGAATGTTTTCCTGTTTTTGTGAAACATTTTTGTGAAGCCGCAATCGGGCGGCCGGCGCATTATCCCTCCGTATTGATTATCGGGCGTTTGGGCTTCTTTTATACTTGACAACGGAGGTATTTAATTGTATAATGTATAATATAAAAAAGATACGGAGCGTGATTGTATGCGTATCGCAGTTGTAACCGGAGCAAGCTCCGGCATAGGCAGGGAGTTTTGCCGCCGGCTCGACCGGGAAAACGATTTTGACGAAATGTGGGTCGTTGCCCGCAGGGAAAACCGCCTTGAAAGTCTTTCGGGCGAGTTGAAATGCCGTGTCAGACCGATTTCCATGGACTTGACCGACCCCGCCGCCTTCGAAAAGTATAAAGCTATGCTTGAAGAACACAAGCCCGACGTCGCCGTTCTCGTCAACGCGAGCGGTTTCGGGAAATTCGGAAAATATACCGATGTTTCGCCGGAAGATGAGGCGAATATGATAGATCTTAACTGCCGCGCGGTTGTTTTGATGACGCGCGCAACTCTTCCGTATATGAACGAGGGCGGACAGATATATCAGCTTTGCTCCGTCGCAGCGTTTCAGCCCATACCGTATATAAACGTTTACGGCGCGACAAAAGCGTTTGTTTTGAACTATTCCCGCGCGCTGAATGTTGAGCTTCGCGACAGAAAAATCAAGAGCCTTGCCGTTTGTCCGTTCTGGACGAAGACGGAGTTTTTCGACCGCGCCGCAACGCAGGACAACAACGCCGTGACATATTATTCCGTTATGTTCACGCCGGAAGAGATCGTTGAACAGGCGTTGAAGGATATGAAGAACAAAAAGAAAGACACGTCTCTTCACACTTTCAAGGTCAAAATGCAGATACTCGGTGTTAAACTGCTTCCTCACAAGCTTGTTATGAATATCTGGATGCGTCAACAGAAACATAAGTAAAGGAACAGATTATGGAAAAAAGCGGTCTCGGCGTATGTCTTCTGAACGATTCTTTTCCTCCGCTCATAGACGGCGTTGCGAACGCCGTGCTTAACTATGCGAACATTATCAACGAAAAGTACGGACGACCCGTCGTTGCGACCCCGAAGTATCCGAAACGCGACGTTTCCGTATATCCTTATCCCGTGCTTCAGTACACAAGTTTTAACACGACCAGAATTGCCGGTTATCGTATGGGAAATCCCATCGCTTCTCCGACTGCGGAAAAAATCGCGAAAAACGATATAGATATAATACACTCCCACTGTCCCGCAATATCGACGTTTCTTGCCCGTCTTGTCCGTGAAAAGACCGATGCGCCGATAGTTTTTACGTATCACACCAAGTTTAATATCGATATAGAGAAAGTCTTTTCTTCCGAGAAGCTGCGCGAGATCTCGATCAGGCTTTTTGTAAATAATCTCGAAGCGTGCGACGAGGTCTGGACGGTGAGCCGCGGAGCGATAGAAAATATGCGTTCGCTCGGTTTTTGCGGCGACGTTCGCGTTATGCGGAACGGTGTTGATCTCCCGCGCGGCCGCGCATCCGGAAACTCCGTTGAAAATCTTCGCCGAAAGCTCGGTATTCCGAACGAAACGCCTGTTTTTCTTTATGTCGGGCGTATGATGTGGTATAAAGGGCTAAGAATAACGCTGGACGCTCTTGCGGCGCTTAAAGAGAAAAAAAGAGACTTTCGCGCCGTTTTTGTCGGCTCAAAAGGCGATTTTGACGAGATAGTCGCTTACGCGGAGGAAAAAGGGCTGACAGATAAATGCCTTTTTGTCGGCGCCGTTTACGACCGCGATCTTCTTCGCGCGTATTATTCGCTTGCCGATTTGTTTTTGTTTCCGTCGACGTTTGACACGAACGGAATAGTTGTGCGCGAAGCCGCCGCCTGCGGACTTGCAAGCGTTCTTGTAAAGGGGAGCTGTGCCGCGGAGGACGTGACCGACGGCAGAAATGCTCTTTTAACAGAAGAAAACGCCGCGTCGATGGCAGCCGTGCTCGCCGCCGTTTCCGATAAGAAGGAATATATGCGAAAGATCGGAGACGCCGCAATGACGGATCTTTATGTCTCGTGGGAAGATGCCGTCGCCGAAGCCGTTGAACGCTATCACGCCGTTCTCGAACTTAAAAAATGCGGAAAACTGCCGCGAAACGGCGTTCGAGGAGACGAATTTCTGAAAATCGTAAGCAAAACGGATTCGTTTTTCAGAGAAGTTTTTGCCAAAATGCCCCGTAAAATAAAGAACGACCGCGCCGCGGTTGAGAATTTCATGGAAAAAGAATTGGAAGAAATCAAAAAAGAAAAATAAATCGGAGAAGCATAAATGAAAAGAGTTCTTTTGATAGTCAATCCCGTCGCGGGAAAAAAACAGATCAAGCCGAATTTTTTCAATATAATAACCGAAATGAGCGATTCGGGCTGTCAGATCGTCGTAAAAACGACGACCGGCAGGGGAGACGCGACGGATTTTGCGTATAAAGCGGCAAAAAACGACGATTGCGACCTTATCGTCTGCGCCGGCGGAGACGGAACCTTTAACGAAACGCTTTCGGGCGTTCTGCGCAGCGGAAACGACAAAATCGAAATCGGCTATATCCCGGCAGGCAGCACGAACGACTTTGCCAACAGTCTGAAAATTCCGCTTAAACCCGTCGCCGCGGTCAAAAGCATTCTGAAAAACGAACCTACGCTGATAGATGTCGGAAAATTCAACGACAGGTACTTTTCATACATCGCCTCGTTCGGAATCTTCACCGCGTCGTCATATTCCGCCTCGCAATCCGTCAAGAATGTTTTCGGGCATTTAACCTACATTTTCGAGGCGATAAAGGATCTTTCGAAAATTACAAAATATCATATAAAAGCAACGGTGGACGACAAAATTCTCGAAGATGACTACATTTTCGGCGCGATTTCGAACTCAACAGCCGTCGGCGGAGTTGTGAAACTTAAAGACGGCGTTGTTGACCTTGCGGACGGCGAATTTGAGGTTACTTTTGTCCGCAATCCCGAAAATATCGCCGATTTTAACAAGATTGTTTCGGCGATCACATCGTCCAAGCTTGAAGACTGCGATATGATAGACTTTGTTCGCGGCTCAAAAGTTACGATAGATTCCGACACCCCGATATCGTGGTCTCTGGACGGCGAATACGCGGACGGCGGCACTCATACGGAAATAGAAAATCTTCACCTTGCCTGCAAACTCAGAAAATAATATAAAAACCCGACGCTTTTTTGCGTCGGGTAATTTTTCAGGATTGCAAATTGTATTATAGATTGGAAAACTCAAAATAGATTGGAAAACTCAAAATTCTTTCCAGCCGTCGAGACCGCTTCGGCAAAGCGCGCCGAAAATTCTTTTCTTTGCGCCTCTGTGATTTTTTTCGATCGACGAGATCAGGCTTTTCATTTTCTGCCTTTGCGTGTGACCGTTAACGGGGCATACGCTTTTAACAACGGGAAATCCGCTTTTTTTTACGCAGGCGCGAATTTTTTGTTCGCTTAAATATATAAAAGGTCTGATAACCCGGAGCGCTCCTCCGTCATAATCCGTAACGGGCTGAAAACAACCGAGCCGCCCGCCGTTTATCAGATTGAGCATGAATGTTTCAAGCGCATCGTCGTTGTGATGCCCGAGCGCAAGAACGTTCGCTCCGAGTTTTCTTGCCCCGTTGCACAACGCTCCGCGCCGCATCGTCGAGCATAGAGAACACGGGTTCTCTTCCTTTTTTCTGTCAAAGACTATCTCGAAAATATCTGTTTTTTCTACGTGATATTCTATGTTTTCTCTTTTGCACAGCTCGTCAACGGAAGAAAAGTCCGTCGGCTCTTTTCCCGCGTCAACGGTGTAACCGAACACCTCGAATTTCTTCGGATAGAATCTTGACAGGCGTGAAAGCGCGACGAGCAGCAGAACGGAATCTTTGCCGCCGGAAACGCCGACGCAGACTCTGTCCCCGTCCTTTATCATATCATAGTCTTTGACCGCTCTTCGGAGCGGGCTTAATATATCGTTCATTTCAGTCAACCCGAAAAATTCGGCGTACCGTTTTCCGATACGCCGATGTTTTTCTCTTTTTTACAGAGTTTACAGAGCCGCTTTCGCCTTCTCAACGAGAGCCGCGAACGCAGCCTTGTCGGAAACGGCAAGTTCCGCAAGAACTTTTCTGTTAAGCATGATGTCTGCTTTTTTGAGACCGTTTACAAATCTGCTGTAATTGATGCCGTTTGCTTTGCATTCCGCGGAAATGCGGGTTATCCAAAGAGAACGGAAATCTCTCTTTTTAAGTTTTCTTCCGACGTAAGCGTACTGAAGGGACTTCATTACCGCTTCGTTGGCGGTTCTGTAAAGCTTGGACTTGCCGCCGAAATATCCTTTAGCAAGTTTAAGAACTTTCTTATGTCTTCTGCGGGTAGTAACCGCGCCTTTAACTCTTGCCATCTTTCAACACCCCCGAATTATTTATAAGGAATAAGTTTCTTAACAACGGGTGCGTCGGCAGCGCTCAGATAGCAAGCCTTGCGCAGACCCCTCTTGTATTTTGTCGTTTTCTTTGTAAGAATATGTCTTCTGAACGCGTGGTTCATCTTGATCTTGCCGCTCTTTGTTACCTTGAATCTTTTCGCGGTAGCTCTGCGGGTCTTCTGTTTGGGCATGTCGCAATCTCCTTTATTTTAATGATATAAAAGTGAGTTTCCTCATTTTTTACTGCTTGAACGGTCAAGGCTTATTTTGCCGGTTTCGCCGCAAGAATCATAATCATTGTTCTGCCCTCAAGCTTCGCGGGCTTTTCAATGACGCCGAGCTCCGACACTCCGTTCGCGAACTTTTCCATGAGAACGAGGCCGAGCTCCGGTCTCTGAATCTCTCTGCTTTTGAGTCTCAGTGCAACTTTGACCTTGTTTCCGTCGCCGAGAAATCTCTTTGCGTGGTTCATTTTCGTGTTGAGGTCGTGATCCTCGATATTGAGGCTGAGTTGGACTTCTTTCAGAACCGTTATCTTTTGGTTCTTCTTCGCTTCCTTCTCTTTTTTCGCCTTCTCATACATGAACTTGTTGTAGTCCATTATCTTGCAGACGGGCGGTACGGCAGTCGGGGATATCTTAACAAGGTCAAGCCCTTTCGAATCCGCGATTTTCTGCGCTTCCTTCGACGACATTATACCGAGCTGCTCGCCTTTGTCGCTTATGACTCTGACCTCGGGATCCCTGATCTCCTCATTGAGTTGCTGCGCGTTTTTCTTGCCTATGGCCGATACACCTCCGATAAAAAAATAAGGCTGTGAACCGCAAAAAGTCCACAGCCGTGAAATCAAATCGAAAATGACATTAAGTCATTCGCTATTGACCTTGCGGCAAACACCGCAGTGGTGAGAACTTTCGGTTCTTCTTCATTGTACCTGGTAAGTATACCACAATTATTCCTTTTTGTCAAGCATGGATTCCGAAATAATTGTAAACAATTCGTCGCTCGGCTCAAACAGAAGCACAACGTCCCTGTTTGCGTTGAAATCTCTGTAAAGCAAAGCCGCGTCCTTTTCACGATCCTCTCCCGCGCGGCAGTCGTTTTTCGGGATCTTGCCTGCTTCCGTCAGCAGCCTCCCGACCTCCTCTTTTCCTCTGACGAGGGCTTTCATTTCAATGCTTTTTATCCTGCACAGCGCGTACTCGCGGTTGCCGATGCTTTTGTAAACGCAGAACAGCGCCCCGTCCGCAACGAAAGTATATGAATACATATATTTTTTAATAAGCAGGAATATCCCCGCCGCCGCCGCGGGAACGAGCAATATGCGCGCCGTCTGCACAACTGCGGGAGGGGCTCCGAGCTTTGCAAGAACCGCCGTCAGCAGCACCGCCGCCGTAAACCCTGCGATAAGCAGGAAAAACGGTCCTGTTCTGCTTTTCGAGTTTTCCTTTTTTTCCGAATACATAACGTCAGATTTCCTTTATAACCGTCAGAATCATCGGTCTTCTTTTTGTCTGCTCGAAAATGTATTTCCCGAGCTCATCCTTGAGTTTTGTCTTTGCGTTGTAAAGCCATTCCTCGTTTTTCTCGTCTGCCTCCTGCCAGAGGATATTTTCCGTCAGTTTTCTGACATTATCAAGCAGATCGGTGTTTTCCTTGATGTAGACGAAGCCTCTTGAAACGACTTCGGGCGAGGAAATTATTTCTCTGTTTTCCGTGTCGACAACTGCGACAACGACCACAAGCCCGTCCTGCGAAAGGTGCTTTCTGTCGCGAAGCACGATGCTTCCGACGTCGCCCACGCCGAGCCCGTCCACAAGCGTTCTGCCTGCGGGAACGGTGCCCGCTATCTCTATCTTTTCACGGCTGACTTCGATGATGCTTCCTATGTTCGCAACCACGATGTTTTCTTTTGCAACGCCCATCGAATTTGCGACTATCGCGTTCTTTTTCAGATGTCTGAACTCTCCGTGTACGGGGATAAAGAATTTCGGCTTGACAAGTCCGATGAGAAGCTTCGTTTCCTCCTGGCACGCGTGCCCCGAAACGTGAACGCCCGCGTATGATTCGTAAACCACGTCCGCGCCGGAGCGGTAAAGCTCGTTGATAACGCGGTTTATCAGCTTCTCGTTTCCCGGAATGGCCGACGAGGACAGCACAACGAGATCCTGAGGACCTATTTCAACCTTTTTGTGATCGGAATACGCCATCCTGTAAAGGGCGGACATCGGCTCGCCCTGACTTCCCGTCGTAACTATTACAAGCTCCTCTGGGTTATATTTGTTTATCTGGTCGATGTCGATGATAACGCCGTCCGGCACCTGCATATATCCGAGCTGCCGCGCAACCTCCAAAACCGTTACCATGCTTCTGCCGCTTACCGCAACTTTTCTTCCGAAAGCGATCGCCGCGTTTATTATTTGCTGAACCCTGTCAACGTTGGAAGCGAAGGTCGCAACGATTATTCTTTTGTTCGTCGCGCCGCGGAAAATTGTCGAAAAGCTTTCGCCGACCTTTCGCTCGCTGCTTGCAAAGCCGGGTCTTTCGATGTTCGTCGATTCGCACATCATCGCCAGAACGCCCGCGTTTCCGAGCTCGCCGAAGCGCGCGAGATCTATCATTTCACCCTGTATCGGGGTAACGTCAATCTTGAAGTCTCCCGTATGCAAAAGCGTTCCGCACGGGGTATGAACCGCGATCGCCGCGGAATCCGCGATGGAGTGATTGACGTGGATATACTCTATCGACATCGTGTCCATCTGAACGGTCTGTCCCGGAGCGACCTCTGTCAGCTGCGCCGTTTTGTCAAGATGAAACTCCCGGAGTTTGTTTTCAACTATTCCGAGCGTGAGCCTTGTTCCGTAGATCGGAACGTTTATCTGGCGGAGCAGATACGGTATCGCTCCGATATGGTCCTCGTGTCCGTGGGTCAAAAACACCGCGCGGAAACGGTCTGCGTTTTTGACGATGTACTGCATATCGGGAATAACATAGTCCACGCCGGGCAGGTCTTCGTCCGGGAATGCGATGCCGCAGTCTATGGCGATTATATCCTTTCCGCACTCTATCAGGGTCAGGTTTTTACCTATTTCGTTAAGCCCGCCGAGCGGGATTATTCTTACTTTGTCAATTCTTTTCAAATAGAATTCCTCCTCTTGTCCGGAAACAATTAAAATATGGTATATGTAAAATTCAGATATAATATGGGTCGTTTCGTTCTTGTCCGTTGAGCTTTCGGAAGGAGTACAGCGAAAGCGGAGCCGAAAACCCCCGTTGTTTTTCGGCTCTTTTTTCACGGTTATGCCGATGATTCTTAATTCCTCCTCGGCTCACCCGGCGCCTGCGCAGCCCGGACGGAGACACGATCTCCGCTCCGTCCGCAATTGCGCGAAAAATCATTTGCAGGGAAAAAGTCAACGCGAAAATATGTCTTTTCGGGACGCACATCCTTTATCGGACACATTCTCCAATATATATCTTGTTATAATTATACGCAATTTATTCGTTCTTGTCAACGCTATTTTTGTCACATCGTATTTTCTTCACGTAAAAGTCACACATTTCCTCCGCAGTTTCGCTGTTTGCCGCCTCTGCGACTATGCGGAAGCCCTTCGCATCGTTTTTCGGAACGACGCGCACATTCCATCTTTTTTCGCGGTCTATGAAGCGGATTCCCTCCACAAGCTCTTTTTCGCCGCCGCCTTCGGAAAGACGGCGCATAACCTCGAACTTGTCCCCGTCGCAATCAACGTCCCTGCAAAACACGTCGAAGGAGGGCACGGACGCCGCAAGCCGGGCAAACGTTTTTTTGCTTCGCGAAAGATGACCGCACAGCACGCACGCGCATATATTCGGATCGGTGATGTCGTAAAGCCCGTCACGGTCGGGGGAGTCGAGCGTCAGCCTGTGAACCTCGAAGCCGCCGCGCTCGCCGAGTTTTTCGATTATCGAGGGGTATGAGTACGGAACGCAGACCTTTCCGAATGTTTTTCCGAACGCGATAGACACACAGCATTTCACGAGCCTTTCGGGATATTCGTCAACTCCGAGAGAGTTCCCTACGTATATATGCTCCGCGCTCTCCGACGTCTTTGTCGGAATGACCTCCGAAAGTATATCGTCGCCGTAGATCCGCATGTTAACAGGTCTCATCGCAACAACGCTTCTGCGCAGTTTTTTGACGTACGGCTCCCCGTAGTTTTTAAGCATTCGGTAATTTCCGCTTTTGCCGCAGAAGAATTCGTTGCCTTCAAAGACCTTGCGCAGCGCTTTTTCGTCCGCCGTCGAAAGCGGCAGTCCGTCGCCGGCATAAAGATATATCTTGTCCGCCGCCGCATAGATGCCCCCGCAGAGAGAATATGCCCTGACGGTGTATCGGAACTGCGCTCTCTGGCAGCAGCCGAGGTTCAGTACGTTGTCCGCAGAAGACAGTATGCCGCTGATTATCGCGTGCAGCTGCGCCGCGCACGCCGCGTCCTCGTATCCGACGGCGGCGTTACCCCTGAAAAGACATCCGAAAGCAGCTCCGAGACGCGCAAACGACGTTATGTCTCCTATGGGATCCGCGGCGCTTCTTTCAAGCTTATACGGCTTGTATTCTCCCGTGACGTTTGTTGTGAGAACGGTGTTTTTCGGTATGATGTTGTCGGGCGCGATCCCCACGCCGGCACCTATGACGCAATCGCTTCCTATCGCGCACCCGTCGCCTATCGCCGCGCCGTCGCAAACGCTTACCCCGTCTCTGATTTTCACGCCGTCGCACACCGCCGAATTTCTTACGACGCTGTTTTCGCCGACGCATACGCCCGAAAGCAGAACGCTTCTCTCTATACGGCATCCTTTTTGGAGAATACAGCCGTCTCCTATGACCGAATACGGCCCTATCACGGCTCCCGCTGCGCTGACGTTTTTGCCTATAAAACAAGGCTCGTGCACTATCGCGCCCGCAACCTTGCCGTTCTCGGGCAGCTCAAGCCCGACTCTGCCTGCCAGCGCGTCGGCGTTGCACGCAAGGTACGAGCGGACCGAGCCGATATCGCGCCAATAACCGGCGGCGCGGTATCCGTAGATTTTTTTGCCGTCCGCGATAAGTCTCGGAAAGACGTCTTTTGCAAAATCCTGCGCCTTTCCGTACTCGATGAAGTCGAATATCTCGCGGGAAAAAACGTATATCCCCGTGTTTACCGTTCCCGAATAGGCGCGTTCCCAGCCGGGTTTTTCGACAAGTTCCGTTATCCGTCCGTCATCGTCCGTCAGGCAGACTCCGTATTCAAACGGCGTTCCGACCTCGCTCAAAACAACGGTCGCGGCTCCTCCTCGGCCTTTGTGGAACGCGACCGCCGCGCAGAGATCGATATCCGTTACCGCGTCGCCGCTGACAACGAGAAAATCGCCGTCCACAAGACCCTCGCACGCTTTGACGCCGCCTGCCGTTCCGAGAGGCTCCTTTTCTTCTATAAACACGAGATTTCTGTCCGCGCAGGCGTTTCTTATCTGCGCGCTGCCGTGTCTGACCGTTGCGATGATCTCCGTCACGCCGTTTTTTTTGAGCAGATCAAGCGTGTGAAAAAGGCAGGGCTTGCCCGCTATCGGCGCAAGTGGTTTCGGGAATTTTGCGGTTACCGGCATAAGTCTCGACCCCACGCCGCCCGCGAGAATGATTGCTTTCAAATCCGCTTTCCTCCGAAAAAGTATTTTCGGAAATATTTTGAGTTGCAAGTTCCCGTTTATTCAAAAAAACGTTCGATACTTGAACATTTTTTGAAACCTATTGAAAAAGAGCGGCGGTTGTGTTAATATAATGTATAATTATGATTATATACGCCGCACGGCGCGTGCGCGATTGCGGCGGAGATGAAAAAGACGGTGATAAGATGAGTTTGAAAGAAAAATTTATGAAGGTGCGCAGCGACGCAGAAGAGAATATCGGAAAATCCGAGACATCGGAGGAACTTGAATCTTTTCGCGTCAGATTTCTCGGGAAAAAAGGCGAGGTTACGGCGCTGCTTTCCGAAATGGGTAAGCTTTCCAAGGAGGAAAGACCCGTTATCGGACAGATTGCAAACGAAGTCCGTTCGCATATTGAAGAAGCCATAAAAAACAAAAAGGAACAGCTCCGCGAGGCAGAGTTGAAAAAGAAACTTGAAGAGGAAAGAATAGACGTTACGCTTGCGGGAAAGGAGATTCCCGTCGGCAAGCAGCATCCTCTGAATATGGTTCTCGAAGAGTTCGAGGACGCATTCGTTTCGATGGGCTTTTCGGTTGTCAGCGGTCCCGAAGTCGAGTTTGACAGATATAATTTCGAAAAACTCAACATTCCGAAGTATCACCCCGCAAGAGACACGCAGGACACGTTCTACTTTAACCCCGAAGTGCTGCTCAGAACGCAGACATCCTCCGTTCAGGTCAGAACGATGGAAAAGCAGCAGCCTCCCATTCGCATAGTGTCTCCCGGAAGAGTTTACAGAATAGACGAGATCGACGCGACCCATTCTCCGATGTTCCATCAGATAGAGGGGCTTGTCGTTGACGAGGGCATCACGATGGCGCACCTGAAGGGTTCGCTTGAAACCATCGTTCATAAACTTTTCGGCGAAGACGTTAAAACAAGAATCCGCCCCGACTTTTTCCCGTTCACCGAGCCGTCGGCGGAGATCTGCGTTTCGTGCTTCCGCTGCGGAGGCAAAGGGTGCAGGTTCTGCAAGGGCGAGGGCTGGATAGAAATAGGCGGTGCCGGTATGGTCAACCCGAAGGTTCTTGAGGGCTGCGGAATAGATACGGCAAAATACAGCGGCTTCGCGTTCGGTATGGGGCTTGAAAGGCTTGTTATGCTCCGATACAAGATCGACGACATACGTATGTTCTTCGACAACGATCTTCGCTTCCTGAACAATTTCTGATAAAGAGGAGTTAAACGAAAATGAACGTTTCATATAAATGGCTCAGACAGTACACGCCGGTAGACGTTGACGAAAAGACTTTCGTCCACGAAATGTGTATGACCGGTACGGAAGTCACGGGCTACGAAAAAACATCCGACATCATCAAAAACTGCGTTGTCGGAAAAATACTCGATATTCAAAAACACGAGAATGCGGATAAGCTTGTTGTCTGCCGAGTGGATACGGGCAGGGGAGAACCCGTTCAGATTGTTACCGCGGCGACGAATGTTTTTGTCGGCGCCGTCGTTCCCGTCGCGCTTGACGGTTCGACGCTGTTCGGCGGGGTCAATATCAAAAAAGGCAAGCTTCGCGGCGTTGAGTCCGACGGAATGTTCTGCTCTGTCGCCGAGCTCGGTTTGACGGTTGCCGATTACGAGGGCGCGGTTGAGGACGGTATCCTTATCCTGAAGGACGACACCCCGATAGGAAAAGATATATGCGAGGCTCTCGGTCTTGACGACACCGTGTTTATCGCCGATATCGCAACGAACAGACCGGACTGCCTTTCCGTCAGAGGCATCGCGAGGGAAGCCGCCGTTACGTTCGGCAAGCCGTACAGCACGGAAAAACCCGTCGTAAAAGGCGAGGGCGTGGACATCAACGATTATTTGACGGTCGCCGTTGACGAGCCGAAGCTTTGTCCGCGATACAGCGCAAGAGTGGTAACCGACATCAGGATAGCGCCGTCGCCGAAGTGGATGGTGGAAAGACTTCGTTCCTGCGGCGTTCGCTCGATAAACAACATCGTCGATATAACGAATTATGTTATGCTTGAATACGGTCAGCCTATGCACGCCTTTGATTATTCCTGCATAAAGGGCGGCAAAATAATCGTCAGAAGAGCAAAAGACGGCGAAAAGACGGTCACGCTCGACGGTCAGGAAAGAACGCTTTCGTCCGATATGCTTGTCATTGCAGACGAGGAAAGAGCCGTTGCCGTTGCCGGAATTATGGGCGGCGAAAACAGCGAAATCAAGGACTCGACGGAGATGATAGTTTTTGAGTCCGCGAATTTTGACGGCCCCACCGTTCGAAAGGGAGCAAAAGAACTCGGAATGAGAACGGACGCCTCCGCTTTGTTTGAAAAGAGACTTGACCCGCAGATGACGGTCGAGGCGCTTGACAGGGCGTGCGAGCTGGTTGAAATGCTCGGCGCCGGCAAGGTTTCGAAAAACCTCATCGATACGGATAATTCTGATAAATCCTTGAAAAAAATCGACTTTGACGTCGATTGGATAAATCGTTATGTGGATACCGATATGAACGCGGAGGAAATGAAGAGAGTCTTCACCGCTCTCGGAATGACAGTTGAAGGCAGCACCGTCACGGTTCCGTCTTTCAGGAGCGATATCGAAACGGTCTACGACCTTTCGGAAGAGGCTGCGAGAATTTACGGCTATGACAGGATTCCCGCGAAGAATTTCCGCGCGGAGATAAAAACCGGAGGTCTGACCGAAAGACAGAAGTTTGAAAAGAAAACCGGCGTCATTATGCGCGCCTGCGGCTATACGGAGATAATGACGTTTTCGTTCGTCAGCCCGAAATCGCTTGACAAAATATGTCTGCCTCAGGAGCATTCGCTGAGAAGATGCCTGAAAATAATGAACCCTCTCGGCGAGGATACTTCCGTTATGAGAACGACGGGACTTCCGTCGCTGCTTGAGGTCGCAGCGAGAAATTATTCGTTCAGAGCCGAGAGAGCCGCGCTTTACGAGATTGCGACGGTTTATATTCCGGCTGCGAGCGAAACGGAACTTCCCGAAGAAAAGAAAATCCTTACCGCCGGTATTTACGGCGCGAACACCGATTTCTTTTCCGTTAAGGGCGCGGCGGAGCAGCTGCTTGCCCAGCTTCATATCAATAAGGTCAAGTTCAGACCCTGCGCGGACGAGCCGTCCTATCATCCGGGAAGAACCGCATATGTTTACTGCGGCGACGTTCGTCTCGGCGTTGTCGGTCAGCTTCATCCCACCGTTGCGAAGAATTACGGGATAAACACGGAAGTCTACGCATTCGAGTTTGACATGAACAGCCTTTATGACTGCCGCGGCGGAGTGAGTGATTATAAGCCCGTTCCAAAATATCCCGCAGTTACGAGAGACCTTTCCCTCGTTTGCGGAAACGACGTTTACAGCGGCGATATCGAAGAAAAGATAAAGAAGGCGGGAAGACCTCTGCTTGAAAGCGTAAAGGTTTTCGACGTTTACACGGGGCTGCAGGTCGCTCACGGCTATAAGAGCATCGCCTACGCGCTTGTTTTGAGAAGCCCCGACCATACTCTGGCGGACGAAGAGATAGACGCGACGATGAAAAAAATAATTTCCGTTCTCGAAGCGGACGGGATATATCTGAGAGCGTAAAAACGCTCGGAGGGAGGACACAGTGGACAGAAAAGAAAACAATATCGGGAGCGATACCATCGTTTTTTCAATTAAAAACAGCAAAGACAGCGAGATGAAACGTATTCTGACGACCGTTTACGATGCCCTTGTCGAAAAGGGATACGATCCTCTCAATCAGATCGTCGGTTATATTCTGTCCGAGGATCCGGGCTATATAACCAACCACAAAAACGCAAGGGCGCTCATCCGAAAGATAGACCGTGACGAACTTCTGGAAACTCTTGTCAAGGAATATCTTGAAAACTGAGGCGCGCCATGGACATCTTGATTGAACAGATCTATCGGCATAAGAATACCGCGGCGGAGAATCTCAGGAAATACGGGATTCTTGTCGCCGTGCTTGCCGCTTCGACCGGAGTTATGGCTGCGGTTCGTCTGCTTGCGGGCAACGCTTTTGCGTATATGCTCGGCGGTCTTGCGTGCCTTATTATGATCTATCTCGGCGCGAAGGTGTATATGCGATACAAATATATCGAATACGAATATACATATTTGAACGGCGAGATAGATATTGACAAGATTATGAGCCAAGCGTTCAGAAAGCGTATAATAACCGTGAATTACAAGCATTTTCGCGAATACGGTGACTATGACGAAAAGGCGGCGGCGCGCCTTGCGCAGCGGCAGTTTGACACGGTCGCGGACGTTTCCTCGAATATGGGAACTCTTGCCTGCTACGCCGTTATTCAGCATCCGTCCGAGGGTATGACTCTGCTTATTTTCGAGCCGAACGATAAAATTCGCGCCGACCTTGAAAAAAGGCTTGCGCCGATTCTTCGCTGAAAAGGGGAGAAGGTTATGATTTTCACTTCCGAACAGATGCACGGCGCGGACAGATACGCCGTCGAGGTTTTGAATATTCCTTCAACAGAGCTTATGCGCTCCGCCGCGAGGGCTCTTTTCGACGCCTGCCGCGAGTTTTCGGAGGCGAACGGTTTTGTCGTTCTTGCGGGACGGGGAAACAACGGCGGCGACGGCTTTTGTCTTGCGGGACTCTTGAAGAACGCAGGCAAAAAAGTGACCGCGGTTGCGGTCTACGGTACGGAAAATCTTTCTCCCGACGCGGCGACGATGCTTTCCGAGCTTGACGAGGAAATCGTTTACGATGTCGCGAAAAAGGGCGTTGCGGACGCCGTTAAGCTTGTTGCCGACGCGGATGTTGTTGTCGATTGTATTTTCGGCACGGGCTTTGCCGGCGAACTCAGAACGGACGCGAAGATTCTTGCGGATGCGACCTGCGGCAAGCGCGTTATCGCCTGCGATGTTCCGAGCGGCGTTCGGTGTGACACGGGCGAGGTTATCGGAACGGCTGTCAGAGCCGACATAACGGTGACGTTTGCCGCCAAAAAGCCTTTTATGTTTTTGTATCCTGCAAAAAACTATATAGGACGCGTAGTCATTGCGGATATAGGGCTTCCTGCGGAGGCTCTCGGAATGCAGAACCCTTATATATACGAAAACGACGGCAGAGTTTTGCTTTCCGTCAAGAAAAGAAAACAAAATTCCAATAAGGGCACATTCGGCTCGCTTCAGGTTGTTTGCGGCACGAAAAAAATGGCGGGCTCCGCGGTTTTGTGCTGTTCGGGCGCTCTGAGAAGCGGCGTCGGGCTTGTTTACGCCGCATCCGACGGAAAAACGAGAAAAATAATTCAGGCGCACCTTGCCGAGCCGGTTTTTGTGGGTCGAAAAAAGAAGATCAAAAAAGCCGACGCGTTTGTTGTCGGCTGCGGGCTCGGGAAAAAAGGCCGCGTCATAAAAAAATATCTTAAAAGAAAGCGTCCGTGCGTTATTGACGCAGACGCATTAAACTATCTTGCAAAGCATACAAATAAACTGAAAAAACTCAGACCCGACTGCGTTCTGACGCCGCATCCCGCCGAAATGGCGCGTCTTTGCGGCTGCTCGGTTGCGAAAATCGAGGCGGACAGATTCGGCGCCGTTCGCGATTTCGCCGTTAAATACAACGCAACGGTTCTGCTGAAGGGGAACAGAACGCTGATATCCGATCCGCAGGGAAATGTTTATGTTAATATGAGCGGCAACTCCGCGCTGGCAAAGGGCGGAAGCGGCGACGTGCTGGCGGGCGTTATCGGCTCTCTGCTTGCGCAGGGTTATGATGCCGTAACGGCGGCTCGGCTCGGCGCTTATATTCACGGAAACGCGGCGGAAATTCTGACGGCGAACGGAAATTCGGAGGCGGGCGCGCTTCCTTCCGACCTTCCGCGTTTTATCGGAAATCTTATCTGACGGGGGATTTTTATGCGCAGACCTTTTGTCTTCGCGCTGCTTTTCGCAACGCTTCTGACGGGATGTGCGAAAATATCCGATGTTGAAAACAAGCCTCTCACGGATTACCGTTTTGAGGCTCAGACGCCATATTACGATGTTGTTTTTACGCCGACGCAGACGACGGTTATCGACCGCGCGGGACAGCTTTCAAGCCCCGTAACGGCATCCGTTGACGGTTATGACGTTGTTTTTGAAGGACAGAAAATCTCGGACCCGACGCTTTTCGGGGCAGCTTCGGTTTTTAACCTCGGACAATTATTGAAAAAAATTCTGACCGAGGAGATAGCCTGCGAAAAGTCTTCCTCCGCCGAGGTTGTGGTTTTTTCGGGAACCTATAAGGGCTTCGGTTATTCGTTGACGGTAGATAAAAAAAGCTCCGCTCCGCTGCAGTTTGAGTATAACGGGCTTCGGGCGGATTTCAAAGGAAGAAAATAATGGAAAATCTTTTTAACCGCACTTGGGCGGAGGTTGATATAGACAACATTCTGCACAATGTCGGTATGGTAAAAAAAACACTGACAGGCAATTCAAAAATAATCGCCGTCGTCAAAGCCGACGCATACGGTCACGGAGCCGTTGCCGTTGCAAAGGCTCTGGAAAAAGAAACGGATATGTTCGCGCTTTCCTCCATTGACGAGGTGGTTCAGCTTCGCAATGCCGGAATCGGCGGCAGAATGCTGATTCTCGGCTATACGCCCGCGCAGTTCGCAGACGTTCTTCAAAAAGAAAGAATAACGCAGACCGTTTTTTCTTACGATTATATAAAAGATATTTACGACTCTCTTGTCGGAAGCGGCAACAAGCTCAAGGTGCATATAAAGCTTGATACGGGAATGTCCCGCCTCGGCTTTGCCGTTCAGAACGACGAAATGCGGAAAAAGACCGTTCGGGAGCTTTCCCGCGCCGTATCCGAGTTTTCGGATAAACTTGATTTTGAGGGGATTTTTACTCATTTTTCTGTGTCGGACGAGCCCGAGCAGGATTTTACGGATATACAGTTCGAGCGCTATATGAAAACGGTTGAAGAGCTTGAAGACAACGGCGTATCCTTTTCAATGCGCCATGTCTGCAACAGTGCCGCGATAATCAACTATCCGCAGTACCATCTCGACCGCTGCCGCCCGGGAATTATACTTTTCGGAATGCTTCCCGATAAAAAAACACGGGACATCGGGCTTCTCCCCGCGTTAAGCCTCAAAGCCGTTGTTTCGCAGACGCGGACAATTGAAGAGGGGATGAGCGTCAGCTACGGACGCAGGTTCACTGCGACGAAAAAAACAACTCTCGCAACGCTTCCGATAGGCTATGCGGACGGTTATTCGCGCCTGCTTTCCGACAACGGCGAAGTGCTTATTCACGGCAGACGCGCCAAAATCGTCGGCAGAATATGTATGGATCAATGTATGATTGACGTTACCGATATTCCCGACGTAAAAAGGGGAGACGAGGTTACGATAATCGGCAGGGACGGGAACGAGGTTATAACCGCGACCGACATCGCGGACAGAATGAATACCATCAATTATGAGATAACCTGTCTTATCGGCAAGCGTGTTCCGCGCGTTTACATCAAGGACGGCAAAAAGGTCGGATCGTACAGCTCCATTCTGGACTGAGCCTGTTTTCGCCGCAAACCGAAACGGAGGACAGACCGTTTCTTTCTGACTGCGAAATTCAAGATTGAATGTTAAAGCAACGACCCCACGGCGTTTCGGATACGCCGCGGGGGTCGTTTTATGAAGAGATGAAGAATGTAGAAAAAGCTTTTGATAAATTTAAGACTGCCGTTTTTCAGCCGAGATGCTTTTTAATCTTTTTCCACAGTCTGAAAAGACCGAAAAGCACGCCTGCGGCAAGCAGCGCTTCGCCGCCGATGCCGAAGATAAAGCCTCTCGCCGCCGCCGCGGCGGTTCCGCAAACAATGAAAACGATAAGCGCTATCGCCGCCGCGGCAATCAGGATGCAGACGTCCGCGGAATGCCTTTTTGCTTCCGCCGCCGCTCTGCGCGCAGCCCTTTCGGCTGCTCTCGCCGCATATTTCGCGTCTTCCGTGATCTCCCGGTTATAGCTTTTTTCATTGTAGCCGACAGTCATTTTGATTTTCCTCTCTGTAAGTGAAGTCTTTGTGATAATCTCTTGGAAATCTCACCCTGTGTGATATGATTGTATCACACTTTTCGGCGGAAGTCAAGATGTATTTTGCAATTTGTGATATTATTCACAGTTATTTTACAAATCGCGATAATTAAACTCGGTTCTTTTCTCTTTTTGCGCTTTTATTATAACACGGTATCTGTCCGATAAAAAGGACTTTGCGCTTGATTTTTTGATTTCGGATAAAAATTCTTCGGGTCGGTTTTCGCTGATTTCGTATCCGAACCCCGAAGAGACGTTTTATACCGTTTCGGGAGGAGTTTTTTTATATGTCGTTTTGATTTTTTTTTCGACAGCGTATTGACTTTTTTTATGCAAATTGCTATAATAAAAGAAGAATTCTCCGTGAAAAGAGGCTTTTAACGTGGTAAAAAAGTTTATTTCCGTTTTGCTTGCAACAGTGATGCTCGCGGGTGTTTTTGCGTGCGTCCGAACGTCTGCGGCAAATCAAACGGTTTTTTTCTTTGACTCGTCGGCGGTTGCGGCGAATCATAACTGGGAGGGGTATTACCGCGCGATAAATTCAATCCCGTCGGACGATTCCGCGCATGCTTCCATGCGCGCGGAGGGTACGCCGTATTATGTTGTCGACCAAACGATGTGGAGCGACTATCTCTCAACGGGAACGAAGGACTCCGAACTTGCCGGCGTCGGAGATACGTCAAGATATGACTCGCTTACGACCTCGACGGGAAAAAATCTGCTTCAATATCTGCTGCATGAATTCGGCGGGCAGATGTATATTCTCGACGGAGGAAAAGAGCGCGCCTATGCTCTTTGGAACTCTACGGTCAACGAGGGACTGAAAGTAACCTATACTTCCGATTACTATTATTATGTTCCCGCGGCGGAGCAGACGGTTTACGACTCTGCCGAATATCAGGCGGCTCTTGACGCGCTGAACGATTTTCTCGTCCACGCGCATTACAACTATGCGTTCAACACTTACAATGAAAACAGATACGACGAGCAGCTTGCAAGATATAATACGCTTGCCTCGGCTCTTGCCGTGATCGAAAACGTGACTCCGTCTCCGAATCCCGACCCCGAGCCGGAGCCTTCCCCCGAGCCCGACCCGACATACGCGCGTTCGACCTTTACTTTCGATGATTCGATAGGCGCTTCGGGGCACGCGTGGGATAAATATTTTGCGGCTCTCTGCTCAATTCCGACTTCGGCGGACGACAGCGCCCACGCCGAGCAGAAAGCAAGCGGAACGCCGTATTCCGTTGTGTTTGAGTTTATGATGGCAAACAACGGGGCGGCTCTGGATGAAATGATTATCCCTGCCGTGAACCGCAGGTTTATTTCGTATTTTCTCAATGAATTCGGCGAGCAGATGTATATTCTGGACGGCGGTAAAAAACGCGCCTATGACCTTTGGAACAGGTATATGCCTTCAACGCTTGCCGTGACGTATACTTCCGCAAATTATACTTACGTTTCAACCAAAGATCAAAACCTTCTGACAGCGTCCTCTTACGCGGCGGCGCTCAACGCGCTGAATGATTTTCTCGTTCACGCGCACTACAACTATGCTTACAACACGTTCAACGACAGCCGTTATGACGAACAGGCCGCAAGATATAAAACGCTCGAAAGTGCAATAATGAGCATCGTCTTCGTGACCGATAAATACGAGGTTTCTTCATATAAAAAAACGGGAACCGCGCCCGAACGCCCCGGTGTTATCTTTGCCGGTTGGTTTTCGGACAGCGCAAAGACCGTTCCTTATAAAGAAAACGAGGGAACTGCGTACGCAAAGTTCATCGATAAAGCCGTTTTGACGGTGAAGGCTCAGGTGACCGATAAAAAAGAACCTACGGATCCGCGCAATCTTCGTTTTATTTCCACGCTTGATTCCGTCGCGTATGCCGAAGCGGGCTTCAAGATTTCTTATAACGGCATCGCCGTTACGCAGCCCGTGCACTGCGCATACCGTGAAATGACCGCGAATAAAGGAAGGATCGTTTATTCGCCTTCCGAGATCTGCTCCGATTCCGCGTTCTTTACAACCTTTACGATAACGAACATTCCTTTTTCCGTCGGAAAGATTCCTTTCCGCGTGACCGCATACTACATAACTCTCGACGGAACGACGGTGACGGGCGAGGAACGGCTTGTTTATATCGAAAACAACGCGTTGACAGCCGTTACAAGAGATCAGTATTATATTTATAATCAGCTCGACGATAGATACAGGGCGGCTTACGACAGATTTTACGACGCGCTCGCCGCCTGCGAGGATTCGATAGATTTTTCGTCGTACCGTTTGACTTCCGACGAGTTTTTCAATATCGTCTTTACGGGCGTATTGAACGACTGCCCCGAGTTTTGGTGGTTCAAGAACTCTTACAGCTATTCGAACTCCGTTCAGGACGGAAAAACATATATCGGTTTTGTCTATCCGAATTATTTCTTCACGGGCGAAGAGCTTGAAACACATCGCGCAGAAGTTGAGGCGAAAGTGACGAAGCTTCTCGAGGGCATAACCGCTTCGATGAGCGAATATGAGCGCGAGGTCATCATTCACGACAGATTTTTGAAGACCGTGACATACGTTTTCAACGATTACGATCAGACCGCATACGGCTCTCTCTGCAACGGAGAGGCGATCTGTGCCGGATATGCTCGCGGATTACAGTACTTATTATATAAAGCAGGTATAGTTTCTACCTATGTAACGGGCGAGACAAAAGATGATTCGGGAAATGTCGTATACCACGCATGGCTTCTCGTTCGGATAGACGGCGAATACTATTTCTGTGACCCGACATGGGCGGATCAGGACAGCATCAACGCGATCTTCCACGAGTATATGAATATAACGACCGAAGAACTTCTGAAATCGAGAACTCTGGAAGAAATGCCGTGGCCTATCCCGAACTGCACCTCGACAAAAGCGAATTATTGGCGTGTTGAGGATAAGATATCGAACGGATTTGAGCTTGAAAAAGCGGCGCGCTGCCTCAGAGAGGACGGATATATTGAGCTTCATATAATAGGAGATGTCGATGAGTTCTGGGCGACCTTCAAGGCCAACAGGGCAGCCGTTCTCAAAGCCGCCGGTTATGACACGTCCCTGACCGTCAGCGGCTACACGCTCGGCAACGCGTTTTATATCATTGTCAACGGTGCGTCCTCCGCAAAGGCGTCGTTTATCCGCTCCGCTGCGCAGAAATATGCCGACACGCGCGGTTGAACAAAATGATTTATACGAAAGGGGAGACTTTTCCGCAGGGAAGGTCTCCCTCTCTTTGCATCACGCGCCTGTCGGGCGTATTTTGTCGTGAAGAAAGGGTCTTCGTGTCTTGACTGAATGTTGATTTCGTGCTATACTGTAAAAAATATAAAATTGAAAGTTGTGATAATATGGAATATTTGACAAAGGGACTTGCGCCCGCGCGCGTTCTTGAAATTTTCGAGCAGATATGCCGAATCCCTCACGGCTCCGGCAACCTTGACGGAATAACCGATTTCTGCGAAAAATTTGCGCGAGACAGAAATCTTGAAGTTATCCGGGACGACGCCTGCAACCTCATAATCAAAAAGCCCGCGACGGCAGGCTATGAAAAGGCGGCGCCCGTTATAATTCAGGGACATACGGATATGGTGTGCGAACAATCCTCGGATTGCGGAAAAAATATGCGGACAGAGGGACTTGACATTTGCCTTGACGGCGATATGCTTTATGCGAAGGGCACAACGCTCGGCGGCGACGACGGCGTTGCAGTCGCTTTTGCGCTTGCTCTGCTCGATTGCTCCGACATTGCGCATCCTGCTCTTGAAGTGCTTCTCACTTCCGATGAAGAGATAGGTATGCTCGGCGCGGAAAAACTGGACTGCTCTCCGATAAAAGGGCGGCGTATGCTTAATCTCGATTCCGAGGCCGAGGGCGTTTTTACGGCAGGATGCGCAGGCGGAAACAGAACCGAATGTAAAATTCCCGTTTCAAGAGAAATCTTTGAAGGAACTGCGTTGAAGATCACCGTGAAAGGGCTTCGCGGAGGTCATTCGGGCGAGATGATAAACCGCGGCAGGGCAAATTCCTCCGCTCTGATAGGCAGAGCGCTTGATATTCTCGACAAAAGCTGCGATATGCGCATCGTTTCCGTCGACGGCGGACAGAAGGACAACGCCATTCCCGTCGAAAGCGTTGCGGTCGTTGTTGTTTCCGATGAAGAAAAAGCGTGCGCGATGCTTGAAAAATACGGCAAAGACCTGAAAAACGAATACAGAACCGCCGACCCCGACGTTGCTTTGACGGTTGAGTCCGCAGAGCCTTCCCTTTCCGCGATGACGAAAGCCGACGGTGAAAAGGCCATCTCTTTTTTAACCTGTATGCCGAACGGACTCATCGAGCTCAGTATGGATATCTCCGGTCTGCCGCAAACTTCTCTGAACCTCGGAATATTGACCACCTCCGAAACCGATATCACGGCTTCCTTCTGCGTTCGCAGCAGCGTTGCGTCTCAAAAGGAAATGCTGAAAAACAGGCTGGCGCGTTTGACGGAGCTTCTCGGCGGAACAACGAGCTTCTTCGGCGAATATCCCGCGTGGGAGTTTAACTCGGATTCTCCGGTATTGAAACTCTGTGCCGATGTATATGAAAAGAAATTCGGCAAAAAACCCGTTATAACCGCTATTCACGGCGGACTTGAATGCGGACTTTTCTCCGAAAAAATGCCCGGTCTCGACTGCGTTTCGTTCGGCCCCGACATTTTTGATATACATACGCCGAGAGAGAGACTGAGTGTTTCATCTCTTAACCGAGCGTGGGAATTTCTGCTCGAAGTTTTGAGAGAGATGAAATAATAAACGGAAATTCCGAACTTTTTTTAACTTTTCGCCCGAACAAAGGATGTTTTCTCTGTTCGGGCAAAGTTTTTTTGCGGAAATTTTCGCTCTGCTCTTGCCATATTGACAGTTATATGTTATAATATATACTGTATTATAATATATATTTGCCGATTTTACCGTCGGCAGAGGAGGAAAGAAAATGAGAGTCGAACTTCTTGCTTACACGCCCGAAGCGCAGGTCATTATCGCCAGTGCGGCAAAGCTTTGCTATTCGGCGGCGGATATAGACGCCATTATGGAAAGGCAGACCCCTGAGGAAACGGAAAAATTCCTTGCAAAACTTGTTGATATGGGGCATGAAAGCCCGATAGAGCACGCGTATTTCACGTTTGCGATTGAGGGGGTAAGCCGCGCGCTGCTTGCGCAGATAACCCGTCACAGAATAGCGTCGTTCAGCGTTCAGAGCCAGCGCTATGTCCGCGAAAATTCTTTCGATTACGTCATTCCTCCGCGCGTTGAGAAATGTCCCGAGGCGAAAGCCGAATTTGAAAAGGCGATGAGAGATGCGCAGCAGTCCTATGACAGGATCGCGCAGCTGCTTGCGAGAGCCGAAACGGAAGAACTGATTTCTGCGGGCGTCGATGCCGCGTCGGCGGAAAAGACTGCGGGACGCGCCGTTCTTGAGGATGCCAGATTCGTTCTTCCCAACGCCTGCGACACAAAAATGATAATGACGATGAACGCGCGCAGCCTGATGAATTTTTTCGAGCTTCGCTGCTGCGAACGCGCTCAGTGGGAGATCCGTGATGTTGCAACGCAGATGCTCGCGCTTGTTCGTAAAGCCTGTCCCACTCTTTTCAAAAACGCGGGACCGCGCTGTCTGAAAGGACCCTGCCCCGAAAAGAAAATGTGCTGCGGAAAAACGGCTCAGGTAAGAGAAAAATTTGACAGGCTCGGAGAATAAGAATGGGAAAGCTTTTTGTTATAGAAGGGATTGACGGGAGCGGAAAGTCAACGCAGGTCAACGCGCTTGTCGAAAGACTGAAGCGCGACGGCAGAACATCAATGCATATTCGTTTTCCGCAATACGACCGCCCGTCCTCCGCGCTGCTCCGAATGTATCTTGACGGAGAGTTCGGCTCGCGCCCGACCGACGTGAACGCGTTCGCCGCTTCGACGTTTTTTGCCGTTGACAGATATGCCTCATATAAAAAAGTGTGGGGCGCGGATTACGAAAACGGCGCGACGATTTTAAGCGATCGCTACGTGTCGTCCAATCTGATTCATCAGGGCTCGAAGCTGAAAGGAAAAGAAGCTCTCGAATTTTTCGATTGGCTTTACGATTTTGAATTTGACAAGCTCGGTCTTCCGAGACCCGACGCGGTTCTGTTCCTTGACGTTCCGCCCTCCGCCGCAGTAAGACAGGTCGAAAAGCGTTACGGCGGAGACGAGACGAAAAAAGACATTCACGAAAAAGATTTGTCGTATCTCGAAAAATGCTATGAGACCGCCGTCTTTGCTTGTGAACACGGCTATATGCGCCGCATAGAGTGTCTCGGCTCGGACGGAAAGGTCAAAAGCATTGACGAAATAGCAGACACGATATACGAGATAGTAAAAAAAGAATTCTGATATACGGAGAAAAAAGATATGGTTTATATTTTGCTTGCGGACGGTTTTGAGGAAATTGAAGCCCTCGCGCCCTGCGATATGCTCCGAAGAGCCGGCATTGAAACGCGGCTCGTGTCCGTCACCGAAAAACTGCACGTCAAAAGCGCTCATTCGATAGGCGTTATGGCGGATTTGACGATTTCCGAAATGAATGTCAGAGATATTGAAATGCTCGTCTTTCCCGGAGGTATGCCCGGCGCGAAGAATCTGGACGAGCATCCGAGAACCGATATGCTCGTTCGCCGCTGCGCGGAAAAGAATATATATCTTGCCGCGATTTGCGCCGCGCCGATGATCCTCGGCAAGAGGGGCGTGCTTGCCGGCAAAAAGGCCGTATGCTTCCCCGGCTTTGAAAAATATCTTGCCGGCGCCGAGATCCCGGAAGGAGAAAGAGTTGTCCGCGACGGAAACATTGTTACCGCGATAGGCGCGGGCGCCGCCGTCGAGTTCGGCTTGAAACTTGTGGAAACCATCAAAGATAAAGAAACCGCGGACGCTCTCCGTGATTCGATAAAATGAGGTGTCTATGTCAAACATACGGGATCTGAAAGACTTTTTCAGAAAAAAGTACAAGGCGGCTCGGTTTGAGATGTCTGCGGAAGAAAAAGCCGTCAAGGACGCAAGTGTCTGCCGCAACCTCCTCTCGACCAATGCGTTCGAGCGTGCCGAGCAGGTGCTTCTTTATTCCGCAACTCCGATAGAGATAGAAACCGTCGGGATCTTTGAGCAGGCGCTGCGCGACGGAAAGAAAACGCTGTATCCGAGATGTCAGGAAAAGGGGCGTATGACATATCATTATATCGACGACCTTTCTCAGCTCCGACCGTCCGCCTTTAATATCCTCGAACCGATATCGTCCGCGCCCGAGTATAAATCGAGCAACTCCGATATTTGTATAGTGCCTGCGCTCGCGTATGACGTCGAGGGGTATCGGATGGGTTACGGCGGCGGCTTCTACGACAGGTTTTTGACCTCTTTCCGCGGGATCCGCATCGGTATCTGCTATGCCGATAATATAGAAAAGAAACTTCCGCGCGGCAGATTTGACGTTCGCGTCGATATTCTCATAACCGACGACGGGCTGTTCAGGCTCAGGTAGGGTGCAAAATGAAACAAACTGTATTTACCGGCGTTCTTTCCCTGATAATGTGCGCCGTTCTGACGGTTCTCGGTCTTTTTGACTTTCCGTACAGGGAAATCGTTATAAGCGTTGTCGGAATTCTTTTGTTTGCAGGCGCCTCGTTTCTGCTGAAAAAGCTTTCGCCCGCCGCCTCCTGCAAAAAGTTTTTCGGGATGAAGCTTCTTCGCTTCCGCGATGCGGGCGCCGTTCTCGGCTGTCTTTTCGTGCTCGCATTCGGCGGCTTTATGCTGAACGCTCTTGCCGACGGGTTTTACGGCGTTATCGGCGTGGATATTTCTCGGAACACTCCTTCTCTTACAAACGGGAATTATGCCGTTCTTATGGTAACGGCGGTGCTGCTGCCTGCTGTTTACGAGGAAATGTTTTTCCGCGGCGCGCTGCAATCGTTTCTGACCGAAAAGGGCGATGTTTTCCATATTGTGTGGGGCGCATTCCTTTTCACTTTTATGCATGGTCTCGATCCGTATTTTTTAACGACTTTTTTTGCCGGCATCGTGTTCGGACTTGCCGTTAAACTGACGGGCAGCGTTTATGCCGCAATAACGCTTCATTTCATAAACAATATTCTGAGTTACGCGATTTCTTATTATTCCGAGCTTCTTTCGGAGGTTGAACTGACGGGACTGACTATTTATTTTGCGGGACTTGTTTTCCTTGTCGGAGTATACTTCATTTTAACCGTCGCTATCGGAAAAAGTCGCAAAAATCTTAAACGTTCGGGCAGAAAGCCCGATAAAGGAGGAACTTTATGGCAAGAGCCGATTACAGAAGAGAGGAAGAAAGAAGATATTCCGGCAGAAAAAGAAAGAAAAAGAATAAGGGCGGGAAGATAGCGCTGGCAGCGGTTCTTCTTGCTGCGGCTCTTGTTATCGTCGGAATTGTTTTTATCGTTGATATCAACAGGGACAGAACGGGCAACGAAAAAGAGGATAAAACCGTAAAAATCACACTTTCCGACTCCGAGACATTCGATACCATAACGGACAAGCTTGTCGAGGCCGGTGTCGTGCGGTATAAAATCGCTTACGACTGGGTTTGTATGCGATACGATTTTTCCAAGGGCTTTCGCAGCGGCGAGATCGAGCTGCGGACCTCTATGAGCTATGCCGAGATATATGAGGCTATCGTAAATCACGAGGTCAGAACCCGCGAAACCGTGACCGTCAGATTTCCCGAGGGCAGCGAGGTTGCCGATATCGTTGCGAAGTTTGTGGAAAACGGCATCGGAACGAAGGAGGGCTTCGCAAAGGTGATAGCGGAGGGGGATTTCGGATACGATTACATTCCCGAAAAGAATAAGGAAAACCGCCTTGAAGGCTTCCTTTACCCCGACACATACGAATTTTATACCGATGCGACCGAAAAAGAAGCGCTTCAGAAGCTTATCGACAATTTTAACGGCAAGGTTATGACCGATGAAGTCAGGGAGCTTTTGAAGAGCAGTAAATACGGGTTATATGAGATCGTCACGCTTGCTTCGATCATCGAAAAGGAAGGCGGCGGATACGATTATATAGATAAGATTTCTTCCGTTTTTCACAACAGGCTTGACGCGGGAATAAAGCTTCAAAGCGATGCCTGTTACAGCTACAGGCTCCCGAAATCGGAGCGTGCGTATTCCCTGACTTACGCCCAGATTAACACGGACGACCCGTACAACACTTATTTTTACAAGGGATTGACCCCGACGCCGATATGCAACCCGACAGCCTCCTGCGTTCTTGCCGCGCTGAAGCCCGCGGACACGGACTACTTTTATTTTTGCTATGTCGGGGACGGCGTGACGAAATTTGCAAGAACTCTTGCGGAGCACGAGCGGAACGCCGCGGAGTTTAACGAATGGCGGAAGAATCATTCAAATGGATAAAGACGGACTTGTTTTTGCGCATATAACCGAATATATGCGCCTTCTTCGCAGGGAAAGAACGGACGCTCTCGGCGTTCTCGAAAGGCGCGCCCGTGAAGAAAATTACCCGATTTCGGAGCCTGAAACGGCGGATGTGCTTGAAATTATGTGCCGCGTGCGGAAGCCGAAGAAAATTCTCGAAATAGGAACCTGCATAGGCTTTTCCGCGCTTCTTATGCACGACGCCTGCCCCGATGCGGAGATAGTGACTATCGAAAGAAATCCCGTTATGACAGAGCCTGCAAGGAAGAATTTTCGGGAATTCGGCGCGGAGGACAGCATAAAAATGCTTGTCGGCGACGCCGTTGAGCTGCTTCCGACGATCGACGGATTTTTTGACTTGATATTTATAGACGCCGCAAAGGGTCAGTACCCCTTTTTTCTTCGGCAGGCGGAGCGATTGCTTTCCGACGGTGGCGTTATTGTTGCGGACAATGTGCTTTTTAACGGAATGGTCGCGACGGGGGTACCCGATATTCGCCGCAATAAAACGATAGTGAAGAGGCTTGCCGAGTTTCTTCGGGAATTGGAAGCCGACGCTTCTTTGAAAACCGTTATTCTGCCGATAAGCGACGGCGTGACGGTCAGCGTAAGAACGGAGGCGAAAACGCCGTGAAAAAAATATGCCCCGAATGCGGAAAAATCAATGATTACAACACCGAAGTCTGTTCTTCCTGCGGCTGCGCGCTCGATGTCGCGGTCAAATACAAATTATGCCCGAATTGCGGAAAAAAATTTGACGGACTGAACCGCAAAAAATGCGATGAATGCGGTTTTGAGCTTATCGTCTGCGGCAGACCTGCGGCACAGGTGTTCGATGAGGGACGGAAAAGCGAAATCCCCGCCGCTTTGCGCGTTGTGTGCATTCTGCTTCCCGTCGTCGGCTTGATAATCGCCGCGGCGTATGCGATAATCCGCCGCGAAAACGGCGAGCTTCAGCCCGAAACCGCAAAAACGTTTTTGCTGACCACCGTCACGGTTCAGCTTGTTCTGATAGGCGCGGCGGCTTTGATCGCTATGCTGCTTTCGGGTTCTTCTTTTTCTTTGATGAAAAATATTTTCGGTGAATAACAGTTTTTTTGAGGTGCGATATGGACGTTGCCAAGCCCGAATTGCTTGCGCCCGCAGGCGATTATACGAGATTCAGATATGCCGTCGAATACGGCGCCGACGCGGTCTATGTCGGAGGCGAAGAGTTTTCTTTGCGCACTGCCGTCGCAAATTTTCCGCGCGCGGATCTTGCTCGCGCCGTCGATTACGCGCACAGGCGCAACGTTCGCGTTTACGCGGCGTGCAACACCGTTCCGCGCAACGACGAGCTTGAAAGGTTTTCGGACTATCTTCAATTTCTTAAAAAAATCGAGATCGACGCGCTGATAGTTTCCGATATCGGACTTTTTATGATGATCCGCGACGAGTGCCCCGAAATGGAGATTCACGTTTCAACTCAGGCGAATGTAAGCAACTATGCCGACTGTCTTGCGTGGCACAGGTTGGGAGCGAAGCGCGTTGTCCTTGCGCGCGAGCTGACGTTTGACGAAATATCTCAAATCCGGCGTCGGACGCCCGATTCTCTTGAAATCGAAGCGTTCGTTCACGGCGCGATGTGCGTTTCCCATTCCGGCAGATGTCTGCTGTCGAATTTTATGACGGGCAGGGATGCTAATCGCGGAAACTGCGCGCAGGCGTGCCGCTGGAAGTACGGCATCGTCGAAGAAAAACGCCCCGGACAGTATATGCCCGTCGAGGAAACGGATACGGGGACGTTCATCTTTAACTCAAAGGATCTTTGTATGATAGATCGCGTTCCCGACCTTATATCCGCAGGGATAACAAGTTTTAAGATAGAGGGCAGGGTCAAAACGGAATACTATGTCGCCTGTGTCGTTGCGGCTTACAGACGTGCGATAGACGCCTGTTTTTCGGATCTCGGCGAATATGAACGCATAATCCCCGAGCTTCGCGAGGAGGTTTGCAAGGTCAGCCACAGACCGTATTTTACGGGTTTTTATTACGGAGACCAAAAAGCAGAGTCGATGAATTTCAACGAGTCGGGCTACATAAGGGATTATGAGGTTTCCGGCATTGTGACGGGTTATGATTACGCCCGCGGCTGCGTGGTTTTGAGCCAGCGCAACAAGTTCGTCATCGGCGACGAGTGTGAGTTTTTAATTCCCGGAAAAGGGTCGAAAAAAATCGTTGTGGAAAAAATGTTTGACGGCGAAGGGGAGCCTATCCTTGCCGCTCCGCACCCCGAAATGACGGTTCTTATCCCTTATCCGACACCTGTTCCGTCCATGAGCTTTATGCGGCGCAAGCGTATTTAGAGGAGGAGAAAATTGAGCTTTATCGAGTTTCACGATGTAAAAAAAATATACAGGATGGGTGAAATCACCATCGAGGCCGTCAGCGGCGTTGATTTCGCGATAGAAAAGGGCGAGTTCTGCGTTGTTGTCGGACCGAGCGGCGCCGGAAAAACAACCGTGCTGAACATTCTCGGCGGAATGGATTCCTGCTCGTCGGGAAAAGTCTTTGTGGACGGCACTGAGGTTTCCGCTTTTTCGAGAAAACAGCTGACTTACTACCGCCGCTATGATGTCGGATTTGTTTTTCAGTTTTACAATCTGGTCAACAATCTGACCGCGGAGGAAAACGTCGAGCTTGCCTCTCAGATATGCAAGGATCCGCTGCCTCCTGAGGAGGCGCTGAAAAGCGTCGGCCTCGAAAACAGAATGAATAATTTTCCGTCGCAGCTTTCCGGCGGAGAGCAGCAGAGGGTTTCGATAGCCCGCGCACTTGCGAAAAACCCGAAAATGCTTCTTTGCGACGAGCCTACGGGCGCGCTTGACTACAACACGGGAAAAGCGGTTTTGAAACTTTTGCAGGACACTTGCAGAAAAACGGGAATGACAGTTATCGTTATAACGCACAATCAGGCGCTGACGGCGATGGCGGACAGAGTTATTAAGATAAAAAACGGAAAAGTCGAAAGTATGAAAACAAACGATGTTCCCGCGGATATAATGGGGCTTGAATGGTAAATATATTTGACTGAGAACGGGGAAAAATGAGTTCGGTTCTATTTAAGGATTTTTTTAAGGAAATCAAAAACACTTTCAACAGATTCATCTCGATATTTGCGATAGTCGCCTTGGGCGTCGGCCTTTTTGCCGGGCTCAAGGTTACGAGCCGCGTTATGAAAAGATCTGCGGACGCTTATTATGACAGTATGGATCTTTACGATTTTCGTCTTGTTTCGACCGTCGGGTTTACCGAGGAGGACGTTGAAGAGCTTCGAAAAAACAGCGAGCTGTCGGAGGTTGACGGAACGCACACCGTTGACGCGCTTTTCGATATCGAGGCGGGGCAACTGTCTCTTCGGACTTTTGAAAAGGATGCGGGAAATCTGGATTCTTTTCTCGTTACGGAGGGTTCTCTTCCCGGGAAACAAAACGAATGCGCCGTCGATTCAAGGCTTTCTTCCAAAATTAAAATAGGCGACAAGATCTCCCTATCCCCGGAAAATTCGGAGACCGTCCTGACGTCCCTGACCCCGTCCGTCTTTACTGTTACGGGGTATGTCAGAAGCCCCATATACCTTTCTTTTGAGCGCGGAAACACGAATATCGGAAAAGGCTCTTTGGACGGTTTTGTGTGCGTGCCTTCGTCGGCTTTCGACAGCGAATACTATTTTGAGATAGTTGCCTGCGTGAAGGGCGCAAAAGAACTTTATTGCTATGAGGACGATTACAAGGATCTTATTTCTGCGGCGCAGAGCCGCATCGAGGCTTTCGCTTCCGAGCGCGAGACCGTTCGGTATGAGAGCATTTACAGAGAATATTCGGATAAAATAAACGATTCGCAAAAAGAGCTTGACGACGGAAAAGCCGAGGCGGAAGAAAAGCTTTCCTCCGCGCTTTCCGAGATTGAAAAAGGCGAAAGAAAAATCGCGTCCGCAAAGAAAACCTATTCCGACGGACTTAAAAAATATAAAGACGGATTAAGCCTGTATGAAAAATCGTATGCGGAGTTTTACGCGGCAAAGACCTCGACGCTTGAAAAGCTTGAGGCTTTAACGGCGACATACGAATCGGAAAAAGCGAAGTACGATGCCGCCGTCGTTTCCTATAATTCTTCAAAGGCTTCTCTTGCGGAACTTTTGGAATATACCGAAGCGCTTGAAAAAGCAGGCGCCCCCGAAGCCGCCGCTTACCGTGCGGAGTATGAAAAACAAAAAGCCTCTCTCGACGCCTTCGGCGCGCAGCTTTCCGCTGCCGAACAAGGACTTTCCGAAATGAAAAAAGGGATCGACGGCGGCTATGCCGAACTTGCGGCGGCGGAAAAAAAGCTTGACGCCGCAAAAAAAGAACTCGATTCTTCTCTGATAAAGCTGAAATCGGCGAAAAAAGATATCGCCAAGGGCGAAAATGACCTCGTTTCCGCCCGCTCCGAATATGAAAAGGCGAAAAAAGACGCGGAAACCGAAATTTCCGACGCGCAGAAAAAAATAGACGAGGGCAGGGAAGAGCTCAAAAAACTCAAGCGCCCGACATATTATGTATATTCCAGAGCGGACGACGCGGGCTATTCGGGTTTCAGCGACAACTCGGATAAAATAGACGCGATCTCCGGCGTTTTTCCCGTTTTCTTTGTTATCGTTGCGGGGCTTGTCTGCCTGACAACGATGACGCGTATGGTCGAAGAACGCAGAATGCAGATAGGCGTTTTGAAGGCTCTCGGTTACGGAAAAGTCGCAATAGCGGGAAAATATCTCGTTTATGCGGGGCTTTCAAGCCTTTCGGGCTCCGTCGTCGGAGTGTGCCTCGGCTATTGGATATTCCCGACGGTTATAGTAAAAACCTATACGATGATGTATGACAAGTTCGATATCCTGCTCGAATTTAATGTTCGATATGCGGTTTTGACCTCGGCGGTTGCCGTTATCTGTATATGCGCCGCAACTTTCTGGGCGTGCTTCGCGGCTCTTTCAAGCGTTCCCGCGCAGCTTATGCGCCCGAAGCCTCCGGCAAAGGGTAAAAAAGTATTCCTTGAACGGCTGACCCCGATATGGAAGAGGCTTTCGTTCTCCCACAAGGTCTCCGCAAGGAATCTGATAAGATACAAAAAAAGATTTTTTATGACGCTGATAGGAATTTCGGGCTGCACCGCGCTTTTGCTTACGGGGTTCGGGCTTCGCGATTCCATCGGAGATATTCTGCCGAAGCAGTTTGAAGAGATACAGAAATACGACCTCGTTGTCAGAATGTCTTCGGCGTCGTCCTCCGCTGAAAGCACCGATCTGAACAAGGTTCTCGCCGCGGATCTCGACGAGAGTATTTATGTTTATCAGCAGGGTGCCGATTTGAAAACGGACGGCGCCGCTTTCGGAATATATCTTGTTGTCCCCGAAGATTCGGAAAAGCTGAACGATTTTATCGTTTTCAGAGACAGAAAATCACATAAAGCCGTTGATTTTCCGTCTGCCGACGGCGTTGTGATAACCGAAAAGCTTTCCTATAAATTCGGGATTTCCGTCGGAGATACCATCCGCGTTTGTCCCGACGGGATTAACACCTACGAGTTCAGGGTCGGAGGCATAACCGAAAACTATCTTTACAGCTATGTTTACGCCACCCCCGAACAATATTCCGCCGCCGTGGGAAGGGCTCCCGACTATGAAACCGTTTGGGGCATATTCCGCGACGGAGAGGACGTTGAAAAAATGTGTTCCGAAATCATCGGAAGCGAAAATGTTCTGGGGCTTTCGAAGTTTTCCGATATGAAGGAACAGTTCAACAAGGTTTTGCAGGGGCTTATCTCTGTTGTTGTGCTTATCATCGTTTGCGCAAGCCTGCTGGCGTTCATCGTTCTTTACAATCTGACGAACATTAACATAACCGAGCGTACACGCGAAATAGCAACCATAAAAGTTCTCGGCTTTACGGATAAAGAAGTCGCAGGCTATGTTTACAGGGAAAATGTCGTTCTTACGCTGCTCGGCAGCGGTCTCGGGCTCGCTCTCGGAATCTTTTTGCACAGGTTTATAATCGTGACCGCGGAAGTTGATGCCGTTATGTTCGGCAGGCAGATACATCCCGTAAGCTATCTGTTCGCCTTTGCCATGACCGTTGTTTTCTCCGTTATGGTTGCGTTCGTTATGCACTTCAGGCTGAAAAACATAGATATGGTTGAATCCCTGAAATCGGTTGAATAGACCGTTGAGATCAGTATTGCAGGGATGTCGTTGACATTATCCTGTCTTTCAGACAGTTGATTATCCGTATCTCCATTCCGCGCTCTATCGCGGCGTTTATCGTTCTCAGTGTTCCCCCCGCGGAACCGTTGCTGACCGCGATAAGCCGCGTTGCATGGTCTGTCATATAAAGATTTCTTGCCAGATATGCGCCCGAATTTCCGGAAGAGCTTATATAGAATACACCGTCGCAATTCGCAAGAATTTGCTGATACGCAAGCTGCTGCGCCATCGTCCATTGCAGCTCCTGCCCTTCAAACGGAACCGCGGCGAACAGTTTCAGCGTTTCGTTTCTTAACCCGTACACATAGCGAAACCTCAAAACCTCCCGCGCCGCCCACATATCCGTTCCGAGTGCCATACCCGTTATAAAATTTCTGTAACCGAGCTCGCAGGCTATCGCAATTTCCCGTTTCAGTCCGAGCTTTATCTCCTCGCAAAGGTGATCCCGTTCGCTTTTTATGCCGAGCTTTGCGGGTCTGTGCCCCGTGAAGGTGCACCATTTCCCTTCGGCTCCGAGACGCAGGATCCTTGTTTTGTCGAAAACCTTTTTTTTCGGCTCCTCATATCCTTTTCCGAAAAGCATGGGGGATCCTCCTTTCATTATACTCCGAACGCATTATATCACACAATGCGATAGATGTCAATAGAAAATTCTCAAAACGTGAAAAATATATTCTGAAAGACTGTTTCCGAAAGGGTTCTTGTGATTATGTCGATATTCAAAACGGCGCTTGCTCCTCTCGCAGGCTTTTCGGACGGTTCTTTCCGCCGTGTATGCAAACGCTTCGGCGCGGACGCGGTAACGACGGAAATGGTGAGCGCGAAAGGCCTTTTTTATTCGGATAAAAAAACCGCGACGCTGCTTGCGTTTGAACCGGACGAGCAGCCCGTATATATCCAGATATTCGGTTCGGAACCCGAAATTATGGCTTTTGCGGCTGCGGAGGTTTCAAAACTGTCTCCTGCGGGGATAGATATAAATATGGGTTGTCCGATGCCGAAAATAGTCAATAACGGCGACGGTTGCGCTCTTATGAAAAATGTGAAAAAGGCGGAAAGAGTTATTAGGGCTGTAGTGTCCGCAACAGAGCTGCCCGTCAGCGTAAAATTCCGTTCGGGGTATGATGAGAAGCATATCAATGCGGTCGAATTCGGCGTCATGTGCGAAGATTCGGGCGCAAAGAGCATAACTGTTCACGCGAGAACGAAAACTCAGCTCTATTCGGGAAAAGCCGACTGGAATGTGATAAAAAAGGTTAAAGAAGCCGTTTTGATTCCCGTTTTCGGGAACGGAGACATTTTCAGCCCCGAGGATGCAAAAAATATGTATGAACAAACGGGCGCGGACGGGGTTGCCGTCGGCAGGGGCGCGCTCGGCAATCCGTTTATATTCGAGCAGATAAAGGATTATATCGGGCGCGGAGAATATCCCTGTTTCGATAAAAAAACAAGGCTTTCGGTCGCGCTCGGACAGATTCTCGATATGTGTGCCGTAAAGGGCGAAAAAACCGCGATCCCCGAAGCGCGCAAACATCTTGCGTACTATCTTAAAGGCATGCGCGGCGCGGCAAAAATAAAAAACGCCGTATTTTCAGCGAAAAGCTACGCCGAGACGGAAAAAATACTGACGGAATTTATGAACGAGCCGTGAACGGACCCGATTCTGTTTTTTGATATATTTGCGATTGACAACGCCGAACGGAGGTGACGGACTTGACCGGCGAAGAATTGAAAAAACTGAGAAAAGGCGATCATACGGCTTTTGAGCGGCTTGTCCGTGACAATCAGGAAAACGTTTTTCGCGTTATTCTGGCGGTCGTCCGAAACGAGGAGGACGCGAAAGATCTCGCGCAGGACACCTTTATTAAGGCGTACACGGCAATATCCTCTTTCAGCGGAGCAAGCTCCGTTTCGACGTGGCTTTATCGCATAGCGTATAATACGGCGCTTGATTTTTGCCGTAAAAGAGGAAGAACTCCGGACACGAAAAGCGTTTATGACGAAGAAGACGCCGAGGTGCGCAATTTGAGCGCGGGCGAGGAGACACAGCCCGAAAAAGCCTTTGAAAAAACGGCGCTTCGCGCAAAAATCATTGCCGCGGTCGCGGAACTGCCGGAGGAACAGCGCCGAATGATTGAGCTTCGCGATATTCACGGCTTCAGCTACGAACAGATTGCCGAGATGACGAAGACCAGAGAGGGAACCGTGAAGTCGCGAATTAAAAGAGCAAGAGACAGTCTGCGAAAAAAATTATCTGAATGACGGAACTTTTTAATCTTTTGTTTCGTCTAAATTAATGAGAACGAAAGAAGGGGGAAAACGATATGAAATTCAGATGCGAAGATTTTTGCGCGTATATAGATAAAATACTTGATAATTCGGCATCGGAAGAGATCGAAAATGCGTTTTTCCTGCATCTTTCGAAATGCGAAAAATGTTTTCGCGAATACGAGAACGCAAAATTTGTAAAAGAAAGCCTTCGCGACAGAAGCAAAAAACTCGACGAGGCTTTTACCGCGTCCGTTATGGAACGCATTTCGGCTTTGCCCGAAAAGAAAAGAAGAAAAATTCCGTTCAACAGAATAATGCGCGTCGCCGCGCCCGTTGCCGCGTGCCTGCTCATCGTTTTTGCGGTTATTTTCAGCGCGTTTTCTTTGGAACAGCGTCAGAAATCTCTCGGGGAGTATGTTTCGAGAGAGGCGACGGACGAATCTCCTCGGACAGAGTCGAAGCAGACGACGGAGAATCAGTCCGATTATATAACGGAAAACTATATAAAGTATCTTATCGACGGCTCCGAAATTCCGAATTACGGAACCTATTCCGAACAGAGCGTGCTTGACATCCTCAGCCGCACGGTTGACGGATATGTGAACGACGAATACGGCTACATCTGTTTTATGACCGTTTCCGGACTCGACAATCTGAACAACGCCGAAAAAACCGTATATATGCCGCGCACCAACAACGGCGACATTATGCTTTTTACGACGTATCTGCCGCAGATCAGGCTTATAGGCAGCGTCGGCGACGAGCTTGTCGATTATTTTGTTCTTGACGGAAGAGGCAGCGCTCAAAAAGCGCTTGTCATAGTCAGACTTAAGCTTTCGGATTATTAAAGACAACAGCTTTCAAAACTTTCATACGGGGCATTTTCTCCTGTTTTTGCGGGAAAAACGCCTGACGGCGGAAATCGGGACGGCTTCCCGATTTCCGCCTTTTTGTTTTGTTCTTCGTGTCATCCGTGAAACATTTCTCTTCTTTTAATTTGACAATATTCTCCAAAGTATGCCTTTTGCTTGACGAATAAGCCTTTTTGTGGTATAATACAACTGTCGTGCAAGGAGGCATCCTCTGCAAAACCATGGACAGAGCGCGTGGGAGAAGCGCGGTTTTGGGGGATCCCGACGTTTATACTCGGCGCAAAAACTTTTGTTTTATGCGCTCGCGCGGCTGTTTTATATCGTACCCCGCGACGAATAATTTTCTCAATGCCCGAGGTTTCGGTTCCGAGGGTCGCGTCGCACGGTCGAGGCGCAAGGTGCGCCCGAGGGGACGGTAAAATAGGAGGTGTTTTTATTTTTATGCGAAAAAAAATATTCGCCTTTATTATGGCGTTTATTATGACCGTTACGCTTGCTTCCGGCATTGTCGTTTCACAGGCGGCGCCGAAACTGCTGACGGTTGACGAGCTTATGGAGAAGTTCCCGAACGGGAAATACTGGAATCACAGCAAGGGCTCGTCGAATAATCCCGACGGTTGGACGAACAATCCCTGCTCGCATCATAACTCGTGCAACTGGTCCGGAACCTGCGGCTGCAACAGCTTTGACAATGCCATTCAATGCTGGGGCTTCGTGCTGAAGCTTGCGTATGACGCTTACGGCGTGTCCGCAAGGAAAAGGGCGAAAGAGAAGTCTTTCGGCTCGATCAAGCCCGGCGATATAGTTACTTATAAGGGCTATTACGGCGCCGAGCATTATATTTTTGTTACTGCGATAGATGACGATTATGTCTATTTCGGAGACTGCAACGGCGTCGGAATTTCCCGCGGATGCGAGATCCGTTGGGGCAAGAAAACCGTTTCCGAGCTGAAAAAGAGCTATTTGTATCATTATTCGGCTCCTTACGCGTTGAAAGGCTCGACCGGTTCCTCTGAGAAACCGGATGAAATATCGTCTTTTTTGCCCGGCGTATATACGGTCCATACGTCGGACACGTCGAATATCCCGCTTAACGTTCGCGCAAGCGCGTCCAAAACGGCTGAATCGGTCGGACAGCTTGACAACGGGACCGTGGTGACCGTTACCGAGGTGGACGGATCATGGGGTAAAATTACGTACAAGGATATTACTGGCTGGATTTTTCTTGAATATACAACAGTAAGCTGCAAGGCACCGACGCAGTGCAGCGTTACTGCGGACGCTTCGGAGATCAATCTTTCGGATAAACTGAAACTGACTTTTTCCTCCGACGCGGACGTTGAGTATGTCGTAACCGTTAAAGTTAAAAATTCCGTCGAAAATCTTGAAGTTCTGAACTCTGTCGTTAAGGAGAACTCTTTGACGATAGAGGTGTCCCTCGGCGGAACTTATACGATAAATGTAACTGCGCAAAACGCAGGCGGAAAGGCTTCCGCAAAGGCTCTCACGCTGACCGCGGATTACTGTCCCGGCGTATATATCTCCACCTGCGAAAACAGCGTTCTGAATATCAGAAAATCACCCGTGAACGGAGAAATTATAAGCAAGCTCCGAGATCAAACGCTCGTTAATGTTACCGAGGTCGACGGCATCTGGGGCAAGATCGAATATGAGGGCATTGTCGGCTGGATATGCCTTGATTTTACCGAATATGATTCTCCCGGAGAATTTGAGGAAGAAGCAAAGCCCGTTATCATTCCCGGCGACATAAACGGCGACGGCGCGGTCGACATTGCGGATGCGATGGGTCTGCTTATGCATGTTTCCGCAAAGGAACTGCTGCCCGAAGAAAAGCTTTGTCTTTGCGACTTTGATTCCGACGGCGTTGTCGATATTTCGGATGCAATGATTCTCCTTTATTATATCGCCGGCAAATCGGACACTCTGGTTCCCGAAAAATAATTATTTGCAAAAGTCTCTGTTCATTATCGGGTAAAGAGCGGTTTCGGAGTTTCCGATCGCCTTTGTCCGCTATCGGGGAAGAATTCCCCGCAAACGGTTCGCGGGAATGCTCCGATTTCAAAATTGTCTACCTTATTATATATACGCGCGCGTAATGTGCGCGTATATATTTTTGCGGTTAAGGTTTCCCACCTTCCCATGTGTGCTGAAAAGTGCCGCCGCGGTCGCCGTTCGCTTTTCGTCGCTTGTCGGTATGCTCCTGAAAAGGGAGGCGTATAAAAACAATGTTTACCTCCGCTCCGTGTGTGCGAAAGGCGTTGTCTGCAAAGGAGAAAATTGCTCCGAAAGATTGTTGAAAAGTGACAAAAATGAAATTTGCGCTCAAAACGGGCGCGATGTTACAAAAAATTCACCTGAAAAGCCGAGAAAATGCAGTTTTTCTATTGACAAACTTATATAATATATGTTATAATAACTTGCATGGCAAAAATGCAAAGGTGCGACGACCGCGGAGGTTACTGAAATTCACCCCGGTAAAGGTGACAGAGAATTCCGCGCGAGCATTATCCAACACATTGGATGAAATACCGAATTTAGTTGATGTAATGCGGACGGCTGCGTTTCTTACGTTGCGAAACGGCGACAATTACTCTCGCCGTCGAAAAACGCCTGCGCCGCTTTACCACTCGGCAAGTTTTATGGTTCGGGATAGGTTTGCCTTGTCCCGGCATTTTTTTGCGCAAAGGCAAGAAAACACATAAGATCAGGCTTTGAGTGTTCGGTTATTCATCTCCATACTTTGATGGGTCTTGAAAGCCCACAAAAAAAAGGGCAGAGACCCGAATAATATGAGGAGGCGAACATTTACAATGGCTAAACAGGAAAAGATCAGAATCCGTCTGAAATCTTACGACCACAATCTCATTGATATGTCAGCTGCAAGGATAGTTGAAACTGCAAAGAGATTCGGCGCAACCGTTTCAGGTCCCGTACCCCTGCCGACAGATCGTGAAGTTATCACCATTCTGCGCGCGGTTCACAAGTACAAGGACTCCAGAGAACAGTTCGAGACGAAAACTCACAAAAGAGTTATCGACGTGATCAAACCCAATCAGAAAGCCGTTGAAGCGCTTATGGGAATCGAACTTCCCGCAGGCGTTGAGATGGAAGTTAAACAGTAAAAACAAATTTGTCTTTTGCCATGACAGGTTTTATGATAGCTAACCGCCAAAAGCTATTCCCGTCGATGAAAAAATCGAACGCGGTCAAGTTGGCAGACGCCAACCAATAACCGAAAGGAGTATTTCTAAAATGGAAAAAGGAATCATTGGCAGAAAGATCGGCATGACGCAGCTTTTCACCGAAGCCGGAAATGTCGTTCCCGTAACCGTTGTTGAGTGCGGTCCCTGCGTTGTTGTGCAGAAGAAAACGACCGACACCGACGGATACGATGCCGTACAGCTCGGTTTTGAAGATCTCAGAGAAAAACTGGTCGTTAAACCGAGAAAAGGTCATTTTGACAAAGCGCAGGTTGCTTACAAGAGAGTTCTTAAAGAGTTCAAACTTGATAACTCCTCCGAACTTAACGTAGGTGACATCATAAAAGCGGACACCTTCGCGGCGGGCGACAAGATCGACGTCACGGGCGTTTCCAAGGGTCACGGTTACCAGGGCACCATCAAACGTCTCGGCTTCCACAGACAGCCGACATCGCACGGTACTTCCGGTTACCACAGACACCAGGGTTCAATGGGCGCGAACACCGACCCCTCCAGAGTTATGAAGGGTAAGGGCATGCCCGGACACATGGGCAGCGTTCAGGTTACGATCCAGAACCTGGAAGTTGTTAAAGTTGATGCGGAAAACAACCTCATCGCCATCAAGGGTGCCGTACCCGGTCCCAACGGCGGTCTCGTTGCAGTTAAGACCGCAGTCAAAAAGCGCTCGTAGGAAGGGGGATATGACAGATGAACTACAAAGTTTATGATATGAAAGGCGCCGAAGCCGGCACCATCGAACTCAATGACGGAATATTCGCTGTTCCCGTTAACCCCATCGTTATCCACGAGGCAGTTAAACAGTATCTTGCAAATCAGCGTCAGGGCACTCAGTCCACTCTGACCAGAACAGAAGTCAGAGGCGGCGGCAGAAAGCCTTGGAGACAGAAGGGCACAGGCCGTGCTCGTCAGGGCTCCATCCGCGCACCGCAGTGGACGCACGGCGGCGTAGCGCTCGGTCCCAAGCCGCGCAGCTACAGAATCGCGATGAACAAGAAGGCGAAGAGACTCGCTCTCAAATCCGCATTCTCCTCCAAGGTTGCAGCCGAGGAATTCATCGTTGTTGACAGTCTCGCGTTCGACGCTCCGAAGACCAAGAAAATGGTTGAGGTTCTTGCGGCTCTCAACGCTGCGGGCAAAAAAGCTCTCATCGTTGTTGACGCAAAATCCGACGCAAACGACGTGGTTATCAGCAGCGCAAGAAACATCGAGGGCGTTAAGACGCTTTATGTCAACACCCTTAACGTATACGACATCATCAAGCACGACGTTCTTATTATGACGAAAGATGCCGTAAATAAAACAGAGGAGGTTTATGCATAATGAGTAAGTTTGCACAGGATATAATCCTTGCTCCGGTTGTTACCGAGAGATCCATGGACATTATGCGTAGCCAACGCAAGTACACCTTCAAGGTCGCAAAAGACGCTAACAAGATTGAGATCAAGGAAGCGGTTGAGACTCTTTTCAAGGGTACGAAAGTTAAGTCCGTCAACGTGATGAATTGCAGAGGCAAGGAACGCAGAAGAGGTTACACCTCCGGCAAGACCGCCGCTTACAGAAAAGCGATCGTCACGCTCACCGAAGATTCGAAGACGATTCCGTTCTTCGACAGCCTGACGTAATAAGGAGGAAGACAGATGCCAGTTAAAGTTTATAAGCCGACGACTCCCTCCAGAAGAGGAATGTCCGTTCTGACTTTTGAAGAGATAACTGCGAAGAAGCCCGAAAGATCGCTCCTCGTAAGCCTCAAAAAACATTCCGGACGTAACAACTACGGAAGAATCACCGTTCGTCATAAGGGCGGCGGAGTCAGAAGAAAATACAGACTGATAGATTTCAAGAGAAACACCACCGATGCGGAAGCAACGGTTGTATCTATCGAGTACGACCCCAACAGAAGCGCAAACATCGCTCTCATTCAGTATGAGGACGGCAAAAAAGCGTATATCATCGCTCCGGATAAACTTTCCGTAGGCGATAAGATCAGAAGCAGCGTTGAAGCCGACATCAAACCGGGCAACTGCCTGCCGCTTGAGTTCATTCCCCTCGGTACTCTCGTTCACAACGTAGAGATGCACCCCGGCAAAGGCGCTCAGCTTGTAAGAGCTGCCGGAATGTATGCACAGGTTATGGCAAAAGAGAACGGCTACGCTCAGCTCAGACTTCCCTCCGGCGAAGTTCGTATGATCGCTCTTAACTGCAAGGCGACCGTGGGTATCGTCGGTAACTCCGACCACGAAAACGTGAACCTCGGCAAAGCGGGAAGAAAACGCCACATGGGTATCAGACCTACCGTTCGCGGTTCCGTAATGAACCCCTGCGACCACCCCCACGGCGGTGGTGAAGGTAAGTCACCCGTCGGAAGACCGGGACCCGTTACTCCTTGGGGCAAGCCCGCTATGGGTTACAAGACGCGTTCCAAGAAGAACAAGTCCGATAAATTCATAGTTAAACGCAGAAATGTGAAATAAACGGGAGGTGTTGAGATATGAGCAGAAGCATTAAAAAAGGACCTTACGTCGAAGCATCGCTTATGAAAAAGGTCGAAGAAATGAATAAGACGAACGAGAAGCGCGTTATTAAAACGTGGTCGAGAGCGTCCACAATCTTCCCGGAGTTCGTAGGTCACACCTTCGCTGTTCACGACGGAAGAAAACATGTTCCCGTATATGTAACCGAGGACATGGTAGGACACAAACTCGGCGAGTTCGCGCCGACGAGACTGTTCAAGGGCCACGCAGGCTCCAAGACGTCCAACAACGGCAAGTAAAGCGCAAGGAGGTAAACGAGAATTATGGAAGCAAAGGCTTATTTAAGAGGTCTCCGTATTACCCCGAGAAAGGTCAAGATCGTTCTTGATCTTGTCAGAGGTAAGGATGCCGCAACGGCTGTTGCGATTCTTCAGAACACTCCGAACGCGTCCGCTGCGCCGGTGCTTAAACTTCTGAAATCCGCAATGGCAAACGCTGAAAACAACCACAATATGGATGTTTCCAAGCTTTATGTCAAGACTTGCTATGTCGACCCCGCCAAAACGATGAAGAGAGTTATGGCGAGAGCAAGAGGAAGCGCCGACAGAATACTGAAGAGATCATCTCACGTCACAATGATCTTGGCAGAGAAAGAATAGGAGGACAGACATTATGGGACAGAAAGTTAACCCGCACGGCCTGAGAGTAGGCATTATCCGTAACTGGGATTCCAGATGGTTTGTTCGCGATGAAAAATTCGGCGATCTCGTCGTTGAAGATGACAAGATCAGAAAGTTCGTCAAGAAGAAGATCGCATCTGCCGGAGTTCCGAAGATTGAGATAGAAAGAAACAACGAAAGAGTTAAGGTTTTCGTTCATTGCGCGAGACCCGGCGCGGTTATCGGCAAGGGCGGCACCGAAATCGAAAAACTCAGACAGAGCATTGAAAAGCTCATCAACAAACCCGTTGCTCTTACGATAATCGAGGAGAAGAGACAGGATCTTAACGCGCAGCTCGTTGCGGAAAGAATCGCTCTTGACCTTGAAAAGAGAATATCTTTCAGAAGAGCGACCCGCTCCGCCATCGACAGAGCAATGAAGGCGGGCGCAAAGGGTATAAAAACCAACGTTGCCGGCCGTCTCGGCGGCGCCGAGATCGCGCGTTCCGAGCATTATCACGAGGGAACCATTCCTCTGCAGACGCTCCGCGCCGATATCGATTACGGCTTTGCCGAAGCCGCAACGACCTACGGCCGCATCGGCGTAAAGGTTTGGATCTACAAGGGTGAGATCCTCAACGCAGGCAAGAAACTCGAAGTAAGGGAGGAAAGACGCCATGTTAATGCCAAAAAGAGTAAAATATAGAAGAGTTCACCGTGGACGTCTTACCGGTAAGGCGACGAGAGGAACCAAGCTGTCCTCCGGCGAGTACGGTCTTGTTGCGACCGAGCCGGCATGGATCACCGCAAACCAGATCGAGGCTGCCCGTATCGCGATGACGAGATACATCAAAAGAGGCGGTAAGGTTTGGATAAAGATATTCCCCGATAAGCCGATAACCGAAAAACCGGCTGAGACCCGAATGGGTTCCGGTAAAGGTTCTCCCGAATATTGGGTGGCGGTTGTTAAACCCGGCCGCATTATGTTCGAAATGGAAGGCGTTACCGAGGAGATAGCAAGAGAAGCTATGCGTCTTGCAGGTCACAAGCTTCCCATCAAAACCAAGTTCGTTAAGAAATCCGATTTCGAAGTTGGAGGTGACGCATAATGAAAAAGAAGGATCTTGCAGCCATCAAGGCGCTTTCCGTTGAGGATCTTGAAAAGAAACTCGGGGAACTTAAAGAGGAGATCTTTGCTCTTCGTTTCCAGCATGCGACGAATCAGCTCGACAATCCCATGCGTATTGCGTCCGTTCGTAAGGAAATCGCCGTTGTTATGACGGTCCTTAACGAAAAGAAAAACGCGTAATCTGAACAGGAGGTAAATAACGATGGAAAGATCTTTAAGAAAGACCAGAATAGGTCTTGTCGTATCCGACAAAATGGATAAAACGGTCGTTGTAGCTGTTCAGGAACATTACAGACATCCTGTTTACAAAAAGGTTATGCGTTCCACGTACAAGCTCAAGGCACACGACGAAAACAACGAATGCCGCGTCGGCGACAAGGTTCTTGTTATGGAAACGAGACCTCTGTCCAGAGACAAGAGATGGCGTATCGTTGAGATCGTTGAAAAGGCGAAATAATAAAGCGTGTCGGCTTCGACAAACGCTTAATAATTCCGTATGCGCACGGTGACTGTCCGCGTCGCGGCGGTCGCCAAGCGAAAGCGAGTATACTCAGTTAAGTAAAGGAGAATTATTATGATTCAACAGCAGACATATCTGCAAGTTGCCGACAACACCGGTGCCAAAGAACTTATGTGCATCAGAGTCCTCGGCGGCTCCGGCAGAAAGTTCGCCAACATCGGCGACGTAGTTGTTTGCAGCGTCAAGAAAGCCGCTCCCAACGGAACGGTTAAGAAGGGCGAAGTTGTTAAAGCCGTTGTTGTTCGTTCCGTAAAAGGACTCAGAAGAGCAGACGGTTCGTATATCAAGTTCGACGAAAACGCTGCGGTTATAATCAAAGACGACAAAAACCCCAGAGGCACCCGTATCTTTGGGCCCATCGCGAGAGAACTCAGAGACAAAGAGTATACAAAGATTCTTTCTCTGGCTCCCGAAGTTCTGTAAAGGAGGAACCGCGTTATGCATATTAAAACAGGTGATACCGTTGTAGTTCTCTCCGGCAAGGCAAAGGGCGGCAAAGGCAAGGTCGTTGCCGTTTCTCCGAAGGAGAAAAAAGTTATCGTTGAAGGCGTTAACCAGGTTACGAAGCACGTCAAACCCAGAAAACAGGGTGAAACGGGCGGCATCGTTAAAACCGACGGAGCGCTTTACGCGTGCAAAGTTCAGCTTGTTTGCCCGAAGTGCGGCAAGGCCGTGCGCCCCGCTTACAAGCTTGACGGCGACAAAAAAATCAGATATTGCAGAAAATGCAATGCGGAATTTTAATTGAGAGGGAGGACGACTTAAAATGGCAAGACTTAAAGATTATTACAGAAGCGAAGTTGCTCCCGCGCTCATGAAGAAATTCGAGTACAAGAGCCCCATGCAGATCCCCAAGCTGGACAAGGTTGTTATCAACATCGCTTGCGGTGACGCAAAAGATAATTCAAAGGTCATAGACTCCGCCATGGCGGACCTTGCGGTTATCACCGGTCAGCATCCGGTTGTCTGCAAGGCGAGAAAGTCCGTTGCAAACTTCAAACTCCGTAAGGGAATGCCCATCGGCGTCAAAGTAACTCTTCGCGGCGACAGAATGTATGAGTTCATAGACAGACTCTTCAACTTCGCTCTTCCCAGAGTTCGCGACTTCCGCGGCATCAACGGCGAAGCGTTCGACGGACGCGGCAACTACGCTTTCGGTATCAAGGAACAGCTTATCTTCCCCGAAATCGAGTATGACAAAATTGACAAGGTTCGCGGAATGGATATCATGTTCGTTACAACGGCAACCAAGGACGAGGAAGCAAAAGAGCTTCTGAGCCTTATGGGCGCGCCGTTTGCGAAATAAGGAGGCAACTGAATATGGCAAAGAAAGCTATGATTTTGAAACAGCAGAAGCCTGCCAAATACACCGCCAGAGCATATAACAGATGCAAGATCTGCGGCAGACCTCACGGTTATCTCAGAAAGTACGGCGTATGCCGCATCTGCTTCCGTGAACTTGCTTATAAAGGTCAGATCCCCGGCGTGAAGAAGGCAAGTTGGTAAAGCTGTTAGTTTGAATTATTAAGGAGGTAACAGATATGAATATAACAGATCCTATCGCGGATATGCTTACTCGTATCAGAAATGCAAATAATGCGAAACACGAAAGTGTTGAGATTCCCGCATCCAACATGAAAAAGCAGATCGCTCAGATCCTTGTTGATGAGGGTTATATAAAGTCCTTCAACGTAATCGACGACGGCAAGCAGGATGTAATTAAGGTATTCCTTAAATACGGTCCCAACAAGTCCAAGGTTCTTCAGGGACTCAAGCGTATTTCGAAGCCCGGTCTTCGTATGTACGTCGGAAAAGAGGAAATCCCGCAGGTCATGAGAGGCCTCGGCGTTGCGATCGTCTCGACTTCCAAGGGCGTTATGACCGACAAGGCTGCAAGAAAAGAAAATGTCGGCGGCGAAGTCCTCGCATTCGTTTGGTAAAGAAATGAGGTAAATATATGTCAAGAATTGGTAGAAAGCATATTGATATACCCGCAGGCGTGACATTTACGCTTGCGCCCGATAACACGGTAACCGTAAAGGGTCCGAAGGGCGAGCTTTCTCGCACCCTGCACCCCGAAATGATAATCAAGGTCGATGGTTCCGTTGTTACGGTTGAACGTCCGTCCGAAGACCAGAAACACAAGGCTTTGCACGGCTTGACAAGAACCTTGATAGCCAATATGGTCGAGGGCGTAACAAACGGTTACTCCAAGACCCTTGAAATCCAGGGTATCGGTTACAGAGTTCAGAAACAGGCAAACACGGTGGTCTTCACGATAGGATATTCTCATCCCGTCGTTGTTGAAGAGCCGGAAGGCATCAAGCTTGATTGCCCCAACCAGACGACGGTTGTCGTAAGCGGTTGCGACAAGCAGCGTGTCGGTCAGCTTGCTGCCGAAATTCGCGGCAAGAGACCGCCTGAGCCGTACCACGGCAAGGGTATCAGATATGCCGGAGAGTATGTCAGAATCAAGGAAGGTAAAGCTGGTAAGGGTAAGAAATAACCCGCCGGACTTTTCGTTCCGAAGTAATAGGAGGATAATCGTTTTATGGTTAGCAGAAAAGATTCCAATAAAGCAAGACTTCAAAGGCATAAGCGTGTCCGCGGCAAGATCAGCGGAACCGAGGCCTGCCCCCGTCTTTGCGTTTACCGTTCCTTGAAGAACATCTACGCTCAGATCATCGACGATGAGACCGGCGTGACTCTTGTTTCGGCATCGACCGTTGACAAGGACTTCAAAGAATACGGCGGCAACGTTGACGCGGCGAAAGCAGTCGGACTTAAAATTGCCGAGAAGGCTCAGGCAAAAAATATTAAAGATGTTGTTTTTGACAGAGGCGGCTATCTTTATCACGGAAGAGTTCGTTCCCTTGCCGAAGGCGCAAGAGAAGGCGGACTGAACTTCTAATAAAGTAACAGGAGGATATGTTTACAATGTATGAAAAAATAGATGCGTCTGCATTGAGTTTGAACGAAAAACTCGTATCTCTCAGCCGTGTGTCAAAAACAGTAAAGGGCGGTAGAAAAATGAAGTTCGCCGCTCTGATGGTTGTCGGCGACGGAAACGGAGTCGTAGGCGTAGGCCTCGGCAAATCCGTCGAGATACCCGATGCGGTCAACAAAGGCATTGAAGACGCAAAGAAAAATCTTGTCAGAATCTCCCTTAAAGGCACCACGATCCCTCATGAGATCGTTGCCTGCTACGGCGCCAGCCGCGTGGTTCTTAAGCCCGCTGCAAAAGGTACCGGAGTTATCGCGGGCGGCGCGGTTCGTGCCGTTCTCGAAATGGCGGGAGTTAAAGACATCAGAACAAAAGCGCTCGGTTCCCGCAACCCGCAGAACGTCGTTCACGCAACTATCAACGGTCTTTCGACCCTGAGAGATGCGTCGCAGGTTGCGCAGACGAGAGGCAAGTCCGTTGAAGATATCTTAGGTTAAGGAGGGGTTTGCAGATGTCTGAAAATACGATTAAAATCACGCTCGTTAAGAGCCTGATAGGTAGACACAAGGATCACATCGCAACGGCGAATTCCCTCGGACTGAGAAAGATAGGCGACACGACCACTCAGCCTAAGAACGCTGCGACAGAGGGTAAGGTAAAAAAGATTTGCTACCTTATCAAAGTAGAAGATTAAGGAGGTGCCCAATATGAAATTGCATGATCTTGCACCCGCTGACGGTGCTGTTAAAGCTCCGTACAGAAAGGGCAGAGGCATCGGTTCCGGCAACGGAAAAACCGCGGGCAAGGGCCATAAGGGTCAGAACGCGCGTTCCGGCGGCGGAGTAAGACCCGGATTTGAAGGCGGTCAGATGCCCCTTTCAAGAAGACTTCCCAAAAGAGGCTTCTCCAACTATCCGTTCAAAGTGGTTTACGAAACCGTTAACGTCGGCGTACTCAACGAGTTTGAAGACGGAACCGTCGTAACTGCGGAAGAACTTTACGCAAAGAATATGATCAGCGGCACTGCCGTTGCTGTTAAGATCCTCGGCGATGGCGAAATCGAAAAGAAACTCACGGTTAAAGCTGCGAAGTTTTCCGAGAGCGCAAAAGCCAAGATAGAAGCGGCAGGCGGGAAAGCTGAGGTGTTATAATAAATGAATATTTTTACGACCCTGAGAAACGCTTGGAAAACAAGCGACCTCAAAGCGAAGATCGTATTTACTTGCTTTATTATAATACTTTTCAGAATAGGTATAAACATTCCCGTTCCGTTCGTTAATACCGACGCCCTGCAGAGCTTTTTCAGCACGCAGAGCAGCACGTTGCTCGGTTACTTCAATATGCTTTCCGGTAACGCGCTTGCATACGGAACTCTCTTTGCGCTGACGATACAGCCGTACATCAACGCATCGATCATCATTCAGCTTCTCACCGTTGCTATTCCCGCTCTCGAAAGATTGCAGAAGGACGGCGGCGAAGAAGGCAAAAAGAAGCTTAAAAACGCAACCCGTTTCCTGACGATTGCAATAGGCCTCGTTCAGGCGTTCGGTTATTACACGATAATGACCAACGGCTATTCCGCATCCTTGCTGACGATCTCCAAATACGGCATCCCCGAATGGTTCGGAATCGCGCTTTTCGTTGTGATTCTTCTCGCGGGTTCAATGCTCGTTATGTGGCTGGGCGAAAGCATCGACGAAAAGGGTATCGGAAACGGTATCTCCATGATACTTTTCGCATCCATCGTTTCGCGCGGCGTAAGCCTTATCGGATACAGCATCCAGAAGGTGCAGACCGGTTATTGGTGGATAGTTCCGATATTTGTCGTTCTCGGTCTTATTATGTTTGCGTTCATAGTATTTATGGACAGCGCCGAAAGACGTATTCCCATCCAGTATGCGAAGCGTCAGGTCGGCAGAAAGATGTACGGCGGACAGAGCACCTTCCTTCCCGTAAAGGTTGCGATGACAGGCGTTATGCCCATCATCTTCACCTACGCGATAGTAGGTCTTCCCGCAACGATCGCTCAGTTCTTCCCGAAAAGCGGTTTTGCGACGTTCGTGACGAAGTACTTCTCGTCAACCAGTCCGGTATACATCATTCTCGCGTTCGTTCTCATTATTGCATTCAACTTCTTATATATCTCGATCCAGTACAATCCTGTTGAGATATCGAACAATATCAAGAATAACGGCGGAACAATCCCCGGTATCAGACCCGGCAAACCGACCTCCGATTTCATAATCAGGGTTGTTAACAGAGTTACTATTGTCGGCGCGCTGTTCCTCGGCGTTATCGCAACCGTTCCGTATATTCTCGAAGCGATATTCGGAGAAGCCATGACGGGTCTTGCGCTCGGCGGCACATCCGTAATGATTATCGTAAGCGTTGCTCTTGAAACCGTTAAACAGCTTGAGTCCCAGATGCTTATGCGTCAGTCGAAGGGATTCCTCAGATAAGTTTGACATCATTTTCCGAAGTCGGACGCGGTTGAAAAACGCCGCGTTCCGGCGGAGGAACGGAAGAAAGGAACGCAAAATGTTGAATTTGATTCTTCTCGGCGCTCCCGGCGCCGGCAAGGGCACACAGGCGGAAAAGATTTCCGAAAAATACGGTATCCCGCAGATATCTACGGGCGCCATTCTTCGCGAAGCGATAGCCGCCGAAACGCCTCTCGGTCTGAAAGTGAAAACCGTTATGGAAGGCGGCGGACTTGTTTCGGACGAGGACGTTATTGCGATCGTCAAAGAGCGTTTGCAGAAGGACGATTGCAAAAACGGATTTATTTTGGACGGTTTTCCGAGAACGATACCTCAGGCTGAGGCTCTTGACAAAATGCTTGCGGAAATGGGCATTGAACTGTCAAAGGTCATAAGCATAGAGGTCAAGGACGAGGATATCGTAAAGCGCATGAGCGGCAGACGCGTTTGCAAAGGCTGCGGTATGTCATACCATATCGTTTACAAAAAGCCGGCTGCCGAAGGAACATGCGATAAATGCGGCGAGCGTCTTATCCTGAGGGACGACGACAAACCCGAAGTCGTTCTTGACAGATTGAAAGTCTATTACGAAAAGACCGCGCCTCTTAAAGACTATTACAGAAAAACGGGTAAGCTCGTTCTTGTGCAGGGTCAGGAAGAGGTTAAGGATACGACGGCTCTCGTAGATGAGGCTTTGAAAGCGTGACTCGATGATAACCATTAAATCAGACCGCGAAATCGAACTTATGTACAGGGCGGGGCAGGTTGCTGCCGAAGCGTTGGCTCTCGGCGGTGAAAACGTAAAGCCCGGCGTTACAACCAAACACATAAACGATGTTATGGAGCGGTTTATCAAAAGCAAGGGTGGTATACCCTCATTTAAGGGCTACGGCGGATTTCCGGCGACTGCATGTATCTCGATTAACAATCAGGTCATACATGGAATTCCGTCCGCAGGCAGAGTTATTGCAGATGGGGATATCGTGAGTATTGATGTCGGTGTTCTGTTAAACGGCTACCACGGAGATACCGCTCGCACCTACGGTGCGGGAAATATCTCAAAAGAGGCTCAGCGTCTTATAGACGTAACAAAACAGAGCTTCTTTGAAGGCATTGTGTACGCGCAAGACGGTTACAGACTCGGAGATGTGGGAAACGCAATAGAGTCCTACGTCAAAAAGTACGGTTTTTCCGTTGTTTACGAGTATGTCGGCCACGGTGTCGGAACACACCTGCACGAAGACCCGGATGTACCGAATTACGGCGTGAAAGGCAAGGGCAGAAGGCTCCAAAGCGGTATGACTATCGCTATCGAGCCCATGGTCAATGCCGGAGTGTCGGACGTGAAGAGGTTGAAGGACGGTTGGACTGTTGAGACACTTGACGGAAAGCTGTCGGCTCATTATGAGAATACGATAGCCGTCCGTAAAGGAGAGCCGTTAATACTCACATCTCTATGACGGATGAGTTCCGTTCGGTATGGAGGAAGCAACGCTGAGGGCGTTGCGACGAAATACAGGCAAACTCACGCTTTTGGAGGAAAAAATCAAAATGGTTGACATTGAGGCGGGCAGTATCGTCAAAGCTCTTCGGGGAAGAGACGAGAACAGGCTTTTCGTTGTGCTCGATGCCGACGGGGAGTATGCCCACATCGCAGACGGTCATACCAGACCGCTTGAAAAACCGAAGCTTAAAAAGCTGAAGCATCTTAAATATCTCGGCAATTGCAATGAGTCAAAGGTCTATGAAAAGCTGATGACGGGAAAACACATTGAAAACGCCGAGATACGAAAGGTAATCAATCTGTTCTCATCGGAGGAGGTTCTGTAATGGCAAAAGACGGTATCATAGAAGTCGAAGGCACAGTCGTTGAAATTCTGCCGAACACCAAGTTCATCGTTGAAATTCAGGGCGGCCACAGACTTACGGCATATATCTCCGGCAAGCTGAGAGATAACAACATCCGCATCCTTTTGGGAGATAAGGTGGTTGTTGAAATGTCGCAATATGACCTCAATCAGGGCAGAATTAAATGGAGAGGCGCGAGAAGAACTTCCGACTGACGTTTGAACGCCGGAAGAGAAGATCGCCGAAGAAAGAAAAATAAATTTTTCACACGTCCGCATTAAGCGGCGAAAAAAGGAGGTTTTTAATATGAAGGTACGTCCTTCCGTAAAACCAATGTGCGATAAATGCAAAGTAATCAAACGCAAGGGTAAAGTAATGGTAATTTGCTCTGACCCGAAGCATAAGCAGACACAGGGCTGATAAAATCGGAGGTGTAATTAGAAAATGGCAAGAATTGCAGGTATAGATTTACCGAACTCTAAAAGAGTTGAATACGGACTTACCTATATTTTCGGTATAGGTGTCAGCACGTCCAACAAGATCCTCGCCGCTACCGGCATCGATCCGAACACCCGCTGCAAAGACCTGACGGAAGAGCAGATAGGTCTTATTCGTGATTATATCGACCATCATCTGACCGTTGAAGGCGACCTCAGAAGAGATACCGCTCTTAACATTAAGAGACTTGTTGAAATAGGCTGCTATCGCGGTGTAAGACACAGAAAAGGTCTTCCCGTAAGAGGACAGAGAACCAAGACAAACGCAAGAACGCGCAAGGGTCCGTCCAAGACAGTTGCCAACAAGAAGAAATAAGTTAGGAGGGAATTGAATTATGGCACAGGTTAAAGGCAAAAAGGTTGCTATTAAAAGACGCAGAGACAGAAAAAATATTGAAAAAGGCGCTGCTCATATCCGCGCCAGCTTCAACAACACTATCGTAACGATTTCCGACCTTAACGGAAACGCCATCTCGTGGGCATCTGCCGGAGAAATGGGCTTCAGAGGCTCCAAAAAATCCACTCCGTTCGCGGCGCAAATGGCGGCTGAAACCGCTGCAAAGGGCGCTATCGACCACGGAATGAAGACCGTTGCGGTTTATGTTAAGGGCCCCGGCTCGGGACGTGAAGCCGCTATCAGAGCGCTTCAGACCGCAGGACTTGAAGTTACTCTTATAAAAGACGTAACTCCGATTCCCCACAACGGATGCCGTCCCCCGAAGAGACGCCGCGTATAATTTGATGGAGGTAATCTGAAATGGCAAGATATACAGGTCCTGTCTGCAAGCTTTGCAGACGTGAAAATACGAAGCTTTTCCTTAAAGGCGATAAGTGTATGAGCGAAAAGTGCCCGATGAACAATCCGAAGGTGAAGATCCCCGGACCTCACGGCGACCGTCGCAGAAAACTGACCGAGTACGGAATGCAGCTTCGTGAAAAGCAGAAGACAAAGAGATACTACGGCGTTATGGAGCGTCAGTTTGCAAACTACTTTGAAATGGCTACGAAGGTCAAGGGGCTTACAACGGGTGAAGCGCTTCTTCAAATTCTTGAAAGAAGACTCGACAACGTTGTTTACCGTCTCGGTTTCGCCATGTCCAGAGCCGAAGCAAAGCAGCTTGTCAACCATGGTCATTTCACCGTTAACGGCAAAAGAGTTGACATTCCTTCTTACCTTGTGAAGGAAGGCGACGTCATCGCGATGGCTGATAAATCCAAGGATTCCGACAAGATCAAGGGCGTTCTCGAAGCAAACTCCGCTAAGCCCGTTGTTAAGTGGATCGAAAAGGATTCCGAAAATGTAAAAGGAAAGATAGTTGCGCTTCCGACGGTAGAAGATATCGACCTTCCCATCGAAGTTCACCTTATCGTCGAGCTGTACTCCAAATAATAAGGTTCGCTTATATATTTTGTGTATAAAGTATATGGTAGCTTTTTTGAAGAGTGCGCTCTTCGGGGCTTCCGAACCCTCGCAGACCGTCAGGTTCGCCTTTACGGCAGACCCGTCGGATTAACAAAAAAAACGCTGAGCGTTTAGAAAGGGTATTTATATGATAGAAATAGAAAAGCCTAAAATAGAAGCCTTAGATTGCAGCGAAGACGGCACTTACGGTAAATTCGTCGTTGAGCCTCTCGAAAGAGGCTACGGAATCACTCTCGGCAACTCTTTGAGAAGAATTCTTCTTTCTTCTCTTCAGGGCGCGGCGGTGACTTCGATAAAAATCGACGGCGTTCAGCACGAGTTTTCCACGATCCCCGGTGTTGCCGAGGACGTTGCGGAAATCGTTCTCAATATGAAAGGCATTATTGCGAAGCTTCACGGCAACTGCTCCAAGTTCGCTTACATCGACATCGGAGAGGTCACCGAGGACACTTATGAAGTAACTGCCGGGGATATCAAGGGCGATTCCGATATAGAAATACTTAATCCCGAATTACACATTGCGACGTTGGGCAAGGGCGCGAGACTTTACATGGAGATAACCATCGGTCTCGGCAGAGGTTTTGTTCCTTCCGAAAGAAACAAAGCCGCCGATTCTCCGATAGGTCTTATCGTTATGGACTCTTCTCACTCCCCCGTAACTAAGGTCAATTACACGATTCAGAACACTCGTGTCGGTCAGATAACGGATTATGACAAGCTGACTCTTGAAGTTTGGACAAACGGCACGGTTTCCGCAAAGACAGCAGTCTCCCTCTCCGCCAAGATTATGAGCGAGCATCTGGCTCTGTTCATCGATCTTGCGGAAGATACGGACGTTACCGCGGAAGTCTGGAAGGATAACGACAGCAAGGACAAGGAAGCGATCCTCAACAAGACCATCGAAGAACTTGAATTTTCCGTCCGTTCCTTCAACTGCCTTAAAAGAGCCGGCATAAACACCGTTGGCGACCTTGTAAACAAGTCACCCGAAGAGATGATGAGAGTTCGTAACCTCGGAAAGAAATCCCTTGAAGAAGTTATTTCCAAACTTGCGGAATACGGACTTTCGTTCGCGATAGACAAAGAGTAAGAAAGGAGGCTGCTGTCGTATGAGAAAATTAGGTAGAACTGCCGATCACAGAATGTCCATGCTTCGCGGTATGGTAACTTATCTGCTTGAAAACGGCTCTATTGAGACGACCGCAACAAGAGCAAAGGAAGTTCGCTCCCTTGCAGAAAAAATGATAACCCTCGGAAAAGATAATACATTGCACGCAAAGAGACAGGCTATGGCGTTTATAACCAAGGAGGATGTTGTGAACAAACTGTTCACCGAGATCGCTCCCAAATATGCCGACAGAAACGGCGGTTATACGAGAATAGTTAAGATGGGTCCCCGTCGCGGCGACGCTGCGGAAATGGCTATCATCTCTCTTGTAGACTGATAATTTTATCCGAAACGAAATTTCGGGGCTGCTTTGTGAGAAAGCGGCCCCGAATATGTTTTTTATTCTGACTTAACGGATAAAGTTTGTTTTGCTGCCTGTTTCCGTTTCAGGCAGAGCTATTCCGCATTTTTTGCCGGCTTCAAGGCATTTAAGCAGCCATGCCGTGTTTCTTGCAAGATTTCTCATTGTCTGCAATCCTTCCGCGTCGAACGCCGCTTCTCCGGGCGCCGCTCCGTGAATGTTGTTCCAGTATGTTGAGCCTGCGACGGGCATCTGCGATATTCCGAAATATTTGTTCAAACAGTCAAAGCTTGCCGTTGTGCCGCCGCGCCTCGCAACCGCCACCGCCGCGCCGGGCTTGAACCTGAAAGCGTCTTTCCCGCTGAAAAAGGCTCTGTCGAGAAAAGAAAGTATGCGTCCGCTCGGATGCGCATAGTAAACGGGAGTTCCGAAAACAAACCCGTCCGCTTCCTTAGCCTTTGCTATAAACGCGTTGACTCCGTCATCTGTGAACACGCAGCCTTTTTCCGAGCATCTGCCGCACCCGAGACAGTCTCTTATCGGCGCGCCGCCTATTTGAAATATCTCGTAATCGACGCCCTCCTTTTTTAGTTGCTTTCCAATCTCGGAAAGAGCAAGAAAGGTGTTCCCGTTCGTGTTCGAACTTCCGTTCAGCATAAGAATTTTCATCTGCATTCCTCCGTTTTGTCTGATAATGACGATAAAATTTCGATAGGGGAGTTTTATCGGTTTTTTTTCACATTTTGCTATTGACAAAACTCCTTTTATAATGTATAATATTCAAGGTAACGCTGATGTAGCTCAGTAGGTAGAGTGCATCCTTGGTAAGGATGAGGTCGTCGGTTCGACTCCGATCATCAGCTCCAAAAAACTCCGAATGCAAAAGCGTTCGGGGTTTTGTTTTTTTGCCCTTTCCCGAACCGGGTATAAAAAGAGTACGCCGCAGCGGCGTACTCTTATTGTTCTTTATGACGCGGACACAAAAACGGATTCTCTCGCGTTCGGGTCGAGAATTTTATTTTTAACCGTCTCGTTAAACGAGTAGCTGAGTTCGGTCTCCCATTGTTTGAGAAGAGTGTTGAACTTGGTGTTGATTATGTTTGAGCGGATATCTTCCTTCACGTCCGTATAAAGGCTTTCTTTTTCGTTGATATCGTATTTTTTAATTATCCAGATACCGCCGGTGCTGAGGGTTATAGATGATACATCACCGATTTTCATACCTTCCGCCTTATCCATAATTTCGCTCGGAACGGTGATGGACTGCGCCTGATAAAACATTTGCTCGTAGCCTTTTTCGTTGTAGAGGAATCCCGTCTCGCGGAAATGTTCGTTATATTTTTTTGCGGTTTCTATATAGTTTTGCTCGCTGATCTTGGAAATGTCATACGCGTTTTCCGAATACTCGTCTATGAGTTTTTCGAAGTTTGCGCCTTTCTTTTTCGCCTGCGCTTCAACCTTCGCCGCTTTGTCTTTTACTTCCTGCAATTTGTCGTCCGCAAGCGTTTTTCCGCTTTCGTCGGTCGTTGCGAGGACAACGGCTTTTATTCGCGTGTAGTTTTTGTCGTAGTTCGTTTTCAGATCTTCTTCCGTTATCGGTTCTTTTCCTTTATCGCCGTAATAATAATCGGAGATCTTGTCGATTCTGAAATTCGCAACGGTGATGTAATCCTTGAACTGATCCTGCGATATTCCGAGCTTTTGACAGGCAGACGATACTGTCGAGCTGTCTTTTTCGTTCAGTTGCGCGACCCTGTCGTTGTAAGAGTCGTCAATCTTTTTTTGTTCCTCTTCCGTGAAGGACAGCCCGAGATCCGCAAATTCTTTTTTGCATGCGATATAGCTTGTAAATCTGTCGGTCGCGTCCTGTTTCATAAGAGATTCAAATGTCGTTGTGCCTGAACTCGACGCGGTCGAGGAAAGAAACGTTGAGAAATCCTTGATTGAGTAATACTTTGAATAGACCTGATACTGCCCGTAGTAATAATCTCTCAAATACTGCGAAAAGAAGTTGAATGCCGTTTTAAGCTCTTCCGCGGTCATCAGAACCGTTCCGTCATCCGCGCGAAGTTCGTTGACCGTTTCGGTTGACGAGGCGCTTATATTGAAAGATATAAGATCAGGTTCTTTTTCTTTTTTCTTGCATGAGGTCGCAACCGTCAAAGCGGACGCAACGACAAGAATCGCGGGTATTATCCTTTTAAATTTCATTTTGTCCTCCGTGGAATATTATATATCTTTAATTATATCACTCATCGCCGCTTTTGTCTACCGAAAGAGATAATTTTACTAAGAATTGTTGCACATCCTTTATCGGTTCCTCGGTTTTCAGCGTGAAATACGGTTTTTGAGCGGGCGTATAGAAAATTCTCTTCGGAAACGCCGCCGAAACTTCCGAAATCGCGTCCCAATCGGGTTGCGCGTCAAGATAGATGATAACAGTGTTGTCCTTTTGTTCAAGCCTTGACGCTCCGCAGCGTATTCCGAGCATTCGGAGCTTCGATATTGAGATAAGGGTCATAACTTCTTTCGGAGGCTCTCCGAAGCGGTCAATAAGCTCGTCAACTATCTCGCTCTCGTCCTCGTCGCTTGTCATTCCCGCAATCAGCTTGTATATCTCAATACGCGTCTCCATATCGCGAATATATGTGTCCGGGATATATGCGTTGACCTTTATGTCAACCGCGCAGTCTCCCGCCGCGACCGTTTCTCCGCGTTCTTCCGCAACGGCGTCCTCAAGCAGCTTCATATACATATCAAATCCGACCGTCATCATGTGTCCGCTCTGCTCCGCTCCGAGAACATTGCCCGCGCCGCGGATTTCAAGGTCTCGCATCGCGATTTTGAGTCCCGAGCCGAATTCCGTGAACTCTCTGATTGTCATCAGACGCTTATACGCGTCCGCCGAAAGAGTTTTACCTTTTCTGAACGTGAAATAGGCATACGCTCTTCTGTCGCTTCTTCCGACGCGGCCTCTTATCTGATGCAGCTGGGCAAGTCCGAGCCTGTCGGCGTCCTCGATTATAAGCGTGTTGCAGTTCGGAACATCGACGCCCGTTTCTATTATGGTTGTGCAAACAAGCACGTCGATCTCGCCGTTCACAAGCGCCGTCCAGATCTCGGAAAGATCTTCCTGCGACATCTTCCCGTGCGCGACCTGTATGCGGAAGCCCGTTTTTTCGTAAAGCAGGTTTGCCGCCTTATATATCGTGTCAATTCGGTTGTGCAGATAAAAACACTGTCCGCCTCGCGCAACCTCGCGCTTTATTGCGTCCGCGATTATCCCTATATCGTATTCCGCAACGTATGTGGTCACGGGATACCTGTTCTGCGGCGCTTCCGTAAGCACGGAGATATCCCGTATTCCGGACATTGACATATTGAGGGTTCTCGGAATGGGCGTCGCCGAAAGCGTCAGCACGTCCGCGCTCTTGGACATCTCTTTAAGGTGTTCCTTGTGCGCAACTCCGAACCGCTGCTCCTCGTCCACGACTATAAGCCCGAGTTTTTTGAACCGCACGTCCTTTTGCAGCATTCTGTGCGTTCCGACAAGTATTTCTATCTTGCCGTTTTTGACTCCTTCAAGGATCTTTTTCTGCTGCGTCGGGGTTCTGAACCGCGAAAGCAGTTCCACGCTGACGGGATAATCGCCGAGCCTTTTGATAAGCGTCTGATAATGCTGGTACGCAAGTATCGTCGTCGGTGCCAAAAACGCGACCTGATAGTTGTCGCAGACGCATTTGAATATGGCTCTTATCGCGACCTCGGTTTTTCCGAACCCGACGTCGCCGCAAAGAAGTCTGTCCATCGGTGCGTCGGATTCCATATCTTTTTTGATTTCCGCGATGCTTCTCGTCTGGTCTTCCGTCTCTTCGAATTCAAACAGGGCTTCAAAATCCTTTTGAAGCTCGGTGTCAGGCGAAAAAGCGTGTCCCTTAATTCTTCTGCGGACATCGTAAAGTGCGATAAGCTCCTTTGCCAGATCCCTGACCGAACGCTTTACCCTTGCCTTGGTTCGCTGCCAATCGCTGCCGCCGAGCCTGTTCAGCTTTACCTTAACGCCGCTGTCTCCTACCGTGTATTTCGAAATCTGGTCGAGCTGGGAGCAGGGGAAGTAAAGAACGTCCGTTCCCGCAAATTTCAGGCGGATATAGTCGTTGATTATCCCTCCCGACTCAACCTTGTGTATTCCGTCGTAAACGCCTATGCCGTAATTGACGTGAACAACATAATCTCCGACATTTATATCGGAAAAGTTCTTTATCGTTTCGCCGCGCTTGAATCGTGATTTCGGCAGCTTTTTCAGCTGCTTTTTCTGTCCGAAGCTGAAAACGGCGGTCTTTTTTTCCGGGCACACGAATCCCCACGGCAGATCACCTGTCGAAATATCGAGGTTTTCGTCGTTGCCGAACTCTTTTTTCAGCTCTTTCGCGTGATCCGCGTTCGCCGCAACGATGAAAACTTTATACTTTGCGTCAAGATAATTCAGCACATCTTCCTGCAGCGTCGCGGTGTTTGATACGGCGGCCGGAAAAAGCTTGATTTCCGCAAGCTCGTCAAGCTTTAAGTCGTTCAGGGATCTCGGCAGCGTTTCAAAAACGACGGGGGAGGATAATTTTGCGACTATGCTTTTTTTATCAAAGCAGTACGGCAGGTTCAGAAAAGGATAACCCTCCTCCGAGAGCGTTTTTATGTCTTCTTTCAATCTCGAGGCGAACCCCTCGATCGCTTCCGCGCAGGCGTTGTATTCGAAAAATACGACAACCGTATCTTCATCCGCATAATCAAAGATATTTGCGGCTTTTCCGTAGCAGGCGGGCAGCCAGCGGTCGTGCTTCGGCAATATTCCGCTCCTCAGTTTTTCCGCGTCCTCGTCCGCATACGCGTTGCCCTCGAACGGCGCGATGGCTTCGAGCAGTTTTTCCGCTATCTCCGCGCGGTATTCCTTCGCCGGCGTTATCCGAACCCCGTCGACGGGCTCCGTTCTGCGCTGCGTGTTGACATCGAACAGCGAAACCGTGTCAACGTCGTTGTCCCAGAACTCTATTCTGTAAGGCTGCGCCTCGGACGGCGGAAAAATGTCCACAATGCCGCCTCTTATGCTGAACTGTCCCTGTCCCGTAACATTGCTGAATCTTTCGTATCCGAAAGATACGAGAATTTCCGCCATTCTGTCGAAATCGACCGTGTCGGACGGGCGTATCGTTATCTCCCTGTAATCTTCGGGCGGCATAACAAGCGTGCAGAGAGCTTCCGCAGGTATCACGACCGACGAAAACTCTTTTTTGCGTATCGCCGCAACCGTTTCTATTCGTCTGTTTTCGTCAAATCGCGAAACCGACTCAACCGTTCGGAAATTATAATCTTTTGTCGGGAACGAAAGCGATTTTCCCGCAAGGCGGTTCATAACCGCCTGTGTTTTAACAACGTCGCCTTCGCTCGGAACGACAATGAAAAGCTTCTTCTTCGTCAGCTCCGATATCAGCGAGGTGAAGTACGGCTTCTGCTCGTCCACGCCGAAAACGGCGCAGGTCTTATGCCCCTCCGCCGCGCGCTGTATTTTCTGAAATTGTTCGAGCCCCGCAAGGCATTCGAGCCGTTTGTCCATTTTAGGTCCTCTGATTGAATTTCGCCATCGCCGCGTCGATATCGCCGCCGACTATCAACTCGCACGCCGCGCAAACATCGTCGAGCTTCGCCTCTATCGCCGTCATTTCCTCTTTCGAAAAGTTTCCGCAGACCCAATCCGCAAGTTCCTCTTCTTTGTCGGGACGGTCGGCGACCCCTATTCTGATTCTCGGAAAAGCCTGTGTTTCAAGCATATTTATAATGCTTTTCAGCCCGTTGTGACCTCCCGCGCTTCCTTCGCGTCTGACGCGCAGCTTTGCCGTCGGAAGCGATATGTCGTCGCACAGAACGATTATGCGTTCTGCCGGAACTTTGTAAAACTCCGCCGCCTCCGATACGGATATTCCCGAAAGATTCATATATGTTTCGGGCTTTAACAAAAGCGTTTTTTTGCCGCCGATATCAACCTGACCGTAAAGCCCTTTGAATTTGATTTTATTTATCTTCGCGCCGTATTTTTCGGCGATGAAATCAAGCGCGATCCTTCCCGCGTTATGACGCGTTTTCGCATATTCTTTACCGGGGTTTCCCAACCCGACGATTATGTAATCCATAATTTCTCTCCGTATTAATTATATATACTCATTATCCACCAAAAAACACTTTTTGTAAATACCCGCGCGGATAAATTTGATATTTTTTTGAAATTTGTTGCTTTTTTAACTGCACACTCCGATTAAAAACTGCGTTTCGGAAAGAATATCTTTTATACTGCTTCCGAATGAAAAAAGACTGCGTATAAAGAATTTTTGTTACAAAAAAACTAAAAAGAGGGGAAATGGGTTGTTTTTACGCAGTATATATGTTATAATCCCTATGTTAAATATAAAACACCCGAAATATTAGGAGGTATAAACTAAATGGGTAAAAAATATGTTTATCTTTTTACCGAAGGTAACGGAACTATGAGAGAGCTTCTCGGCGGTAAAGGTGCCAACCTTGCGGAGATGACCAACCTCGGGCTTCCCGTTCCCCAGGGCTTTACCATTTCCACAGAGGCTTGCACGCAGTATTATGAAGACGGCAAGGTTATCAATCCCGAAATTCAGGCTGAGATTATGGAATACATCGCAAAGATGGAAAACATCACCGGCAAAAAATTCGGCGACCTTGAAAATCCGCTTCTCGTTTCAGTTCGTTCCGGCGCAAGAGCATCCATGCCCGGTATGATGGACACCATCCTGAACCTCGGTCTCAACGAGCAGGTGGTTGATGTTATCGCGAAAAAATCCAACAATCCCAGATGGGCTTGGGACTGCTACAGAAGATTTATTCAGATGTATTCCGACGTCGTTATGGAAGTCGGCAAGAAATATTTCGAAGAACTCATCGACAAGATGAAAGAAGAAAAGGGCGTTACGCTTGACGTTGAACTCGGCGCCGACGACCTCAAAGAGCTTGCTCTTCAGTTCAAAGCCGAGTATAAGGCAAAGATAGGCGCGAATTTCCCCGACGACCCGAAAGAACAGCTTATGGGCGCCATCAAAGCCGTATTCCGTTCGTGGGACAACCCGAGAGCGAATGTTTACAGAAGAGACAACGACATCCCTTACTCCTGGGGAACCGCCGTTAACGTTCAGTCCATGGCATTCGGTAACATGGGCGACGATTGCGGTACCGGCGTTGCGTTCACCCGTGACCCCGCAACCGGCAACAAAGGCCTTTTCGGCGAATTCCTGACCAACGCGCAGGGCGAAGACGTCGTTGCCGGCGTTCGTACCCCGATGCACATCTCCGAAATGGAACAGAAATTCCCCGAAGCATACAAGAAGTTCGTTGACGTTTGCGACATTCTTGAAAAGCATTACAGAGATATGCAGGATATGGAGTTCACCGTTGAACACGGTCAGCTCTTCATGCTTCAGACCAGAAACGGCAAGAGAACCGCACAAGCTGCTCTTAAAATCGCCTGCGACCTCGTTGACGAGGGCATGAGAACCGAGCAGGAAGCCGTTCTTATGATAGATCCGCGTAACCTTGACACGCTGCTTCACCCGCAGTTCGACGCAAAAGCGATCAAGTCCGCAACTCCGATAGGCAAAGGCCTCGGCGCTTCTCCGGGAGCGGCTTGCGGCAAGATAGTCTTCACCGCGGAAGATGCGGAGGCTTGGAAAGCAAGAGGCGAAAAGGTTATCCTTGTCCGTCTTGAAACCTCTCCCGAAGACATCACCGGTATGAAGGCTTCTCAGGGTATCCTCACCGTTCGCGGCGGTATGACCTCTCACGCGGCAGTTGTTGCCCGCGGTATGGGTTCCTGCTGCGTATCCGGCTGCTCCGCCATCATTATGGACGAAGCAAACAAGAAATTCTCTCTCGGCGGCAAAGAGTTCCGCGAGGGTGATTATATCTCCATCGACGGCTCCACCGGCAACATTTACGACGGAATCATTCCGACCGTAGACGCTACCATCGCCGGCGAATTCGGCAGAGTTATGGCTTGGGCTGACAAGTACAGAAGACTTAAAGTCCGCACCAACGCAGACACCCCGACCGACGCAAGAAAAGCACGCGAACTCGGCGCAGAGGGTATCGGCCTTTGCCGTACCGAGCATATGTTCTTTGAGGCTGACAGAATCGCTGCGTTCAGAGAAATGATCTGCTCCGACACCGTTGAAGAAAGAGAAGAAGCCCTTGAAAAGATTCTTCCTCTTCAGCAGGGTGACTTTGAAAAGCTTTACGAGGCTATGGAAGGCGACCCCGTAACCATCAGATTCCTTGACCCGCCGCTTCACGAGTTCGTTCCGACCGAAGAAGCAGACATCAAGAAGCTTGCCGATTCCAAGGGCAAGACCGTTGAAGAAATCAAGGCTATAATTGAATCTCTTCACGAGTTCAACCCGATGATGGGTCACAGAGGCTGCCGTCTTGCAGTTACCTATCCGGAAATCGCAAAGATGCAGACCAAGGCTGTTATCCGCGCCGCTCTCAACACTCTGAAAGCGCATCCGGATTGGAAAATCGAGCCTGAAATTATGATTCCGCTTATCGGCGATATCAAAGAACTTAAATTCGTTAAGAAAGTCGTTGTAGACACCGCTGACGCAGAGATCAAGGCTGCGGGCAGCAATATGAAGTACGAAGTAGGTACGATGATCGAGATCCCGCGCGCGGCTCTTACCGCAAACCAGATCGCTTCTGAGGCTGAATTCTTCTGCTTCGGCACCAACGACCTTACCCAGATGACTTACGGCTTCTCCCGTGACGACTCCGGCAAGTTCCTTGAAGCGTATTACGAAGCAAAGATCTTCGAGAACGACCCGTTCGCTAAGCTTGACCAGACCGGCGTAGGACTTCTTATGGAAATGGCTATCGAAAAGGGCAAGAAAGTTCGTCCGTCGCTCCACTGCGGCATCTGCGGCGAACACGGCGGCGACCCGACCTCCGTTGAGTTCTGCGACAAGATCGGACTTGACTACGTTTCCTGCTCGCCGTTCCGCGTTCCCATCGCTCGCCTTGCCGCCGCACAGGCAGCTATCAAGGACGGCAGGAACTGATCGAATATATCAGATTTGTTGAGTTCACACTTGCAAAAAGTTAAATAATAACAGGCGGGCTGTAAAAAACTTGCGTTTTTTACAGCCCGCCTGTGTATGCTCCGGTCACGGCGGCTTAACTGCCGAAAAAATCGCGTGTCTTGCGCGACGGCTTTTTAACCTGCGGCGCGTTTTCGGAGTCATCTCTCTATCTTTTTGAAAAAAATAAAGTATATCAGAATTCCGTTGATTATGAAATCATAAACTCTCGGACCTCCGAAAAAAAGAACACTTGATAAAAAAGAAACCGCAACTATTCCTGCGCCGAGCAGCCTGGAAAAAATCCCTCGCTCTTTTGTTTGCCACGCAAGCAGCGCCGGCAGCGGAGACAGCAGCGCGAATACCGTCCATCCTTGTATGACAGTCCAATCCGCAACCCATATTGCCTCCTTTTTTGTCAGTTCCGCGGTAATGTAGTATGTTGCAATCATTCCGAGGCAAAACGGCAGGATATTGAGCATTGCGCGAATTCTCGTCGGGCTGTAAACGGCAATCAGCGTTCCAAGCAATATCCAAACAGCCGGCTGGGAAAAAATGTCTCCGAGACATTGCGTGTATATATCGAACAATCTGGATATCACGCCGAGCAAGAGACCGCAGAAAAGCAGGGTAAAGGGATTTAATATGATTTTTCGCGGGTTGTGTTTCATCGTTGATTCTCCTGTCTCGTGCTGCGGTCTTCAAGCATTTATATCTCTGCGCGGCTTGCTTTCGTTCTTTCCCCGTCGCCTGTATTTGCGGCCGCAGAACGACGAACAGGCGTCTCTGAAATATAAAATCTCGATACCTTCACCGGGTTTTCCGTATGTCAGTTTAACATAATTGTTTTGTCGTTTCAAGGCTTGACGGATTAAGTTTTTCGTTGAATTGATTAAGATTATTTTAACATACCATATTGAAAACGCGAAAAAGACCCTTCTGCTCTTTACGCTTGCAGATTTCCCTAAAAACACACAATTTTTTTGAGCAGACCACTTGACAAACCGCAGTTTTTTTAGTACAATACTTTTATACACGGAGACGTATCGAAGTGGTCATAACGGACATGACTCGAAATCATGATGCCCCCTGAGGGACGAGGGTTCGAATCCCTCCGTCTCCGCCAGAAGAAATAATACGAACGCCGAGATTAAAAAGGGGTTCGTATTATTTCTTTTTTAACGGTTATTTAGGCATAAAAGTTGATTTGGACGCAAAAAGAGGAATACGCCGACCGTTTTTTTCGCGGCTTTTTTTGTGCCTGAAAATCGTTTGAAATAAGCCTTTTCAGTTGTTTTTGCTGATAAACGACCCCCGCCGCGGAGTAATTCCGCGACGGGGTTTTGCGTTCGTCTCTTCGGAACAGCGACGAACGCAAAGGTTAAAGCCTCGGGAGAAAATCGTAACTTTTTTTCGAATTTATATCAAAAAGTTGCGGAACGCGGCGTTTTATGCTATACTGTAAAATACGGAAGCATACCCGGCTCCGATGTGCGAGGAAAACCGCGGAAATCCGGAATCGGCGCAAAAAAGTCCGCTGCCGAAAGCGCAAACGGCTATAACGGTTATAAAAGAAAAAGACAAGAAAACAGTGCAGTCAGCCAGCTACGCCTATACCACCTACGGTGACGGAAAAGCCGGAGAGATTCTGTATACCGCTGCCGGAAAATATCGCTTTCAAATTGTCCGCCTTGCGGAATTTGATGTGACCGGCGCTTATGCGGAACAGGCCGCAAAAATCATCGACGGCATGAACGGGAATTTCATCAAGGAGCGGTTCTACGCCATTCCGCTTGAAAACCTGCCCCACATCAATAGCCATAACACAAACCCAAGAATGCCGTTCTATCATCCGCTCAGCACAGACGGAAAGGGATAGTTGTGTTGAACAAGAGGTGGTTAAGATAAAGCAAGCGGCAGCAAATGTGAAACTTAAAACCCCACCGAATGCTATGGCACGGAGCTAAACTGTGCCATATATACGATGGGGTTTTATGTGATTGAAAGGTTGTATTGCCTCACCATATTGTTGTTATCTGTCCAAAGCTCACGTTATGTCATCACATTCTGAACAACTCCATAAATTGATGAAATAGGCTTATTCTTTCGATTCACAATGCATACGTTAGTTTTCTCTTGGGACTATATTTGAGTTGGGCACCTCATAAGGCTTTCCGTCCTTGTTGTAGGTCAAGTTAAATACAAGGTCGGACAGCCATTTCTTAAATGATGGATTGTCCTGAAACTGCTTGAACAGCTCCATATTGTCCGCCATAATTGAAAATATGACCTGCTGCAGCGCACGTTCGCTTTCCAAGCGCGCACTCTGTTCATCAGAGTTTCTCATGGCATTCTGATATTTTTCGTCCTTAGACACCATGGCCGGTATCTCAAGGATCTGCCTCCGCACGTTATCCGCATCATTCCAATTGATGTTACCAAACATATCATTGAAATTGGAGAGAATGACAGACAGCAAATCCATTTCCGGTTCAACGATGTGCCCGACCTTTCCTGCCGGTACGGGAGCCACCTCCGTATCGGTATCTTCCAGGCGAATGGACATGACCTCACGCGCCTCGTTGCGGTAACTTTCGAGGTCGATCGTTTCAAGAATCCCCTGCGAAAGATCGTCCTCTCGCGGAGACGGCAGCTTTGGCATCAGCAAATTAAGAAAGATGGACAACCGTTCCCAGTCTGCGTTACCATACGGCAAAATCGCTCCGAGAAAGCCATATGTACGCACGAACGCCTTTGCTGCGCTCTTAAATTTAATCTGATCATCCGTGTCAAACTGCTTGTAAACGGCAGTACAGGCATCTAATGTGGGATCAAGTTTGTCGCGATCCGCTCCATCCAGGTACAAATTGACAAGCCGCTCGACATCTTCGTTGGAGAACACCTGGTATTCCTCCATTGTTGCAACCAGGTCGTATAGCTTGTTCGGATCGGTTTCGCCGGACAGAATCGTGGTGCGGTAATATCGCGAAAATGATTCCTGAATCATCTCCGGCTTGTTTGCAAAGTCCAATACGAAGGTATCGTACTTTTTCGGGCAGCAGCGGTTCAAGCGGGAGAGCGTCTGTACCGCCTTGATGTCATAAAGCACCTTGTCCACATACATGGTGTGGAGCAGCGGTTCATCAAAGCCCGTCTGGAACATATCCGCAACAATGAGAATGCGATACGGGTCTTTTTTGAACTCCTTCGGTATCTTAGCGTCCGGGAAACCGTTCAATCCGGCAGAGGTAAGCGGCGGTTCCTGACCTTGATACTTGTTCTCGCCGGAAAAGGCGATAATCGTTTTATATGGACTGCGCCTATCCGCAAGGCATTTATTGATGGCGTAATAATATTCGATACAGCGAGGAATGCTGGAGGTCACGACCATAGCGCGAGCCTGCCCGCCGATTTTTCCTTTGGCAATGACTTGTTCGTGAAAATGATCTACCATCATAGCCGCTTTCTTGGCAATGGTATAGCTGTCGCTTTCCACAAAGCTGCGCAGCTTCTTCTGCGCCCGCTTCTTATCGAACATCGGGTCATCCTCGACGGTCTTCATCAGCTTATAGAAGCTGTCGATAGGCGTGTAGTATTGCAGAACATCCAGAATGAATCCTTCCTGGATCGCCTGCTTCATCGTATAAACGTGGAAAGGTCTGTGTTTAACATCGTCGCCGTCCTGATACGGAACGCCGAAGGTTTCCAGCGTTTTATTCTTCGGGGTTGCGGTAAACGCAAAGTAGCTGGCATTGTTCAGCAGTTTACGCCCTTCCATCATGGCGTTGATCTTATCCTCGTTATCCATCTCGTCATCAGAAGCAAGCCCTGAAAGTGCAAGGTTCATCTGCGCAGAGTTTCTTCCGCTCTGTCCGGAATGAGCCTCATCGATGATAATGGCGAAATGGTTATCCTTGTGTTCCGCTCCGATTTGTGGAACGATGTACGGGAACTTCTCAATCGTGGTCACGATAACACGCTTTCCATCTGTAATGGCTTTCGTAAGATCGCCGGAGTGCTCCGCCCATGCGACCGTGTTGCCGACCTGCATGAACTGCTTGATCGTATCCCGAATCTGCTTGTCGAGAATCCGGCGGTCGGTGACTACGATAACGGAATCCAGCATCGGACGACCGTCCTGTTCCAGCCCGATAAGCTGGTGAGCAAGCCATGCGATAGAGTTGGATTTTCCACTGCCTGCGCTGTGCTGAATGAGATACTTTTTCCCAACGCCGTTTGCCTTCACATCGGCAAGTAGCTTCGTTACAACATCGAGCTGGTGGTAACGGGGGAAAATCTGCTTTTCCTTTTTCTTTTTGGTGTCCTCGTCCACCTCGACGACGACCTGCGCGTAGTTTTCTATAATCAGCGTCAGTTTTTCCTTGGTGAGGATATCCTTCCAAAGATAATCGGTCATAAGGCCGTCTGGATTCGGCGGGTTACCTGCTCCATCATTATATCCCTTGTCAAAGGGCAGAAACCAGCTGTCTTGTCCGGCAATTTTCGTGCAGAACTTGACACGGGCATCGTCTACGGCAAAATGCACCATGCAGCGTTTGAACTGGAACAGCATCTCTCTGGAATCACGGTCATCCTTGTACTGCTGAACGGCATCATCAACATTTTGCTTTGTGATCTGATTCTTTAGTTCAAATGTAATAACCGGGAGGCCATTGATAAATACACACAGATCCAGTGCCAGTTTGGCTGCATCCTGTGAATAGCGGAGTTGTCGGGTGACGCTGAAAATATTCTTTTGGAACAGCTCTTTAGCTTTTGCGTTGCCCTCAGAGGGAGTCAGGTAAAACATGATCAGGTCGGCGGGGTATACTTTGATGCCGTTTCGCAGCACGTCAACTATGCCGCGCTTAGAAATCTCGCCCTGTAAACGGTTGAGAAACTGTGCGTATTTTTGATGACTTTTCCGGATGCCCAGCTTCTCTAATTGCTCCGGTTGCGTATCCTGCAGGAACCGAAAAAGCCGAGTCTCATCAATGGCGTATTCTTTGTTGTAGTCGGTGTTGGAGCCTTCTTCATATCCGTTGTGCTCAACAAGCCAGTTTACAATGAGAGCTTCGAATCCGCTTTCCTTGGTATTGGTCGGCATTACGCTTCCTCCTCTTCTGCTAAATGAGGCATCTCATATAAGTTGCCCAATAGCTGTTTTATAAATACAATAACCTTATCGGCATCTTCTTGGGTTGCCATTCCCATTTCGTGCGTATACTTGTTTCCTATCTTTCTTATTTTATCGACCCATGCTTTGTTTTGGCTACCGATATAGCCATTCACTTCCAAAAAATCTATGTATTCGACGAAGCGTTTTCCCACATCAGCGCCCTTGTCAACCGCAATATACATTAACAATGTTCGTGAAACCATTATAACCGAGTGATAACACTCATTTAGAAAGCACTTTCTGCATTCGTTATACAGCTTTTCTACATTGGGCGGTAGAAAGCGTACATCTTCATAGGGCAGCAGCTGTGACTGCGGTATGATTTTTCCGTCAAGACCAATGATGACCGGCATGAAGCACTCCGGGCATTTGTGAATTTGATATTTAATGGCACCGGTAGCTGTATCGACAATTCTTGTGGTAGAACTCGCCTGTACCCGCACACCGCAGTACGGGCAGGTTATTGTTTTTGCAGTCATCTCTTTTTTGGGAATGGCCTTCCAAGTCCATTCTTTTATCTCTATCATACTTATTCCTCCTCAGGAGGCTCGTCCGCACCTTGTTCCAAATTTTCATCTACATTATCGTTATCTTCATCCACAAATTCGTATTCGGGGATTTCGATGCCACGGACATCAATCTTGCCGGTGACGGTATCCGCGACAATGCGCACTCGGTATTCTCGTAGCACAGAAATCTCGTCCGTCAAAACAGCAATGGCTTTCTTAACCTGATCAATGATTTCATTTATTCTCGATACCACCTTGTTTTGATCGGCTTCTCTCGGAAGAGTGATGATTGTGTTCCCCAATGCTGTCGGATAAATGTGAACAATGATGTCACCCTTGCCGTTAATGTATCTATGCTTTAATGCAGCCTGACAATAAAGCTGATAAAGAAGGTACTCCACATTTATTCCTTCATTAGGATGGAAAACGATAACATCTCCGCCAACGGCAACAATCTGGTCTCCCATATACAAAATGGATTTACCGATTTCATCCTTCGTTTCCCCGGTTCCCGCCATCACAATATCGCCCTTCAATATTTTTCTTGATGCTGAATAAGCCGTTCCATCAATGTGATGCGTGATTATAGACGTTTTGTATTCGTACTGCGTATAAATATCTCCATAGAGAATAGCTGGATATTCTTCATCCTCTACGAGATTGTCTCTTGAGAAACCGCCACCTTTGAAAAAGGTACCGAGTTGCTTGAGCCGAACCACGCTAACCACAGGATAAGCATATAACTGTTTCTCAATTTCAGTCTGCATAAACTCCTTAAGCGTAGCAATCTGCTTTTGTTTAACAGCAATCAGCTTATTGATGCTCGAAACCTTCCAGTCCAGAAAGCGCACAATCTGATCCTGCTCTTCACGGGGCGGAACAGGGTAAAATTGAGCCGCAAATACTTCAAAGCGAAAATCTGATGACCGCTCTCTTATACCTCGATACAGCGACTGGATATACCCTGAACGTGCCATTTCTCGAAGCAGCAAGGCATAATATTGATTATTACTATTGCCTTTCGCTTGGCAGACACTATAAACAGGAGTACCTTTTCCATCAGAATCAGAAACGCCTATCGAACCAGCAAAGGCATCCATCACATGAATAACAAGATCGCCTTTTCTTATTCCTTGGTAGCCGATTTCTTTCAATGATTCTGTGAAGCCTGTTGTTCTACGGTTTTTTCTTAATGTTACAGTGCCGTCACGAAAACAGGTAACGACTTCATCTGTATCACTGGTTGGGCGTTGCATCTTCTGATACAGATTCTTTCCACGCACCAGTCCCCAATGTTCCGGCATCTGCTTGATCCACGGCACGGGAGACAGTGTGTAATTCTCATATCCACTCATTGCACGCCCTCCATGATACCCGCCAACAATCCGTCGGCTTCCTGTTCAAGAGTAGACAAACTACTCAAAATATCACTCATGTCCCGCAGCTCCACGGGCTTGTAGAAATACTTCGTAAAGCTGATCTCATAGCCGACCTGCGTTTTCTTCTCGTCCACCCATGCGTCCGGTGCATAGGTCAGTACCTCGTTTTTCATAAAGGCATCAATGCCGCCCGCATAGGTGAACGGAATGTTCTCCGTGTCACGCAGGTCAACATCCGGCTCGCCCTCGATTGGCTGTGCGGCCGGGTCTTTCTCTGTGATAAAAGGGCGCACCTTTTTCAATGCGGCGGCTTTCAGCTTGGTAGCCTTGGCAAAGGCGGTCCAATCATCCAACGGTGCGGTTTTCGCAGCTTTTTCAATAGCTGCGAAAACGCTGTCGTATTCATCCGACTTCTTGAATGTATCCGCCGGAATTGCTCTGTCAGGATACACGCGCAAACGCAGCGGCCGCTCCACCGTCACATTCCAATAACCGAAGTCCTCGTTGTTCAGAATTATGCTGACTTTGCTTTCCTCCATTGCAAGGAACATGCGAACGATCTCCTTGCGGATTTCTTCGGTAAATTCGCAGTTTTTCTTGCCCATATTCTTGCGCAGTGCCGACTTCATCGCCGTTGCGTCGATAAGCTGAATTTTACCCTTGCGGCAATCCTCCTTCTTATTGGAAAGCACCCAAATGAATGTGCCGATGCCCGTATTGTAGAACATATTCTCCGGCACGGCGATAATGGCCTCCACCAGATCGTTCTCGATCATATAACGTCGGGCATTACTCTCGCCGCTTCCCGCATCGCCCGTGAAGATGGACGAACCGTTATGTACCTCTGCAATGCGGCTGCCGAGGGGAGTATCTTTCTTCATCTTCGCTACATTGTTCAGCAGGAAGAGAAGCTGACCGTCGCTCGTGCGCGGGATCATTGTAAGCTGCTCACCGCCGTCCAGATAAGCATTGAAACGGCTGTCGAGGATTTCCTTCTTGCCACCCATCTTTTCTGCATCGGTTTTCCAGCTCTTGCCATAAGGCGGATTCGAGAGCATAAAGTCAAACTGCCGGGTGGCGTTGCCGTCCAAGGACAGCGTTGAGCCGTAACTGATATGTTCTGCCTGGTCGCCGTC